>NZ_JBIURS010000030.1:0-90477 GCF_044740965.1 Streptomyces sp. NPDC088252 | reverse complement strand
GCAGCCTCGGCTACCGCAGTCCCGCCGAATACGAGACCGCCTTGGCAGCCTGACCACCACACCAAAGGTGTCCGTCAAAGCGGAACAAGCTCAAGGGCCCGGCTCTGCACACTGTGGTTGCGGTGGTGGGAGTTGGCGATCGTGAACTGCCACAGAGGCCCGAAACGGGCTTCGACAGGGTTGGCCCAGGAGGCGTAGGTCGGGGTGAAGCACAGCTCGACGCGGTTCTTCTTCGCCCAGCGACGGATCTTGTCGCCCCTGTGGGCGGACAGGATGTCCAGGATGATGTAGATCGGGGGCGCCGTCCGGGCGCGCGGCCCGGATCGACCTCAGTGCGGTCAGGGTGTTCACCGCACCCTTCTTGCGGCGGTTGACGCCCCACAGCCGGTCGTCGCCGACGGAGTAGCAGCCGTGGAAGTACCGCACCCCGTGGGTGCGGTGATAGGTCGCGGGATGACGCTCGGAGTGACCGGCGAGCGCCCATCCGGCTCCGGCGGTGGGGTGGGCGCCGAGCGGGCCGAACTCGTCGCACGCGAAGACGCGGTCCGGGAAGTGCTCCAGCACGTGCTCGATCCGGTCGAGCTTGCCGTCGCGCTCAGGGTCGGGGGATTCCTTCCAGGTCTTGGTGCGCTGGAAGGTGACGCCGCGACGGGCGAGCAGGCACCGTAACGCCTCGCGACCCATCCGGATCACACGGCCGTGCACCTTCCGCAGGCAGGCGGCGAGTTTGCGGATCGACCAGCGCGTGAAGGGCTGTCCGAGCTTGGTCGGTCGGGTGATGGCCGTCTGGACGACGAAGTCCTCGTGGTCAGGACTGAGAAGGCGGGGACGGCCTCCCGCCCACCGAGGGTCCAGGCAGGCCAGGCCGATCTCGTTGAAGCGGTGGATCACGTCGCGGACCGTGTCCTTGTCGGCCTGGACGAGCTTCGCGATCACCGGGACCCGGTTTCCGCCGGCCGCGGCCAGCAGCATCATCGCGCGCCGGCACCGCACCGAGCTGGTGCTGCCCTGGCGCACGATCTGCTGGAGCTCCTGCCCCTCCTGGTCGGTCAACCTGCGCACACGGACAGGTTCAAGGAATACACAGGCAGCCTCAACCTGCTCTACAAGTTCGTCAACCAGGGCCGCCTGGAAGGCGACCGGATCACGCCCTCACCGCGCCGCGTCACCGCCTGGATCGCGGCCTGCCCCGAGAACCTGCCCGACAAGGCCGGTGCCCATCGGTGAACTCCTCGCTGTCTGCCTTGAGATGACCGCACTGGCCCAGTTCGTTCGCCACTTCGCCCAGCTCATGGCCGAGCGCCGCGGCGCGGACCTCGACTCCTGGATCAAGCAGGTACGCGTGGCCGTTCTGCCCGAGCCGGACGCCTTCCTCAACGGCCTCGACCAGGACACGACGCCGCCGTCGCCGGGCTCACCCTTCCCCGCAGCAACGGCCCCACCGAGGGCGTCAACACCAAGGCCAAGGCCAAGGCCAAGATGACCAAACGGCAGATGTACGGCAAGGCAGGCTTCAGCCTCCTTCTCACCGCATCCTCTCGGCATAACCTCCCGCACCGTCACCACCGAAAGTGCGACAGAGTCGTTCATTTTACAGATCTGGTTCCGGTGTGCCGGGCACGGCCAAGGAATCTGGGCTTCCTGTTGGGGCATTCATGATTCTCCTGTGATTTATATCACAGGGTGTGATCGACTGGGTCTGTGCAATGATTCACCGGTGCCGGACCGGAAAGGATCCGGCTGTGTCACGATGAAATCGCAATAACTTCTCCCCGGCTCGGCAAGTCGTAACACTGGAGACGACACATGCCCACGATGGTGGTTATTGGATATCGGGATGATCTTGACGAGGCCCTCCGGCGTCGGGGTGTAGATCCCTTCTACATCGTTCCGACTCCGGTCATCTCGCCGGAGAAGGTGAAATTTCGCTGTGTCGCCGACATGGAGAACGTCCAGGAAGTTCTCCGCTCGGTGCTCTCCGCTCAGACGGGGGATCTGGCAGGCGTGCTCAGCGTCCATGAGATGGGTGTATTCCCGGCGGCCTGCCTGCGTGGGCAATTGAATCTTCCGGGGAACACGGATTCACGTAAGGTCCTCAACTTCCGGGACAAGTACCTCCAGAAGAGCCTGCTGCCGCCCGAGGTGCGGCGCGCGCGGTGCCGGTATCTGCCCGTGGGCACGCCCTACGAGGAGCCGGCCGCCGAGCTGGGCACCTCTTTCGTCGTCAAGCCGGCCACCGGGGCGGGCGCTCTGCGCACCAGCGTCGTCCGCTCGCCCCGGGAGTACGCCCGGGCGCTTGAGCCGTTCTCCGGACGCTCGGACGTCGAAGTCGTTGCCGAGTCGTTCGTCGACGCACCCGAGATCTACCTCGACGGCGTCTGGCAGCACGGCGTGCTCCAGTGGTCGTCTCTGAGCAGCAATCACATCTCCCCGCTCAGCGCGGTACAGGGCGGCGTTCTGGCCGCGCATGTGCTCGACCGGCAACGATGTCCGGACCTTTTCGAACAGGCCGAGGCCATGGCCCGCCGGGTGCTCGCCACCCTGGAGGCGCCCGACTGTGTCTTCCACATGGAGGCGTTCCATCAGCCCGACGGGTTGA
Source organism: Streptomyces sp. NPDC088252 (assembly GCF_044740965.1). Classification (NCBI taxonomy): domain Bacteria; kingdom Bacillati; phylum Actinomycetota; class Actinomycetes; order Kitasatosporales; family Streptomycetaceae; genus Streptomyces; species Streptomyces sp. NPDC088252. The sequence goes on along the minus strand of NZ_JBIURS010000030.1, from coordinate 87,878 downwards.
TGTTCGGCGAATGCGCCGTCCGGTTGCCGGGAGCCCTGTCGCCCCGGGTCAATCAACTGACCTACGGCGTCGACCTCCTCGACATCGAGATCGCCCTCGCCCTCGGGGAGGCGCCCGAGCCGCCGTACGGCCACCGGACACCGGACCGCTTCCACGGATATCTGCTCCTGCGTCACCCGCGCGACGGCACGCTGACGCAGCGGGACTTCGAGCGTGCCTTCTCTTTCGACGAGCTGCACTACCCTTTCGCCCCCGACGCGCCGGTCGGTCCTTACGGCCGCGTCGGTCACGCCGTCGTGTCCGACGCGGACGAGTCGAGGCTCAGATGCACGATCGACGAGATTGCACGCTTCAACGAGACAGGCGGCGCCTGCGGCGGCTTGCCGCTCGCATGACGGTGGACCGACCGGGTCCGACCCCGGGCGCGGCGCATCGTGTGCTGGTGCCATACGGATCTTTGGCCGCAAGTACATGGCGTCGCAACCCTGACCGGCTCGGCGAAGATCTCCCGGCACGCAGAAACAGCAGTTCGCGAAGCGAGTAATGCAAACCCTCATTGTGGCCCATATCGCACGACTCGCGGCCATGTGGCTGTGTCATGGCGCATCGGATGTCAGGGGCGGATCCCGCCGCTCATCGTGACCTAACACGACAGTAATTCGTCATTTCGGCAGTGGTGACTCTGGAGACGACGCATGCCCACGATAGTCGTTGTCGGACACGGGGGAGATCGCAATCAATCCCTGCGGTGTCGGCGTCTAGAATCCTTTTGTGTCGTGCCAGCACCTCTACACTTACAGGGTGGGAATAAGTATCGCTACGTCGCGGACATGGAGAATGTGCAGGAAGTTTTCCCGGCGGTGCCCTCCACCGGTCTCCACGACCTGGTCGGCGTTATCGGTGTTCATGATTCCGGAGTCTACGCCGCGACCTATTTGCGTCGGCAGTTGAATCCTTCTGGAAACTTCGATTCCCAGGGAGTTCTCTTCTTCCGGGACAAGTACCTGAAGAAGAGTCGGCTCCCGCCGGACGTCCGGCGCGCGCGGGCTCGTTATGCGTCCCGGGTCACGCCCTACGCGGAACTCGCCGAGGAACTGAGGAAGCCGTTCGTCGTCGAACCGGCCATCGGCGCGGGCCCGCTGCGCACTGAGGCCGTCCGCTCTGCCGAGGATTACCACCGCGCCCTGGAGCCGTTCCCAGGAGAGTCGGACGTCGACGTGGTCGCCAAGTCGTTCGTCGACGCCCCCGAGATCTACATGGACGGCGTCAGGCAGGGCGGCGAACTGCACTGGCGTTCCTTGACGCGCCATGGCGGTCCGCCCGCCGGAGCGCTTCCACGGCTGTCTCGTGTTGCGGCGCCTCGCCCACGGCAGCCTGACGCGCGAGGACTTCGCGCGCACCTTCACGTTCGACAAGCCCACTCATTCCTCCTCGCCGGACACGCCACCCGGCCTACGGCCGCGTCGGCGGGGCGATCGGCTCCGACCCGGAAGAGCGGCGGCTGAGCCGCACGATCGCAGAGACCGTCCGGTTCAACGAGACCGACGGGACGAAGTGCCCCGGTGCGGACAGGCCCACATCCCAGCGCCGCAGCGACTCCCACCGGAACATTGCCCGCACGCGGACCGCCACCCGCCGACCTGCACCGGCCGCGGCCGCGTGCCGCGCACCGCCTGCGGCGGACACCGCCCCGCCCCGGACTCACAGGGCCTCACCGCTCGCGGACACCACCCACCCCTCCGCCAGTACGTGCGCGCTGATCCATCCAGTTCAGTCCCACCTCGATCGGGGGTCTTCACTGCCATGCCGGACATACGTCACGCCACAAGCGTCACGACGCTTCCGCATCTGCTCGAACGCGCCGCACAGGACACCACACGCGGCGTCACCTTCGTCGACGGCCCGTTCGTCTCCTACGCCGACCTGCGCGAGGGCGCCCTGAGAATCGCCCAGGGCCTGTTCAGCCGGGGCACCGTACCGGGGGACCGCATCCTGGTCGCGGCCGGCGACCCCGAGGGCTTCTTCCGCGCCTTCTGGGGCTGCCTGCACGCGGGCGCCGTGCCCTGCCCGATCGCCCCGGCCGCCGATTCCTCCCGCCTGCGTCGGCAGCTGGAGCACCTGCGCGACCTCCTCGGCGACCCGTTGGTCGTGGTACCAAAGGCACACGACGATCTGCCCGACGTCGGGCTGACCACGGTGACCGTGGAGGAGCTGGACGCCGCTCCGACCGAGCCCGAGCACATCCACGCGGCCGCCCCGGACGACCTCGCCCTGCTGATGCTCACCTCCGGGTCGACCGGATCGAGCAAGGCGGTCCGGCTCACCCACGCCAACCTTCTCGCGGCGCAGGCCGGGAAGTCAGGGGCGTTGGACCTGGGGCCCGCCGACACCATGATGAACTGGATCTCCGCCGATCACATCGCGGCCATCGAGGCGCACCTGCTGCCGATGCGCAACGGTGCGAACCAGGTCATCGCCACCCCGGCCACCGTGCTGGCCGAACCGGTCGGATTGCTCAGAATTCTGACGACACACCAGGTACGGGTGACGTTCACTCCCAACTTCCTCTTCGGTCAGATCAACCAGGCCCTCGCACGGACGGCCGGGACCGTGTCCGGCATCGATCTCTCGCGGATCCGCTACATCATCTCCGGCGGCGAGGCGACCGTGACCGCCACCGTGCGGTCGTTCCTGGACGCCCTGGCCCCCCACGGACTGCGCCCCGACGTGGTGGTGCCCGCGTTCGGGATGACCGAGACCTGCGCGGGCAGTGTGTTCAACCGCGAGTTCACCGACCGGGACCTCGGCGAGGAGTTCCCGCCGCTGGGCCACCCGGTCGAGGGGCTGCATATCCGGATCGCCGACGGCACCGGCACGGTGCTCTCCTCAAGCGACAATCCCGCCTCGGCGGTCTCCGGCGAGGTGCAGCTACGCGGAACCATGGTGACCGGTGGGTACTTCGGCAACCCTGCGGCCACCGCCGAAGCATTCACCGACGACGGCTGGTTCCGCACCGGCGACCTGGGCCGGCTCGACGCCGACGGGCGGCTGACCCTGATCGGCCGCACCAAGGATTCGATCATCGTCAACGGGGTCAACTACTACAGCCACGACCTGGAAGCGGTCCTCGACGAGCTCGACGGCGTCCGGCGCGGACAGGTCACGGCCTTCCCGATCCGACCCGAGGGCGCCGACTCCGAACAGCTGGCCGTCGCCTTCGTGCCGGCCGTCGACCCAGCCGACGAGACGACCCTCTACCGCACGCTCGTCGCGGTACGCAGCTCCACGGTGATGCACTGGGGATTCCGTCCCCAGCTGATCCTGCCCGTCGTCGAGGCGCAGATCCCGCGCGGCAACCTCGGCAAGGTCCAGCGGTCCCGGCTGCGCACGGCCGTCGAGTCCGGGGCGCTGGACGCGGCGGCCCGGCGCGCCCAGGAAGTGACCGGCCGCTTCCTCGGCGGCCCCGTGGAGCCGGCGGACGAGGAGGAGGCCACCCTGGCCCAGGTGTTCGCCGAGGTGCTGAACGTCGGGCGGGTCCCGGTCACCGCGAGCTTCTTCGACCTGGGCGGCACCTCGCTCGACGTCCTGCGGCTCAAACTCCGCGTCCAGACCGCCTTCGGCCTCGACGACCTCCCCATGGCGACGCTGCTGCAGGCCCCGAACGTGCGGGCGCTGGCGGCCCGCCTGGCCTCGACGTCCGGCGCGGGCGGCGACGTCGCCTACGACCCGCTGGTGCCGCTCCAGGTCACCGGCGAGGGGATCCCGCTGTTCTGCGTCCACCCGGGGCTCGGCGAGGTACTGGTCTTCGTCAACCTCGCCAAGTACTTCACCGGGGAGCGGCCGTTCTACGCGCTGCGGGCCCGGGGCTTCGGGCAGGGGGAGTCCCACTTCGCCTCCTTCGACGAGATGGTCGGCGCGTATGTCGCGGCGATCCGACGGACCCGCCCGAGCGGCCCGTACGCCGTGGCGGGCTACTCCTACGGTGGAGCCGTGGCGTTCGAGATCGCCAAGCGTCTGGAGGCCGACGGCGAAAGGGTTGACTTCGTCGGCATCTTCAACCTTCCCCCGCGCATCTCCGGCCGAATGAACGAGATCACCTTCACCGACGGCGCCATCAACCTGGCGCTCTTCCTCGAACTCATCAACCCGGCAGACATCCCCGAACTGAGCACCGCCCTGCGCCTGTTGCCCGAGGCGGACCAGCTCGCCCACCTCGTCGAGCACGCCCCGCCCAGGCGGCTGGCCGAACTCGACCTGAATGTCGAACGGTTCGGCGCCTGGGTGCACCTGGCGCAGAGCATGGTGCACCTGGGACGCGACTACGAGCCGTCCGGCACGGTCGAACGGGCGCGGGTCTTCTACTGCACCCCACTCAAGGGCACCAAGCAGGAGTGGCTGGACGGTCAGCTGCGCGACTGGGACGAGTTCACCCGCGAGACGAACAGCTACATCGAGGTGGGCGGCGAGCACTACACGCTGATGAGCCCCCAGCACGTCCAGAGCTTCCAGGCAACCCTGCGCAGGGAACTGACCCGCGCGCTGGACCGATGACCTGCCGGGCCACCTTCGACACAACCGGGAGCGACTGACCATGCAAGGCAAGAAGATTCTCATCACCGGCGCCACCGGACAGATCGCGCGGCCCGTGGCCGAGGCGCTCGCTGCCGGCAACGAAGTGTGGTGCCTCGGCCGGTTCGGCGATGCCGAGGCCCGCAAGATGTTGGAGACCGCTGGCGCCCGTACCGTCGTCTGGGACATGGCCACCGACGAACTCGACGGACTGCCGGATGACTTCACCCATGTGCTGCACTCGGCCGTCCACCGGGGCGACGGCCACGACTTCGAGGACACCGCCCGCGTCAACGCGGTGAGTACCGCGCGCCTGATGACGCACTGCGCCGGCGCCGAGGCCTTCCTCTTCGTCTCCTCCGGAGTCGTCTACAACCGGGCCGACGCGACACACCGCTATCGGGAGAGCGACCCGCTCGGCGGCGCGGCCCCCTGGCTGCCCACGTACCCCGTCGCCAAGATCACGGCCGAGGGCGTGGCCCGGGGCCTCGCCGAGAGCCTGCGACTGCCGACGGTCATCGCCCGGCTGAACATCGCCTACGGCCCGTACGGGCACGGCGGCGTGCCGGTGATCCTCTTCGAGCAGCTGCGGAGCGGCCGGGCCTGCGCGGTGCCGCGCGAGGGCCAGAACTACTGCAACCTGCTCCACACCGATGACGTCGTCCGCCAGGTGCCGCTGCTGTGGGCGGCCGCCCGCACGCCCGCTCAGGTGGTGAACTGGGGCGGAGACGAAGAAGTCGGCATGACCGACCTCATCGGCTACATGTCCGCTCTCACCGGCGTCCCGGCCCGGCTCGACCGCGAGTCGCCCAGCCGCGAGACGGCGATCTTCGACCACCGCGTCCGCCGCGACCTCATCGGCGACTGCACCGTCGACTGGCGGCCGGGCATCGCTCGCACGCTGGCCGAAATGTTCGTGGAGTACCGCGACCGTATCGAGGCGCACCTCGCCGCCGACGAGGGCGAGACGTCCGGCGCCTCCGAGGGAGTGGAGGGCGGCGATGCGTAGGGAATCGGATGTCACCGAGCTGCGGCGTGTCCTGTGCGCCGCGCTGGAGTCCGGCCGGCCGGTCGGCGCGCCGGGCCGACTCGGCCTGCTCCACGAGTGGTTCACACGGGCCGACGTGTCCGACCCGCAGCGCCCCACCTTGATCGGGGGAGTGCCCCATGGCCCGAGCAGTCCCGCTCCCAGCCCACTTGCAGTGAACGAACTCATGAGCAAGGCAAATGAGTTGGGCCTCAAACAGATTCTCGTACCGTACGTGCGCCGCACCGACGACACCGGGCCGCTGCGCACGGCCGGGTTCGTCGTCGCCGCCGCGGGAAGCGAGGGGCTCGTAACGCTGCCCGGCGAGGTGGCCGACGTGCTGGGCAGCCGGGTCGGCGAGCAGCGGCTCGGCGAACTGCGCGCCCGCCACGACGAGTACCGGGAGCTGAGCTGGGAGCTGATCCGGCTCGGCGACCTGCCTCGGCAGCCCGCGGCGCGCGAGGCGTTCGCCGCTCTCCATCAGCAAGAGGGCGGGCGCGGCGCGCTCTGGAGCGCCGAGGCGCTCGACGCCCTGGCCCAGGGGACCTTGGCGGACCGCACCGACCTGCTCGTACGCCGCCGCGGCTGCCACGTCGTACAGGCCGGACTCCTGGTCCGCTCGCACAACGGGCGCGGGATCTACAGCCTCACCCAGGCCCTGGCACCAGACGCTCCGGCCGCGCGGCAGGCCCTGTACGAGGCGTCCCTGTACGAGCTGTATCTGCACGCCCGACGCACCGGCCTGGAGTGGGTCCACCTCGGGCCCGGCGACGCCGAGCGGATGCGGGCCCTGGGCGCCGACCAGTTCGTCCTCCTCGACCACTGGCTGCTCGCCCCCGGCATGGACGCCGAGCCTGAGGAGCCCACGGAAATCGAGGTGTCGGCCTTCGCCACCGAACCGGTCGCCGCGGTGCCGGTCCCGGGCCCGGCACGCTTCCGCGGCCGGCCCAAGTTCGACCTGCTCGACCTCTCCGGCAACACCAACCCGTTCCTCGGGGCGGACGGACGCTACCCCGAACTCGACACGGCCGAGTTGGCCCGTACGTATCTGACCACCGTCGGACGGCTGCCCGGACACGAGGGCCTCGGTGAACTCGGCGCCGAGTACGCCCTGTTCACCAGCGGGGCCGTCGACGCCGTCATGCTGCTCCTTGCCGCGCTGGCCTCACCCGGCGAGGCGGTCTGCGTCACCCCTCCGACCTTCGAGCTGTACGCGCACTTCGCCCGCGTGCTGCGGCTGCCCGTCGTCGAGGCACCGCTGCTCGGCGACGACCTGGCGCGGCTGGACGTCGAACGGATTCTGGCGGCCGACCCGCGCGTGACGTTCCTGTGCGACCCCAACAATCCGGTCGGCACCAGGCTCGACCCGGAGCAGGTGCTCGAACTGGTCACCCGCAGCCGGGGCCTGGTCGTGATCGACGAGGCGTATGTGGAGTTCAGCGTGGGGCCCTCGTACGCCCCGCTCATCGCCCGGCACGACAACCTCATCGTGCTCAGGACGCTCTCCAAGGCGTGGGGGCTGGCCGGGGCCCGCTGCGGTGTCGCTCTGGCACAGCCGGGGCTCGTCGACGCCCTGCGCCGGGTCCAGGTGCCCTTCGGGTTCACCAACGCCTCGCAGCGGGCGGTACGCGACCGGCTCACCGACTCCCCGCGGGTGCTGGACAGCGTCCGGCGCATCCTGTCGGAGCGGGACCGGATGGCCCGTGCGCTCGCCCAGCACCCGGCCGTGGAGCAGGTGTTCCCCTCCGAGACCAACTTCCTCCTGGTCCGCACGCACAACCACGGACGCGTCATGGAGCAGCTGCGCGGCGCCGGGATCATGGTTGCCGACACCGCCCGGCTGGTTCCCGACACCTGCCGTGTCTCCATCGCCGACGAGCGGGCCGGCGACACCCTGCTCGACGCCTTGTCCCGTGTGCGGTGAACTGCGGGCCGACCATTGCGCCACCAGCACCCCGAGAGCGAAAGGACCGGCCCGTGGGTAACCGCCCCCAGACCGACCACCACCCGGTGCACGACCGCCCGCTGACCAGCGAGGTCGTCGCCGAGAACTACGACCGCTGGAGCCCGCCGCTGCACGCGGACTTCGCCGCCAACGAGCACAACGGCCGCGTCGGCCGCACCCTGCTGGTCGACACCGAGAGCCTGCGCGTCTGGGAGACGAGCCTCGAGCCGGGCGAGCGCCTCCCCGTCCACCGTCATGTCCTCGACTACCACTGGATCGCCCTCACCGACGGTCGCGCCCGCCAGCACATGAGCGACGGCACCAGCCGGGAGATCTCCTATGCCCGCGGGCGGACGAGGTACTTCACCGTCGCCGACGGCGGACATCACCTGCACGACCTGAAGAACATCGGCGACGAGGTGCTGTCCTTCCTGACCATCGAGTCCAAGGCCGGCCCGAACGAGCCGATCGACCTTCCGCAGGACCCGTGACGGTGGCCGTGGGGCCGTGTCGCAACCATCTTCGCCAGGGAGGCTGAACCACCGTGATCGTGCTCGGGTACAACGGATTCACCAAGGGCGCCGAGATCTTCGGGCGCCTGTTCGGGGCGACCGGCGTCGCCCGCAACCTGCTCGTGGGCCACGACGCGTCGGCGGCCCTCGTGGTCGACGGCGAACTGGTCGCCGCCGTCGAGGAGGAACGGCTCAGCCGCGTCAAGAAGACCTCCGACTTCCCCGCCCACGCGATCCAGTGGTGCCTGGACTTCGCCGGCGTCTCCCTCGATCAGGTGGATGTGGTCGCCTTCCCTTGGCGCTTCTCGCCCGAGGTGGCCGACGAGATGATCGCCCAGGTCGCCTCGGGCGGTCAGTCGCCCGCCGAGAAGTTCGACGTCCTGCGGCGCGCCGGCGAGTTCTACACCGACATGGTCAGCCGTGAGGCGATCCACGACGACTTCGTGCAGCGCACCGGCTGCGAGCTCGACCCCAACAAGCTGGTCCTGGTGCCTCATCATCTGGCCCATTTGACGTGCGGCGCCTATCTGGCCGGGGGCGGAGACGCGGCGTTTCTGGTGAGCGACGGGCGGGCCGAGACCCTCTCCTCGGTGATGGGCGAAGTGCGCGACGGTGTGGTGCGCGTCTTCGACGACAGCACCATCCCGATGACCAGTTCGCTCGGCGTGGCCTACGGACGGATCACCCGCTACCTCGGCTTCGTGCCCAACAACGACGAGTACAAGGTGATGGGACTGGCCGCGTACGGTCCGTCGCCGCGTCGCAACCCCCTGCTGGAGCGCTGCGTACGACTCCACGCGAACGGCACGTACACCATTTCCATCCCCAGGGGCGTGACGGCGTACTACGCGCTGTTCGACGACCTGTTCGACGGTGACAGCGAGAAGCGCGAGGAGTTCGACTTCCGGGTGAAGGTCGCCACCATGGCCCAGCACATGGTGGAGGCCGTCACCGCGCACCAAGTGCGGGCGCTGACGGCCGCCTCCGGTCTGGACACACTCCTCTTCGAGGGCGGTCTCGCATTGAACTGCGTGGCCAACACCAAGATGCTGGAACGCTCGTCGTTCACCGGCATGGAGGTCAGCTTCGGCGCGAGCGACCCGGGGGTCGCCATCGGCGCGGCCGTGTACACGGCCGGGCTCAGAAACCGCTCCGCCGACGCCGCCACGCCCTACCTCGGGCCCTCCTACGACGAGCCGCACATCCTGGAGGCACTGGAGGAGTACGCCGACCGCGTCGAGTGGCAGGAGGAGGCCGACATCGAGGCGGTCACCGAGCACACGGCGCGGCTGCTGTCCGAGAAGAACGTCGTGGCCTGGTTCCAGGGGCGCACCGAGTACGGGCCGCGCGCTCTGGGCAACCGCAGCATCCTTGCCAACCCGGCTTTCCCCGAGATCAAGGACATCATCAACATCCGCGTCAAGCACCGCGAGCCCTTCCGCCCCTTCGCCCCGGTCGTCCGCGAGTCCGAAGCGCACCGGGTGTTCGACCTCGGCAAGAAGACCTCATCGCCATACATGACGTTCGTCTTCCCGGTCCGCGAGGAGTACCGCGAGCGGATACCCGGAGCTTGCCACGTCGACGGCACCGCGCGCGTGCAGACCGTCGACGACCACCAGAACCCGGTCCTGGCACGCCTTCTGCGCGCCTTCACCGAGCGGGCTGGCGTGCCCTGCCTCCTCAACACGTCCTTCAACGTGGCCGGCGAGCCCATCGTCTGCTCGCCGCGCGACGCTCTGGAGTGCCTCCTCGCCACGGAGATCGACCATCTGGTCATCGACCGCTTCGTGATCACCAAGAAGTCCGGCTGACCCCGGCGCCCCCGTTCCCGCGGTGAGCCGGGCGGATGCGAGGCCTACGGCGGCCGACACACCCGCCGTCCGGCCCGCCCGCGCTCGGCGCAGGCCCGGAACCACCGGCCCGTCACGTCCTGCGCCCGTCCATCCGGGTCACCCACGCGGTCCCGGGGCGAGCGTCGGCCTCAGGGCTGTCCCGTGCCCCCGGCGGGCACACGACGACAGCTACGGCATCTCGCCGCGTTGTCGGAACGTCCGCATACATCTAGTCCTGACCGCAGGATAGGGCGTAATAAGCTTCCTTGTCCCCATATCAGAAACGTGCCTCTTGACGTGTGTCAGTCAACGCCAATACGGTTTCCGCCGTTGATGCTCTACCGGGATCTGAGTGCAATCATCGGGAGGTGTATCTCTATGCGTAAGCTCGTGCTCACCGGAGCCCTGTTCATGCGACTCACCCGCAAGGACCGGCTGACCGCCCCGTACCTGTATTACTGATCGGCGCGGAAAGTAGCTGCCGGGGTGTTCGAGCGCTGCTCGCACACCCCGGTATTCCTGGAAAGGCGGGGCGGGGTGTCAGGGAAAATGCTGCTGGACATACCGGGACCGGCAGGCGACCGCGTACTCGGAAATCTTCAAGAATTCAGCACCGATCCACTCCGGTTTCTCACCGCATGTGCGAAGGAGTACGGGGACATCGTCCGCATCAGTCCGCGGAACGTCCTGCTTGCGGGCCCTGAGCACGTCGAGCGCATGCTCGTCGACCGCAACGCCGATTTCGTCAAGCAGGGCCCCGAGACCCGGCGTGCGGGACGAAGGCAGAGTCTGCCGCTGTCCACCATGAGCGCTGACGGGGAGGACTGGAAGGCCAAGCGTCGGCGCATCCAGCCGGCCTTCGGCCGGGAACTGTCCGCGACGGCCGCCGCCGCCATGCGCGAGCAGGGCGAGCGGATGCTGGAGCAGTGGCGTCCGGGCCAGGTGCGGGACCTGCAGCAGGACGTGTCAGTGGTGACCCTGCGCCTGGTCACGGCTCTGATGTTCGGCGAGGAGTACACCGAATCGGAGGTCGCCGAAGTCGCCGGGATGGTAGTTCCGATCATGGAACTCTCCGCCTCACCGGTGGTGCTCCCCGAGTGGCTTCCCACCCGTCGCAAGTTGCAGATCCGCCGCAATCTCCGTCGGGTCGAACGGACTCTCGCCCGAGTCTCCGCCTCGGGCCGCGCGGCGGACCCGGAAGCCGCGCCCGTGCTGCACGCACTGCTCCATGGCACGCCGACGCCTACGCCGGCCGAGGTGAACGACGAACTGGCAACACTGCTCATGGCCGGATACGAGACCACGAATGACGCCGTGGTGTGGGCCAGTGTCCTGCTCGCCCGAAATCCGGATGCGGCGGAGCGCGTGTACCGCGAATCGGAGAAGGCGCTCGCTGGGAATGTCACCGGGATGGCACTGTTGGGCGAACTGCCGTACACCGACGCAGTTCTGCGGGAAAGCCTCCGGCTGTACTCACCGGTCTGGATGACCAGCCGGGACGCCCGTATCGATGTGAAGTTCTCGGACTACGTTATTCCGGCCGGCACCACAGTCACGGTGAGTCAGTGGGTGAATCACCGCGACCCGCGGCACTGGAAGCAGGCCGGAGAATTCCGCCCAGAACGCTGGCTGGGGAAGGAGCCGACGGAAGTTCCACGCGGCTCCTACTTCCCCTTCGGACTCGGCCCGCGTACGTGCTTCGGCGCATCCCTGGCAGCGGTCGAGGCCGTCAGCCTGCTGGCCGCTGTCTGGTCCCGCTTCCGCCTCAGCCTCGCGACCCCGGAGTCCGTCCGCCCTCGTCCAGCCCTCGCCCTGCAGCCGCTGGACGCACGCTTCAGGGTAGAGGCATGGTGATTGACGAGGATCTACAAGGCGAGGCGGGCCGCGCCGCGGAGTCCGGACGGGCCGAGCGAGCGCGTCCCGTGGCAAGGAGAAGCCGAACCGAGGCCTCTCGGCGCCTTACCCGGGCAACTGCTGATACACGCTGTCGGACAGCCCGTTCACCCGCGAGGGCACTGTCGTCATCGTGACCTGCAGCATGGGCGCGCTACACCACCGTTGCGGTGCAGGCGTGGGATCCCATGCGGTGGGAACCGCGGGCGGAGCGGACCTTTCTCGTTCCGAGCACCGCCGAGTTCATCAACTATCCAGGCGTCAAGGGGGGTCAACAGCCCTCTCGTGGACCTCTGCGGACAGAGCCCGGACGCCCCGTCCCCCTACGCCGTGGACACCTTGGAGTACCTGGCTCCCTGGATCCGTATCCGTGCCCTCTTCGACCTGGGCTTCACGCGCATGGCGGTCGTGCTCCTCGATTCCGGCGGCAGAGCCACCCGCGCCGGCTTCGTGGAGTGCGGCGCCGACGAGGATGTCGTCGTGCACCTGAGCGATCCGACGAGCGACGACGAGCAGAACGCCGTGATGTCGCCCGACGGGCGCGGTGTCCGGTCCACGTGCACGATCCTTGCCGACAAGCAGAAGATCGGTTTTCGGCCCGTTGAGGGGGGACCACCGCTGGTTGGACGAGAGCCCGGCGACCGGGCACGGCCTACCCCTGACCGTCTCGGGTAAGCCCCCGCGCGCCGTCCAGGCCAACGTGGTCGGCGTCGCATCGAACGGCCGCCGTCCTGGCGGGGGCGATCACGGGCAGCGCGAGCCGGTCCCCGATTGATTCGCGGTTGAGCAGGTACGGCACCACGGCGTGCTTGATGGGTCCGAGCCGAGCTTCGGCGGCAGTCACCCGACCACTTCCTTCGGCCGACCACTTCCTTCGGCGTGATCACGTCGATTCCTCGTACCCCAAGGGTGCCGCGAGGCGGGGGCGGGCGGTTTGGCGCACCCGCACGAACTTCGCTGCGAAGATGGTGCTTTGCGCCCAGTGGCTGCTTGGCCGCGCACTTCTAGCGTCGTGTGCAGAGAAGAGATCTCCTCTCCGGAGCCCGGAAGGAGCCGGACATGAACGCAACACGCGGCACCGCGGTCGGTTCGGGGCCGAGCATCCCGGAAGGGGACGGGCATCCGGTGGTGGAGCCGCCTGTGCTGGGTGGGCCCGAGGAATCCGACTACTACCTGCTCGGGGATCTGCTCACGGACGAGCAGCAGGCCCTTCGCCATCGGGTCCGCGACTTCATGGACCGAGAGGTCGACCCGATCATCAATCCCTACTGGGAGCGGGCGGAGTTCCCTCACGAACTGGTCCCCAAGCTGGCGCAGCTGGGTATCGCGGGTTTCCAGGTCTCCGGTGACGGCTGTCCGGGAATGAGCAATGTGACGGCCGGCGTGGTGATCCTGGAGCTGGCCCGCGGGGATCTGAGTGTCTCCACCTTCATGGGCGTGCACTCGGCACTGGCAATGACCTCGATCGGACTGCTGGGGTCGGAGGAGCAGAAGCAGCGTTTCCTGCCGCCGATGGCGCGCCTGGAGAAGATCGGCGCCTTCGGCCTGACCGAGCCCGCGCACGGCACGGACGTGGTCAAGCTGGAGACGACCGTGCGCCGGGACGGTGACTCCTACGTGCTCAACGGCCACAAGCGGTGGATCGGCAATGCCACGTTCGCCGACTACGTGATCATCTGGGCCCGGGGAGAGGACGGGCACGTCGGCGGCTATGTGGTGGAAAAGGGCACGCCGGGGTTCGATGCCCAGGCGATCACGGGCAAGACGGCTCTGCGATGCGTGCAGAACGCACAGATCTCGCTCACCGACGTCCGGGTGCCCGCAGAGAACCGGCTGGCCGGAGGCCACACCTTCCGCGACACCGAGAAGGTCCTGCTGGCCTCCCGCTTCTGCGTGGCCTGGGAGTCGGTCGGGGCGGCCATCGCGGGCTACGAGACCGCCTTGGCCTACGCCAAGCAGCGGCATCAGTTCGGGATGCCGTTGGCGTCCTTCCAGCTCATCCAGTACCGGCTGGCGCGGATGCTGGCGGACATCACCGACATGGTGTGCATGCAGTACCGGCTCAGCCAGCTCATGGACGAGGGCAAGTTCTCGATGCCGCGGGTGGCCCTGGCCAAGATGCACTACACCGAACGTGCCCGGGCCATCCTCGCCGACGCCCGCGACATGCTCGGCGGCAACGGGATCGTGCTCGACTACCACGTGGCCCGGCACCTGTGCGACATCGAGGCCATCGACACCTACGAGGGCACGGACACGGTGCAGGCGCTGATCGTCGGCCGGGACATCACCGGATACAACGCCTTCGTCCCGGTGGCCGCGAGCCGCTGACCAGCGAGGAAGGGAGCAGCCATGGACAACGTGCCCCTGCTGGAGGGACTGCACGTCGTCGATCTCGCCAGCTTCATCGCCGCCCCGGCGGCGGCCACCATGCTCGGTGACTTCGGTGCCGACGTCGTCAAGGTGGAACCACCACACGCCGGCGACACCTACCGCGCGCTCAGCCGCGTGCCACCGAATCCGCAGGTCGATGGGGTCAACTACCCCTGGCAGCTGGACAACCGCAACAAGCGCAGCATCGCCCTGAACCTGAAGTCGCCCGGGGCCCGGCCGGTGCTCGAGCGGCTGGTGGCCTGGTCGGACGTGCTGGTGACCAACTTCCCACCGCGGACGCGCGCGAAGCTGGGCCTGGAGTACGACGACCTGGCCCCGCTCAATCCGCGGCTGATCTACGCCGACGTCACCGGCTTCGGCGAGGCCGGTCCGGACGCGCACCTGCCCGGCTTCGACGTGACGGCGTACTGGGCGCGCAGCGGCCTGATGGACGTCACACGCCAGCGCGACGCGCCGCCGGCGATGAACATCTTCGGATCGGGCGACCACGCGACCGCGGTCACCCTGTTCGCCGGGATCATGACCGCCCTGTACCGGCGGGAGAAGACCGGCCAGGGCGCACGGGTCACGGCGTCGCTGCTGGCCGAAGGCGTGTGGGCGGCCAGCATGTGGTTGCAGGCCATCCTGGTCGGCGCGAAGAACCCCCGCCCGGTCGACCGGATCCATCCGCCGAACGCGCTGGCGAACATGTACCGCACGGCGGACGACCGCTGGGTACTGCTCGCCTTCGCCAACGAGGACAAGCAGGTCCCGCTGTTCCTGAAGGCCATGGGCCACCCCGAGGCGGCGGAGAACCCACGCTACGCCGACACCGCGAGCCGCCGCGCCAACTCCGCCGAGATCGTCGCCTTGCTGGACAAGACCTTCGCGAGTCGTCCCCTGGCCGAGTGGCGCGAGCTGCTCGACGCCGCGGGCCTCACCTACGGAGTCGTCCAGACACTTGAGGAGTGCGCCCGCGACCCCCAGCTCGTCGCCAACCGGATCGTCGTCCCGATCGAGGACGGCAGCTCCGAGCCGCCTCTGACCGTCGACAGCCCCATACGGCTGGACCAGGAACGGAAGGTGCCCCCGCGTCCGGCCCCGGACCTCGGCGAACACACCGAATCCGTGCTGCGTGACCTGGGCTTCGACGCCGCCGGGATCGAGGACCTGCGCAAGGCGGAGGCAATCGTTTGAAGCCCCGGCCCGGGGGGCGCCGCGAAACCAGGACCACGCCGCCGAGACGCACACCACCGTGGAGGCGGAGCAGAGACGGGGGAGAAGGGAAGTCTCACCATGACCGAGGCCACTGACACTCCGACAGTGCGCACCGAGGAATTCGACGGCACGCTGGTGATCACCATCGACCGGCCGCAGGCACGCAACGCCATCGACGGTGCCGCTGCCCGGGCACTGGCTGCCGCCCTGGACCAGCTCGACGCCCGCGACGACCTCCTGGTCGGAATCCTCACAGGTGCGGGCGGAACTTTCAGTGCCGGCATGGACCTCAAGGCGTTCGCCACCGGGGACACCCCGATCATCCCCGGCCGGGGCTTCGCAGGTATCACCCGCGCCCGGATCACCACCCCCCTCATCGCCGCCGTCGAAGGCTACGCGCTGGGCGGCGGCACCGAGATGGCACTCTCCTGCGACATGGTCGTGGCCGCCCGCGACGCCACCTTCGGCCAGACCGAGGTCCACTACGGACTCGTCCCGCCCGAAGGAGGTCTGATCCGACTGCCGGAACGGATCCCCCGCAACATCGCCCTGGAACTCCTGCTCACTGGCGATCCCCTGCCCGCCGAACGCGCCGAGCGGCTCGGCCTGGTCAACCACCTCACCGAACCCGGCCAGGCACTCGACCAGGCCCTGGGCCTCGCCACCCGTATCGCCCGCAACGCCCCTCTGGCGGTGGCAGCCGTCAAACGCTGCATCGACCAGCGGACGTCCTACCGCGATCAGGATGCCTTCCAGGAGCAGGACCAGATCGTCGCGCCCGTCCTGGCGTCCCAGGACGCCAAGGAAGGCGCCCGCGCCTTCGTGGAGAAGCGGTCACCGCACTGGCAGCGCCGCTGATCCCCGGCCGCGTCGAGGTGGCCCGCCGCACCCGCGGCGTACCGGGGTCCCGCCACCCGGCGCAACCGACCCACCACACCCGACAAGATCCCAGGCCACACCATGCGCGACCAAGACGTGACCCAACAGCTCACCACCCCGCTGGACGCTCCCGCCTACCCCCGTGGCCCGTACCGCTTCACCGACCGGGAGTACTTCACCATCGTCTACCGCACCGACCAGCGAGCGCTGGAACGCCTCATCCCCGAGCCGCTGCGGGTCGCCGAGCCGACCGTGCGCTTCGAAATCATGCGGATGCCCGACACCACCGGCCTGGGTGACTACACCGAGTCGGGCCAAGTGCTCTCCGTGGAGTACGAGGGCGAGCGCGGTGAGTACGTCCTGGCGATGTACGTGGACAACCTGCCGGCCATCGCCAGCGGCCGCGAGATCAGTGCCTACCCGAAGAAACTCGGCGCCCCGAGGCTGACCGTCGACGCCGACACCCTGGTCGGCACCCTTGACTACGGTTCCCTGCGTGTCGCCACCGCCACCATGGGCTACAAGCACGCCCCGCTCGACGCCGACCAGGCACGAGAGGAGATCTGCCGTCCCACTTTCATGCTGAAGATCCTCCCCGGATACACCGGCCGGCCGCGCATCTGCGAACTGGTCCGCTTCCAGATCAACGACATCACCGTGAAGGGCGCCTGGACCGGCCCCGCCCGGCTGCAGCTCTTCCAGCACGCCCTGGCGCCGCTGGCGGACCTTCCCGTCCACAAGGTCCTCTCGGCCGGCCACGTCCTGACCGACCTCACCCTGCCGCCTCCCGAGCCCGTCCACGACTACCTCACGGCAGCACGCCAGGAGTCATCATGAACGGTACTTCCCCCGCCACCGACGGCACCATGGACGGCTTCCAGCGCGTCACCGTCATCGGCGCCGGGGTCATCGGAGCATCGTGGACCGCCCTGTTCCTCGCCAGGGGCCTGACCGTCACTGTCAACGACCCGCTCCCCGGCGTGGCCCAACGCACGCGCGACCAACTGCGGCAGGCCGTCCCGGCGCTACGGGCAATCGGCCTGCGCGACGGTCTCGACCGCGATCTGCGCTTCGAAGCCGACATCGGCAAGGCGGTCGCGGACGCGGACGTGGTCCAGGAGAACGGCCCGGAGCGCCTGGACTTCAAACAGGACCTCTTCGCCCGGATCGAGCGGGCCACGGGCCCGGACACCCTGCTGCTCAGCTCCACCTCCGGCATTCGCGCCACCGCGATGGCCCAGGCGATGACGCAACCGGGACGGCTCGTCATCGGCCATCCGTTCAATCCGCCGCACCTTGTCCCGCTGGTCGAGGTCGTCCCCGGCGAACAGACCGATCCGGACACGGTGCGGCGCGCCGTCGCCTTCTACACGGCACTCGGCAAGAAGCCGCAGGTGCTGCGCAAGGAGGTGCCCGGATTCGTCGCCAACCGGCTGCAGGCCGCGTTCTTCCGCGAGGCGGTCAACCTCGTCGTCCAAGGTGTGGTGACCGAACAGGAAATCGACGACGTCGTCACCTCCTCCCTCGGCCTGCGTTGGGCCGTCGCCGGCCCCTTCCGCAGCTTCCACCTCGGCGGCGGCCCCGGCGGTCTGCCGTACTTTCTGCAACACCTTGGCCCCGCTCTGGAAGACCTGTGGCGTGATCTCGGCACCCCGACACTCGACGCAGCGACCGTCGAACTCCTCTCCGGACAAGCCGACTTCGGTGCGACCGTCGAGGAACTGGAGAGCGCGCGGGACGAGGCGCAGATCAGGGTCATGCGCGCCCTCGGCGAGGACTGACTCGGCGTAAGGCCGACCGAGTGCTGCCCGCGAGGGAGTGAGTGCTGTCTCATGAGGAAGTCAGGAGCGTCGAGCCGAGGTACTGGACGGCAAGGAGCGCCACCTCGAGATCGGTCCGCTGTTCCTGGACCGTATGCCCCATGGCCTCCTCGGCCTTCCGGATGCGGTACTGCACGGTGTTCTTGTGGAGGATCTGCCGACGTGCCGTAGCGGTGTAACTGCAACCGGTGTCCAGGAAGATCCGCACGGTCTCCCGTGACCGTGCGGCGGGCTCGTCATCGACGGCCAACGGACCGAGAACGCTCCGTATCCAGATCCGTACGTCGTCGATATTCCTACACATCAGGGCAATCGGAGCAACGCGGGAGTAGGCGGTGAATCGAACCCCCGAACTCGACGCCGCGGCCAGCTCCTGTGCCCGCAAGGCCTGCCGGTGCGTCCAGCGGAATCCCTCGACACCGGGCTCCGGCCGCCCGGCGCACACGCACATGGACGGATCGCCGGCCTCGACCACACCCCACATCCGTTCGAAGGAGACCTCACCGTCCGAGCCGCACGGCAACCAGGCCCAGCACGACTTCTCATCATGAGGGATGAACAACGGCCTTGCGGAACAGTTCAATTCTTCGGCGATGGCACTGGTGATCCGGTCGAGTCGGGCCAACCCTCCACCACCGTGCGTCGGCACGGGCAGCCAGGCCACCAGCCCCAGGTGCACCTGCCTGAGCCGGTAGCCAAGTGCCGATTCCGCCCAGTCGACGTCGACCTCCTGCTCGGCAAGAATCTCCCGCACCCGCGCGGCGCGCCCTGCCGTCTGGCCCAACAACCAGCGTTCCTGTTCCAACCGGTAGAGCTCGATGACATGCTCGGTCACTCGGTCGATGTAGCCGAAACTCACCGTCAACATGCGCCAGACGGTCGCGGCGAAGAGATCCTCTCCGATCCCCTGACCGTGGAGTTCCTCCAGACACCACTGCAGGAAGCGCCAGTGTCCGATCCGATAGGACCTGACCAGTGCACTGATGGGAACACTCCGCTGTGCCAGCCTCCTGGCATACTCCAGAGCCGCCGCGGGCCCTTCGACATTGTCCAGGGGTATGTCGTTCTCAAAAACGTGCAGCAGAGAGGCAACATTTTCCGCGACACTTGCGTGCAAGAGTTTGAGGACGGGTTCGTCTCCCCTGAGCTTCGGGATTTCGTCAAGCACGTAATCGCATATGTCGCGGCTGACCTCCGGGAGGCGTGACGCTACGTTCGCCGCAACCACGGAAAGTGTTTTCCCGACCTCGGGAAAATCCGTGCCCATGCCACAACGCTACCTGGCTGAAGTCGAAACGACGCGGCAGCTGTGCCAGATGTACGTGCCCACCTGCGGCACCGGCCTTCGACCATCTGACCCGGCGGCCCGCCAGCCTCTCCGGCGCGGCGGTTCACGTCTCAGCGGCCGGCTTCGTGGCGTAGTGGGCGGCCGGCCGGCGTCACCTGTGTGGCGCAGAGGGCTGAGGGGATCGTGAAGGCGCGCTGTTCCGGCGACGTGTTCTTGTCGTTGTCCGAACTGAACGCCTGCTGGCCGGTCGGTCGAGACCTGAGCAGGCGAAGCTGCCGCGATTCATGCCGGTCTCGCGTGGGCAGTCGGGGAGATTTCGATGGGCTGAGGGGCTGTGCTGCGTGGGGCTGAAGCTGCGTGTGCTGGAATCTGACGCTGCACCGGTGTGGTTTGCGGTGCAACCTTGATGGACCCTGCCCTGCCGTTGAAAGGCTCCCGCACCCGGATGAACGGGCCTGGTCGTCCGACGCAGATAGGTTGAGCGCTCGATTTGGCAGGTCTGGGCGTCAAAGTTGGCGGGCAGGCGGCTGCCGGGTGACCGGTGGGTCATCGTTTGCCGCCGAGGACGGTTTCCTTCCAGCAGGTGGGGAGAAGGTCTGCCGCTCAGGCGGCACAGCGGCGGGCATGGCACGAGAGGGCACCCAGGCGGCCATCACCGAACGCGCCGCCGCTGCCGGGGTCAAACGGTACGAGGTCGAGAAGACCGTGAAGACGAGTGTGCGGCATCCCGGGACGGAGTAGCCGAAGGTGCTGGAGCCTGCGGTGGCAGGGACAGTGGAGGCCAGGAACCAGGGGCCGCGCATCGTCGTTCACCCGCCCGTCGGGCGGGCGCTGCCCCGGCCGACCGAAAGGTGCATCCCCATGACTGCGGAGCGCGTAAATCTCGACCCGCACCCCCTCACCGCCCTGGTCACCGGGGCCACGTCCGGCATCGGCCGGGCGGTTGCCAAGCGGCTGGCCGCCGACGGAATGTCTGTCGTCGTGGTCGGCCGCAACGCCCAGCGCGGCGCCGAGACCGTCGACGAGATCACCACGGCCGGCGGCCACGCCCGATTCGTCGCGGCGGACCTGGAGGACCCGGTCGGTATCGACCGGCTCGCCGCGGAGGTCGGCGAGGTCGACGTCCTGGTGAACAACGCCGGACAAGCCGTCTGGGCACCGACCGAGGACATGAAGGTCTCCGACTACGACGCGATGTTCGCCGGCAACGTCCGAGCGCCGTTCTTCCTCGTGGCCGCCTTCGCCCCGGCGATGGCGGCGAAGGGATCGGGCAGCGTGATCAACATTGGCAGCATGGCCGGCAGCCTCGGCTTGGCCAATGGTGCCGCGTACGGCGCGACCAAGGCCGCGCTGGCATCACTGACGCAGAGTTGGACGGCTGAGTACAGCGGCCGTGGCGTCCGCTTCAACACCGTTGCCCCCGGCCCGGTCTACACCCGGGGCGCGGCCCGCGAGCTGTTCGACGCGATCGCCGAAACCACAGCGATGAAGCGCGCGGCCGAGCCTGCCGAGGTAGCCGAGGTCGTCGCTTTCCTCGCGTCGTCGAAGGCCAGCTACGTCACCGGCGCGACCGTCGCCGTCGATGGCGGCCGCACCGCCATCTGAACCCTGGCTCGCACACTGGCCTGCGCGTTTCGCCTACGGCGGTGTCCGGGTCCTGATCGGAAAAGGAAAGTCTCTTCTGACCTGGGATGACGAGGCCTGTCGAAGGTCTCTGTCATCACAGCAGGAAGGCACTTTCTGCGTGCACGCCATCCGGGCGCGTCCCAAGCTCGCCGTGTCGGCTGAGGCCACGGGGCGGTCGGCCACGCCGGACCCCGCCTGCTGGCTGCTCGCCCGCCTGCGCGGCACGGGTGCCGACGTTGGGACCGCGTGAGCGAGGGCCCGGTGCCCGAGGGATGACGCGAGCTGGGCCAGAAGGAGACCTCGATCCCTGATGCGTCGGCAACGGTCGGACGAACGAGTTCACCGGGTGCAACCCCGATAGGAGCGAGAGTGCGGGTGGACTCTCCCACTGTGGGAGGGCCCACCATGATGGCGTGCAAGACGAACTTCTCACCATCGGGCGCTTCGCCCGCCTGTGCCGACTCAGCGTCAAGCAGCTACGGCACTACGACGAGACGGGGCTATTGGCTCCGGCTCGCGTGGACGCCGGCTCCGGCTACCGCTATTACGCACCTGAACAAGCACGTGATGCCCTGACCATCGCCCTGCTCCGCGAGATGGATCTCCCTCTGGCTGTGATCGCCCAGGCACTGGATGCCGAGCCTGCACACAGGGCGCAGATCCTGCGCACTGAGCGGGACAGGGTGGCCGAGCGGATCAGCAGGGACCAGGCACGGCTTCAGATGCTCGACCGGCTGGCGGAGGGTGGCTTGCCCGGCTACGAGGTGACGATGAACCGCGAGCCGGAGCGACGGCTGGCAGTGGTGCGAGCGGTCTGCACCCCTGCGGAGATCGGGGAGAGGTTCGAGGAATGCGTAGGCCGGCTGCTGCCCGCGCTCGGCGAGGCGGGAATCGCATGGAAGCCGCCGCTGTGGGGCCTGTACCCACTGGATCTGGACGAGCGTATGGAGATCGCCGTCGGAGCGCAGGCGCCGCAGGCGCCGCAGGGGCAAGGGACACCCGGCCTGGAATTCGAGGTGCTGTCCGGCGGACTTGTCGCCGAGACCGCGCACATCGGGTCCTACGCCCAGCTTCCCCTGGCCTACAACGCTCTCTTCGCCGCCGTCCACGAGCGCGGACTGCGCCCGCAGGCACCCGTACGTGAGGCCTATCTCGTCGGACCGGCAGAGGCACCGCAAGAGGAACTGATGACCCGCCTGATCATCCCCGTCCAGGAGGGCATGGCATGACGACGGTATTGGACATCGACGCCCGCGGTAGGCAGCACTGCGAGACGACGGCTCTGGGGGTGCTGCTGCGGCACCAAGGACTCGATCTGTCCGAGCCCATGCTCTTCGGCCTCGGCTCCGGCCTGTCCTTCATCTACTGGGACAGCAAGAACATGGGCTTCCCCTTCCTCGGGGGACGTGTCAAGCCGTTCGACCTCACCAGAAACCTGGCCACGAGACTCAAGGTGGAGCTCCTGGTCCAGGAGACCACCTCGCCCCGCAGGGCGTGGGAGAACGTGGCGGCCCCCATCGACGCAGGTCGCCCCGTCGGGCTGCAGCTCGACAGCTACTACCTGGACTACTTCGGGTCGAAGGTGCACTTCGGCGGTCATGTCGTCGCCATGTACGGCTACGACGAACACGATGCCTACCTGGTGGACACCGACCAGCAAGGCGGAGCGGTGTCCACCAGCCTGACCAGTCTCGCCCAGGCCAGGGCCGCGCGCGGCCCGATGACCGCCAGACACCGGTCCTTCACCCTCACCGCTCCGAGGAACCTGCCCTCCCCACAGAGTCGGATCATTCCCGCCGTCACCGCCTGCGCCGACGCCTTCCTCGACCCGCCCATCGCCAACCTCGGCCACCGAGGCATCGAGAAGGCCGGCAAGCTGGTACGCACATGGCTCCAGCGCACCGACAACCCGGAGCGGGACCTGCCGCAGGCTGCCCGCCTGATGGAGAAGGCCGGCACCGGCGGCGCCCTGTTCCGTAACCTCTACCGAGACTTCCTCGCCGAATGCACCCAACTGCTCGACAGCAGCCGCCACCTGCACACCGGCCTTGCGCTGTACACGGAGGCAGCCACCCTGTGGACGGAAGCCGCAGCACTGATCAGAAAAGCCGGTGAATCGGGCGATGCGCAATGCCTCTCGCAGGCAGGCACCATCATCTGCGATCTTTCACGAGTGGAGCGCGAAGCCATGCAGGCGCTGAGCCGCCTGGGGAGTGATACCCCAAGCGCAATCCAGCCCTGACAGGGTGCGCCCTCCATCTTCGGTCCGTGCTGGCCGGATACACGCAGAGGGCGGTCTGGACGAGGTCCGTGATCCGGACAAAAAACCGAAACCTCTGGGAGAGATGGATTCCTTGGTCGAAAACCCATATTCCAGGTGCTTCACCCCTGTGTCAGGCCAACAGGCAAGCTACCGAAGCAGGTGGGCAGACCTCCTTGGGCACGGGGCCGGCACATGCGAAGCCTGGACACCATGGGGCACCCGGTGGTTCTGACCGGTCTACTGCTGCGTCCGTGGTGTCGACCGCTGAGCCGCCCCCGAACACCTGGGTGACGAAGTCGATGAAGGCTTTCGTGTCGTCGGTGACGACGCACGGCGCAACGGTCGTGTAAAGGCCGAGTCGTTGCGTTGAGGGTCTACGCTTTCACCGTTTCCCATACGTTCAATGGCCCGGCCTCCGGAGAGGAAGCCTCGGAGCGTTCCCGGATCCCGGATCGCTCCGGCTGTCTGCAGAAGGGACAATGCGATGGATCCTGATATGCGGACCAGGGCCGCACTTGAGGAACACTGGCGGGCATCGGAACGTGGCGATGCCGAAGCCGAGCACGCCATCTATGCTGCGGACGCGATTCTCGACTACCCCCAGTCAGGTGAAAGATTCCGGGGCCGTGCGGCGATTTCGGCGCAACGTGGCGGGCACCCCGCCAGTCGCCACTTCACCGTCCACCGGATTGTCGGCAGTGGGGATCTGTGGGTGAGCGAGTGTGTCATCACGTACGACGGTGTGCCCACCTACTCAGTGAGCATCATGGAATTCACCCACGGGCACGTGGTGCACGAGACGCAGTACTTCGCGGACGCTTTCGGTGCGCCTGAATGGCGGACAACACTCGCGGAGCCGATGCCGGGCAGGAGGATCGCCAGGGCCTGACCCGGGGCCAAAGGCTGTCCCATAACTGGTCGATGCGTCGACGTGGCTTCGCGGCAACGCCGGGCTGCTCCTGACGTCATCGCCCTCGGCCCCGCTCGGCTGTTACAAGACAGCGACACAGACCCGATGAACGTCTGCCCCCGCTGTGCCGTCGTTTCTAGTGACTACGCCAATCGGCACGTAGGTGCCCTATGGCGCGAAAGGCTGTTCTCATCATAGAAAGGGGCAGAACTGTGATGGTCTCGAAGCGGCGCTCCCTGCGCACAGCTGTCGTCGGTGTCCTCGGCGCGGCCTCCCTCGCCCTCGCGGGCACCGCGATGGCAGTAACCCCGGCCGCACACAACGCAACCCCGGTCGCCGTCGCCCGGAAGGCCGTGCCCGCCGGGGCCGGCATCACGGCCAAGCCGTCGGTGTCCTCCGTCCGCGCCTGGCAGCTGTTCCGGGTCACGGGCCAGACCACCGGCCTCAAGGCGGGCAGCAAGGTGACCCTCCAGCAGAAGCAGCACGGCAAGTGGGTCAGCCTGCCCGCGTCCACGAGCATTTCGCGGGACGGCTCCTACTCGCTCGGCGTCAAGCTCGGACTGAAGGGCAAGAACGACCTGCGCATCGTCAGCGGCGCCACGGCCTCGCCGATCTTCAACGTGACGGTCCGCTGAGAACCGCTCCCACCACGGCAGGGGTGCGCTGCCGGCGCCGGGGTTGTCTCATCTGCCCCGGTGTCCGCACCGGGCGCGGGGCGTCGGGCACATCGCCGACGCCCCGCTGAGTCATCGGTTCCGACCCGCGCACGTGGGGTGGGACCGAAGGGAGTGGTTCTGAACGGTCCGCCGGCCACCGGCTCGTGCGCGCACGCTGCCGCGGTCGTTGTTGTGGGGTCTTCGTGGGTGAAGGCAGCGGGGACGTGACGAGGCCCTTCCCCCGGCGGGGGAAGGGCCTCGCGAGCGAGCGCTGGGCAGGCCTTGCACCTGCATTTCCCCGCAGGAAGCGGGGTGTCTTTCCTTGGACCACCAACGCAGCGTCAGTCGCCGTGAGTTGCGGCGAACTTCCAAGATCAATCATAGCGCATGCGGGAGTCAGTCGGCCGTTGCCGTCACGGAGGCGGTTGGGCGGCAGACCTGCCTCCCCCGCCGAGGTCGAGGATCGCGCCGTCCCGGGCCGCTGGGAAAGCGACCTCGTGATGGGCGTGCGTTCCTCGGCTCAGCGCGGCGCGTCGGCGGCCGAATGCCTCCCGATCGCACCGAGAGGCGCACTCGTACCCACCGCCCAGCGCGGCATCGAGGCCCGACGACGGACCGGTGTCTCGACTGATCACGCGTTCTCCGAACGAGTGGGAGACCATCGGACGGGATCGAGCGGAGCCCTTGGTTGACCTTCACCTTGGGGGAGCCCACAGCATCAATGAGGCCGGGCGACGTGCCCGGCATGGGAGGAACGAGCATGGGGCTGCTGACCATCGGGACGTTCGCGAAGGCGTCCCGGCTGTCGCCGAAGGCGCTGCGTCTCTACGACGAGCTCGGCCTGTTGACCCCCGCTCGCGTCGACCCGGTGACCGGCTACCGCCTCTACGCCCCGGAGCAACTGGACCGGGCCCGACTGGTCGCCTGGCTCCGACGCCTGGGGATGCCTCTCGCCCGGATCCAGGAGGTCTGCACGCTGGAGGCAGGCCAGGCGTCCCAGGAGATCCGCGCGTTCTGGGCCCAGGTCGAAGCCGACACTGCCGCACGGCGGGACCTCGCCACCCTCCTCATCGACCACCTGTCCCAGAAGGACCCCGCCATGTCCCCTACCGCCACGCCGCTCGAAATCCGTTACGCCGCCCTGTCCGACACAGGCCTTGTCCGCAAGAGCAACCAGGACACCGCCTACGCCGGGCCCCGCCTGCTCGCTGTCGCCGACGGCTACGGCAGCCAGGGAGCCCCCGCGAGCGCGGCCGCCGTAGCCGCACTCAAGCACCTCGAAACCGGCAGTATCCCGGCGGGCAATCTCCTCAACGTCCTTGAAGACGCGATCGAACAGGCCAAACAGGCCGTCCACGGGGCCGCCGGGGGCGGTTCTTCCCCCGAGGAGGCCGGCACGACACTCACCGCGATGTTCTGGACCGGATCGCAATTGGCCCTCGTCCACATCGGCGATTCCCGCGGCTACCTGCTGCGCGACGGAGAGCTGTTCCAGATCACCCACGACCACACCATGGTGCAGTCGATGGTCGACGAAGGGCGCCTCAGCCCGGAAGAAGCCGCCTCCCACCCTCAGCGGTCGCTGCTGATACGAGCTCTGAGCCAAGGAGCCGACGCCATTGCCGACATGCGCCTCCACGACGCACAGCAGGGAGACCGATACCTGCTCTGCTCCGACGGTCTGTCCACCGCCGTGTCGACCGGGGAGACCCGCCGGGTGCTCTCGGAGATCGGTGAGCCCGAGCAGGCGGTCCGCGAACTCATAGCCCTGGCCAACGGATCCGGCGGCCCCGACAACGTCAGCTGTGTGGTCGCCGACGTCATGGAGCTTCAGCAGTAGGAGCGAGCGACATGCACCAGATCCGCTCTCAGGAACTCATCCGCGAGGCCGAAAAGTACCGGCTCGCCCAACAAGTCGGGCGACCCGAACCGGCTCCCCGAGCCATGGCAGCCAGTACGTTGCGACAGGCTCCACGGCGCCTGTCGGCCCGGCTGCGCGGGTGAACCATCTGGCTGTCCACGGTTGAGCGGGACATCAACCGCCAACTCGTTCCGCTCAACCGTAGGCACAGGTCACCGCCCCACCCTGCCCGAAGACGCCAGAGACAGGACAGCCGCAGGTGGCAAACGATTGCCCGACTGTGGCTGGAGGGACGGAGTGGGCGGCTGGCGTCCTCGTTCGGTCGATCGGCGCAGCGTCGAGCACACGTGCGAGGATCGCGCCGTGAACGATCTGCACTTCCGCCTCGCCGACGAAGCCGACCTCGCCACCCTCGTTCGCCTGCGCGACGATGCTGCCCGCTGGATGATCGCCCAGGGCAATACCGGCCAGTGGCAACCCGGTGAGCTGGACGAGGACCACTTCCGCCGGCTCATGGCGATTGGCGAGGTCTGGCTCGCCGAGGCCGAGGGGCGTACGGCCGGGGCCTGGGAACTGTGGTGGGCGGACGGGGAGGCCTGGGGACCGCAGCCGCCAGTGGCCGGCTATGTGCACCGGCTGATGGTGGACCGCAGCACTGCCCGGCCGGGAACGGGGCGGCTGCTGCTGCGAGCCGCGGAGCACCGCGTGGCCGTTGCGGGGCGGGAGTACGTACGTCTGGACTGCCTGGCCGGCAACGTGCGCCTGAACACGTACTACTTGGACGACGGCTACCGGCTCGTCGGCCACAAGGCGGGCAAGTCGCAGCCGGGCGGTGCACCCAAGTCGTTCACGCTCCTTGAGAAGACCCTGCGGGTCGGCCACCAGGGCTGAGCGACCTCGGCCAGGACTGCGAGCCCGCTGAGGACGACCATGGCGCATTGGGAGGCCACCCCCCATAGGCCGTGCCACTCGCGGCGTCGGTCGTCGGCTGCACACCGTTGCGACGCGCTGACCAGTGCTCCGGGCGGTGCTCATGGCCGGCTGTCGGGCAGAGTCACAGGGCGACGGCGTTGGTGAGGCACTCGGCGTGGGGGAGCCGTGCTCCGGGACGTCGCTCAGGGGCTGGAACGGGGGGCCTGCGGCTGACGCGGCCTGCTGCGGATCTCCTGCGAGTTACGCAGAGACCGCGGTTGCGGCTGTCCCGCGCAAAGACGCTGTCACTCCCTTTTGGCTTTCGTCAACTCCTCTTCTTCGGCCCTCCGGCACCGGACCCGCATGCCCAGACCCACAACGGCCCGCCCGCAGGGCGTCGCGACCTCGGTCGGCTCTCCGGCAGGGCCCCGGCGCCGTTCGTCAGGTCGTCGGCCCTGTGCGGTGTCGCCGCACGTCCCGCACGAGCGCGTACAAAGTACTGAGGAAGATCACAGCTCCAGCCGCGATCCAGAGAGCCGATGCTCCGGAGCGGTGCCCACGAACTGCCCCGACGAGCAACAACATGTCGGCAAGGACGCCGCAGGCCGAGGTCGGAGCATCGATGCGGTTGGTCACGACTCAAGATCACTTCGATGTGCGGCAAGTGGCTCAGCATGAACGTTCTCCTGATCGACGAGAAACGGTGATCGCGGAGCGGCACCACACGGACATGCTGCGTGCGTTGGGAAATTGGGGGGTTCGAGCCTATTCCGTGCGACCTGCTGCACTATGCGCCGTTCGGCGGCTCATTCCACTGCGCGACACTCGATGTCCGGCGTCGCGGGACGCTCGAATCGTATTTGTGTGTCCGTGCTTGCCCGTGTGTCACGGTGTCAGTGAGAAGTAGCTCTCTTCTTCCTGGGCGAAGTGCAGTCGCAGGACGGTGTGCAACCCGTAGAGGCAGGAGCGCAAGTCGCCGAGTTGATCAGGTGTCAGGCCACCGTCGGTGTGGGCCAGGCGCAGGTGGGTGGCGATGCGTCGGGCCAGGCGTTCGATCTCGGTGTGGGCGCGGCTCATGGTGGCGGTGGCCTCGGGGCCGCCGAGCGTCGGGGCGAGTGCGGGGTAGAGCTGGTGTTCTTCGGCGTACTCGTGCGGAAGGAGTCGTTCGGTGAGCAGCCGGTGCGTCTCCTCGACGGCAGCCAGGGCCCTGCGGCCGGGGCTGTCGCAGAGACGGTCGGCGGCGTCGCGTACGGCGTCGAGGACATCCTGCAGGTCGTCGTGTTCGGCCGCGAAGCGGTGAACGAGCGCTTCAGCGGCCGGGGTGAGGGTCGGTCGCGTTGCCCGGTCAACGCGCAGGGCACGCAGGGCGTTGAGGATCACCGCGACGTCGATGCCCTCTTGGAGCAGGGCGCCGGCGGCGGGCGGGAGCAGGCCGGCGGCGGCTGCGACCATGGCGGCCAACGACATCAGCATGCCGCCCAGCGCACTCTGTACGGCGATGCGCCGGGCGCGTCCGGCGATCGCGACGGCGTCGGCAAGGCGGTCCATGCGGTCAGTGGTCAAGACGATGTCGGCGGCCTCGGACGAGGCGGTGGAGCCGCGGGCGCCCATGGCGACCCCGATGTCCGCTGCGGCGAGCGCGGGGGCGTCGTTGACCCCGTCGCCGACCATGACGGTGATGGCCCGGCCGCGTTCGGTGCGGACCGCGGCAACCTTGTCCGCGGGGTCGAGTTCGGCTCGTACGCCGTCGAGGCCGAGGACGGTGGCCACTTCGTGCGCCGGTTCGGCACGGTCGCCCGTGAGCATCATGATCCGCTCGATGCAAGCTGTGCGCAGGTGTCGCAGGGTTCTGGGCACATCCGGGCGGATGGGATCACGCAGGAGGACGGCGCCGACCAAACGCTCGTCGACGCTCAGCCAGGCGACGGCCGCGCCATCGAGCAGCGCGCGATTGTCCACGGCCCGGGCCCAGGCCGGGGGAGCATCTTGAGTATCGACACGGCCGACCGACAGCCGGTGCCCGTCCACGGTGCCCGAGGCGCCTCGGCCCGGCTCCTCCGTGACGTCCGAGGGCACCGACAGTTCCAGCCCGCGTTCCCGGGCGGCGTCGACGATGGCGTGGGCCAGCACATGCGGCGAGTAGTGGTCGACCGAGGCGGCGAGGCGCAGTATCTCTGCGGGCTTCCACCCCGGTGCGGCAGCGATGTCCAGAACGCGCGGACGGCCACCCGTGAGGGTTCCGGTCTTGTCGAGCAAGAGAGTGCGGGCGCGGCCGAGGTTCTCCAGCGCGCCGCCGTCGCGGATCACCACGCCGAGGCGGGAGGCACGGGACAGGCCGGAGACGATCGCGACCGGTGCGGCCAGCAGCAGGGGGCACGGAGTGGCGACCACCAGGACCGCGACTGCCCGGACCGCGGAGCCGCTCAGGAGCCAGGCCAGTCCGGCCACCGCGAGGGACAGAGGAAGGAACCAGGCCGCATACCGGTCGGCCAGGCGGATCACGGGGGCGGATTCCGCACCGGCCTGCTGTGCCAGCTTCACGATCTCGGCGTAGGTACTGTCCTGCTCGGTAGCGGTGGCCCGCAATTCGAAGGCACCGCCTGCGTTGACCACCCCGCTGCGCACTGATTCGTCCGGCGCCCGCTCGATATGGAGGGGTTCACCGGTGAGAGCCGACTCGTCAAGGACAGCGGCGTTCTCCAGGCGGCCGTCGACCGGGACCACTTCGCCCGGGCCCACCACGAGCAGGTCACCGACGCCCACTTCGGCCAGCTTCACGGTATGCACCCCGGCGTCGGTGAGTCGACGGGCCGTGCGGGGAGCGTGCTCCAGCAAGGCCCGCAGGTCGTGGGAGGCCCGCCGCTGAGCGGCGGATTCGAGCGTGCGACCGGTGGCAAGCATCAGGGCGATCAGGGAACCCGCCAGGTACTCGCGCACGGCCAGGGTGCCGCAGAGGGCCAGGACGGCGATCAGGTCCACGCCCGCCTGACCGCGGTGCAACGCAGCCAGAACCCACCCCACCGCTGGGACGATGGCGGATACGGTGCCCAGGCCCCAGAACAGGTCAGCCAGGCTGCCGGCGCCGACCACCCAGGCCACACCACCGGCCGTGAGGGCCGCTGCCGCAGTGGCCAGCAGCGCCGGTTCGAGCCCCGCGGGCAGGGCCGCTGCCAGCCGGCGAACCGGTCCTGTCCCGGCGGAATGCCCCATGGCTCACCCCTGCCGTTCCGAATTGATGGACTGAAGCCCCATGTCCTGCCTTTCGCACCCGTACCTGTCCACGACACACCGGCACCAGCACGCCACCAAGGGCGGCGGCCGCCGGCCAGGGCCGACCGGACGGTCCGCAGGTTGGGCGACGGAATGGGCATTGCCCACGGCCTGTCCGACGGAACTGGAACGCCCCAGAGCTTGGCCGGGTGGAGCCGCTGCGTCCGGAGAGCTCACGCGAGGTCCGCGCGCACCACCTTGCATCCGGCCGAACAACGACGCACGCGAAGCCCCCGCCGGTCCACCTCCAATCGTGCCCATCGACGCAGCTCTGCGCCAGCCAGACCTCATCGGGGAAGGCGGTCGACTCGTCGTCGGGCCGGTGGTGCTGGAGGCAGAAGAAAAGAACATGCCCATGAAGAAGCCGGTGGTGCGCAACGGCTACCACCGGCCCCGGAAGGTCACCACGGCGGCCTGCGTGATCGACGTGAAAGCGCCGCGGGCCGACGGCAAGCGCGTCGATGAGGACACCGGCGAGCGCAAGCGATTCTCTCCCGCGATCCCGTCGTGGTGCCGCAGCCCCCGAAGGTCAGCGAAGAGCTGCCCCTGCTCCACGGCCTGTCTTCGGCCGACTTCGTGGCCGCCCTGAGAAGCTCCTGGGCATTACGGCCGGCTTCCCCCGCCGACCACCGTCACTCGGCTCATCGCGCGGTGGCAGGCCGACCACAAGGCGTTCAGCGAGGGGAACCAGTCCAGGTCCGACTGCCGATTCCTGGGCCGGCCTGCTACACGACTGTGCCCCGCGCGGCATGCGCGCCCGGTCAGGGGCGAACGGCAGGCTGAGCGGTTCGTCCTTCCGATACTGCGGAGCAGGCGCCCGGCCCCGTGTCGGCGCCTACGGGAAGCTCCATGGACTCCGGGCCGGCGGCATCGCAGGCCCATGTGCCGTCGGCCGTCGGAGGTCACTTGCCGGGCGTCTTCTGGAGGGTGTGGGGCGGGACGATGTCGAGGACGGACATCATGCCCATGTCCTCGTGGTTGAGGATGTGGCAGTGCAGAACAGTCCTGCCGGTGAAGTCCCTGAAGTGGACGCGGATGACGATGGCGCCGCGCCTGGGCACGTTCACCGTGTCGTACACGCTGTGGGAGGGGTCCTCTGCCTTTCCGTCGGTGCTCATCAACTGGAAGTGGTCGGTGTGCAGATGGAAGCTGTGGTCCTCGTCGGAGTCGTTGCGGACGGTCCACTCCTCGACGGTGCCGAGGGTGGAGGTGAAGTCGGTCCGTTTCGGGTCGAACGTCCGGCCGTTGATGTAGAAGACGGTGCCCGCCGTGTTCTCCGTGTAGACCATCGTCTTGCGGGCCGCGATCTTCGCGTCGCTCAGGTCCTCCTGCGGGGCGAAGCGACTCGGGATCGTCGTCCGTGGCAGGGGAGTGCCGCCGGTGACGACGGTCGCGAGGTCGGCCTGGGGGAGCTGGTTGCCGGCCGGGCCCGTGTTGTAGGGCAGCGTCTCCAGCCGGTTGGTGCCGGGAGCACCGCCCTGGACCAGGACGTCGAAGCGTGCGGCGGCGGGGATGAGCAGCGTGTCCTTGGCGTAGATCCTGCCCACCGGAACGCCGTCCTGGGCGATCACATGGAAGCGGGCGCCCGGCAGGTGCAGCTTGTAGTAGATGTTGGCGCCGATGTTGGCCAGCCGCCACAACTGGGTCTCGCCCGGCCGGATGCGGATCACGGGGTTGTGCTGGCCGTTGACGGTGCGGTTGGTGGGCGCGCCGATGCTGAGGGGATGGGTCTTGATCGCGTCGCCCTCGACCTGGAAGTCCTTGAGCGCGATGGTGTGCTCGGTGATGTGGTGCAACGACGGCGGCAGATGCCGTCGCAGGCCGTCGACGACGATGATGCCCGACTCGCCCCCGGCGACCTGGGGGGCGGACAGCATGTCGGCGTGTGAGTGGTACCAGTAGGTGCCGGTGGGGTGATCGCGCGGGAGCTTGTACGTGTAGTGGTACGACTGCCCGTACTTGATGGAGATGAAGATGTTGTCGGCGGGGGAGCGTGGCGAGACCATGAGTCCGTGCGTGTGCAGGTTGGTGTGCTTGTCGGTCCTGTTGGTCATGGTCAGGTCGATGCGGTCACCCGGACGCACGCGCAACGTGGGCGGCATGTAGGCACCGTTGTAGGTCGTCGCGTACAACCGGTGGTCGCCGACCTGGACCTTGCGCCGCTCGACGACGATGGTCGCCTTGAGTACGCCGCCGTTGCTGACGAGCTCCGGTGGGTCCTGGAGCAGGGGCTCCGCGCTCCCTGAGGCGGGGTGGCCGTACTGCGTGGCGGGTCTGTATGCGGCGCGATAGAACTCCGTCGGTGTGTGCGCCACGCCGCCGGACAGCCCGGCCACGGCGAGCGCCAGGCCAATGGCCGTCAAGGTCGGAGGGAAACGGGTGTTGAGCCGGGTCACGTCACTCCCCAGGGGAACCGTGCGGCCGCGCGGGTGACGCTCGGCCGGGAACGAGTGTCGATACATGGACGGTCCGTGACCCGGATCGTATGCACGGTGGAGGCGGCGATGCCCCCGGTCGCACCCGGACGGTGACTCCGTTCACTTGAATGAACCCGGCAGCGGAGTTCACGCAGGAGCGGGGCTCGGTTCCGTGGGTAGCAAGGCGGAGGAGGGAGCCGCGACCGACGACAACGCGGCGAGGAACGGCTATGGGGCACGCGAGCCCGACATGATCCGAACGAGAGGCCCTGGTTAGACGTGGTAGGCCGCGGAGATCTGACCGACCAGGACGGCGAACGGCATGTCGAGGGCGGCGTAGAGGGCGCCGGCGTCGGGGGAGGCGTTGTCGGCCAAGGCCTCGACCATGAGGGTGGCGTAGTCGCTGACGATGACGCCCGCCTGCTGCATGCGCAGCAGTCCGGCCTCGCGCTTGGCCTGGCTGAACGTGCCGGAGGCGTCCACGACGACGTACGCGTCGTGCCCGGCGGCTGTCGCGGAGATCGCGGGCAGTGCGGCACACACTTCGAGCGACACCCCGGCGAAGATCAGCTTCTGTCGGCCGGTGGTCTCGATGGCTCCGCGGACCCGGTCGTCGTGCCAGGCGTTGACCGTGCTGCGGTCGATGATCTTCTGTCCGGGCGGCAGCACCTGAACCAGCTCGGCGGTGGTCGGCCCCCACATGCTGTCGGCCGCAGTGGTGGTGACAACGAGCGGGATGCCCAAAACGGTCGCCGCGCGTGCCAGCGCCACCACGTTGTGCTTCAGCTCGCCGAGGGGGATGTCCCGGACGCCGGACAGCAGGCCCACCTGGTGGTCCACCAGCACCACGGCGACGTTCTCGCGGGTGATCGGTTCCAGAAACTTGCTGCGCTCGCTCATGTTCCGCTCCTTTGGGGAGGTGAGTCGCAGCTTCACTGGTCACCAAACTCGACAGTCGAGTTTGGTGACTACTTTTGAAGCTATGCCTAGGCCTTCCGGAGTGCAAGCACCGAACGCGACGTCGCTCCGGGGGTGAGGTGACGATGTCCGAGCCCAGCGGGCGGTCGGTGACCGGGCATCAGACCATGGAACCGGATCTCGGCGTGCTCGCCCGCCCGGGTGCTCCTCTCCATTCAGTGTGAGCTGTTCACCGCGCTCGCCGGGCAGGGCTTCGACGACATCCCGCCCGTGCCGGTACCGTCCTCGCGCTCCTGCGTGCCGACGGCATCCGTGCCAGCGAACTCGCCCGCGCCTCCGGACAGCACAAGCAGGTCGTGCGCTCCCTCGTCGAGAAGACGCCGCTGACCTTCCGTACCTGGACGTGCGACTGCGGAACGACCCACGACCGGGACGTGAACGCAGCGAAGACGGAGACCTCCGGGCGGGCAGTCGGCGACGAAGGAGAAACCTCCACGGCGCGAGCCGTAGGAATCCCCTTCGCTCACGAGGGGGGAGGAAGTCAACTGACTAGAGAGCCGCCTTCTGGGGCTGTGTGGAGACCACGACGACCGTTGTTGTGTCGGCGGTGAGGGCCTGTGTGAACTCGCGTTCCAGGTCCTTGGTGGTGTCGACGTCGACGGCGCGGCAGCCGAAGCCGCGGGCCAGGGAGGCGATGTCGATGCCGGGCAGGTCGAGCCCCGGCACGCCGGGCGTCTCCTCCAGCTCTGCGAAGGATTTGAGGATGGAGTACTCGTTGTTGCGCATGACCACGTAGACGATCGGCAGCTTGTGCTGGGCAGCTGTCCAGATGGCCTGGACGGAGTACTGGAACGATCCGTCTCCGATGAGGCCGATGACGGGTCGGGAGACGCCTCTGTTCCGATCGGCCAAGGCGACCCCTACCGCAGCCGGCGTGCCCCAGCCGATGCCTCCGCTGGCTGTGGCGAAGAAGGATCCGGGTTTGACGGTCGGAAGCCACTCGATCTGCTGGGCCATGGTGGAGGTCGACTCGTTGACGATGACGGCGTCGAGAGGTCTGACCTTGCTGAGCGAGGCGTACACCTCCGGAGGGGTGAGCGGCCGGCTCGGTGCCGAGGGGAGCTTGCGGGGCCTTTCCATCGGCGTGGGGGCGCTGCGTGCGGACCCTTCGGTGACGAGTTCGAGGAGCTGGTCGATGGCAATCCTGGTGTCCCCCAGCAGGCTGTCGCCCATCCGTGCGGCCGCGGCCACTTCGGGGTTGCCCGTGATCTGCAGCAGACTCGTGCCGGCCGGGAGGTAGTCGCCGGGAACGTAGGGGTAGTACCGGAACACCTCGCCACCGATCACGACGACCAGGTCGTGTCCGGCCAGGCGGTCACTGATGGCCTTGATGGAGATTCCGAGCGGGCCGCGGAAGAGCGGATGGTCCTCGGGGAAGGAGGCGCGGTCCAGCAAAGGGGCCCCGTACACGGCTGCGCGCAGCTTTTCCGCCAAGGCGACCGCCGAGTCCCATCCGCCGCTGCGATCCACCTCCGGTCCGAAGACCAGGGCGGGCCGGCTGCAGGCCGAGATGCGATCGGCGAAGAGCCGCAGGCGCCGTTCGTCCGGGACCACCCGGTCGCTTACGGTACGCAGACGGGCAGGGCCGGCCAATGGCACCTTCCAGTCGTCGAGCGGAATCGAAAGGTGGACCGGCCCGGCCGGCGGCTGCAGGGCCATCGCATAGGCCCGCATGAAGGCATCCGGAACGTCTTCGGCGCGCGCGGGCTCGTAGGACCACTTCACCCACGGCTTGGGCATGGTGGTCGCTTCCCGGTTGCCCAGGTACGGATCGCCGATGACCATCTCGCGTGCTGCTGCCCGGACGTGACGATCAGGGGAGTGCTGCCGTGGTACGCAGTCACGAGATTGCCCAGGGAGTTGCCCAGTCCCGCCGAGGAGTGGACGTTGACCAGCGCCGGGCGCCGCGTGACCTGGGCGAAGGCATCGGCCATGGCGACGACCGAAGCTTCCTGAAGTGCCAGCACGTAGGTGAAGTCGTCGGGAAAATCCTGAAGGAATGGCTGCTCCGTCGAACCGGGGTTGCCGAAGACGGTGGTCAGTTCAAGGGAGCGCAGCAGATCGTAGGTCACACTGTGGACGGTTGATTGCGGAGCCACTGACACCACCAGTTCTCTGATCGTGATGCTGATGCTCACTGTGGCTGACGGCTGGAGTGCCGCGCTGGTGCGATGCCCGCGATACAGCACCTCGGGCCGGTCGTTCGACCCAGTATGCGCCGGATGGGCTCACCCTCCCGGGCGCCGTCGTCGTGGTCACCGCAAATTGCGCTGTTCGCGTGAGCTTCTCAGGGGCCCGACTCTCGCGCGTTCGCACCTCGTGCGACCGATCTGTGATTCCGTTCTCCGTCCCCCTGGTCACCGTCCGACTCCAACCCGGTGCGGTGCGTCGCCGAGCGGTCGCATCGCGCCGCATCCCGCTCCCTCCGAGGTGTGGTCATGCGACCGATAGCGTCTGCGTCATTCGGCACGCAGGCTGGGGGCATGGACACCATCGTGCTTGGAAACGCGGAGATCACTCGTGTGGTGGAGCTGCCGGCCAAGGGCCGCGCCCGCGACTACGTCTTCCCCGACGTGCCCGTCGAGCACTGGCAGGCACACGAGAACTGGCTCGCCCCCACCTTCCTGGACCCGGCCGCCGACGAGGTCCACTTGATGATCCAGACCTGGCTGATCCGCAGCGAGGGCCGGACGATCCTGATCGACACCGGCATCGGCAACGACCGGGAGCGACCGGCCATGCCGTCCTTCGACCATCTGAAGACCCACTACCTCGGTGAGCTGGCCGCGGCAGGCATCCGCCCGCAGGACGTCGACACGGTGATCTGCACCCATGTCCACGGCGACCACGTCGGCTGGAACACCCGCCTGACGGACGACGGAGAGTGGCGACCGACCTTCCCCCACGCCCAGTACGTCATCTCGCGCGCCGACTTCGACTACTGGAACCCGGCCAACGGGCACCGGACCCGCTCCGGCCCACAGATGGCCAACGTCTTCGAGGACAGCGTCGCCCCCGTGCACCAGGCCGGACAGACCGTGCTGTGGGAGGGCGACCACCACGACATCGACGCCCAGCTCCGTATCGAGCCCGCTCCCGGCCATACGCCCGGCTCCAGCGTAGTACGGCTGCGGTCGGGCACGGACCGGGCGGTGTTCGTCGGGGACCTGCTGCACAGCCCACTGCAGATCGTGGAGCCGGACGACTGCCCCGGCTTCGACGAGGACGAAGCTCGCGCACGGGGCAGCCGGCGCCGGGTGCTGGGGGAGGCCGCGGACCGGGGCGCCCTGCTGTTCCCCGCGCACCTGCCCGGGCCGGGCGCAGCCCAAGTACGTCGCGTCGGGGACCGGTTTGCGGTGAAGGAATGGGCGGCATGGAGATGAGGGCATGCTCGCGGTGCTTGGCCCTGTGGGCCTCGTTCCTGACGCCGAGTGCTTCCCCCACATCACCCTGTAGGGCAGCTTGACGAGCCTCGCTCCGCGAGCGTGACCTTCCGGCCGGTCCGTGCCGCCTCTCGGACCTGGTCAACGGTCAACAACCACGGAGGACAAGGCTGTAGCTCTGTCGCGCCAGACGCGAACCGATCCAGCGGGTGGAGGACGCGGCCGAGCGCGACCCCCTCTTCGCCGAGGCCCTGCGGCAGGCCGTGGCTCAGGTGCAGGCCCTCTCTCGTGCTGCCGGCCCCGAAGGCGGCAGGAACGTGGTGAGTGAGAACACGTTCATCGGGCCGACCGCGGTACAGACCGGCGACCATGACCGACAGGACGATCGTTTCGGGCCCCGACGACCACTCCGACCCCCGGCGGCCAGGGGACCGGCGGTACATCGGGCCATGTCTTCAACGCTGCATGTGCCTGGATGGTCGGCGACCACAACATCCAGAACAACTACTTCACCTTGCCCGTTCTGTGGCGCGCGGCGCCCGGCAGGGAGTTCGGCGACCATCTCCACCTGTCGGGGGACCCTGTTGAGGGAAGTGCTGCATCTCGGCTCCTTCGCTCGCGCCAGTGGACAGCGTCAGATCCCGTTCGACGCGCCGCAAGGAGGTCTGGTCGGATGCAGGCCGCAGCGCGTAGAAGCCGCGCGACGGTCGGCCGACAACTCACCAGCCGACTGGTGCCGAAGTGGTCCCGGCGCCCCCGCAGGACGCGCGGACGACCAGGGTGGGCCACAACTGCACGCGGTGTACGGGGCGTTCGGTCGGGTCGGCCATGCGCGCCAGGGCCATTTCGGCTGCGACCGAGCCGAGCCGGTGCTTGGGTGGGCGCACGGCAGTCAACGGGGGGGTCGGATGCCGCGGCGACTTCGTCGTCGTACGAGACGACGGCCAGGTCGTCGGGGACGGCGAGCCCTCGGTCGCGGGCGCGCTCCGTCAGGCCGATGGCTTCTCTGTCGGAGTGCACGAACAGTGCCGTGACCCCTGCGTCGTGGCAGCGGCGCGGTACGGCGTCGTACGCGTCGGCCCAGCCGGGCGACCCGTACGCGGGTACGTCGAATTCGAGGTCTTCACGGCCGGACAGGCCGAGAGAGACGACGGTCTCCCGCCACCCTTCGAGCAGGGCCTGGGCCGTGGGGCTGAAACGGGCGGTGATGAAGGCGATCCGGTGGTGGCCGATGCGACAAGGTGCCGTACCGCCTGGCCTGCCCCCAGGTTGTGCGCGGTGGTCACCGCGTCGAGCGGCAGCGTGGGCAGTGCCGGTGGCGGAAGACGCTCGACCAGCAGGACCGGGACGGTGAGGCTGCCGAGCCAGCGCAGGAGCTCCAGACCGGCCTCTCCAGTGGTGGTGGGGGCGATCAGCAAGGTACGTGCCCCGCGGTTGAGGAGCGCGGAGACCTGGCGTCGATCCTCCGCGGCGTCGTAGGCGGAACCGCGGAGCACGAGCCTTCCGCCCGCGGCGGCCACGGCCGACTGGGCGCCCTGGATGACGGGCGGCCAGTAGAACTCGACTGTGGGGACCACCATGCCCACCAGGACCTGACCGGGCAGCCGCCCGAAGGGCGAGGAGGCAGTGAGGGCACGCTGCTCGGGCGGATGACCACGGTGGGGCTGGGTGACCCCGCCGTGCACGCGCTGCACCAGGCCCCGGTCGGCCAGGATCGTGACATCCCGCCGGACGGTCACCGCGGTCACGCCGAGCCGTGGACAGCCGGGACGGAAAGATCGTCGTCACCTCGGCCTTCGGCTTCGTCGCGGAGATCGACCCGGGTGCGGGCACCTCGGCGGTCACCGACCTGGGGGAAGCGGGCGCCCCCCGGACCCCGCAGCTGGCCATGGGCCTCGCCGCGGGCGACGGCTACGTGTACGTCGGCGGTACAGGCACTCTCGCCCGTCACTCACTGCGCTCCGGCGACGTCGTCAACCTTCGCGCACCCGGCGAGGCCAAGGACTGCGTCGTCCACGGCGGAGCCCTGTACACCGGCCAGTACAACTCGCTGGGCATCTGGCGCCACGACCCCGACCACGACGAGCAGATGCGTCAGGTGGCCGGTTTCCTTCACGAGCAGAACCGGCCCCTGGACGTGACCCTCGACCGGACGAACGGCCTCGTGCTCGTCGGCGTGCAGTCCGACACAGAGGGCGGCGGTTCACTGTGGACGTACCACCCGAGCACAGGCCGGTCCCGGTGCTTCGTCGATCCTGTCGACGCGATGCAGTGCGTCCGCGGCATCGCGAGCCAGGACGGCGTGGCGTACCTCGGCGGTGACAACACCCTCGCCACCGGCCCGCGCAGCACCGTGGTGGCGTTCGATCCCGTCCGCGGCAAGGAACTCTGGTGCATCGACCCGCAGCAGACAGCAGGCACAGCGGCTCTGGCGATCAGAGGACGAGACCTCTACGGCCTGTCACGCAAGGGTGGCCTCTTCGTCATCGATCTTCACCGGCGCACCCTCGTGCACCGGGCGGACGTCAGAGAGGTCTGCAACGGGTTCGCCGCCATGGTGACCAACCGCGGTGTGGTGTACGGAGTCTCCGACACGACCGTGTTCCGCTTCGATCCCCCGCACTTTCGCCGTCAGCACCGTCGTCCCCGCGGTCAACGGCGGCTGGTACAGCGGCTCCCACCTCACCAATGACGAGGCCGGCCATCTCTACACCATGCGCGGCCGCAACTTGATCCGGATCACCGACAGGCCCGGCCGGTGACCGTACGACCCGATGGAGAACGACTACAGGAAGGGACGCGGAAATGCACAGGGAGGCAATGGTTTGGGCCTCGACCGCCCTTGCCCTGGCCGGGACTCTCAGCGTGGTGGACCCGAACGGCGCCGAGGCAGGTCAGGACAGGCCGAGCCGATCCGCGGTGCAGCAGCCCCGGAGCAGCACGCATTCCGCGCTGCTCGACATCGACTACGAGGACGGCAGCCTCAACTCGGGAATCCCCGCACTGACGACGACGCACGCCACCGCGCAGGACGCCTCGTCCGTCGTCAAGTCCGGGGACGACTACGCCATCACGCACAAGGTGACGCTCGGGGACTCCGGCTACGAGTCCGACGGAGCCCCACGCAGCGAGAGCGCCACGAACAACGTCCCCCAGGGGGCATTCCATGTGGGCGACGTGCGCCGGTACCGGTTCAGCGTCCTCCTGAAGGACTGGAAGACCTACGAGCCGGGGGACTCGGAGAGCGGCGACATCATCTTCCAGGGGAAGCACGCCGGCGGGAACCGGCCGTCCTTCTACCTGATGGCCAAGCGCAACAGCATCGCGTTCCGGTCACCCACGCTCGAACTGCACGCCGATGTGGTCGACGACTTCCGCCCGTACGTCAATCAGTGGATGACGTTCCGCGTGGACGTCCGCTGGACGGACGACAAGACCGGCTCCTACAAGATCTCCACCCGTATGCCCGGCGAATCGGACTTCGCCCTGCGGAAGACGTACGAGAACGTGCAGACCTTCCACCCCGAGAACCCCACGGGCTTCGGCTACATCAAGTGGGGCCTCTACCGGCCCAGCCAGAGCATCGAGAACGGAGATGTTCCGACGCGGGTCGTGCAGCACGACGACGTCAGTGTTCAGGATCTCGCGGGCGAGTGAGCCCGAAGGGGCGGGTGTCGGGCCCGCCCCGGCGTCTCCCCGCTGCTCATCTCGTCCTGCACGAGGTCCGTTCCGGTGACCACCGGAACGGACCGTACGTCCTGAGCCGGCCAGTCGCATTCGTGCGTCCGCCCGACCAGGTGTCCGGCCAGTCCGAGCCCGGCCACGATGCCGGTCGCGGCCGGGAGCAGGCAAACGATGCGCGCGGCTTCCGGTACGCGGTCGAGGAGTTGCCGGAGTCTTCCGTTCTGGCCGTCGATGTCAGCAACTGGCTGCGGCCGGAGGCCGGCACCAGCCTGAACCGGTGCGGCGGGGCGGTTCGGCGTTGGGGGTCAGGCCAGCAGCCACACCGCCGTGTCCTGCGGGAGGCGGCCCCGGTCGTCCAGGGGGCCGCTGGCGAGCAGGACGTCCGTGTGGGCCGGGAGCTCCGCGGGCTCCGCGGCGAGGTTGACGACGCAGGTCAGGCTACGACCCCGGCCGAAGGCGATGACCCCCGGCGTGGACGGCAGCCAGGTCAGCGACTCGTCCCCGAAGCCGGGGACGGTACGTCGCAGCCGCAGCGCCTCGCGGTACAGCGTCAGCATCGAGGCGCGGTCGGTGCTCTGCCGGTCGGCGGCGTAGGACGGCCAGTCCTCCGGCTGCGGCAGCCAGGGTTCGCCCCGCGAGCCGAAACCGCTGTGCGGCGCATCGGCGACCCACGGGAGCGGCACTCTGCAGCCGTCGCGTCCCGGGTCGGTGCCACCGGAGCGGAAGTGCATCGGATCCTGGATGCGATCCAGGGGCACATCGGCCTCGGGCAGGCCCAGTTCCTCGCCCTGGTACACGTAGACGGCGCCGGGGAGCGCCAGGGTCAACAGGGCGGCGGCCCGGGCGCGCCGCGTACCGAGGTCCAGGTCCGTGGGTGTCCCGAAGGCCTTCTCGGCGAAGTCGAATCCGGTGTCCTCGCGGCCGTACCGTGTCACGGTCCGGGTCACGTCGTGGTTGCACAGGACCCAGGTCGCGGGGGCGCCGACCGGGGCGTGCTCGGCCAGGGTGTTGTCGATGGTGCGCCGCAGGCGGTCCGGCTGCCATGGGCAGGCGAGGAAGTTGAAGTTGAAGGCGGTGTGCAGTTCGTCGGGACGGAGGTAGCGGGCGAAGCGCTCGGAATCGGGCAGCCAGACCTCGCCGACGTAGATCCCCTGGTACTCGTCGGCTATGGCGCGCCAGGACCGGTAGATGTCGTGGAGTTCGTCCTGGTCGATGTAGGGGTGGGGGTCGACGCCTTCGACGAAGTCGGCGAGTTCCGGGTCCTTGGCGAGCAGTGCCGCGGAGTCGATCCGTACGCCCGCGACGCCCCGCTCGAACCAGAAGCGCAGTATCTGTTCGTGTTCTTGACGGACCGTCGGGTGGGCCCAGTTGAGGTCGGGCTGCTCGGGGGCGAAGAGGTGGAGGTACCACTCACCGTCGGGCACGCGGGTCCAGGTGCGTCCGGAGAACTGGGAGGGCCAGTCGTTGGGCGGGAGTTCGCCGTTCTCACCCCGGCCGGGCCGGAAGTGGAACAGCTCGCGCTCGGGGCTGCCGGGCCCGGCGTCCAGGGCCGCCCGGAACCAGACGTGCTGATCGGACACGTGGTTGGGGACGATGTCGACGATTGCCCGGAGGCCGGACTCGCGGGCTTCCGCGATGAGTTTCTCCGCCTCGGCGAGTGTTCCGAAGGCAGGGTCGATGGCGCGGTAGTCGGCGACGTCGTAGCCGCCGTCGACGAGTGGTGAGACGTACCAGGGCGTGAACCACAGGGCGTTGACGCCGAGTTCGACGAGGTAGGGCAGTCTCGCCCGGATGCCCGCGAGGTCCCCGGTGCCGTCGCCGTCGCCGTCGGCGAAGCTGCGTGGGTACACCTGGTAGATGACGGCGCTGCGCCACCAGTCGTCGGTGTGTTCCGAGTGAGGGGCTGCCACGTGAGGGTCCTTTCGGGCAGGGGGGTTCTCCACCGCCGGCCCGGACAGCGGGGCGCCGGGGAACGGGCCGGCGGCGGAGGCTTCATGGAGATGCGAGAAGGGTGGGACGTGTGCGGGGCGGGAATGCTCGGTGCGGGTGCGCGCGGGCTGTCAGCCCTTGAGACCACCGGCGGTGAGGCCGCTCATGATGTTGCGCTGGAAGATCAGGAAGATGAGCAGCGTCGGCAGGGACGCGATCGTGAGCGCGGCGATCAGCACGTTC
This sequence comes from Streptomyces sp. NPDC088252, assembly GCF_044740965.1. Lineage (NCBI taxonomy): Bacteria > Bacillati > Actinomycetota > Actinomycetes > Kitasatosporales > Streptomycetaceae > Streptomyces > Streptomyces sp. NPDC088252. The sequence goes on along the minus strand of NZ_JBIURS010000030.1, from coordinate 44,390 downwards.
TCGGGGACGCCGTTGGAGAGCGAGTAGATGCCGACGTTGAGTGTCTGCATGGCCGGGTCGGGCAGGGTGAGCATCGGCCAGAGGAAGTCCTTCCAGACCCCGACCACGGCGAAGATGGAGACGACGCCCAGGATCGGCCGTGAGATGGGCAGCACGATCGACCACAGTGTGCGCATCGGTGAGGCTCCGTCGATGGAGGCGGCGTCCAGCAGTTCCTTCGGGATGGAGTCGAAGAATCTCTTCAGCAGGAAGATGTTGAAGGCGTTCGTCACCGAGGGCAGCCAGATCACCCAGGGGGAGTTCAGCAGATTGCGCTCCACGAACGGCACGTCCAGGACCGTGAGGTACTGCGGAACGACAAGCACGGTCGCCGGGATCATCAGGGTGGCGAGCATCATGCCGAGGATCGCCTTGCCGAAGAGTGGCCGCAGCTTGGAGAGCGAATAGGCGGCCGCCACGTCGAAGATCAGCTGGAAGGCCAGGGCGCCGAAGGCGTAGTACAGCGTGTTGAAGAGGAGCCGGGAGAGGTCCATCACCTCCCAGGCACGGGAGTAGTTCCCGGACTCCAAGGACCCGGGGACGAGGGTCGGCGGTATCTGGACGGCTTCCTGAGTGGACTTGAGGCCGCTCGACGCCATCCAGTAGAGCGGTCCGAGAAACACGAGAGTGAACAGACCGACGACGAGGACGAAGGTCACCCAGTAGGCGATCCTGCCCCGGGGCCTGGCCAGTTGGGCCGGTGAGATGAGTGTGCGTGTGGACATCCGTCGTATCCCCCGGTCCTACTCGTCCTCGGCGCGGCTGAGCTTCACGTACGCCGCCGAGACACCGGCGAGCAGTACGAGGAGGACCAGGCCGAGCGCCGCCGCGGCGCCGTAGTTGTTGAAGTTGAAGGCGTATTGGTAGATGAGGTAGACGACGGTGGTGGTCGATCCCTCGGGGCCCGCGCCGCCGGTGAGCAGGAACGGTTCGACGAACACCTGCATGGTCGCGATGACCTGCATGAGCAGCAGGAGCGAGAGGATGAGCCGGGTCTGCGGGATGGTGATGTGCCAGATCTTGCGGAACAGACCGGCGCCGTCCAGTTCCGCGGCCTCGTACAGCTCGCCGGGGATTCCTTGCAGTGCGGCGAGGTAGATCAGGGTCGCGCCGCCCATGTTCATCCACGTCGCCGCGATGACCACGGAGAGCATGGAGGTGTCCGGGTCCTGGAGCCATTGTTGCGCGGGCAGACCGAAGAAGCCGAGGATCTCGTTGAGCAGGCCGTACCCCGGGTCGTAGAGGTACTTGAAGAGCAGTACGGAGGCGACCGGCGGCAGCATGACCGGCAGGTAGACCAGCAGACGCAGATACCCCCGCGCGTGCCGGAACTCGTTGAGGACGACCGCGACGACGAACGGGACGGCGAAGCCGAGGACAAGTGCGAGCAGGGTGAACAGCAGTGTGTTGCGCCAGGCCTGCCAGAAGGCCGGGTCGTGGTAGACGGTGCTCAGATTGGCGAGGCCGACCCATGTGGTCCGCCCGCTCTCGGTCTTCTGGAAGGCGAGCAGGAACTCCCTCACCATCGGGTACCAGGAGAACAGCGAGAAGCAGATCACGGCACCGATCAGGAAGCCGTGGGCCGTGAGATTGCGACGCAGGTGCTTGGCGAAGGTCCCGCCGGAAGGCCCTGGCCCGCGACCGTGGTGCCGGGAGCGGTGGGGCTTGTTCGCCATGTTCGTGGTGGAGATGGTGGGGGCCGACATCTGTCGCCTCCTCGGTGCGGATGTGCCGGAGTGCGGTCGGGGAGCGGTCGGGACGCGGGGGCCGGCAGGCCGGCCCCCGGTGCCGGTCACTGGTTGGCCAGGACCTGGTTGACCTGCGCCTCGGCGGTGGCGAGCAGCTTGTCGACGTCTGCGTCCTTGTTGGTGAGGATGCCCGACATCACGTTGTCGAGGACCTTGTAGACCTCCTGGGCCTTCGGCGGCTCCGCCTTGCCCGCGACGGGGTTGTCCATGAAGGTCTTGAAGTTGGCGACCGGCATGGTGGCGTACTGGACACGGGCCGCGTCGTCCTTGGTCTTGGACTCGTTCAGCCAGAAGTTGGGCTGGGGAACGCCCACGGGCAGCTTGTCGGCCTTGGTGCGGGCCCACTCGAACTGCCCCTTGCCGACGGTGAGGTTCTTGAAGTTCAACCAGGCGACGGCGGCCTTGATCTTGTCGCCGGAGATTCCCTTCTTGACCATGTAGTTGTTGCCGCCGGCCAGAGTGTTCCTCTCGCCCGGGATCGGTCCCATCCCGAAGTTCTCGTAACTGGCGCCGAGTTGCTGGACCATGTACGCGATGTCGTCGGGTGCGGCCAGGAACATGCCCAGCTTGTCGGTGGCTATCTGCTTCTGCAGGTCGCCCCACTTGAGCAGTTGCGTCTTGCCCATGCTGTCGTCCTGCCAGCGCATGGCGTGCAGGTTCTCGGCGACCTGCTTGCCGAGTTCATTGTTGAAGGCGGCCTTCTTGCCGCTCTCGTCGACGACTGCACCGCCCAGGCTGTACACCTGCGCGGTGAAGTGCCAGCCGCCCGTGTTGCCGGCACTGTACTCGCCGAAGCCCGCGATGCCCTTGCCCAGGCCCGCGATCTTCTTCGCGGCCGCGCGGACCTCCGCCCAGGTGCGCGGCGGGGCGTCGGGGTCCAGGCCCGCCTGCTGGAAGAGCTTGCGGTTGATGAGCAGGCCCATGGTGTAGTTGCTGGTGGGCAGGCCGTAGAGCTTGCCGTCCTGCTTGAGCGAGTTGAGGACGTTCGGATCGATGTCCTTCAGCAGGGGAACGCTCTTGTCGTTGACGTAGGCGGTGATGTCCGCGGCACCGTCGTTGTCGAGGACCTGAGGCAGATCGGTGAAGTAGGTGTAGAACACGTCCGGCTGGGACTTGGCCTTGAGCATCGCCGTGAAGCGTGGTGGCTCCAGGCACTGGCCGGGTGTGGAGCGTCCTTCGATGGTGACATTCGGGTACGTCTTGTTGAACTCGGCGACGTCCTCCTTCCACTCCTTGAGCTCGGCCGCCTTCGCCGCAGGGGGCATGCAGTCGATGGTGAGCGTCACCTTGGTCTTCGGATCCAGGGGGGCGGCGGGGTCGGTCGACCCGCCACCGTCGGATCCATCGCTGCCGTTGTTGCTGCTGCTCGTGCCACAGGCGGCGAGCGCGGTCAGCGTGAGCGCGGAGACGAGGGTGACCGCGCTGGCGCGGCGGATACGGCGGAACCGGGCACTTCTCATGGGTGGTCCCCTTCGGGCATGAACGTGGAGGTCGCCCCACCGCCGATGCGTTGCGGGGCGTCGCACACTCAACCATCGCCGATAGATTGACGCAATATCTCGCGCTGATTTCGTAATTGTTTGACAGATGACCGCATGGGACGCCCGAGAGCACGGGACCCGCCGTCGAGCAACCCCGGCTACGCGGACCCGGATACGCCGCAGGGCCCTGTCCGGGAAGAGTGGACAGGGCCCTGCGGCATCGCGACGCACAGAGGCGGGCCGACGACCGGGGCTACCGCGGAGCCTGGGCCGTCGAACCGCGCACCACCAGTTCGGGCTCGAAGAGCAGTTCACCGGGGTGCACCTCACCGCCCTGGATCTGGGTGCACAGCAACTCGACGGCCGCGCGCCCCATCGCCTCGATGGGCTGACGCACGGTGGTGAGCGGAGGCTCCGTGCAGTTCATGAAGGCGGAGTCGTCGTATCCGACCACGGAGACGTCGCCCGGTACGGCGAGGCCGCGCCGCCGAGCCGCCCGTACGGCACCCAGGGCCAGCGGGTCGCTCGCACAGATGATGCCGGTGACACCCCGGTCGAGAAGGCGCGACGCGGCCGCCTGTCCGCCTTCCAGGGAGAACATCGTCCGCTCCACGCACACGTCGGGCAGTTCCGCGCCGTTGGCCCGTGCGACGTCCCTCGCAGCCCCCAGCTTGCGCCGCGAGGGAATGTGGTCGGCGGGGCCCAGCACCAGACCGATGGACCCATGACCCAGCGAGACCAGATGGCGCCAGGCCTGCTCGACGGCGACGGCGTCGTCGCAGGAGATGCAGGGGAAGTCGAGGTTCTCTATCGGGGCGTTGATGAGGACGACCGGAATCTTCCGCTCTGCGAGCTGCCGGTAGTGCTCGTGCGGAGCGTCCGCCTGGGCGAACAGCCCACCGGCGAAGACGACGCCGGAGACCTGCTGCTGGAGCAGCAGGTCCACGTAATCGGCCTCGGAGACGCCACCCTTGGTCTGGGTGCACAGGACCGGAGTGAGACCCTGCTGCGCCAGCGCACCGCCGATCACCTCCGCGAACGCCGGGAAGATCGGGTTCTGCAGCTCGGGCAGGACCAGGCCCACGAGGCGCGCGCGCTCGCCCCGCAGCTGGGTCGGCCGCTCATACCCGAGCACGTCCAGTGCGGTGAGTACGGACTGCCGGGTCGCCTGGGAGACCCCGGGCTTGCCATTGAGGACCCGACTGACCGTGGCCTCACTGACACCCACCTTCTTCGCTACTTCAGCAAGTCGTCGCGTCATACACGCAAGACTAACGCAAGCAGCGCAAGCAGCTTGCGTTAATCCTGCACCTCAGCTGGAGGGACTCCCCGTCCACCTGCTACGGGTTCCCGTCTCCCTTCTACGGATTGACGTCTATCTTGAAGGTGGAGGTCGTGTTCCGGGTGTCCACCGCGTTGCCGGAGAACCGCAGACCGTTGAAGGTCACCTCACCGACCGCGGGCCCCTGCCCCGATTCCGGCAGCTCGTTCGCCCACAGGCCGAACCCGGACTTGGCATCGAAGGCGTCCCCGCTCCTACGAGCACCCGAGATCGAGATGTCGGTGAAGATCGTGTCCTTGATCGGGAACTGGGGCTGCCCGCCGACGTAGTTCGTCTGGAACATGACTCCGCTGTAGGTCGGATCGACGATGTCGACATGGTTGACCCTGATGCCCTGGAAGATCTTGGAAGCCGAGAACACCCAGATGCCCGGGAAGGTCTGCGATCCCCAGAAGTGGCCTCCTGCCCGCACGATCGAGATGTTCTCGAAGGTCGTCGGATCGGTACCGAAGCCGTTCATCGGGTAGCCGAAGTCCAGCGAGGAGATGGTGACCCCGGAGTAGACGAGCGTGTCCGCGATGCGGATGTTGCGGAACGTGTTGTCGTATCCGCCGTAGACGGCGACGCCCGCGGCCCGCCAGGTCAGTATCGAGGTCAGGTTCTCGTAGATGTTGTTCTTCATGTCCGACCCGCCGGCGTCGATCGCCGAGAACAACGCGAAGCTGTCGTCGCCCGTGGCGCGTGCCTCGTTGTTGGTCACGAGGTTGTCCGTCGACCCGTTGGTCATGTTGATGCCGTCGGCGAACATGTTCCGGATCCGGGAGTTCTTGATGGTGATCCGGTCGGTGTTGGCGCCCCAGTACAGGCACACCATGTGTTCGTTCCAGATGTTGTCGATCACGATGTCGCTGACGTTGGCGAAGTCGAACACCTTCCCCGGTCCGTCGATCCGCGAGGTGTAGTTGCCGAAGTACGCGAAGTTCGAGAACGACGACCCCTTCGCGGAGGCGTCGGCCCGGAACCCGACATCGGTGTTCTCCTGCGCGGAAGGCGCCCGGAACTTCGTGTACCAGGGACCGGCGCCGACCACCTTCACCGCCTTCCCGTAGACCTGGAACTTGCTCGACGTCTGGTAGTCGCCGGCCGGCAGATAGACGCCGACCAGTTTGCCGGTGGTGTCCATCCGCACCGCGTCCAGCGCGTTCTGCACGTCCTGGTGCGTGAAGCCGGCAGGCACCGTGTACGTCGCAGGATCCGGGTTGGCGACCGGCGCGACCTTCTCCAGGCTGATGAAGTCGATCGCGTACGTGGAGGTGTTCGCGGCGTCCTTCTGCAGTCGGATCCTGCTGCCGACGGGCACGGTCTCGTCGAGCATGATGTGCGCCTCGTCGTAGATGTGCCGCGGTGAGCCCGAACCCGGGGAATTGCCGGGCGAGGTCTCGGCGCCGTACAGCCAGGCGTACTTGGACGTCAGCGGGAGCGCCTTCTTCATCACGCCGTCGACATAGACGTTGATCGTGGAGTCGATGCCTCCGCCGCCCGGGGCGTCCGGGATGGAGAAGCGGGTCACCAGGGTGTTGGACGGAGCGCGGGTGGTGAACTCGACGTACTCACCGGTCGCGTCCAGGTTCACCGCCTTGCGGCCGGACGCCTCGCCCGCGATGTCGCCGACCGTGCGGTTGGGACCCACGACCTGAGCACCGCCACCGACCGTGCCGTCCTCCGCCTCGTACATGTCGTACGGCATGTCGGCGCCGCGCCCGACGAAGAGCGGCTGGGTGGATGTGTTGTTCTCCCGTTTCACCGGCAGTTCGTTGGCATCGTCGGCCAGGACGACCTTGATCGTGTACGAACCGTCGGCCGCGGTCCAGGTGCCGAGCTTCACCGGGGCGGTGGTCGCGCCGGCCTCGATCTTGCCGGTGTACGCGCCCGTCAGCGTCTTGACGGTGGCGCCCTTGGAGTCGACCACGGCCAGTGTCACGCCGTGGTTCCCGCCGTCGGAGGCGACGGTGCCCTGGTTCTTGATCGCGACGGAGAAGGTCACGTCGTCTCCCGCGGCGGGGCTGGACGGTGAGGAGTCCACCGCGGCCGCGATCAGGTCGGAGCTGCTGACGGGCTTCACCACGAGGGAGTCCGGACTGGTGAAGATGTTGTTGGACTCGTCCTGCTCGATGATCTCGTTCGCCTCGTCGACGACCGCACTCAGCTCGTAGGTGCCCGCGTCCCGGGACCCGATGGAGGCGCTGACGGTGGTCTGCGCCCCGGCGGCCAGCGCTCCGACCGGCGCGGTGGCGACCTTCGTGCCGCCGAGCCGCAGCGCCACGCTGCCGGCGGGCGCCGCGACCGGGCCGTTGTTGCGCACCGTGGCCCTGAGTGTGATCACGTCCGACTCGACCGGCGCGGCGGGCGTTGCCGTCAGACCCGTGACCTCCAGATCCGGGTTGGGTGCCGGAACCCCGATGACCTGGAACTCCGCGAGCTGCCCGGCCGACGAGCCGGAGTTGGCCGTGAACTTCAGTTGCACGTCGGCGACGCGCGCGGTGACGGGCACGGTGACGCTGTTCCCGCTCGCCGGGTCGAACGCGTAACTCTTCGCGGCGACGAGCCCGGTGAAGGACGTGGCGCTCTGTTCCCGGCCGAGTACCTCGATGGTCTGGGTGCGGGCCGACCACACGCTGTCCGGGTTGAGCTTGAGAACGAGGCTGCTGATGTCGGCGTTCGCGCCCAGCTTGACGGTGAGGGTGTTCGGGTAGCTGCCCGCCGCCCCCTCCCAGTAGGTCGTCACGCTGTTGTCGTTGGCATTCGCCGCGACGAAGGTGTGGACCACGGAGGAGGCGCTGATCTGCTTGCCCACCGCGAGGTTGGAGCCCGCGCCCCCGGATCCGTTGCGGGTGACGGAGTTGCTGTTGCCGGACCGGTTCCCGGCGGCGTCCTTCGCCCGGACGAAGTAGGTGACGGTGGCGGAGGCCGGCTGCGTGTCGGTGTAGGTGGTCACATTGCCGGCGACGCTGCCCCTGAGCGTGTTGTTGGCGTAGATGTCGTAGCCGGTGACGCCCGTGTCGTCCGAGGACGCGCTCCAGGTCAGTTTGATCTGACCACTCGCAGGCTCGATGAAGGCCAGGTTCGTCGGCGCGGTCGGCGCCTGCGTGTCACCCGTGTCGGCGCGCCGGGTGACGGTGTTGCTGTTGCCCGACTGGTTTCCGGCCGCGTCCCTGGCCCGCACGTAGTACGAGACGGTCTGGTCGGCGGGCCGGTTGTCGGTGTACGTCGTGACGTCACCGCTGACGCTCGTCAGGAGCGTGTTGTCGGCGTAGATGTCGTAGCCGGTGACGCCCGTGTCGTCCGAGGACGCGCTCCAGGTCAGTTTGATCTGACCACTCGCAGGCTCGATGAAGGCCAGGTTCGTCGGCGCGGTCGGCGCCTGCGTGTCGCCCGACGCCGGACCGTAGATCTCCAGTTCGGAGACCTGGGCCCCTGGTTGGACACTGTTCGCGGTGATCAGGACGCGGACGTACCGCGTGGTGGCCGCGTCGAAGGTGATCGCGGCGGACTGCCCGCCCGCACTGTCGAAGGTGTATGCCTTGGACGCGGTCAGGTCGGTGAAGTCCGAGCCGTTCGTGCTGCCTTGGAGCTTCAGTGTCTGGCTGCGCGCAGCCCATCCGTCGGGCAGTCGCAGGACGACCCGGTCGACACGGACGGCAGAGCCGAGATCGGCCTGGATCCATTGCGGGAAGGCGTTGTTGCGGCTCTCCCAGTACGTGGCCCTGTTGCCGTCGTTGGCGTTTCCTTCGGTGTAGACCTCGGTGTGGCTGCTCGCGGTCAGAGTGCGTCCGCTCGCCAGGTTGACGGAGGACTCGCCTGCCGTGTGCACCTCCAACTCGGAGAGCTGCGCGACCCGCCCGACCGTGTTCGCGGTGATGTTGATCCGCACGAACCGCGCCTTGGTGGCGGGGAAGGCCACCGTGACGGTGTTGGCCGACCCCGGGCTGAAGGTGTACGCGGCGGAGCTTTTCAGCGTAGTGAAGCTCGTCCCGTCGGCGCTTCCCTGCACGGAGAGCGTCTGGCTGCGGCGCTCCCAGTCGGCCGGCAGCTTCAGGACGACCTGGTCCGTCCTGATCGTGGTGCCGAGATCGGTCTGGACCCACTGCGGCAGAGAGGTGCCTGAGCTCTGCCAGTACGTGCTCTGGTTCCCGTCGGTGATGCCGGTGGCGGCCTTTCCGCTCTGTGCACTGCTCGCCGCGGCCGACCGGCCGGCCGCGATGTTCGGTCCGTCGGCCGCCGACGCCGTCAGCGTCGGCGCGCCGAGCGTCAGAAGACTGGTCACGATCAGGGCGCTCAAGCCCCGCGACCTCCAGCGTTTCGCTCTCATGGTTCCCCGATCCTCGGCCTCGCGCCCTGACGGCGACGAGGCGCGGCTCAGTCGTATCGTGATGAGGATTAGATTTATGCACCATGTACGAGATCTATTGCGTTGAACGATCGGAGGGTTGCAGAGAATTGACGCACCGTCTACTGATCGCGCAGGCAGTAATCGGCATCGTTTCGATCTGGTGCAAGTCAACACCCGTTCACACCAGGGGTTTTCGCTGCGACTGTCAGGAAACGTAAGTTCGCTGCAAACCATGCAAGCTGCTTGCGTCCATGGAAATGGGCACCGTGAGCTGCTCGGGGTGCCTCGGAGCGTCCGTAACGGATCGCGGTTGCTCTGGGCGCCGGCGCCGGCCAGGCCGGAGGGAGAGACCGTGTTTCGCAGGCCGAGGGGTATCGGCTTCCGTAAGCACTCCGCCTGGGACGGCAGACCACTCGCCCGAACGGCAAGGACTGCCCATCGTCCTCCAGTACATCGGCGTTCGTGTGAATTCTTCGCAGGAGACGGGTACCGCAGCCCTGCAACCGGGCATCGATCGTGCCTCCTCCCGTTCTGTCGAGGAGCGGGGGCCAAGGGGCAAATCGAGCCGATTCATCTGGGAGTCGGCCACTTCCGTGGAGAGTCGGGCAAGGGTGCAGCAGAGCAGGGTCGTGCCGAGCAGGCCGGCTCCGCGGATGGGGGAGAGCCGTGACCATCGACTTGGTTCGCGATGTCTCGTCGACAAAACGTAATGCGGTGGCAGTGGTTACCGAGCTCCTGCTTGGATGCTCGGCGTGACGTCTCTGGATCTTACCGATCGCCGAAAGCTGCTGGGTCGACTTGAGCAGTACTACGACGCGGTTCCCCGCTCCGGTGCCCGAGTCGAGGACTTCGGGCCGCTGACCCTGTTCATCCGAGAGGGGCAGGGCTGGCCCTTCTACGCCCGTCCGACCCTGGGGTGGTCCGGAGCGGTGAGTGCCGCCGATGTGAACCGGGTCCGTGCCCGGCAGCGGGAACTGGGGATTCCGGAGACTTTCGAGTGGGTCGCCGAGGCCGCACCCGAGCTGCGGGCTGCGGTCGAGCAGGCGGGCCTTGAGGTGCACGAGCACCCCTTGATGGTGCTCGGCCCGAACGTACCGACTCCTGTCGTGCCCGAGGTGGGCGACGGCGTGGTGCTCCGGACCGTGAGGCACGACGATCCCGTGCTGCCGAGCGCGCTGGCCGTTCCCCACCTGGCCTTCGCCGAGCCTGGCACCGGTGTCGGGGCCGCCGGCCTGGCGGAACTGGACGAGGCGGTGCGCGGCCATGCAGGTGACGGATCGATGGAACGCGCGATCGCACGCATCCTGGCCGGTCTGACGTGTGTTGCCGCCGCGGTGGAGGACGGCACGGCGCTGTGTGTCGGCCAGCACCAGCCCGTCGGCGCGGTCACCGAGATTGTCGGCGTGGGAACTCTGCCGACCGCGCGCCGCCGGGGCCTCGCAGAGGCGGTGACCGCTGTGCTGGTGGCCGACGCACGATCGCGAGGCGTCGAGACCGTCTTCTTGTCCGCGGGCGACGATGACGTCGCCCGGATCTACGCCAGGCTCGGCTTCCGAGCCATGGCCACGGCGCTGATCGCCGAGCCCGCCGAGCCCGCCGAGCAGCAACGGGCGGACAGACCGTCAGCCGCGACGCGACGACGGTTGCACGGGTCGGTCGGTCCATGACGTCACCCCGGGCCCGTGCAGCCTTGCCTCGTCCGGCCTTCTGCGGCCTGTCCCGTGCGCATCTCGGCAACTTGATCGAGGAGTGAGCCGCTCCTCGGATCGGCAGATTCACACCGAGCACGCGGTGGATGCTGTCCTGGAGTTCGATCACGGTCATCGGTGTGTCGTCGTCGTATTCGGTGGTCTCGTCTTCGGTGGTGTAGAGGGAGACAACCTCTGAGGTGGGCGACGCGCCGAGTCCGAGGTTCCCGCGGTCGGTCCCGGTGAAACCCGCGCGGATCGCGCCGAAGCCGGGGACGTCGAGATCGCCGTCGGAGCACTGGGCCTGCGCCCACGGTGATCACATCGCGTCCATCACTGGCCCCTTCCCTCGTAGGCATTCGTCGTGGGCCACAGCGCGGTCCGTTCCCGTGGCGAGCGCGTACGGCCTGCCACCAGGGCCGTTCACTGCGTCTTCTCCTCGACGGTGTCGGAGACGTGGTCGAGGCCGAGGCCGTCGGCCACGGTGGAGGTCGGGGTGTGGAGGATGGCGTCGAACGCGTCGAGGACGGGGGTGTGCAGGAAGGCGCTCTGGATCCGGATGCGGTCGGGGCCCGGGGCCGGGTCGGCGTCGCTGTCGGCCTCCGGGCGTGCCCGGTGCAGATCGGCGATGCTGAGCCCGAGGTCGGCATCGGCGAAGGCGGCTTCGATACTTCCCGGTTCGGGGGTGTTCAGGGGGGTGGGGGCGACGGTGAAACCGAAGCGGGTGTTTTCGTCGCGGCGCATCTCCGCCGTGTGTCCGGTGGTGCTCGTCAGGGCGAGGGCGACGTACTCGTCCCCGAGCGCGCGGTGCAGGTACTGCCCCATCGGGAGCCCCGTGAGGTGACCGTTGAAGCAGACCGGTGTTTTCTGGATATGGGCGTTGTGAGCCGCCAGCACGACGCGGGTTCCGGGTTCGAAGCGCTCCAGGTGCCACAGGACCGACTCGGCCATGTACACGTCCCGGGCCGACGTGTCGGCGGTCAGCCCGTCACCGGTGAAGAGGCCGGCCATGGCGCGGAAGGTGTAGTCGCCGTGGCAGGCGCCTTCGAGTCGGCGCACGGCGATGTCGTAGCTCTGCTGGTCGCCGCAGGAGACGTACAGCGGTTCGAGGGAGCGGAACCGGATGAGCAGGCGCATCAGGGTCGCGCTGAGGGCATCCTGTTCGGCGGTGGCCAGGCGTGCCCACGCGGGTGCGGCGTCCGCCCCGGAGCCACCGGCGAACGATTCGGCGATCCGTATCGCCTCCTGGGCCGCCGGCAGGGTATCGGGATCGATGTGGCGCAGGTAGTCGGCGACCGGGGCCAGGGCGGGAAGCAAGGACCCACCGGCCGCCGGGATGTCGATGCCGACGAAACGCACCGGCGATGAGTCTGCGCGGTTGTGCCCGCGCATCCAGCGCAGCGGCCCATCGACTCCCACGGGGATCGCCGCGTCGAGGTGGGCCGACAGGTCATCGTCCGTCCCCTCGCCGAGGGCCCATGAGTCAAGAGGGAAGCCTTCGCTGAAACCGTATTCGAAGGCCAGGACGGTGAAACCACAGCGTTCGACCAGGAACCGCAGGATGCGCTCGCGCATGAGCGCGAACTCGTCGATGAAGTGGGAATTCTCCCCGATCGCTACGACGCGGGCATTGCCGATGACGGCACGCAGCGGCTCCAGGTCGTCGAGCGGCGCTTCACGGTCGAGGTGGGTGAGCGGGACGGCATGGGTGCGAAGCCAGTCGGCGAACGGGTTGTGGTGGGACGAAGCAGGCATGTGGACACTCGATTCTCGGTGCTGGAAGGTGAAGGGGCAGCCGGGCGGGAGCGGGCCACCGCTTGTAGGGCGACGACCGGAGTTCGGCAACCTGGCCGTGAAGCGTTTCTTCGGGAGGAGCCCGGCTTTCGCGGGGCCGGTCGTCCTCTGTCAGGGTTCGTTCAACAGATCGGCGGCGGGCCTTGACGTGTAGGAGAACTCCCCGACCTCGATCAGCGGCGAGATGATCAGCGGCGGCTTGAGCAGCGCCACCCGTGGCTGCTCGGGCTTCGGATGCACCACGGTCGGGTCGGCGGGAACACGTGGCATCAAGAAGTGCTTCCTCCTTGAAGGGATGTCTGTAGGTCCGGAGGGCCTCAGGCCTTGGCGGTGGACGTCGCAGGCGGCTGCACGGCCAGGTGGGCGCCACGCCAGCGCCGACGCAACCGGCGATCATGGCTGACGATGACGACGGCGCCGTTGTACCCGGTCAGAGCGGTTTCCAGTTCCTCGACGAGGGCGGGTGACAGATGGTTGGTGGGTTCGTCGAGCAACAGGACGTCTGACGGCTCGCTGAGCAGTCGAGCCAGAGCGAGACGCTGCCGCTGTCCGGTGGACAGCCGGCCGACCGGCACCGTGAGCTGATCGCGGTCGAACAGGCCGAGGGACAGCAACGGTTCGGTGTACCCGGTGGCCTCCCCCGCCCGTCCACGGGCGAAGGCGGTCAGTACGGTCTCGTCCGGTTTCCCGGGTCGCGGCTCTTGGGGGAGGTAGCCGATCCTGCCGCGGCGGCTGACGCTCCCGCTGTCGGGGGTGACTTCCCCGGCCAGGACACGGAGCAGGGTGCTCTTGCCCGCTCCGTTCGGCCCCGTGATCAGCAGGCGTTCGCCCGCCGTGACGGTGAGGTCGGTGCGGTCGAGCCGGTCGGTGACGGCGATGTCGGCGGCGTCGAGTACGAAGCCCTGCAGGCGGCGGGCCCGCAGTACGGGGGTGAAGCGCAGCGGCTCGGGCGGGGGCGGGACCGGGTCGGCAAGCAGCCGGCGCAGCCGCTCCTCGGCGTTGCGCACCCGGCTGGCCAGCGACTGCTGCACTCGGCCTCCCGCCCGGTCGTAGGCCATCTTGTTGCCGTCCTTCATCGGACGGCCGTGGGCGACCTGGCGGGCGGTGGTCGCGGCGGCCTCGCGAAGCCGGTCGACGTCGGCCCGCCACTGGTCGTGCGCCTGGACCCAGCGTTGCCGGGCAGCCGCCTTCTCGGCGAGGTAGCCGGTGTAGCCGTTGCCGTACCGGACGACGCGGCGCCGGTCGGCGTCCACCTCCAGCAGGCTGGTGGCCACACGTTCGAGGAAGACCCGGTCGTGGGAGACCGCCACCGTGCTGCCCCGTCGAGTGCGCAGGTGATTTTCCAGCCAGCTCAGGGCAGCCTCGTCGAGATGGTTGGTCGGCTCGTCCAGCAGCAGCATCTCCGGTGCGGCCGCCAGAACGGCCGCCAGCCGCAGCCGGACCTGTTCTCCGCCCGACAGACTGCCCACGGCACGTTCACGGCCCACCAGCCCCAGGCCGAGGCCGTGCAGGGCACGTTCCACCCGGGCGTCGGCATCGTAGCCGCCGCGCAACTCGAAGACCGTCATCAGTTCGCCGTATTCGGCCATGCCCGACTCATCGCCATCGGCCATCGCGGCCTCCAGACGACGCATTCGCTGCTCGACTGCGCGTAGATCACGCAGGGCCCGGTCGATGACCTGCTGGACGGTCGCCTGCGGCGCCAGACGCTCGTCCTGGGCGAGATAGCCGATGCCGCCGGCGGCCTGGACGACGACCTCCCCCTGATCGGGCCGTTCACGCCCGGCGAGCAGGCGCAGCAAGGTGGTCTTTCCGGAGCCGTTCTCGCCGACGATCCCGGTGCGCTCGCCCGCGGCGAGCGAGCAGGTCACCGAGTCAAGGACGAGCCTGCCGGCGAAGGACTTGCTGACGGCGAGCGCGGTGATCTGTGTAGGCATGCAGGCACTCCAAAGCATTCGAGAACAAGGCGGCCGTCAAGGGCCGCGCGGCCGGGCGAACGCTTCGGAAGAGCATCGATCGATCACTCCACTAATGCGACAACTGTTGATTTAAGATGCTGCCATATCACCGTCCCCCTGAGCAATCGGATTACCAGCGATGACTCCCACCGACCCAGGACCGGAAAGCACCCGGCCGCCTCCGACCCGACGCCGGCCCGGAGGCCGCACCGCCCGCATTCGTACGCAGGTGCTCGATGCTGTCCTCGCGGAACTCGGCGAACACGGATATGACGGGCTCACCATGGATGCCGTCGCCTCCCGCTCGGGCGTGCACCGCACAACGGTGTACCGGCGCTGGGTGGACGTCGGCGGCCTGCTCGCCGACGTTCTCGACGCGGCGAGCGACGACGACTGGCAGCCACCGGACACCGGCTCACTGGAAGGCGACCTGGCAGCACTGAACCTGGAGATCCAGACAGCCCTGACCGCACAGCCACCGATCGTCGCAGCGCTGATCGCCGCCTCGTTCCGTTCCGAGAAAGCCTTCCACGCCCAACAACGGCTCTGGGAGGACCGATACGCCCGCTGCGAGATCGTCGTCAGCCGGGCTGTCCGGCGCGGCGAACTCTCACCGCACACCGACGCCCGGCGACTGCTCATCGCCGCCACCGCGCCGCTGTACCACCAACTGGTGCTTGTCCGCACACCACTCGACCCGCACCTGCCCGGTCACGCGGCCAGAACCGCCGCCCTCGCCGCGGCAGCCGGCGCCTTCGCCGAGCCCCCGTCAGCGGTCCACACGAGCGAGACTTGACCAGCCCGCAGCCCTTCGAGGGCATGTGCTCGGCCTGTTCCACCACCTGGTGGGGGCGTCTCCGTCCCAGGCGCACCCAGAGCGCGGAACTACCAGGTGGTGGGGCCGACGAGTTCGGTGAAGGGCTGGCGTGCGGCTCCGGGGATGCCGAGGCGTTGGCGTGCCTCATGGATGGAGTCGAGCTGATCCGCGGCCGACGGGCCCCAGCTGAAGAGCTCGACGGCCTGCTCTGGGGTGGCGAGGACGCGAGTGTAGATGTGACCGGTGGCCGGATCCGGCCGGGCGGGGCCGACACGGGTGAGGGCGGCGGCGAGCCGGACGCGACCGCGGCCGTTGTCGCGGAGGTGGCCGATAATCAGCGGCTCGCCGTGCCGGGCAGCCGCCTCCTCGTCAGCCTCCCTGCGCAGTGTGGCGGCGATGTCCCCGTGGTCCTGGGGTTCGGGCGTGCCGCCGGGGAGACATGCGGATCCGGTGTCCGGTCCCAGGAGGACCAGGACACGCCCGTCAGGAGTGAAGAGCCAGCCCCATGACTGGACGACAGGCAAACCTGGTGGGACCGGGCCCGATGCCCAGGAGAAGTGGTGCTCGGCCCGGGCGGTGCGCAGGACGCCGGCCCGGTCCAGGACGGTCGGAGCGATCGGGCACCCGTTCTCCAGAAACACCGGCCCGGCGGCGTTGATACGTGCACGGAGCGCGGACAGGGCGCGGCGGGCGTCCTGCGGGGAGAGGAGATCAGGCAGGCGGGCGGGCTCGACGAACTCGATCCCGGTGATCTCGCTGTCGGGCAGCCGGATGGTGGCGATCTGGTCGTTGTCCCAGGTGCCGCCGTCGTAGACGCTGAGAATTTCGCCAGGGAACCGTATGGCCTCCGGCGCGTGGGAACTGTGGGCGGAGACCCAGTCGATGGCAAGGCCGCGGTCGACCGCGACGGTGACGCCGAGCTCCTCTCTCAGCTCGCGGGCGGCAGCGGTGGAGGGAGACTCGCCTTTGTCGACGGCACCGCCCGGCAGGAGACAGGTATCGCGGTAGTCGACGTGTTGAATCAGGACCCGGCCGCGCCGGTCCGTGATCAATATCGAGACGCCTGCCCACAGGGCGGCCGAGGCACGAAGGGCCCCGTACTCTTCGTCGGTCATTGCTGTATTGGGCAGCTCGCCGGGGTCGGGCGTCGTGGTCATGTTCTCACCTTTCTACTTGGGTTGATTCAGGTCAGTTGTACGGTCCTGGGGCCGGGGGAGACGGGGAGGGGGCAGGCGGCCTCAGGTGGTGAGCCGATGCGGGTCACCGGGGACCGGCCCGGACATGAGTCGTGTGAAGTGCTCGGTCCGGATGATCTCGTGGCGGGTCTCTTCGGGCAGGCGGACGAGGATGCCTGGCAGGGAGCGCTCGCGGGCGACTTCGCCTTGATGCGCGAGGATCGCGGCCCACTTCACGGCAATCCACGGAGTTACGTCCACGACCGTGGTGACGTACTCGTCCGGGACGCAGAGCACGCTCTTTCCGACACCCGCCAGCAGCGGTGCCAGTTCGCCGACGCCGGTGTCGGGGTGGGTGGCCGCGTACAGGGCTTGAGGCTGCCAGGGGTCGCCCGCTTCCGGGTAGAGGTGCGGGACGCCTGCGGCTTCGCAGGCGAGGAGGGTGATCTGATGGGTGCGGCGGTGGTCCGGATGGGCTGTCATCTGGCCGAGTACGTCGTGGGTGGTGACGATGTCAGGGCGGAAGCGCCGCATGTGGTGGACCAGTCGGGCGACGGCCTTGTCGATCGGCGCGTCGATGAGGCGCGGCCGGCCGGGAGCGGAGGAGGGGTTGCGTGCGTCAGCGTAGCCGAGCATGCGCGGTTCGCCGGCGCCGAGTTCGTCCAGGGCGTCGGCTAGGTGGGCCGCGCGGGGACTGTCTGCGGCCCAGGTGGTGGTGACGACCGCGGTGCGGTTCCCCGCGCGGTGTGCTGGGCGATTGTGCCGCCGACGAGCAGGGACTCGTCATCAGGATGCGCGAACACGCCCATCAGAGACGGGGGAGTGGACGGCGTCACGGGGTGCCTCCGGCTGGTGAACGGATCGATCGGGAATGCGCTTCCGCGCCCTCGCGGATCAGCGCGTCGACGACGTCCTCGCGGGGGCCGTCGAGGTGCCCAAGGCCAGGTGCCACAGGCCGGAGGCGTAGACGTTTCCGGCACGGCGGGACCGCAGGACCTCCACGCCCGTGGTGCCGTCGCGGCGCAGAATCAGATGGACGTCGACCGGTTCCCGGTGTCGCTGCTCCGGCCGGGTGACGAGGGAACACCATGGAAGCGGCGCCGCGGTGACCTCGCCTGCCATGAGTCGAGGCTCGGCCACCGCCACATGTCGGGCGCGCTCTCGTCAGGGAGCGCCTACGGTGCCCCTGGACCCCAGGCGAACGTGCGCACACGCTCGGAGACACGGAAACGCCGGCTGGAATTCTCAGCTGTCAACCGCCCACCGACGTGTAGCTCAGCACTCCAGTCCCCTCGAGTTCTCCGCAGCAGCACAGCGTCACCGCTCTCTTCCCAGGCATCTCCTTGCTTCTTCAGAGTCCTGAATTTCCTGGGTGGCTGCTGGAAGCAGGGGTACTCCGCAGTGAGAACGTCGCCATCATCCATCGGAGGAGCGAGGACGGCGTGAGGGTTCTTCTCCTCGTCGTACCAGAGGTTGCACGGCTCCCAGGACTGGTAGTGAGAGGGAACCGGAACCGTACTCAACTGCCCGGTCTTGGAAACTTCCGAGAACTCCAGATGGCCTGGCTTCCCCAGTCCGTCACAGCCGCCGGAATTCACTCCGGAGAGTAGCAACCGCCCGTCGGGTCCGGATTCGACTGCGTCGGGGTAGGCGTTGGCGACGGTGAGGGCGGATGCCTGGAGGAGCGAGTTGACGCGAAACAGCTTGGGGCGGCAGTCGTTCCACGGAATTCCGATGAGTGAATCGCCCGAGCTCGCCGCTTCGCCGTAGAGATCCATCGTCGCGCAGCCTCCGGTCCCGCAGTATTTCCGGGCCACCTCCCAGACTTCTTCTCGGGTCTGCCCGCGGTGGAGCGTCGCGGGGTTCTCCAGGTGAACCGCGGTGGGCTCTTCTTGCCCGATGCGATACCGGGCGAAGCCGGCTTCCTCACCACCCAGCGTGTCCCATTCGGAGAGCAGGACGTCTCCCGCGAAGGAGAGCCGACAGCTCCCGCATTCCCAGCTGCCGACCTTGCCCGTCGCCAGATCCGCCAGGTAGATGCGCCCCTCGTCATGACCGGATCTCGTCGGGGCGGTGCTCCATGCGAGTTGTTTGCCGTTCGGTGACCAGGCAAGCTGGCGGGCCGCCATGCCCGGCGGAATCGGGGCGACTCGGTCAGGGCCGGCTTCGCCGGTCCTGACCTCGACGCTGCTGTGCGTGGCGTAGGCCAGGGTCGGAGGGATCTTGCGTTCCCAGAGTGGCACTTTGTAGAGCGGAATCGTCATTCCGACCTGCCTGCCGACGAATTCCCCTGCGGTCACCTCCATGCCGGCGCCACCTTCGATGAATCCTTCGACCTTGGCCTTTCGGTTCAGTGGTTCGATACTTCCCTCCACGCCGGTTCCGAATTCCAGGAAGAATTCTGTAGCAAAAACATCCAGCGGTACGCCCGCCACAAGTTTGACCCTGAAGCCGACCTTTCCCTTCAGCTTCCCTTCTGTGGCCCCAGCCAGCTTGGACTCATACTTGACAGGGTCCTTGTCCTCGATATGCGCCGTAGCGAAAGGCTTTAGGGTGAGTCGGGACTTCACCGTGAATTCATTTTCAATCTTCGACTCAACCTTGAGTCCTGTTGCCGCCTGAGCTTCGACCCCTCCGACGACCGACAGTTCAGGACGCACGGTGAATGGTCCGACGCGCGCCAGCACGGCTGTCATCGCGCTGGCCACGTGAGTCTTCTCCAGACCTTCCTCCCATTCCCAGCTGCAATGCGCAGAATGTGGGGTACCCCAGGTTGTCTTCAGTGAATATTTGATCTTTGCTTGAAGTTGCGCCCAGACAAGATCGGTCTCATTGAACCCCATATCGGTTCCGGTGAGGTCGACGCTGGGCCATTCACCCTCCGCCTTGAACAGCGGGTGGTTGATCCCGCATGAAGCCTGACCGCCTTTGACCTTGCCTTTCCATGTGTCGATCTTGAGGGTTGCCTCGGTCTCGGGCTTAGGAATTGGCGGATCCGCTGCGTACGCGGCCGGCACCACGTCCGAGGCCGTCGCGCTCCCCTTTCGTGCAGCAGGGAAGCGCAGGACAGCCTTGGGCATGGCCTCCTGCAGCTGGGCCGGTGCCGTTTCGGCGGCCAGCACGGACTTGCGATGCTCGATACGGACTACCCGCCGCAGCAGGCCCTTGGGCGTCTGCGGCCCCTCGGCTGCGAGAAGGATGTCGCCGGTCTTCAGATTCTGTGCGCTCTTGGTGTCGGCCCGGAACAGCAGCTCTTGATCCTCACCCGTGGTCGATTTGGCCAGCCCGAGGTTGGTGTGGTCGAGAATGCGAGCCTTGTCGGCAACCGCGATCTGGTAGTCGACGATCAGGCGCGCTGACTCGCCGCTGTCGACCGTGGCGGTGAGCACGTCACGCGAGGTGTAGTAGGTCGCGTGGGCCGCCTTGAACGGCGCCGGTGTCACGCGGACGGATCCCGGGGGTACCTCCACGGTGGTGGAGGTCGTCACTGACCGCTTGAACCCGCCGGACCCGGTGACCGTGACGGCTGACCGGGCATTGCCGGGCAGCCCTTTGATCTCGATGGCAAGGCGGGTGTCGGATTCCTGAATCTTCCAGAAGGCGACCCCGCCTCCGGCCAGTAGTGCGAGCACCACGAGGACGCCGAGCCACCAGGCCCGTCTGCGTTGCATGGTCATGCGCTATCCCTTCACAGCGCCACGGTGAGGCGTGACACCCATCAACAGAGTGAAAGGTATTAACCACATAACATGGTGTCACTGCAACTCGGGGATCCATCAACTTCGCGTCGGCTTGGCCGAGTTGCTTCGCTCGGAGTCATTGAGAGGTGAAGATGCACCCCTCCGCCAGGGGAGAGACCGGTCGGCCCGCGTCACGTCGGGAGCGCCTGCGCGTCGAGTTGGAGCACGACGCGCTCGCGGTGGCGCGCCGGCTCATCGCCACGCAGGGCGTCGAGGCCCTGAGTCTGTCGGCGGTGGCCCGGGAGGTAGGGGTCACTCCGCCGGCGTTGTATCGATACTTCGAGGGAAAGCCGGGCCTCACGCTCGCGGTCTACCAAGGCGTCACGCGTGATTTCGTGTCGACCGTCGCCGACGCGGCGGGGACAATGGACCCGGAGGATTTCGGCGGTCAACTCTACGCAGCTACAAGGGCAGTGGTGGACTGGTCGGTCGCGAACCCTGGTGAGTTCGATCTCCTCATGGGCGCAGGCTACGCACGGTTGGTCGCCTCCGGGCAACACGTCGACCAAGTGCTGATCCGGGAATTGGGCGGTCTGTTCGGACAGACCTTCGCACAGTTGTGGCGCCGGGGCATCCTGCGGTACCCGTCTGTGAAAGAGATGGAGCCGCGCCTTCGGGCACAGGTGACGGCGTACGGACGGTTGATGGAGCACGACTACCCGCCAGGGGTCGCGATGGTGATGATCACGTGCTGGCGGCAGATCTACGGGCTGCTCTGCATGGCCGTCTACGGACACCTGGCCTCGTCATTCGATGATTACCTGCCCTTGTTCGAGAACATGATGGACGACCTCCTCGCCCTGTGCGGTGTGCCGCGGAAGCGGTGAGCACGCGCCGCGCCCGTCGGGGCGGCGACTGCTGTCGCAGTGTCCGGCGCGTGGTCCCGCCACGGGTGTTGGCCGAAGCGCCGTCGGTCGCCATGTGCAGGGCCGCGGTCCGGGGACGGGATCAGAGGGTGTGAGCCTTCGGTCTGCTCTGCGCATGGCCGACCGGGGTGGCGCGAGGGGGTGCCACCCCCTTCGAGGTGATCGGTTCAGTTCAGGAGGGCGGTCGGTTCGTCACGCCTCCCGGACACGGAAAGTCGCCTCCGGGAAACGGCGTCCGTTGACTTGGAGGGCGATCGAATACGCACCCGGCGTGAGCTTCACGGTGGCAGTGGAGCGCAGCACGTGGTCCTTGGCGAGTGACGGTTCCTCACTCGGCTTGCCGCTGCTGCGCAGAAGGAAGTACACCTTCTCGCGCGGCTTGCCGGTCCGCTTCGTCGAAGAGATCACGAACATCACGTGGACCGGGACGGGCGCGGTGGTGGTGAGAGTGGCGGAGAAGCTGAGCGTGTCGCCGTCGGCGAGCTCGGTGCGTTCCAGGACGAGAGGCGTCAGCTCGACCGGCGCGTCGGGCGTGTGGCCGAGGAAGGCGTAGGTACCCGGCCAGCCCTTCTTCAACCTGCTCCGAAGAGCCTGCCGGGAGATGAACGCGAAGTGTTTGTCGGGAAGGGGACCAGAGACCTTCCCACGCCGAAGTGTGGCCAGCACCCGATCCGGCTGCGTCACGGACAGGTCGTGCAGATGGTTGGCGACCGACATGCGGACGTAGGTGCTGGAGTCGCCGTAGAGCTGCTCGATGACAGGCAGTGCCACGTCGTCAGGCACGGAGATGCGCGGGGCAGGGGCAGCAGAGGGCAGGTGGCCTCACTCGCGAGCCGACGGGTCCGGTGGTCCAGGTCTCGGGCCCCGGCGTCGATGGCCTTCATCGTCTCGTCGGGGAAGTTGTTGAGGAAGTCCCGCACGGCGACCTCTGCCGAGAAGTACCGGGTGAAGCGAGCGAGGGCTTCGAGGGCCGGGTCCAGATACTCGCCGGTGCGCAGGTAGCGGGCGACGAGGTCGGAGTGCGGCGAGTAGGTGTGCCAGCCGAAATCGTTCGTCACGCCGACGGCTTCAGAGGGTGGTATGTGACGTGATGTCGCATCTGTCATCACCGGAACGCGTGGGGTCGCCGCATCTCCGCTGTCCGGGAGGCCCGGCCGTGTTGGAGTGTCCCGCGTGAGCGACCGTCAGTCCTACAAGAGCGACATATCCGACGAGCGCTGGGCTCTGATCGAGCCCGTGATCACCTCGTGGAAGGCCCGGCACCCCTCCGTCAGCGGCCACCAGGGCACTACGACATGGGGGAGATCGTCAACGCCCTGCTGTACCAGTCCCGCACCGGCTGCCAGTGGGATCACCTTCCCCACGACCTGCCGCCCGCCGGCGCGGTGAAGTACTACTTCTACAAGTGGCGCGACGACGGCGCCCACCAGACCACCCACGACCTGCTGCGCCGGCAGGTGCGGGAGAAGAGGGGCCGATTAGCCGACCCCGGCCTGGTGGACTCCTCGGCCCAGTAGCCGGTCGCATGCCGCGTGCCGTCCTTCAACGCCCAGTAGGTGGCTCCGCTGACGATGAGAAGCACCTTTGACATGGGAGAAATCCCCTCTCGGACGCACGCCAGGAGCGGCTTCGGCGGGATGCCCCGCGAAACCGACCCGCCCCGCCGGATTTCTCCCCCCTTCCCACGCAACCACGCTAGGCAGCTGCGCCGACCACGCGCAACCCGGCGCTCCGCCGGCGGCCTTGGACGCGTATCGCGCCGTCGGCGGTGGCGCCCTCGGCCACGGACGCATCCGGTCACATGTCCAGGACCACGCCGGCCGGGGGCGTCGAACAGCAGATGAGCGCGCTTCCTCCGGCGGGGGCTCCAGGGGCTGTGGGGCGTATTCAACGTGGCCGGAGAGAAGCGCGGTCTCGCAGGTGTGACAGATTCCGGTGCGGCAGGACCAGCGCACGGGCACGTCGCACGCCTCGGCGAGTTCGAGCAGCGTCCCGTAGTCAGGGTGCCAGGGGACGATCAGCCCGCTGCGCGCGAAGGCTACGGACGGCCCCGGGCGGCCGCCGGGAGGAGCGGCCGGCTGGTGCGGTGCCCGGCTCGCCAGCGGCTGGCTCCGCTCGGCGCCGTCGGTGCGGGTCCGGCGGCGGGAGTGATCGGCACCGTCTGCATGGACACCGTGCGGTTCCTGCGCCGGCGTCGGGCCGGCGGCGAACACGACGCCGTGCGCTGGGAGTTCGCCCGGTCAGCACCTGGCAGGAGGCGCCGGATCCCGGGCAGGTCGGAAAGCGCCTGGCCGAGGCCTTCACCCTGCGCGAGCTGCCGGACAGCGCGGCGTTCCCCGTCAGCACCTTCATGCACTGGGCCTATGGAGTGGGCAACGCGGCCTTCTACGACGTCGTCAGCGCCTCGCTGCGCAAGCCCCACCTCCTCTACGGGCTCCCGTACGGTGCGCTCGTGTGGCTCAGCGGATACGTGTTGCTTCCGATCGCGGGACTCTACGAACCCATCTGGACATACGACGCCAAGACGCTGGGTGATGATCTGACCGCCCACCTCGCCTACGGCGTCGGCACGAGCAGCGCTTTCTGGTTGCTGAGCAGGGTTTCCGTGTTCTCACGGCAGCTGTAGTTCGTGATCTGGGTGGCGCGTGCCGATCGCGGGGGAGACCGGGGACGAAAGGTCTTCCACGGACGCGGTCGGCGCCGGCCCGCAGTACTCCGGCGCGCTGGGCGGGGTCGGGGTGTGCCAGGTCGCCGTCCACCTCACCTTCGCCACCGACCGCGGCCACATGGTGACCGGCCGGGCTCCGTACCTGCCCAGGGACTGTGCCGGGGACGAGGAACGCCGTGAGCTGGCCGGCGCTCCCGAGGAGGTGTGCCTCGCCACCAAGCCCGAACTCGCCGCGGCCCTGCTCACGCGGGCGGTGGCCGGCGGGATACGGGCCGCGTTCTTCGCGGCCGACGAGGTCTACGGCACCCGCCACCTGCGGCGCACCTGCCGCACCGTCGAGTTCGGGTACGCGGTCGCGGTCCGCTCCCAACCACACGGAGAGACGCTCGGTTGCGCCGATGAGCGGACACGTCGTTCTGCCGGCCCGCCGAGAAAACCCATTGCGAGTGACCCGCATCGGATGTCTGATTGATCGGCCACCGATCACGGGAGGGAACATGAGTATGTCGCTGCCCATCCTCTCGTTGCACACCGCTCGCCTTCGACTGCGTGCATTCGAAGACGCGGATGCGAACGACCTCTTCGCACTGCACAGCAGCGCCTACGTGCTGCGCTACTGGGACGCGCCACCGTGGAGCGAACGCGTGCGCGCCGAGAAGTTCATCACGACTTGCCGGCAGATGGCACAGGAGGGCACCGGGGCGCGGCTGGCCGTGGATCGTGTCTCCGACGGGGCGTTCATCGGCTGGTGCAGCCTGAACAGGTGGAATCCGGACTACCGCAGCGCGTCGCTTGGCTACTGCTTCGACGATGCAGCGTGGGGCCACGGCTACGCGACCGAGGCCGCGCGCGCTTTGCTGCGGTGGGCATTCGACACGCTGGAGCTCAATCGCGTCCAAGCTGAGACCGATACGCGCAACGTGGCATCTGCCCGCGTGCTGGAGAAGCTCGGCTTCTCGCGTGAAGGGACGTTGCGGGAGGACTGCGTAGTCAACGGCGAGGTCTCTGACTCGTGGGTATACGGGCTGATCAGGCGGGAGTGGCGGCCGTCGTCGGAGCCGGTTCCCGCCCACTGAGTCACGTCGCTCGGCACCCGGTATCGGCCACGCCCCAAACCATTTGATCACTGCGCCTCATCCACACACGACAGCGAATCGGATAAAAGGTTGCGTACCGTCCTCTCGGGGGTCGGCGGCAGCGAGCGAAGCAGTACGTTGAGGGCTTCGGCGCCCGTGACGGGAAGGTGTGCGTGCAGAGCCTTGCTGGTGCGAGCAATCCGCTCTTTGAGCTCCAGCCTGGGCAGGTCGGACATTACGTCCCGCGCGAAGGCTTCAGCGTCGAACCCGGGGCACACGCCATGCACTTGGCGTCCGATCTGGGTGATGCGATCGATGGTGAGGACGATTTCCCTCTGGGGCACCTTCACGGCCTTCACGGTCATGGGCAAACCCTAGGGTTGGTGACCGGGCGATCCTCGCGTTCTCGCCGCAGGTCATCCGGCGGAGCCGCTCGGGGCTGCGGGCTGTCGGACAGCAGCGCGACACAGGAGGCGCGAGTGGCCGGAGCTGTCGCACGAGGAGGCGCCGCCGACACCGCCGCTGACCGCCAGGCACCCGGGGCCACGGCACGTTTCCGACGTACTCCGGCTGCCCTCCAAGTGCCTCTGTCGTGGACCGCAGGCTGTACCTTCTCCGTCTGCGGGCGCTGCGGCGACCCCTGCGACCCGCGGCGGGCAGCACGACCACTGCCGGTCCCGATCCGAGCGGCGCCCTGCGGAACCGTCTCGTACACGAGCCGCTCCTCATCCTGCCGACTGCTGTGAGGCAGGATGAGGCCATGAGCGTAGTCAAGATCAACGTACTGACCGTCCCCACCGAGCAGCGGAAGACGCTGGAGAAGCGCTTCGCCTCCCGTGCCCATGCCGTGGAGAACTCCGACGGATTCGAGTGGTTCGAACTCCTCCGCCCCGTCGAAGGCACCGACAACTACCTGGTCTACACCCGGTGGCGTGATGAAGAGTCCTTCCAGGCCTGGATGGAGGGCCCCATGAAGACGGCCCACCAGAGCGGTGACACGGAGAGCAGTGAGCGCCCCAAGCCGGCGGCGAGCCGATCCACACTGTGGTCCTTCGACGTCGTGCAGCAAGCGGCGCCGCCAAGCGCGTAGACAAGGCGGGTCAGCCGGGGCAACGAGGTGACACAGGAAGTACGCCGCGCGTTCGCCACGAACTGAGCGGCGACCCCTGCCGCCGGCCCGGTGAGTCCGTCAGGTCAACCGACAATCGACCTGGCGGACTCACCGACGTCCGCTGCGGTGCGGGAACAGCGATCCGCATCTCATGACAGCCACCCCCGCCGCGCCGCCTGCCACACCAACTGCGTCCGCGTCGCGGCGCCGGCGCGCTGCATCAGCACCTGGATCCGGCGCTGCACCGTGCGCTGGCTGACCCGTAGCTGCGAGGCGATTGCCTTGTCCGCGACCCCGGCGACGACCAGGGACAGCAGATACCGCTCGTCGTCGGCGACGTTCGCGCCGGGCCGCGGACTGCCGCCGAAGTCGGCCAGCTCACCGGAGTCCGTGACGTGCAGCGGCGACGCCGCCGCCCACTGGCTCTCGAACAGCGCGATCAGCGCGTCGAGCAGGCTGCTGCCGTGCACCACCGCAGCCGTCGGCTCCCCCAGCGAGCCACCCGAACCGCCGTGCATCAGCGGGCAGATGGCGATCGAGCCGTCCGCGATCACCATCCGCACCGGCAGCGTCCCGGTAGCCCGCGCCTGCTCACCCGCGCGGATACTCCGGGCAACGTTGTCGACCATGCCGGGCTCCTCCAGCAGAGCGCGCTCGTAGATAGCCTCGTACCGCACCCCACGGGCGAGCAGCTCCCACTCCTCGTCGTTCTCCGCCGCAGGCATGGCCACATGGCCGGCCTTGCAGAACCAGCGCATCTCACGGGCCCCGTACGCCATATGACGCAGCCGCTGTCGGATCACACTCACCCCCGTGATCACCTCGACAAGCTGCCCCACGTCATGCCGCCGTCCCGCGGCCCTGTACTCCTCGGTGAGCTGCTCCACCCCCCGCCGCGCCGACTCCAGCGCCTCATGTCCCCGCAGCAGCAACGGACGCAGCGCCGCATCGGGCGCCACCGGCACATAGCGCACCGCGTCCCCCGCCGGCGAGACGGCCACCCGCCCCACCAGCCCCTTGTCGTGGAGCGAGGCCAACAGCCTGTGTGCCTGAGCCACTCCGAGCCCCAGCTGCTCCGCGATCACTGCGGCATCAGCCTCACGCATCCCGACGAGGAAGCGGTACACCCGCTCCTCCCCCTCCCCGATCCCCGCGGCCTCCAGCATGTGTCCGCCTCTCACGACGCCCCCACCCACCCCGACCCACCCCGACCGATGTACCACCCACCGGAAACAGCGTGATCTAACCACACCCGCACACCGGGACGATGTCCGCGCTATCACGTACGACGACCTCCCGACTTCGATACGCGCAAAGTGGCGGCGAGCGGACATGTCACTTCTTCGTCAGGCGCGGCCGTAGCGTCGGTGCCCCTTCCTGCCAAGGCTTGACCCGCCGGTCGCGGAACCCTCCCTGCCGGCGGAAGGAGAGCGTTCAGCATGCGTTTCAGGCGAAGAGCCGCACTGCTCAGCTTCACCTTGGCGACCACCATGGCCACCACCCTGGCCGGCGGCGGCCTGGTGTACGGTGCCACCCCCGCACCGAAGACCGGGGAGGACGCGGTAACCACCCCGTCCCAAGCAGAAGTCCGCACCTCGAAGGTCACCCTCGTCACCGGGGACCAGGTGACGGTGGCCACGAGGGCGGGCAAGACCCTCGCCGTCAACATCCTCCCGAACCACCGCAGTGCGGCCGAGCTGCGGACGTACACCGTCGGCACCGATGTGTACGTGATCCCGCGCGACGTCGAAGCGCTGGTGCACAACGGCCAGGTGGACGACCGGCTGTTCAACGTCACCCAGCTCATCGCCCAGGGGTACGACGACGCCCACCACGCGTCGACCCCGATGATCGTGCGCTACGCGTCCGGCGCCAAGGACACCGCACCCGGCGGAGCCCGCCTCACACGGAAACTCCCCGGCCTACGCGGAGCCGCCGTCAGCGCCGACAAGCGCAAGAGCACCGCGTTCTGGGAGGCCATCGACGACGACAGCGCCCGCGCAGGTACCCCCAAGGCCCGCCTGTCGGGCGGCATCCAGCGCCTCTGGCTGGACGGGCAGGTCAAGGCGCTCCTCGACAGGAGCGTCCCGCAGATCGGCGCCCCGGAGGCGTGGAAGGACGGTTTCGACGGCACCGGCGTGAAGGTCGCGGTGCTGGACACCGGTGTCGACCCCACGCACCCCGACCTCGCCGACCGCATCGTGGAAAGCCGCAGCTTCGTCCCCGGCGAGACGGTGCGCGACGGCCACGGCCACGGCACCCACGTCGCCTCCACCATCCTGGGAAGCGGAGCCGCCTCCGGCGGGAAGTACCGGGGCGTGGCACCGGGCGCCGGACTGATCGTGGGCAAGGTGCTCGACGACGGCGGCAGCGGCTCGGAATCCTCGATCATCGAAGGGATGGACTGGGCCGCGCACTCGGGGGCGAAGGTCATCTCCATGAGCCTGGGCGGCGGAGAAGGCGCCGACGGCACCGACCCCATGTCCGTGGCGGTCAACGAACTGACGGCGCGGACCGGCGTGCTGTTCACCATCGCGGCGGGCAACAGCGGCCCCGCGGCGACGTCGGTCGGCTCACCCGGAGCCGCCGACGCGGCCCTGACGGTCGGCGCCGTGGACTCCACCGACGCGGTCACCGACTTCTCCAGCCGGGGCCCACGAGGCGGTAACGGCGGGCTCAAGCCGGAGATCACCGCGCCGGGCTCGCGGATCGTCGCCGCCCGCGCCGCCGGTACGACGATGGGCACACCGGTGGACGGCTCGTACACCACCGCGAGTGGCACCTCCATGGCCACGCCGCACGTGGCCGGCGCCGCCGCGATCCTCGCGCAGCGCCACCCCGACTGGACGCCGGCCCGTTTGAAGAGCCAGTTGATCAGTACGGCCAAGACCACCGCCGCCACCTCCGTCTACGCCCAGGGCGCCGGCCGCGTGGACGTGGCACGCGCACTCCGGCAGCCCGTATCGGCCAGCGGCACGGTCGACTTCGGACTCCGGGACTGGGACGCCACCGCCCCGGTCGGGAAGAAGATCGAGTACGTCAACGACGGCGACCAGCCGGTCACCCTCGCCCTGAAGGTCGAGAACGCGGGTGAGGAACTGCCGGCCGGAGTGCTCAGCCTGGGAGCCGACTCGGTGACCGTGCCGGCGCACGGGACCACCGAGGTCGACCTCACCCTCAACACCGTCGGCGTGACGACCGGATCCCACGGCGCGCACGTCACCGCGGTCTCCGCCGACGGGCGGACGGCGGCAGTGACGGCGGTCGGCTTCGGCCGGGACGTACAGCGCTTCGACGTCACGCTGAAGGTGCTCGACCGCGACGGCAAGCCGACGAGCGGCATCGCCGCGGTCACCGCCTGGCAGCTGGGCCGCTACGGACTGCCCGAGACGTACCCGGTCGCAGCGGACGGGACCGTCGTGGTACGGGTACCGCGCGGCGAGCACGCCTTCATCTCGGAGATCTTCCACTACAACTCCGACTGGAGCCGACTGGAGGAATACACCTACGCCGCCCAGCCGGGCACGATGATCGAATCCGATCGGACCTTCACCCTGGACGGCGCCAAGGCCGGCCCGGTCACCATGACCACCTCCCGGCCGACGGAGACCAACCGCGCCCGCATCGGTCTGAACTTCCAGGCCGTGGACGGCGACCTCATCCACGACCGCGAGATGTGGCTGGACGGCGAGACGGCCGTGTACTCCATCCCGTCGAAGACCGCGAACGAGCGCTTCGAATCACGCGTGGGCTGGTCGCTCGGCGCGCCCGCACTCGACGCCCGCCTCGTCGGGCACGGCAACCGGACCCTGGACGCGGCCTACCTCGAGGGCTGGACGGGCTCCGCACGTATCGACGGCACCCGCGCCCTGCGCGTGGCGAAGGCCGGTGAGAACGTCCGGGGCAAGCTCGCTCTGGTGAAGCGGAGCGCCGAGCGCACGGTGCGGGAGCAGGTCGACGACGCCGCGAGCGCCGGTGCGCTCGCCATCCTCATCTACAACGACATCCCCGAGAACTGGCTCGCAGGCAACTGGGGCCCGACGGCCACCAAGATCCCGGCGATGACTCTCTCCGGCACCCAGGGCGAGGAGCTGGCGGCCCTGGACAACGCCGTGATCAGGATCTCCGGTACGGCGGTGAGCCCGTACTCCTACGAGCTGCTGAAGTACCGCAAGGGCGGCATCCCCGCCGACCAGCGCTACCGGGTACGCGACGAGGAACTGGCCACCGTGGACTCATCGTTCCACGCCTCGACGCCGGCCACCGAGGGCGGATACGCCCGGCTGACGCGCTCGCCGATGCAGCCGACGGCGTACTTCGGCTTCGACCGGGTGGTCCTGCCGCGCTCCCGGACCGAGTACGTCTCCGCGGGCGTGCCCACCTGGGAAGCGGTGAAGGCGGCTCCCGTGTGGACGTCGGACGGCTCCTGGAAGGTGACGGAAACCTCGATGCTCAAGGCCGGACAGCGCGTGCACCGCGACTGGAACAAGGCCGTGGTCCGCACCGCGCTGCTGGACGCACAGTCCAACTCGGCCGTGCGGCAGGGCGATGTCGGTGTGGTCATGTCGGGCGGTCTGCTCGACACCGCACCGGACCAGTCCTTCTCCGTCGAAGCCGGCAGCGACAAGGCGTTGTCCACCGTCTACCGGGACGGCCGGCTCCTCGGCAGCGTCCGTTCGGCGCCCGTCGCCTTCCCGATGACGGCAGAGCGCGCTGAATACCGCGTGGTCACCGACGTGCAGCGGGACGCCCCCGGCTGGACGACCTCCACCAAGGTGCACACCGACTGGCGCTTCCACTCCGAGCGGAAGGAAGGACCGACCCTGCTCCCCGTCCTGTCGGTCGACTACCGACTCGACGTCGACCAGGCCAACAGCGCCCGGCCGCACTCCACCACCCGCATCGGACTGGGCGTGCGCTACCCCAAGGGCCTGAACGGTCTGAAGCTCGCCGGGGCGAAGCTGTGGGCCTCGTACGACGACGGCACCAACTGGCGGCAGGTCCGCCTCGACGGCGGCCTCAACGGCACGATCGGCAACCCCGCGAACGCGGGCTTCGTGTCGCTGCGCGTGCAGGCCACCGATGCCGATGGCAACACCATCGAGCAGACGGTGACCCGCGCCTACCAGATCCGGCGCTGACCGATGCCGGGGCGCCTGCACCGCAGGCGCCCCGGCGTGCGCGTTCACCCGGCGACCGGGGCACAGGCTCCGTCTCGTACGCCCTTCTTCGTGGAGCCCTGCGACACGCGTTCGGCGCGGCCCGTTGTGGCGGGGCTCAAGCCACCCGCGGCTCGCCCGCGGGTGCGCCGCCGTCCTGCTCGCGCGCGGGGGCCGCGCCCGGTCCGGGCCCCTCGTCGGCCGGGGCGTCCGCCACCGACGGCACCACCTCCGGAGCGGGAATCGAGCGGACCAGCAGACTGACCGCGCACGTCACCGTGGTCACTGTCATCACCAGGTACATGACCCGGTAGTCCAGCACCCCGATCAGCGCGGCGCCGGCCGTGAGCGACAGGGTCTGCGCCCCGTCCTTCGCGGTGTTGACCGTGGCGTTGACGCGGCCCTGCATGCGGGCCGGTGCGTACAGGTGCACCGCCGCGCCCAGCACCACGGCCACGAACGGCAGGCCCGCACCGATGAGTGTCGTCCCGACGAGGAAGAGCGCCACATCGCGGGAGACGCACAACAGCAGCCCCACCGCGACGAGTCCGTAACCGACGCAGCTGGTACCGACGTCCCCCAGCCGCCGTACCACCGTCCCGGAGATCAGACCGCCGAGCGCGGAACCGGCGCCCTGGATCGACGCCATGACCCCGACGAACGCCGCCGGGCGGCCCAGACCGTGATCGACGGCGGCGAAGGCCGCGGTCTCCAGCATGCCGATGCCACCGAGGAAGACGACCATCGCCAGCGTCAACCGGAACAGCAGCGGTGTGCCGCGCAGATACCGCAGGCCGGCGGCGAGGGAGGTGCCGAAGGACTCCTCGACCGGATCCGGTTCCGACTCGACCACCTGGACCGAACCGATCAGCAGCGCGGCCGCGCTCAGTGTGAGCGCCCCCAACACGGCCAGCGCGACACCGCCGAAGGCCACATACACCCCGGCGCCCGCCACCGGGGAGGCGATGCGCACGCCCTCCCTGGTGGCGATGAGGAGCGATCTGGCCTGGACGGCGTCGGACGACGGCAGCAGGTCCTTCAGCAGCGCCTGCCGGGCGGGTGTGGAGACCAGCACCCCGTAGGCGAGGGCGACCACATAGATGATCCACAACTGGCCGGAGCCCCGGACGGCCAGCAGCGACAGCACGAGAACCGCCATGCCGCCGTACATCCTGACCAGCAGCGGTTTGCGATGCACCCGGTCCACGAGGTGCCCCAGCAAGGGCGCGGACAGGCCCGGCACGGTGAGTGCCAGCATGACCAGACCGGCGGCGGCGTTCGAGCCGGTGAGGTCCTTCGCCCAGATGGCGAGTGACAGAAACATGGCGCTGTCCCCGAAGCTGGAGACCGCCTCGCCGGCGAACATCCGACGGAACTGCGCATTGCGGCGAAGAAGCGCCCACACGGCTGACCTCCACTGCTGGCTGGGGTACGACCGGGGAAGGCACCCGTACGACGACGGGTTCCCTCCCCGGTCCTCGGTCGGTGAACTGTCAGTTCTCGCCCATGGCCACCCGCAGGCTCCTGGGGCGCATGTCCGTCCAGACCTCGTCGATGTGGGCCAGGCACTCCTCGCGCCCGCCGCTGAAGTCCGTGCGGTGCCAGCCGGCCGGGAGCGGCCGCCCCTCGGCCCAGAGGCTGTACTGCTCCTCGTCGTTGTGGACCACGCTGTACCGGGTGCCGGTCGTCTGCTCGCTCATGAGTCTGCTGCCTTTCTGACTGACGGTTGAATCGACTGGAAGGATCAGTTCGGGCGCACGACCGGTGACGGTGTGCCGTGTCGTGATCAGGGCCGCCTCAGGCGCTCCTCGACGATCCGCCGCACCCCGTTGCGGTCGGTCTTCCCCGAGGCGTTGCGCGGCAGTTCGTCGAAGAACAACAGACGTCCCGGCCGCATGTGGACCGGCAGGTCCCGCCGCAGGCGTTCGCGCAGCGCGGCCTCGGCGGCCCCCGGGCCGACGGGTGCGCCCTCCCCGGCCCGGTACACCACGGCGAGATGCAACTCGGCCCGCCCACGCAGCGCTTCGGTCAGCAGGGCGACCGCCTGCGAGACGCCTGGGGTGCGCTCGGCGACCGACTCGATCTCGCCCAGCTCGACCCGGTGTCCCCGGATCTTCACCTGGTCGTCGATCCGGCCGTGGAAGAAGTACTGCCCGTCGGCACCGATCCGCACCATGTCACCGGTCAGATAGGCACGGGAGCCGTCGGGGCCGGTGGTGAAGGACCGGGCGGTGAGACCGGGCTCACCGACGTAGCCGCGCGCCACGCCGACCCCGTAGAGGCAGAGTTCACCGACCTCACCCTCGGGCACGGGCTGCCGCGACCCGTCCAGCACCTGGCCGCGGAGGCCGGTGATCGGTACGCCTATCGGCAGCGGGTCCCGGTAGGGGGGACGGAGCTCGGTGCACAGGCCGCAGACGGTCGTCTCGGTGGGGCCGTACCCGTTCCACAACGTACCGACGACCCCGTCCAGCTCCTCGGCCAGCGCGGCGGGCAGCGCCTCCCCGGCGCTGACCAGGTGGGTGAAGGCCCGCTCACCGGCCAGGAAGGGAAGCAGCAGGCGCAGCTGACTGGGTGTGGCGTAAGCGGCGCCGGGCGCCTGGGAGAGCAGCCATTTCGCGAAGAACTCCGGGTTGCGCGCACACCGCGACGGAGCGACGGCGATCGTGCCGCCGCTCGTCAGCGGCACCAGCATCTCCGGCACCGACATGTCGAAGACGATGCTGCTGTGCGCGAGCATCCGGTCGCCCGGCCCCAGCCCCATGGACTCGGAGAAGTGGTCCAGCATGGTGAGCAGCCCGGTGTGCTCGATCTCCACCCCTTTCGGGAGCCCGGTCGAGCCCGAGGTGAACAGGATGTACGCGGCAGGCTCGCCCGCGTCCGGCGGGCCGGCGGTCCCGGTCGCCCGCGCGGAGACCACGTCGGCGACGGCGGCGCGGACGATGCCGTCGGCGTACGGAAAGGGAACGGCCGCCTCGCAGCCCGCCTGTCGGACCTGGTGGCGACGGCGCTCGGCCGGCGCGGCCGGATCGAGCGGCACCGCCACCGCGTCCAGCAGCCAGGTCGCCAGCAGGGCGACCACGTAGTCGGTGCCGTACCCGCACTCGACGGCGACCCGCGTACCGGGGCGCACCCCATCGGCCGACAGCCCGGCCGCGCGGGCGCGGGCGGCGGACTCCAGTGCCGCGTAGCTCAGTTCTCCGCTCTCGTCGACGATCGCCACGGCGCACGGCTGGACCTGCGCCCAGTGCAGGAAGCGGCCCAGAGAAGGAGCGGAGCTCACAGCCCACCTCCCGTCAGTTCCTGCCGTACGAGGACGGTGAGCGTGCCCAAGGTGGGATTCTCGAAGAAGTCGACCAGATCGATCGTGACGTCCAGCTCCTCGCCGAGGAGGGCCAGCAGCCGCATGGCCTTGATGGAATGTCCGCCCGCGTTGAGGAAGTTGTCCTCCGGCCGGACGCTCCCGGTGCCGAGCACCTCCTGCCAGAGCGCGGCGACCGTGCCGTCGACCGGGTCGCCGTCCTGCGACGGATCGGCGGACTCCGCCGGAGCACAACCACCGGCCGCCGCCGATGTCGACAGGAGTGCCTCGCGGTCCGCCTTTCCATTGGCGGTGACGGGGATGCGGTCGACGACGATCAACGTCGGCAGCATGTACTGCGGCAGTTCGCTGCGCAGTCCGTCCCCGAGCACGGTGACGTCCAGGGCCGCGTCCGGTCCGTCCCCGGTGGTGTCCGGTACCACGAAGGCGGTGATCTCGATGCCGTCGTCCGTCGGACGTGCGTGCACGACGGCGTCGGCCACGCCGCTCTGCCTCCGTACCGCCGCCTCGATCTCGGCGAGTTCGACGCGATGGCCGCGCACCTTCACCTGGTCGTCGAGCCGCCCCACGTACTCGTAGCGCTCACCGGGCAGGACCCGTACCTGATCGCCCGTGCGGTAGAGCCGCTGCCCGGGACGCCCGGCGAACGCGTCGGGGACGAAGGCCGCGGCGGTCTGCGCCGGGGCGTCGAGGTAGCCGTGGGCGAGCCCTTCGCCGCCCACGTACAGTTCCCCGGTCCCGCCGGTACCGACCCGGTGCCCGGATGCGTCGAGGACGTACGCCGTGCTGCGCGGGAGCGGGCGGCCGAGGGGGACCACGCCCTCGGCGAGATCCTCGGCGGTCACCGCGTGGGTGGTGCTGAACGTGGTGTTCTCGGTGGGGCCGTAGCCGTTCACCACGACGGCGGGCGGGGCGGCCGCGAACAGCTTCCCCAGCCTGCGTGCATCGTGCTTCTCGCCGCCGAAGAGCAGCACCCGGAGATCCCGGAAGGCGTCCGGCGCGAAGTCCACCATCTGGTTGAGGAGCGTCACGGTGAGGAACATGACGGAGATGCGCTCGTCGGTGAGGAAGGAACGCATCCGCCGCGGTGACAGCAGGACGTCCCGGTCCGCGACGACGAGGGTACCGCCGCCGGCCAGCGCCCCCCAGATCTCCAGCGTCGCCGCGTCGAAGGCGGGATTGGAGACATGGGCGACCCGGTCGGCGGGGCCGAACGTCACGAAGTCCGCGTCCGGCACCAGCCGTACGACGGCTCGGTGCGGCACCACCACCGCCTTGGGACGGCCCGTCGAGCCCGAGGTGCAGATCACGTAGGCGACATCGGCGCCGGTGACCTGCGCCGGGACCACCGGGGCGTCGTCGGTGACGAGCAGCTTCTCCAGCAAGTGGGTGGGCACGACCTCTGCGAGCAGTTCGGCCGCGGCGTCGTCCGCGACGACGGCCACCGTCGCCGCGGTACGCACGATGTGCCGGGTGCGCTCGGCCGGCTGAGCGATGTCCACCGGCAGGTAGGCGGCGCCCGCGTACAGGATGCCGAGGCATGTGGTGACCGATGCGATGCCACGCTCCATGGGCACGGCCACCACCGCGCCGCGGCCGATCCCGGCCGTCCGGAGCCCCGCGGCCACAACGCTCGCCCGCCGGTCCAGCTCCCCGTACGTGAGCGTCGTCCGCCCGTGTCGCACCGCCACCGCGCCGGGGTGCTCCACGGCCCGGCGGTGCACCCTTTCGTGGATCGGTACGAACACGTCGAGCGCGTCCGTACCGCACTCCGGTAGCGGGGTGTCCGGTTGCGCGAAGGCATCGTCGATGGCCGCCACCATGCGTCGGTGCAGCGCGGCCGCCGCCTCGTCGGTGAACAGGCCCGTGGAGTACTCCAGCTCGCAGACCGTTCCGCGACCGGTCCGCGTGACCAGCCACAGCACCTCGTACTTCGCGGTGCCCGTGCCGATCTGCTCACGCTCGGCGCTGTGACCGTCCCACCGCAGCCCGCACCGTGTGGTGTCCATGTAGGTGAGGGCGGTCTGAGCCAGCGGGGCCCGCGAACGGTCGGTGCCGGACCGTACCTCCTCGACGAGCGTCTGGAACGGCACCTCCTGATGGGCCAGGGCACCGGTCACCACACGACGCACCAACCGCACCACGTCACGGGCCGTGGCCCCCGGCCGGACGGTGAACCGCAGCGGGAGCGTATCGACGAACATGCCGACCTCGCCCGCCTGGGCGGGGCCCCGCGACGAGGCCGGCACGGCGAGCACCAGATCCCGGTCGCCCGTCACCGCGATCAGGCCGGTCACATAGGCGGCCACCCACGCCATGAACGGACTGAGCCGTTCCTCCTCGGCCGGCGACAGGATCGTCGACACCTGCTCGTCCGTGAGCAGGATGCGATGGGCGGCGCCTTCGACACCGGGCCGCGCAGGACGGGTCAGGTCGTGCGGCAGGGACAACGCCCCCGGGCAGCCGGCGAGCATCGTCCGCCAGTGGTCCAGCGCCGCCCCGGCGTCCCGGGGCCGTACGGACACGGCCTGCCGGCCGGCGGATTCCCGCTCCCACCCCGTGCCCTCCGAGCCCGAGTCGCCCTCGTAGAGGTGCTGGAGCTGAGTTTCGAGGAGGTCCAGCGAGACCCCGTCGCACACCAGGTGGTGCACGGTCAGGACCAGTTCAGTGCCCGCGTCGCCCCGGTCCACGACGAGTGCGCGCAACAGCGGAGGCCGTCCGAGGTCGAACGGTGTGCGTACCTCGGTGTCGACGAGCTCACGCACACTCCCGTCCGACACGCCCCGCGCGTCCACCCACCGGCAGGCCACGGAGGCCTTCTGCGCGGTCAGTGCGAGCGCGGGCTTCACGAAGCCGCGCCGCAGTGCCTCGTGCCGGGCCGCCAGCGTGTCGAGCGCGGCGCGCAGCCTGATGACGTCGAGGCCGCCGGGAAAGCGGTAGCGGACGGCGAGATGGTAGACGGCGCTTCCCGGGTGGAGCTGTTCGGCGGTCCACAGCCGTTCCTCGGCGGCGGTCAGCTCCCTCGTCTCCGGCGCTCCCTCGTCGGGGCCCGCGCTCAACACCGCCGACAGTGCGCCGAACTCCGGGTACTCGTAGAGGATGTCCAGTTCGAGCTCCTGGCCGATGAGTTCGCGCAGCGAGATCGCCACCTCCACGGAGAGGACGGAGTCGCCGCCCTCGTCGAAGAAGTTGCAGTCGTCGCGGACGTCGTCCAGGCCGAGGGCGTTGCGCCAGATCGCGGCGACGGCCTCACGGAGCTCCGCCGCGGAACGTGCCCCCGCGGGG
The DNA here is from genome assembly GCF_044740965.1 of Streptomyces sp. NPDC088252. NCBI lineage: Bacteria > Bacillati > Actinomycetota > Actinomycetes > Kitasatosporales > Streptomycetaceae > Streptomyces > Streptomyces sp. NPDC088252. Next base: position 6,791 of record NZ_JBIURS010000030.1, on the reverse strand, counting down.
GCGGGCCGCTCACTCATCGGTCGCACCTGCGGTCCCTGCGGCCGACGGCTGGTCGCGGGTCACCAGCCAGTCGCCGATCGCCAGCGCGTCCAGCGTCGAGCGGGCGTACGTGGCGACCGCGTCGTCCGGCGTCCGCACGATCGGCTGGCCGCGCAGATTGAACGAGGTGTTGACCACCATCGGGATGCCCCGGTCGTCACCGACCCGGCGGATCAGGCGCCAGAACCTCGGCGCGCTCTCCCGGTCGACGGTCTGCACCCGGGCCGAGCCGTCGACATGTGTGATCGACGGCAGCTTGTCACGGTACTCGGGCCGCACCTGTGCCACGAAGAGCATGTGACGGTACATCGACTCCTGACCCGGCTCGATCTCGAAGTAGGTGGTCGCCTCCTCCGCCAGGACGGCCGGCGCGAACGGCCGGAACTCCTCACGCTGCTTCACGACGGTGTTCAGATGGGCACGCATGCCGGGCGATGCCGGGTCCGCGAGGATGCTCCGGTTGCCCAGCGCACGCGGGCCGAACTCCATCCGCCCCTGGAACCAGGAGACGACCTTCCCCGCGCCGATCAGCGACGACACCTCGGCCAGCAGTTCGTCCTCGGCCAGCTTCCGTACGGTGAATCCGGCACCCAGCCCACGCAGCTGCGCCTCGATGTCCGCGTCGTCGAACTCCTCTCCCCAGTAAGGCATCGTCATCGGGGCCGGCGGCGCCGGTACGTGCTGCTGGAGCTGCCACAGAGCCGCGCCGAGGGCCGTACCGTCGTCCCCCGACGCCGGCTGCACGAACACCCGGTCGAACAGACCGCTGCGGGCGATCACTCCGTTGGCCGTGCAGTTCAGCGCGACACCACCCGCCATGCACAGATTGCGGGAGCCGCCCGCGCCGTCGGCCGTCTCGCGCAGGACGTACAGGAGGCTCTCCTCCAGCTTGCGCTGGACGGTCGCCGCGACATCCATGTGCCGCTGGTCGAGCGATGCCTCCGGATGCCGGGCCGGACCGAACAGCTCCTCCAGCCGTCGGATGGCTCCCCGGTGCGTCTCGCGCTCCGTAGGTGACTTGTCGTGCGCCAGAACGGGGACCAGCAGCCGTCCGCCCGGAGCCCTGCGCACCAGCTCGTCAGCCACATTCGCGTACCGGCTCGCATCCCCGTAGGGCGCCAGGCCCATCACCTTGTACTCGTCCATCCCCGGCAGGAACCCCAGGTACTGGGTGACGACGCTGTAGAGGATGCCCAGTGACGCGGATATGGAGTAGCTGCGCACACCGTGCAATGCGTCACCGCTGCCTCGCAGCACCGACGTGGACTCGGCCTCGCCCATGCCGTCGGCCACCAGAACCGTCGCGTCGGGGAACCCGCTCAGGTAGTAGCTGCTGGAGGCGTGGGCGACATGGTGGCCGACCCGGACGAACTTGCGCTCCCAGTCCTGGTCCGGATAGTGCGCGCGCAACACCTCGTACTGCACGTCCTTGCTGTACACCTCCCGGTACCAGCGCCGGGCGAACTCGTCGCGCTCGAACGTGACGGACGGCTCGTACCGGAAGCCGTGCGCGACGAAGTCGACGTCGTCCAGGGTCGCTCCGGCCATTCTCAGGCACGCCTCGACCGCGTCGACGGGGAAGGACCCCGTGCCCTTCACCCCGTCGTGCCGCTCCTGCGCCGAGGCGGCGATCACGCCCTGCTCCCCGACCAGGGCCGCGGCCGAGTCGAGGCCCTGCACCACACGCTGTTCCCGCCGGTCCAGACCGGGCAGCATGTTCTTCTTGACGGACAACGATCGGTCGAGTCCGCTGACACCGAGCACCAGCACGTCGAGTTCCTTTCGAAAGGGTCCAGCCGGATTCGGATGTGTACGGCGGATCAGGACCGGCCGGACACGCCCCCGTCGGTCTGATCTGTCGGATCGTCCGGGCCGGCGAACACCTCGGCCACGTCCCCGATCCAGGGCTCCCGCATGAGCTGGTAGTGATCGCCGTCGGCGTACGAGACACGCAGCGTCCCGGCGCACCGCTTCCACCCGGTGATCTGGGCACGCACGGCCGCCTCCTCGCTCCGGCGGGACACCACGAGGTGCACGGGGCCCGGGTAGAGGGAGGGCCGGTGTCCGGCCAGGCCGGACAGCATCCCCTGCCAGAACTCCATGAGTGACGCGGTGACGGGCCCGTTCAGCTCGGCCAGCGCCTCCGCGTCCACGCCGAGCAGCCGCAGCACGTCGTCGATGGCGTGCTCCGCCAGGAGCCGGCGCGGTCCCAGCCGTGCCACATCAATACGCAGCCGCTCCAGCGCCTCCGCGTCCGCCGCCGCGTCCGGTCCCTGTCGGGGAGCGGCGTCGATGACGACGACACGATCGGCCACGATGCCCCGGTCCGCCAGCCGTGAGGCGACCTCGTGCGCCAGCACACCGCCCGCCGACCAGCCCGCGATCACGGGCCGCCGGCCCCGGAGCAGGGGCGCCAGTTCGCGGGCGTAACCCGACGCCAGCGAGGCGAAGTCCGCCGTGTCCCCGCCGCCCATCAGGTCCCCCTGGACCCCGAGGACCTCGAAGGACCCCGAGATCCGGGCCGTCAGATCCCGGTAACAGAAGAGCGTGCCGCCGAGCGGATGCACCAGCACCAGCGGCTGGAGCCCGGGAGAGCCGCCGAGGTTGATGACGCTGCGCGGGCCGCTGCTTCGGCCCCTGCCCTCACGCTCGTGCCGCACGTCGTCGAGGTACGCCGCCTGACCCGCCAGTGTGGGAGTGCTGTACAGCTGCGGCAGGGGAACCGTGGTGCCGAACGCGGCGCCCAGCTCACCCGCGAGCCGTACGGCCAGCAGACTGTGACCGCCGATCGAGAAGAAGTCGTCCTGCCGGTCGGCACGAAGGCCGAGGAGCTTGTGCCACACCTCGGCGACCCGCCGCTCCGTCCGGGAGAGCGCCGGCCCCGCCGCGCCACGGCCCGGTCCGCCCGGACCCCCGATGCCTTCAGGACCTTCGGTTCCCTCGGCACCCGAGCCGTGGCCGGCGGTCAGCAGCGCGCCACGGTCCAGCTTTCCCGCCGGGGTGAGCGGCAACGCGTCGACCACCACGAAGTGCACCGGGACCGCTGCCGACGACAGCCGGGAGGCGGCATGCCGTCGCAGTTCCCGCTGGTCCGGGGCACCGCCCTGAGCCGGTACGACGTTCGCCAGGAGCCCCTCGTGGTCCGGATGGCGGCCGACGATCGCGCCGGCCACGCCCGGATGGGCGCGCAGCACCGCCTCGACCTCCTCCGGCTCGACGCGCTCGCCGAGTACCTTCAGTTGGTGATCCACGCGCCCCAGGAACTCAAGATCGCCGGAGTCGGTGAGACGGCCGACATCACCCGTGCGGTAGAGACGACTGCCCGCCGGGCCCCAGGGATCCGGCACGAATCGCTCGGCCGTGGCCCCGGGCCGGCCGAGATAGCCCCGACCCACCCCGGCGCCGCCGACGCAGATCTCACCCGCGGTGCCGGGCGGCACTTCACGCCCTGCGGCGTCCAGGAGATGGATCCGGGTGTTGGCGCAGGGCCGGCCGATGACGGGCCCGCCGTCGCCGGTCACCCGTGAGACGGTCGCCTCCACCGTCGCCTCCGCAGGCCCGTAACTGTTGAACACCTGCACGTCGGACCGTACTCCCAGCGCCGCCCACAGGTCGGGCGGGCACGCCTCGCCTCCGAAAACGAGCAGCCGAGGCGGCCACGGGGCATCCAACAGTCCTTGCTCCACCAGGAGTTGAAGCTGGACGGTGGTCGTGTCGATGACGTCCACGGCCCGCTCACGGTCATGGGCGAGGGCGACGAGATGCCCAGGGTCACGCCGCTGCTCCTCGTTCAGCACGCACAGTGTGTGACCGTCGAGCACCAGGAGAACCTGCGCCAGCAGGAAGTCGGAGATGTACGCCGATGTGCCGGTCACCACCCGCAGCGGCTTCTCAGCACCCAGCGAGCGAGTGCGCCCCAGCGGTGTACCCACTGCATAGGCGGCGAGGCTGCCGTGCTCGATCATGACGCCCTTGGGGCCACCGGTGGTGCCGGATGTGAACATCACATAGGCCAGGTCACGGGCGCTCACGGACGGCAGCGCGGAACTGTCCGGGCCCTCCCCGGACCGCGAACCGGTCTTTTCCTGCCCTGCCTCGTGCGTGACGGACGAAAGGCTGAACAGTCGGTGACCGCTCGGGGCGGCCTTCGGGTCGTCGGTGACCAGCACGACGGGCCGGGCCTGATCCAGCATCGAGCGCAGACGGTGTTCCGGCAGCCCGGGATCGAGCGGGACGAACGCGGCCCCCGCCTTCCACACCGCCCAGAAGGTGGTCAGCGCCGCCGATCCGGGCCGCAGGAGGATTCCGACGAGATCGCCGTGGCGCACCCCGTCCCGGCGCAGCCGCCGGGCGAGGCGGTCGCTGTCCGCGTCCAGCCGGGCCAGGCTGATCCGTGTCCCGCCGTCCTCGATCGCGAGCGCGTCGGGTGTACGGGCGGCCTGCCGCCGCAGCAGCTCGTGCACCGGAACCCTGCCGGCCGCCCGGGCGTCCGTCGTGTAGTTCAGCATGTCGAGCAGTGCCTGCTCGGCCTCGCTCAGCAACGGCACCCCGTACGCGTCCGCTCCGATGTCCGCCGCCACCGCCTCCAGCGCCCGCAGGTGGTAGTCGCGCAGCCGGGTGACCTGGTCGGCCGACAGCTCCGCGGTGTCGTACTCCAACTCCATCCACATCCCGCCGAGCACCGATTCCCGGCTGAGCGTGACGCTGAACGGGAAGCTCGTGGGGGCCACGCCAGGGACGTCGCTGCCCGGTCCCTCCTTGGCCAGCGCACCCGCCTCGGCGAGCGCACCGAACTGCGGAAAGCTGTTGTAAGTGAAGTTGACCTCGAAGAGCGGTGCACCACCGAGCTCGCGCCGGAGCGCGGCCATCGGATACCTGCGGTGCGGCATCATCTCGCGTTCGGCGTCGAATACGGCCCGCGCCAGATCGGCCCAACTGCCTTCCGACAGACGGAGCCTGAACGGCACGGTGTTGAGGAAGAGGCCCCGCACCTCGGCCCCGTCGGTCTCCTCCAGCCGCCCGTTGGCCGTCAGCCCGGTGACGACATCCGGGCTCCCCGTCGCGAGGCTCAGCGCACGCAGATGGGCGGCCAGCAGCACTGCCTTGAGCGGAACCCCGGCCTGCGCGGCACCGTGCTCCAGCGCGGTGAGGAGCTGTGGGGGCAGATGCGTGGTGACGCTGCGGTAGCCCGGCTCGTCGGACAGCTCGGCCGAATCGTGGGGGAGGCGGGTGTCGGGGCGGTCGGTGAGGAGGTTGTGCCAGTAGGTGGTGTGTGCGGGGTTGGTGAGTGCGTTCTGTTCGGCTGCGATGTAGTCGCGGTAGGTGGAGCGGAGGGGCGGGAGTGTGGGGGTGTGGCCGTTGAGGAGGGTGTGGTAGGTGTCGATGATTTCGGCGAGGGTGGAGGCGAGGCTCCAGCCGTCGAGGATGGCGTGGTGGTCGGTGACGGTCCACTGGAAGGCGTCGTCGGACAGTACATGGACGGTCATCCGGCACAACGGCGCGGCGCCGATGTCGAACACCTTCGCCCGCTCGGTACGGACGCACTCCCGCAGAGCAGTGCGCTGCGCGTCGTCCCCGAGTCCCCGCAGATCCAGCACTGTCAGCTGCACATCGGCGTCCGTGTGCACAAGTTGGAGCGGTTTGCTGTACCCGGTCAGCGCCAATGACGTACGCAGAATGGGATGCCGCTTCACCACCAGCGCGAGAGCCCGCCGGAAGACCGGAGCGTCGAACGGGCCGGCGACCGGAAGGTTCTCGACGTTCAGATAGGGGTTGCGGTCGGGGTCGCGTTGCATTTCGTAGACCATGCCGATCTGGAGTTCGGCCATGGGGTAGGCGTCGTCGAGGTGGTGGGGGAGGTGGTTGCGGTCGTGGGGTGTGAGGAGGGAGAAGGGCTGGGTGGTGGGTGGTGTGGTGGTGGGTTGTGTTGTGGTGGTGGCGAGGTCGGCGAGTGTGGGGTGGTGGAAGAGGTCTTGGAGGTGGAAGGTGATTCCGTTGTCGCGGGCTCGGCCGAGTATCTGGATGCTGCGGATGGAGTCTCCGCCGAGATCGAAGAAGTTGTCGTGGCGGCCGATGCGGTCGACGCCGAGAACGTTGCTCCAGATCCCCGCGAGCAGTTCCTCCGTCCCGGGCAGCGGGGCGATGTACTCGGCGGTCAGTTCCGGGCGTTCGGCCGTGGGAGCAGGCAGCGCCCGGTGGTTGAGTTTGCCCTGCGGAGTGAGCGGGAGGGCGTCGAGGAGGACGAAGTTCCTCGGGATCATGTAGTCGGGGAGGTGGCCGGCGAGGGCGTCGCGGAGTTCGCTGGTGGTGGGCGGTTCGCTGCCCGCTTCCGGCGCAAGATAGGCGACCAGATCCGTACGGTCACCGAGATCGTCCCGAACGACGACCACGGCCTGCCGGATCGCATCCAATCGGGCCAACTGGTCCTCGATCTCGCCGAGTTCGATGCGGTATCCGCGGATCTTGACCTGTGCGTCGGACCGGCCGAGGTACTCCAGTTCGCCGTCGGCCGTCCATCGTGCGAGGTCCCCACTGCGGTAGAGGCGGGCGCCCGGGGCCGACGTCAGGTGATCCGGTACGAATCGTTGTGCGGTGAGAGCGGGTTGACCGGTGTAGCCACGTGCCAGGCCCGCGCCGCCGATGTGGAGTTCACCGACCACTCCGATCGGGGTGGGGTTCCCGTACGGGTCGAGGACATGGAGTCGGAGGTCCGGGAGGGCCCGCCCGATCCTGGTGGTGTTGTTGTTGAGTTG
>NZ_JBIURS010000029.1:0-92479 GCF_044740965.1 Streptomyces sp. NPDC088252 | reverse complement strand
GCTCCCTCAACCCCGCAAGATCAACCCGCTCAACGCCCACGGTCCTCGCAACTCCCACAGATCGCGGGTGTTGCGAGGACCGTTAGAACCCAAGGTGCACGTCGCGGTGCCGGGCCCCTGTTGTCGCTACAGCAGGTGGTCGGCCTTGCCGGCCTTGATGTCGCGGATCATCTGCTGAAGCGCCTCGCGGCTGTCGGTGAGGTAGTGCTCCTCCGCGCCGGTGACCGCGATGTAGCTGTTGCCCTGCTCATCGGTCCCTATCCGGTAGCAGGAGTTTCCTTCGCCGCAGAACGAGTCTTCCCAGTTGACATCCGACATCGGTCATCTCCTCAGAGTTGGCGTGCGATGTTGTGGATGAAGTCCCGCGACTTGTCCGGCGACAGCGCGATCCCTTCCATCCAGTCCAGGTGGGCCCGATACTTCGCCAACTGCGCCTCCGAATGGACGAAGACGGGTCCGTGAGAGCTGTCGATCTGCACGGTGTCGAGCTGAGGCACCGGTCCTTCCGCGTACAGGACGGTCTGCCCGGCGCCGGGGAAGGCTCCGGCCTCGAAGGGGATCACCAACAGCGTCACGTTCGGCTGCTCGGACCTCTTCAGCAAGTGCTCGAGTTGGGCGCGTGCGACGGTGCGTCCGCCGAACTGCATGCGAAGTGCCGCTTCGTGGACGATGCCCGTGTACGGCGGCGACGTGTCACCGATCAGTACCTCCTGGCGCTCCACGCGATGTGCCAGCCGCAACGCCACCTCACGCTCCGGCAATTGGGGAATCACCACTCGAAAGAGGGCCAAGGCGTGGTCCGAGGTCTGAAGCAGTCCTGGGACATGCATGGAATACGCAGCTCGCATACGGAGCGCGTACGCCTCCAGTTCGGCGATATCGAGAAGCCCTTGGGGCAGCGCGCCTCGATACCTCTCCCACCAGCCACGTCCGCGCGGCTGAGCCATTTCGACGAGAGCATTGACGTACTTCTCGTCGTCGCAGTCGCAGTTGCAGGCCAGCGTGCGCAGACGGTCTGGACTGATGGGGCGTGTACCGGCCTCGATGTTCGAGATCTTGCCCCGGTCCACGCCGAGCAGGCCGGCCGCGAACTCGGCAGAGACGTCGGCCGATGTGCGCATCCTTCGCAGCTCGGAACCGAGTCGCCTCTGACGCTCGGTAGGAGACGTCCTTGCTGCCATGCCGTTCCTTTCCGCATACGGTCACCGGCAGTCTGCCGCGTTCGCGTGCCGGTCGGCCACGAAAGGGTTCATTTACTAGAGGTGCAGGGCTATTTTGCCCCTTGAGAGCTACGTTAGGTTACGCACCGCTCACGCAGCGACGAGTCGGAAGTGCATCGCGCGGTCTTGCCTGCAACCTCCTGCCCTGGGAGGGGCAGCCCCGTGTCAGGGAGACAAGCCACTGCTCGTCCGCAACGCAACCGTGTGAGCCATCCGTGCGCACCCACGCGAAAGAGAGTCGCCGCCAACTCGTCACCCGTATCAGGGGAGTCAGTCATGCACTCATCTCCACTCACCGCGCTCTGCCCGGCCGCCGCCGAGGTGCGTACGCCGGTCCCGTATCCGCATCCCGACACCCAGCAGCACGTCCAGCCCTATCTGCGCTCCAAGGGGCGCTCCGCGCGTGGCCTCGCGCTGAGCTTCACCCTGCCCGGCGACGTTCGCAGCTCGTTCATCGGCCGTACGGTGATCGCTGCCGCCCTGGACGCGCACGGGCTCTCCCCGTACGTCTGGCCCGCCACGCACGCGGCGGCCGAACTCATCGCCGTCACCGCCAGGATGAGCCCGCGCAAGGAGCTCTACGTATCCCTGCGCCACCGCGGCGACGGGCTCCGTCTCCTCGTCTGGGACCAGCATCCCCGTCACCGCGACCCGGTCACCGCCACGCTCTGCGAGACGCGGCGTCGGCGGGCGCTCTGGTTGCTCGCGGCTGTTGTCGACGACTGGGGAGGGGAGTGGGGCGTCTGTGACGCGAGCCTGCCCCGAGGGGGCATCAAGGCCTGGGTCTCGCTGCCGCGCTGACCGGAAGGAGAGGGCGAGTACCCGCTCCGCGAGGGGGCACGGAAGAGAACTCCGTGGCCCCTCGCGCAGGTTCGATCAGCCGGAAGCGGGCTTCGAAGCGCCGGCCGCGTCGGAGGGGAATGTCGTCCCGGCGGGAGTCTTTGAGCTGCCGTCCGGTGTCGACACGGGCAGGATCGCGAGATGCCACTGTTTGCCGTCGCGGGTGATGGTGAGGCTCTCCCGATAGTCGGCACCCTTGCTGTCCTTGGCGGTGATCTTTGCCGAGCCGGTATCGGGGCCGAGGTCGTAGTCGATCTGGATGCCCTCCACCTCCAGGCCACGGCCGCCCTTCTCGTTGATGACCTTCCGGGCGTCCCGTTCGGCGGCGGGACCACGGGCTCCGTCCAGCTTCAGGAGCGCGTTCGCGTCCCGTTCGTTCAGGGCGTCGACGTAGGCCTCGACGGTCTTGCGGTCAGATCCTGCCTTCGGTTTCACGTCGTCGCTGCCGCACCCGGTCAGGGTGAGCAGTGTCACGAACGTGACGCCGACGATGAAGCGGCTCTTCATGTTTCCCCCACAGATGGGTCGACCGATGTGTCAAGCATGGAGTTCTCAGGTGCGGTGTGCGTACCAGGCTGTGTTCGGGTGGTCGGCGATCAGTTTCCCGAGGCTCTTATTGTGAGTGTTGGTGGTGTGATATGTGAGATATGGGGTGCCGTTGTAGACCTTGGTGACGACCATGGTGTGATCTATGATGTCGTCGCTTCTCGGCTTCCAGTTGGCCTGCAGCACATCACCCAGGCCGAGCTTCCAGACGTTGTCGAGCAGCTTGGTTCGCTTTGAGTGTTTGCTGGCGAACCAGTACCAATTCTCCGCACCCGCCCAGGTGTAGCTGGTGCGACTCTGGTAGATCGTGTAGAACCACTTCTTGTTGTTCGACCGCTGTCCGGCATCCGTCGGTCCAACAATCTTCCATCCGCCGGCCTTCATTACTTGTGAAGCGAAATTGGTGCAGTCGCTACCGTAAGTCCGGTATTTACTGTTCCCTTTCTTCCAGTATTTATCGGCGTACTGGACCATTGTCTTGTAGTTGTACGAGGCAGTCGCAGTGGGGTGCGCGGCAGCCATCCGTTTCGGAGAACCCTTACCGACAGGCAGTGGAGTCGTGTCGGACGGCGCGGACTTCGCGCCCTCGCCGTCCGAGGCCCGTACCGGGCCATCGGTAGCCGCGGCGATCTGTGTACTCGGCGCGGGGCCGCCGCCCAGTTCGGGCTTGTCCGAGGAGAGCAGCCACGCCTCGGCAGGTTCACGGGTGAATGTCAGCGTGTGCGGCAACGAGTACTCCTCGTACTCGGGTGCGCCTTGCGCCACTTGAGCGGGCGTGAACGGGAGATAGAGGCGGGTGTCCTCTGTCACGCGCAGAGTTGCGGTGTCCCCTCTGGTGGCCGCGCTGATCACCTTCACATCAACTGCGGCGCGAACGTATCCGCCGTCAACGTGCTGGTAGGCGCGCCCCTTCTGGATCAGCGCGGCGAAGTCCCGTTGCAGTTGGGCCTGCATCGCCCCAGTGGCTGAGGCCGGGGGCTCGGCGGTGCGGCGCCGGGCAGGCGCCGTGGTCACCAGATCGGCTCGTTGTTGGAGGTAGCTCTTCGCGAGCTGGGCCAGTCGGGCCGGGTCTGCCGCTGTCCGGTCAACTGCATGCGCGGATGTTGTGACGCCGCTGGCCAGTATTGCCGCAGCCAGTGTTGCAGTGAGGATGCGTAAAGGTGATATTCCTGCTCGCACGTGTTCCCCCAGGGGTGGGTGAGTGGTCGAGAGCAAAGATATCTTAGCGAAAGCAAATGTAAATGCTGTGTCTAAAAGTAGCCATAGTGGCGGCCTGAATGCGACTCTTCGGTACGGAGTCGGCTTTCCTCGGTTCAACCTGCAAACACTGGATCCGGTGTCACCCCCTCCCGAATGGAACGCCATCGTGGTCGCACTCGACCGTGGCCGGCTCTGTCGGAGACTTGCGTACTCGGCACGGGCCCGTCGCTCAGCTCGGCCTCGTCCGAGGCGAGCAGCCAGGACCCCGAAAGGGTGCAGGTGAAGGTCAGTGTGTGCGGAAGTGTGTACTCCTTGTATTCCGGAGCGCCTTCGACCACTTGAGCGGGTGTCAACGGCTGGTAGAGGCGGGTGACTCCGTGATGCGCTGCCTGGCGATGGCCCTGGCGCGTTCATCGGGCGTACGGCAATGACCGCCACCCTGAAGGCGCACGGACTCGCCCTGTCCGCTGCGGCGGGCCGACGTCCCGTACATCGTCGTGGAGTGCCCGCACCCCGCCGGGCCGGTGAATCGGTCGGTGCACGGGATCAACGGGAGCCGGGATCCTCACTCGGAGGCTTGGCAGTGACCAGCAGGCCGGCGAGCAGGCCCGCGAGGAGCGTCAGGCCGACCGCCCACCAAAGGATGACGGAGTAGCCGCCCAGGACTGCCCTGTCGGTCTCCTTGACGATGCTGGGCAGTGACGCCGGAAGGCTCTGTCGGCTGAGCAGGACGCCTCGCTCGGCTGCTTTGCTCAAGGCCTCAGGAATGTCTGACGTGTGAGCCAGCCGGGCGGTGACCGCCGAGGCGAGGATGCTGCCGAACAGGGGCGAGGCGGCCCAGGCGGCCGACTGCTGGGCCGTGTTGACCATCGCCGAGGCACCGCCGGAGTCCTGCGGGGCGATCCCGCCGGTCGCGGTGGCGAAGAGCGGCACGAGGGCCAGGCCGAGACCGAAGCCGATGAGGAGAGTGCCGGGCAGCACCTTGGTGGCGTACGCACTGTCGGCGTCGAGGCCGGTCAGGAGCGCCAGACCGATCGCCGTCAGCACCAGGCCGGGCACGATGAGGACGCGGGGCGCCAGTCGGCGGTACAGGCGGGCGGAGACCTGGGTGGCGGCGATGACGGCCGCACCGGCCATGGGCAGCAGGGCCACGCCGATCTGGGGCGGGGCGTAGCCGAGGGCACCCTGCAGATACCTGGTCAGGACCTGGTGCAGGGCGAACATGCCCATGCCGATGAAGACCAGGGCGAGGCAGGAGCCGACGCGATTGCGGTCCTGGAAGACGTATCGCGGCAGGAGTGGGCCGGCCGTCGTGGTCTCCCACCAGGCGAAGACCAGGAGCAGCACGATTCCGCCCACGAGGAGGACCACGACCAGGAGATCGGTCCAGCCGCGCGCCTCGGCCCGGCCGAAGCCGTAGACGAGGGCGGCAAGCCCGACGGAGCCGAGCAGCAGGCCCGGAACGTCGAGGCGGGCAGGGGAGCGGACCGGGCCGTCGTGCACCAGGGCGGCCACACCGATCACGGCTGTCACGGCGAGCGGGACGCCGGCGTACAAGCACCAGCGCCAACTCAGGCTTTCGGCCAGCCATCCGTCCGCGAACAGGCCGATCGCCGTTCCGCCGCCGGCGATCGCCGCATAGATCCCGAAGGCCCTGCCCCGTTCCTTCGGATCGGTGAAGCTGATCGACACCAGGGCCAGCACGGCCGATGAGAGCAGTGCGGCGGACGCGCCCCGCAGGACGTTGGCTCCGATGAGAACGTCGAAAGAAGGGGCCGAGCCGCCGATCGCGCCCGCCACCGCGTAGCCGACCAGACCGGTGATCAACGTCCGTTTGCGGCCGAGGAGATCAGTGATGTGTCCGCCAAGCAGCAGCAGTGCGCCGAATGCCAGCGCGGAGGCGAGGGACAACGAGTCCAGGTCGTCGACACCGGGGTGGAGCTCGACGTAGAGGGACGGCAGTGCCAAGTTCGTGGTCGTCGTCCCGACCAGCATCAGCAGTTGCGCCAGCGCGGCCACCGCCAGTCCCCACCATCGCCTGGGGTGCGGACCATGAACGCCGGCCGGGGCCGGTGACGGAGGCCGGGCGCCTGGCACCGGGCCCGCGGACGGTGCGAACCCCGGCGGCGCCGGGTGGAGGTCCGCCGGCGTCGTCGGGGTGTACGCGGGAGGCGGGGGAAGTGTCTGGGCCTGCGGGGGACGCTGGGTCTGGGCAGGGATGCGAGGGTCCGGCTGCGCGGCCCGTGTCTCCGGGGCGAAGTCCAGCAACTGGGCCGCGTGTCGTCCGAGTTGGGCCAGCACCGAGCCGGGCAGCCATTCGCCGTCCTGGTCGGTGGCCGTGCGGGCGGCCACCTCGGCGGGGGTGGGCCGCTGTGCCGGGTCCTTGTGCAGGCATGCGCGTACGAGATCGACGAGTGACTCCGGTACGCCGGTCAGGTCCGCTTCCTCCTCCGCGATGCGGAAGAGGTGTGCGTTCAGGCCGGTTTCCGTGGCGCCGAAGAGGAGTCGGCCGGTGGCGGCGTAGACGAGGACGGCACCCAGGCAGAACACATCGCTTGCCGGGGTGAGTTCGAGGCCGCGCACCTGCTCGGGCGACATGAAGCCGGGGGATCCGATGAGCATCCCGGTGCGGGTGTGCAGGCTGTCCCCGGCGAGGCTGTCCATGGCCCGTGCGATACCGAAGTCGATCACGCGCGGGCCGTCCACCGTCACCAGCACGTTGGACGGTTTCAGGTCGCGGTGGATCAGGCCCGCCCCGTGGACGGACTGCAGAGCCACTGCCAGGCGGTTGGCGAGGGTGCGGACCGAGTGCTCGGGCAACGGCCCGAAGTCCTTGGCGACCACGGTGGTCAGATCGGGCCCGGGGATGTACTGGGTCGCCACCCAGGGCACCTGGGCCTCGGTGTCGGCGTCGAGCACTGCTGCCGTCCAGGTCCCGCCCACCCGCCGGGCAGCCGCCACCTCGCGTGCGAACCGCCGGCGGAATTCCGGGTGCTGGGCGTGCTCGGCCTGTACGACCTTCACGGCCACTGTGCGCCCGGCTTCCGAGCGGCCGAGATACACCAGGCCCATACCGCCCGCGCCCAGACGGGCTATCAGGCGGTACGGGCCGATGCTCGTCGGATCTTCCGTGATCAATTGGTCCACGGCAGCAAGGTAGTTGAGGAGCACGGACCTCGGTGTCGAATCACGGTGAATCATCTATGCAGTCTGTGAACGCCATGCAGTCGGTGTCGCTCAAGCAGGCAGGGCAGACCTGCGTCCTGTCGACGAGCAGTACCGCGAACGCCACGGCGGTCGGCAGCCCGCCCGCGAGGAACGTTGGACGGGGCGGCGTACGCCGACGCGGTGTCGGAGTATGCCGCCCCGGGCGGGACGAGTTGCGGGAGGCGGGCTCGCGCGGGTCGGCCCGGCTATTTGGGGTCGCGGTTGAAAACCGCCTTCGACCAGAAGTAGCCGAGCGTGGCCAGTCCCAGGCACCAGGCGATGGCGAGCCATCCGTTGTTGCCGATCTCGGTGCCGAGCAGCAGGCCGCGCAGGGTTTCGATGGCGGGGGTGAACGGCTGGTACTCGGCGATGGGCTGGAACCAGCCCGGCATCGCGTCGACCGGGACGAAGGTGCTGGAGATGAGCGGGAGGAAGATCAGCGGCATCGCGTTGTTGCTGGCTGCCTCGGCGTTCGGGCTGACCATGCCCATTCCGACCGCGATCCAGGTGAGCGCCAGGGCGAAGAGCACGAGCAGCCCGAATGCCGCGATCCATTCCAGGACGGTGGCGTCGGTGGAGCGGAAGCCGATGGCCACGCCGACGGCGCCGACGAGGACCACGCTGATGACTGACTGCAGCACGCTGCCGATGACGTGCCCGGTGATCACCGAGCCGCGGTGGATCGCCATCGTGCGGAAGCGGGCGACGATGCCTTCGGTCATGTCGTTGGAGACGGACACCGCGGTGCCGATCGTGGTACTGCCGACGGTCATCAGCAGGAGGCCCGGCACGAGGTAGGCGATGTACTCGGAGCGGTCGGCGCCGCCGCCACCGATGCCCGCGCTCATCGTGTCGCCGAAGATGTAGACGAAGAGCAGCAGCAGCATGATCGGCGTGAGCAGGAGGTTCAGGGTGAGGGACGGGTAGCGCCGCGCGTGCAGGAGGTTGCGGCGCAGCATTGTGGATGAGTCGCGTACGGCGAGGGACAGGGAGCTCATCGGACATCCTCCTTGGGCTGGTTGGGCTGGTTGGGCTGGTTGGGCACGGTGGAGCCGGTCAGGGCGAAGAACACGTCGTCGAGGTCGGGGGTGTGCACGGTGAGTTCGTCGGCCTCGATGCCGGCGGAGTCCAGCCGGTCGAGGATGGAGCGCAGTTCGCGCTGGCTGCCGTCGCTGGGGATCTGAAGCGTGAGGGACTCGTCGTCGCGGGTGGTTTCGGGCAGCGCAACGGTGGCGGACCGGTAGGCGGACGGGTCGGAGAAGCGGAGCTGTACATGCCCGCCCGGGATGAGCCGCTTGAGCTCGTCGGCGGTGCCCTGGGCGGCGATCTTGCCGTTGTTGAGGACGGCGATCTGGTCGGCGAGCTCGTCGGCCTCTTCCAGGTACTGGGTGGTGAGGAAGACGGTGACGCCGCCCGTGACCAGTTCGCGGATGATGCCCCACATGTTGTGGCGGGAGCGGGGGTCGAGGCCGGTGGTGGGCTCGTCGAGGAAGATGATCTGCGGGTTGCCGACCAGGGTCATGGCGATGTCGAGGCGGCGCTTCATGCCGCCGGAGTAGGTGGAGGCGGGCTTCGATGCGGCTTCGACGAGGTCGAAGCGCTCCAGCAGCTCGGCGGTGACCCGCCGGCCCTCGCTGCGGGAGAGGTGGTGCAGGTCCGCCATGAGGAGCATGTTCTCCTCGCCGGTGATCAGCCCGTCGACGGCGGAGAACTGGCCGGTGACGCCGATCGCGGCGCGCACGGCCTGCGGGTCGGCGGCGACGTCGTGGCCCGCGACCCGGGCCTGGCCGCCGTCGGCGGTGATGAGGGTGGACAGGATCTTCACAGCGGTGGTCTTGCCCGCGCCGTTCGGCCCGAGCAGCGCGAACACGGACCCGGCCGGGATGTGCAGATCGATGCCGTCGAGGACGGTCTTGTCGCCGTACGACTTGCGCAGACCGACGGTGGCGACGGCGGTCGGCGCCGGGTGACCGTCGGCCCGCTTGGACGTGGGCATGACAGAAGAGTGCATGGAGTCCTCCCGTTCGAAGGATGAAGTGGCAGGGGGAGTGGGCGGGTTGGGGGTGGTGCGGGTCAGGGAGGTGCTCAGACCCTGGCGCGGCGGATGTCGATGTTGCCGTGCCGGGTGCGGGCGCGGACCTTGACGGTGTCCTCGCTCTCCTCCGGGGCCTCGGACGCGGTGAGCGTGTTGCGTACCTGGCCGGAGACCGAGGTGACGTCGAGCCAGGCGGCCGTGCCCTCGCGGACGCCGACCTCGATGGCGCCGTAGGAGGTCTCCAACTGGACAGTGCCGCGGGCCACTTCGCCCACGCGCAGGGTGCCGTGGGCGGTGGTGGCGGTGACCGAGTCCTCGGCGCGCCGGATCTCGATGTCGCCGTTGGCGCCGCTCACCCGCAGTTCGCCGGTCGCGGCGCCGACGGTCGTGGTGCCGTGCGAGTTCTTCAGGACGGCGGGGCCGTCGACGAGGCCGACGCGCAGGCTGCCGGAGCTGGTGGTGATCTCGGCCGTGCCCTCGACCCGGTCCACGGTGATCGAGCCGTGCGACGCGGTCAGCTTCAGCGGGCCGGTCGTGTCGAGGCGGACGTCGCCGGACGAGGTCTTCACCCGGACCTCGCCGAGCCGGCCCTCGCCGAGCACCTGGGTCCAGGCGCCGGTCATGTCGATGCCTGAGCCGGTGGGCAGTTCGACCGTCACGTCGACGACGCCGGTGCGGCCGAACAGATTGGACTTGGGTGTCCTTACGGTCAGTACACCGCCCGCGTACGTGACCTCGGTCTGCTCGGCGGTCCGCACGTCCAGGTCCTTCTCCGGGTTGCGGGGCCGCATCTCGACGACGGTGTCGAGGCGGTCGCCCGCGGTGAACTGGATCGAACCGGCCTCCACACGTGCGGTGACCGAGATCGCTTCGGGAGTGTCGAAAGAAGGCATGGCTGTCCCGTCCTCTTGAGTCCTTGGGGCGTCCCCGCTGGTGGGGCGTGGTGTGGGTGAAGTGGCGCGGGCGGGGGCGCGGTCAGCGCACCCAGCCCGTGATGCTCTGTCCGACAGTCCGGGCCTTCTCCGCCGTACGCGGCCGGGCGCCGCCGTCGACCGCGGCCGACACGGCCCGCACCAGCCACGCGTTGACCGACAGGCCCTCGCGGCTCGCGGCCTCCTCGGCGCGCGCCTTGAGGTGGGCCGGCAGACGAAGATTGACGCGGGCGGTGCCGCCCTCGTCGCCCTCGGCGGGCGCCGGGGCCCTGAGTGGTTCGACGGGTGCGGCGGTCGTTTCCATGGTGCCGCCGTCGGTGGGCGGTGGTGTCACCACGAAGTCGGGGTCGAGCCCGCGCAGCCGTACGTCGACCGAGCCGGGGGCGAGTTCGCGGGTGATCTCGTCCATCGCGGCGGAGAGCACGTTGAGCATGGTCAGCCGGGTCGCCGACTCCAGGGGAGCGGTGAGCCTCTCGGCCAGCTCGCGGGCTTCGTCGCCGCCGGCTTCGGCGGCCACCGCGAGTTCGCGGCGGAGCGTGTCGACATACGGGGTGAGGTCCATGACGCCATGATGGCACCACAATGGCGCCAAGTGCAAGCCTTGGGGTGGCGCTTCTGGCTCGGTAACTGGCGCAGCCCCCTGGCCTGCGAAAACGCCCTGGCGCCTACCTGGGTGATTGTGGCGCCATGCGTGCTCATGCGTTCTTGGGGGCGCGAAATGGTGTCGGGCAGCGCCGGGTGGCACTGAGTGGCGCCGGGTGGCTCCGGGTGGCGCCAAGCCGTGCCATCCGACGCCATGAGATGCCATGTACACCTCAGGGTCAACGGCGAAGGCGGCGACGGCCTTCGGACCCGAGTTCGTCGAGGGCCTGTCACCAAGGCGGTGTGCGGCGCCTTCCTGCGCCGGGGTCGCGCCTCAGCCGATGCAGAGGACGAGCACGCAGATCTGCGAGGGCGACGTCGACGCCGACGGAGGGCTCGCCGGTGTAGCCGAGTCGGAGCCGGTGTTGCCGGTGTTGCCGGTGTTGCCCGCGTTGTCGGCGGGCGCGGGTGCCTGCTGCGGCGGCGTGGAGGTGGGGTCGGGGACCGTTTCGCTGACGGTCGACGGGACGGAGTTCCCCGGTCGAGGCGCCGACGCCGCCACCGTGCGAGGAGCGGCGGGGGCGTCCGGCCCGGCGTTCAAAGGCGTGGCGTGGGCCGGGGCGGCGGCGGACTGCCGACGAGGGACGTCGGTCGCGGGCGACTGCACGGTGGAGGTGCGCGAGGAGCGATGGGTCCCGGACCGCGGCGCCGGCCCGCCGGGGTGCCGCGTCCGTTCCTCCGCGGAGCCCATGCCGGCGACGTCCGGCGCCGGGACCGCCGGCGCGTCGGCCGCCTGTGCCTGGCCGGCGGAGGACTGCCGGTCCATCGCGGTGACGGTCAGGCCGCCCCCGACGAGCGCGACGGCGGTCGCGACCACGGCCCGGCGCTTGTTCTTCTTCCAGCGCGCCATCTCACGCCGTCGCGCCGCCCGTCCGCGCGGCGCGGGTACCGGGTCGGTCGAGGCCGCCGCCTCGCCACCGGGACCGCCGTCGTCGTGCCAGGTGTCCGACGGCGAGAACTCGTACGCCGGCGCCGCGGTGGCCTGGGCAGGAACGGCGCGATCGGCGGCCGCACCCGGGGCGATGTCCGGGGCGTAGGCACCGCACCCGGGACACACCAGGGCGCCATTGAGATGCCGACGACATGAGGAGCAGTAGTCCATCTGCGGTCTTCCTGAGTTGACATGCCGTCGAGCCGCCGGATCGCGGCCTGGTGCACGTTCGCACGTGGAATCGAGCGGCCAGCCACGCTAACGAGGATGTCGAGCGACTGTGTGCAGCCTGTGTGACGCTCCTGCATGGATTCTTGCGAGCTTCGCATGTGGGCCACTACGGGGGGCGTCCCGGTCAGGGGGGACCGGGTACGTCGCTCGGAGCCCGGGTGCGGCGCGGACCGGCCACTCACGGCCGGCGTTGCGGTGGGAGGGCGTACCGACATGCCGATGGCCGCATGGGCGCGTAGCGTGACTATCGACTACGGACGGTGGCTGCGGGACGGGTGGTCAGGAGGTGGAACGCCGACGGGCCCGGAGCACCAATCCGGCCGACCCCCCGACCGGGCAGCGACGCCGTCCCGGCCTGCTCCCCCTTGACCCGCGGAGGACGGACGTGAAGCTCGGCTTGCACTACTGGAACTACTCGACGCCGGCCGACCCCGCGCTGATCGCGCCGACGCTCGCGGAGTCGGTACGTGTTGCCGAACAGGGGGGAATCTCGTCGTTCACCGTGATGGATCACTACTTCCAGATGGAGACCGGGCAGACCGTCGCCGACGACCCGATGCTGGAGGGGTACACGACGCTCGGCTTCGTGGCGGCGGTGAGCGAGCGCATGACGCTCGGGCTGATGGTCACGGGCGTGATGTACCGGCACCCCGGGCTGCTGGCGAAGATCGTCACCAGCCTCGACGTGTTGTCGGGCGGCAGGGCCAGGCTGGGCATCGGTGCCTCCTGGTACGAGCGCGAGCAGTACGGGCTCGGCGTGCCGGTGGTCCCGGTCGCCGAGCGTTTCGAACGGCTGGAGGAAACCATCCTGATCTGCCTCCAGATGTGGAGCGACGACAACGGCCCGTTCCGGGGCCGTCACTACCAGCTCGCCGAGACGCTGTGCGTACCCGAGCCGATCGGCGAGCGCCCGTCGATCATGATCGGTGGCGGGGGCGAGCGGAAGACCCTGCTCCTGGCAGCCCGGTACGCGGACGCCTGCAACCTGTTCGCCACCGACCAGGAAGAAGTGGCCCACAAGCTCGATGTGCTGCGCGCACACTGTGACGCGGAGGGCCGTGACTACGACGCCATCGAGAAGACCGTGATGTACAACGGCCCCGTGCTGGACAAACCCGGCGCGTTTCTCGTGCAGGCGGAGGCGTACGCGGACCTGGGCATCAGCGAGATCCAGGTGCTGCCGGACCGGCACCCGGTCAGCTTCACCCACCAGATCGCCGAGCACATCGCGCCCGGCATCGCCGCGATCGGGTAGTCGCGCGGGACGCGCACCGGGAGGCCGGTCCGTGCCCGTTCCAGTCACACGGACGCGGAGGCCGGTCCGCGCCCGTTCCGGCCGCACACGCATGCGGGGGCCGGCGCGTCCTCGCTCCGGCCCCCACCCCCACCCCCACTACCGGGACAGCGCTCAGGCCTTCGGCTGGGTGAAGCGGATGCGGTTGCCGAAGGGGTCGCGCAGGCCGCAGTCGATTCCGTACGGGCGTTCGGTCGGCTCCTCGGTGAACTCGACGCCCCGGCTCAGCAACGTCTCGTACGTCTTGCGGCAGTCGTCCGTAGTGAAGATGAGCCAGCCGCCCATCGCGCCCTTGGTCACCAACTCGCGTACCTGCTGCGCCGTCTCCTCGGACATCGCCGGGGCACCCGGCTTCTCCAGCATGATCTCGCGCCCGGGGTGACCGGGGACGCTGACGGTCAGCCAGCGCATGATGCCCATGTCGACATCGGTGTTGACCTCCAGGCCGAGCTTGCCGACGTAGAAGTCGAGGGCCTCGTCCTGGTCGAGGACGTATATCTGCGAATGCGTGATGGCGTTGAACATGTGCATCACGCTACTGGGCAGGCCCGACGAGAACTTATCCAAAACTGCTCTGTCGAACGGCGCGGCCGACGGACGGCACGAGCAGGGACGGACGGGTGGGCGGACGGGCAGGGAGGGGCGGTGCGGGCGGTGCCGGCGGTCAGTCGCTCGGCCGCATCCAGGCCATGGTGAAACACGTCGGCACGCCCGTGGGCGTCGCTTCCCTGCGGTACGTCCTCGGCGACCGGCCGACGATGTCACGGAACGTACGGCTGAAGGTTCCCGGGCTGCCGAAGCCGACTTCGAAGCAGATGTCCGTCACGCTCCGGTCGGTCTCCCGCAGCAGGAACATCGCGCGCTCGACACGGCGACGCTGCAGATAGCGGTGCGGTGTCTCGCCGAACGCGGCCCGGAACGTGCGCGTGAAGTGCGCCGGGGGCACATGGGCGATCCGCGCCAGGGCGGGGACGTCCAGCGGTTGCGCGTAGGCGCGGTCCATCGCGTCCCGTGCCCGGAGCATGCGGCGGTTGGTCTCTTCTGCGGCGCGGCCCACCGTGCCATCACACCACGGTTCTCCACAGGTCCGGGCCCAGGCCCAGGTCCCGGTCCGGACCCGGATGCGGACCCGGACCTGTACCGGTATGCGTGAGTCACCCCATGACTCGCAGGCCCTACGCGCCGGTGGTGCCGTCCACGATCTCGCGGATGATGTCGAGATGGCCGTTGTGCCGGGCGGTCTCCTCGATCAGGTGCAGGACGATCCAGCGCAGATCGGGAAAGCGGCCGTCCCGGCGTGGCCGTCGGGCCGGCGTGTCCAGGTCGTGGGAGGCGACCAGCTCGCGGTAACGCGTGGTCCGGGCCTCGTACTGCGACAGCACATCGGCGAGCGGCATGTCCACCGCGATCCGCATCTCACGATCGGGGTCCTCGTCCGTCCACGGCCCTTCGTCCTCGCCGCCGAGGAAGACCACCTCGAACCAGGAGTACTCGACCCAGCTGAGGTGGTTGATCAGCCCGGCGATCGTCATCAGGGGTGAGCCGGGCAGCGGGGCCCGGCGGGCATCGTCCGGCGAGATGCCCTCGCACTTCGCGCGTGCGGTGTCGCGGGCGTAGTCGAGGAAGGTGGCCAACTGGGTGCGCTCGTCCCACGCGGGAGGCGAATCGGTGCGTGTCATCGGCGTACACGATGTGCGATGGCCCTGTCCCTGTCCACCGCATTGTTCCATTGGGGCCCGCCCCTGGGTCCGTGGGCCCACGCCGGGACATGCCGGTCTCATTACGCTCGTACGTGACCCAACCGTGAGCCCACCCGGCCCGCGCCCGTCACGGGCGCCGGTCCGGCGCGCCCATACGCACGTTGATCTGCACCTCCATCTGAATTCGTTCCCTGGGGTGATGTATCGATGGTGATGTATCCATGAGTGACGGTTTCTTCTACTCGTACCATCTCGGCTGGAGCCGCCCGGACGCCGAGTCGCTCTTCGGTGACCTCGACGCGGCGGGACTGGGGCTCCGCCACCCCGTCACGAGGCGGGTCACACTCCTCGGCCCGGGGCCGGACCCATGGGGCACTCCTTCGTGGGTGACCAGGGAACAGCTCGTACTCCTGGCCGGCCTGCAACGGCTCGACAGGGTCGACTTCGTCCTGTGGATGCACAGCGGAACCGACGTGCCCGCGCGCATCCGACGGATGGCGGACGGAGTCGTCGCCCTCGAATTCGGCTTCGGGCGGCTGACGCGGGACGAGCAGGAGGTGGCCGCGCGGGCGATCAGGGAGGCGATAGGAAGGGCCTCCGTGCTCTGCATCGGCTTCGTGGTCGACCGGGAGGGCGCTTCCGCGGCGACCGACTGGAGCGGCGTCGTCATCAACGGAACAACCTACTTCGACAGTTGGCCGGACACCCTCGCCGTACGGCATGAAATAGCGGCGATGCAACCCCAGTTGGCGGGCGTGCACTCGTACGACCAGTCGCCCTGGATGCTGTTCGGGAGCGAGGTCCCCAGCCGGTAGCCGGAGCCGTTCCGTTTCTCCGTGGCCGCAACTCCCGTCGGTATAGCCGACTTTGAGCCTTGCATTGGGCCCTGGGGCCCATGCCCGAAGGGTGCCGATGTGGTCGGATGCGTGGAGTGGCTGAACTGTGGCTGCACACCGACAAGCTGGGGGACTCGTCGTGTCTGGCATGGGCGGATTTGCGATTTCGGGTGGCGCCGGTGGGGGTGCCGCCGTGGTCCAGCAGGGCAGGCAGCCGCTGCCGCGCCCGCTGCAGGCGGTGCTGATCCTCGTCCGGATCCTCTTCGCCGCCGCGGTCCTGGGCGGCGCGGGCGTGCTGACGGTGGCCTCGGCGGTGAACGAGGTCGACGGCCAACTGTTCGGGCTGCTGCTGTACGCGGCGCTCCCGAGTGTGAGCGCGTTCGTGCTCTCGCTGTACCTGCGAACCGGCGGCATCTGGATCTGGCGCGGGCTCCTGGCCATACATGTCTGGCTCACCCTCGGCGCGCTGGCGACCCTCGGCGGTGACGGCGGCGGGCGAGGCGTCACGCAGCTGGTGATGCCCGTCACCGTGATCGTCCTGCTGTTCCGGCCGAGCTCGCGCGAATGGTTCGACCTCCCCCTCGAACAGCGCTTGCCGCACCGACGGTTCAGCATCGCGCGGATGATCGGATGGCGCCGCGACGACGACGGCCAGACCGCGATGGAATACCTGGGCATGGTCCTGGTGGTCGTGGCCCTCATCGGCGGGCTCGTCGCCACGGGCATCGGCGCCCAGCTGACGGGCGAAATGCAGAACGCGATCTGCAAGCTCACCGGGAGCGCGTGCCCCGCGCCCGGGGGCGATGTCGTGGCCGGGAACGAGGGGCACGACGGGGGTGCGACGTCCGGGAGCACGACGGCCGGGGGCGCGGACTCCGGCGGCTCCGGCTCGGACTCCGGCGGTACGGACTCGGGCGGGTCGGTCGTCGGTGGCGGCACGAACTCCGGAGGGTCGACCTCCGGGGGGTCGGACTCCGGAGGGTCGGACTCCGGCGGCTCCGGCACCGCAGGCTCCGGTTCCGGCGGCTCGGGCGCGGCCGGCGCCTCCGGCGGGAGCGACACCGCCATCAAGGTCGACGACGGCGGCGACGACGTGGACAGCTCCGGGGAGCCGGACGGCGGCGACGTCCCGGACGGCGACGGCGGCAACGGCGGCGACGAGAAGCCCGGTGAGAGCTGCACCTCCGGCGTCGGCGCGTTCTTCTCCTGCGCCGCCCATCAGACCGGCGGCTTCTTCAAGGGCCTGGTCGGCGACGGCCTGTGGGGCGACATCACCGGCACCTTCGACACGATCGCCCACCCCGTCAAGGCGTGGAACGGCCTGATGGACTACGGCAAGAGCCTCGGCGACAAGTGGAGCCAGGACTCCAAGGGTGCCGGGGACAAGTGGTCCAAGGGCGACTACCTCGGTGCGGTCTGGGACTGGACCAAGGCGTCCGGTGGCACCGGGGTGAAGGTCCTCGACGACATGTTCATCGGCGACGACGTCCGCGACATGTGGAAGAAGGGCAACGAGGGCCAGGCCATCGGCACCGGCCTCTGGAACATCGGCTCGCTCTTCATCCCGGGCTACGGCGAGGCCAAGCTCGTCGGCAAGTTCGGAAAGCTGGGCAAGCTCGGGAAACTCGGCAAGCTCGGTGAAGTCGCCGAGAAGGCCTCGGAGGCCGCGGCCAAGGCGAAGAAGGCCGCCAAGGCGGGCGATGTCGGGGCAGCCGAGAAGGCCGCGAAGGAAGCGCAGCAGCACGCCGACGACGCCGCCGAGAAGGCCGGCCTCAAGGGCTGCACCGTCGGCATGGGCGGCCGTGTGCGGGTCCCGTACGGCAGCGGTGCGGGCATGGGGCTGCCCGGCTCGGGCACCGGTGTCCTGGCCGCGACCCGCACGTCCGTGCCCGTCGGGTTCTTTGCCGGAAAGTGCGACGAGGTCGACCCGGAGAAGAAGGCCGCCGCCGACGAGGCCCAGAAGCAGGCCGACGAGGCGAAGAAGGCGGCTGCCGCGGCCAAGCGGAAGCAGGAGCTGGAGCGCGCCAAGAACCTTCCGAAGCCGGCCTGGTACAAGGACCTGAAGGATCCGCCGGCCGGGGCCAAGGACGGCGGGCAGGGCAACTGGAAGGAGATCAAGCCGGGCGTCTGGAGCTACCCGACCGAAATGGGTGCCCGTTATCAGGAGCAGATCTCCAAGGTGGGCCGCGGAAAGGAATACCGGGTTCCGCTGGACAAACTCACGGGGAAGCCGGTCGACTTCGACGGCTGGGACGCCTCGCGCGGTACGTACCTCGAAGCGAAATACGGGTACAAGGGCAAGGACTACTACAACGCCGAGACCGGGGAACTCACGCCGGATCTCGCCAACCGCTGGGCCGATCAGGCAACTCGGCAGGTGGACGCCGCGCGGGGTAAGCCGGTCGAATGGCACCTTTCCGATCCCGACGTCGCCGAGGCGGCCCGGATCATGTTCCGGGACAGGAAGATCAACGTTAAGGTGATCAATACGCCAGGAGATGTCGTCGGCTGAATCAGGAACGCGGGGCGCCGGACGCCGAACACGGGCGACGGGCGCAGCGCCGAGGGCTGAGGGAGAGTTCCGTGCTGTATGTCGTTGCCAACGGTGGTTGGGGAGTCCGGGAAGAGGACGTCCGGCAGATCGGCAGGCGATGGGCGGCAACTCTCGCCGCGCTCAAGGACGTGGACGGCACGACCTTCGGAGACTGGCACGACGCCGGGCGCGGTGATGCCTCCGATCCCGTGGTGGTCCCGTCGGAAGGCGCAGTCTCGGAAGAGGTGGTGACCGACTACATCGAGCGGAAGAACCAGGGGCCCGATCTCGACGTGGTGGGATATACGTCCTCCCTCTGGGCGCACAATCCCGGGAAGCTGCGCGTCACCACGGCGATTCACGCCGGCGGCGCGTCGCGATACATTATGAATTCGATCTCGCTCACGTTCCGCTCGCGTGATGTGGATGAATCCACCGAGGTCATTCGGCGCTCGGCCGAACTCCTGCGGATCATTGCCGATGCCTGGGACATCGACGCCGGTCAGGTGTACAACAATTCGCAGTACGACGCGGTGGATGAAAAGTTCGACCTGAGGAATTCCGATCCCCGGTGCGGCCGGTCGGTCTATCTCTCCGCCGGACGAGCGGCGTCGGCACCCGAGGGGCTCGACGCCACGTACACCCGTACCGCGGCCGGCGGTCTGCTCATCGATCTCACCCGGGGCGGTACGACGGTGCCGACCGTCGAGGCGATCGTCGAGGCCAACAGGGAACTGCGGGCGGCCGGGGCGCTGGAGTCGCTTCCGGAACCGTTCGACCGGGCCAAGTTCTGACACCCCCACGTCGCCGGTACGCCCCTGTCGGAGCCCTTCGTCGGAGCCGGTCCCGGCAGCGCCGATCCAGGCGGGACCGAACCCGTCAGAGCCACCCGCGCATCGCCGCGAATCCGACCAGCAGCCCCACCGCGAACACCCCGAGCACGACCGCGAACACCGCCGGCATCACCACCGGCCCCCACGCCCCCCGCCCCGCCACCGTGGCGCTCCCCGAAGGGTCGGCCGGGTCGTAGCTGACGCGGACCGGCGCCCCGATCTCGAAGCCGAAGGGGCCCGGGGCATGGTCGGTGAACTCGATGTCGTGGCCGTCCCTGGTGCGGAACGCGAAGACGTACTCGGTGGCGTAACTCCGGTCCATGCCCGGACCCCGGTCGACCGTCCGGCGGTCCGCGCACCGGCCTTCGGCGTGTTCGCCGTGCCGCACCAGCCGCAGCACCCGGTTCAGACGGAGCGCCGACCGGACGGCGAACGCGCCGAGGAGGAGTCCGAACAGAAGCAGGAACGTGGCCGTGCCGCCGGGCAGGATCTGCATGAACGAGCGCCCCTGATCCGCTACTTGACCGTGATCGAATCGACGAAGACGTCGAGGTCCTGTCGGCTCAGCGAGCCCTTCACCGCGTTGATCCGGACCGCGAACGGCACATGCTTCGAATCGACGCCCGCCACCACGACACCCGTCATCGGGGTGCCCGGAGCCGGGGTCCGGTCCTTGCCGCTGGACGTGAACTCGTAGTCGATCCTGCGTGCCTCGCGGGCGCTCTCCGCGCCCGCGAGCCGCACGTCGGAGGTGTTCTTGCGGGTCGCCCCGAGACCGATACCGGCACCCGCGGCCGCCGCCGCCTCACCGGCGTCGTCCACGCCCGTGGCGAAGTCGAGCTGCACGGAGACCATGCCGCTGCGCAGCCCGCCCTCCTCCTTGAGCGCGACGGCGGCGTTGGCCTTGGCGCGGTCGGCCGCGGACTGCTCCTTGTACCCCCTGTTCTCGGGGTAGCCGACGGAGAGGCTCTTGGTGTCGAGCTTTCCCCAGCCCTCCGGGAGCGCGGCGGCGTCGCCGCCGCAGCCGGTGAGCAGGGTGAGGCCGATGGCGGCGGCAGCAGCTGCGCCGATTGCCCGGGACATCTTCATCGTCGTCGTCATCGCCTATCGCCTCTTCGTCCTGCGTGGTCGGTGCTGTGCCGTAGCTGTACCGTGCCGTAGCCGTACCGCCTTGGCTACTTGGCGCAGTAGCTGTACGGAAGGTACGAGCGCTTGTCGCCCTGCGGAGCCCCGAGGAACTGCGCGTCCGTCAGTGTCTCCTTCTTGTGCTCGTCCGAGATGGAGAATCCGAGACTCATGCCGAGCGACACCTCGAAGCCGAACTCCTGGGCGTCCGTCTCACCGTGGTACTTCATGCTGCTCGACAGCCCGTCCTGGAACATCAGCTGCTCGAACGGGTCGGTTCCGGTGGGCTTCTGCTGCATGGAGTGGTCGCCGAACATGTACTCGAACGGGGCGGTGTTGTTGCCGGAGCCGTTCAGCCACTGCTCGGCGACGGCCCGCTTGTCCTCGGTGGCCTGGTCCGTGTCCTTGCCGAAGACGATCGAGTTGGTCAGGACCTCGATGCCGGTCTCGCTGGAGGAGTCGGTGCCGCTGACCTTGCCGCCTCGCTTGTCGCCGTCCTTCTTGCCGTTGTCGCCGCTGATGTCGCCCTTGTCGGACTGGGCGCCGCCCTCGACGGTCTGGGTCATGTCGATGCGGACGATCTTGCCGGTCTTCTGGTCGCGGGTGACGGTGATCGCGCCGGTCCGGCTGTCCTTAGCCGCGGCCGTGCCGCCGAGCGGACCGGCCGAACCGCTGACCTTGCCCTCCAGTTCGAGCTTGGCGGTGTAGGTGTAGGACTCGTTGCCGTTCACGTCGTCCTTGGTGATGGTCACCTCGGGGGAGAACTTGGCCTTGCCGCCGAGCTTGGCGCCGAGCTTGGTCTCGTCGCCCGCGCTGATGGAGAGCCCGCCGTCCGCGTACGCGTTGAGGCCGATGGTCGAGTAGGAGATCTTCTTGTCGCCGATCTTCTTCTCGACGTCCTTCTTCTTGTCGGCCCACTTCATGCCGGAGTACCAGCCGCCGCCGTAACCACCGCTGTACTTGGTGGAGGTCTCCCACATCTTCATCTCCTCGATGTCGTCCCGCATCTTCTTGGCTTCTTCCTCGCTCTTGAAGACCCAGGTGTCACCGTTGGTGATCTTGATGCCGCCGCCGACGTCCACATCCGCCTTGCCCAGTTTGCCGAGCTTGATGCCGGGGGTGCTGGCGGTCGCGCCGGCCGAGGCGGCGTCCGTGAAGGTCATGTAGACCAGCTTGTCGTTCTCGTCGACCTTGCCGTCGCCGTTCACATCGGTCTTGGCCTGGCTGACCTTCTGCTGGAAGCCGTACTCGTTGCCCCACTCGAACCAGCCGATCTTGACCTTGTCGCCGACGGTGTCGGAGACGCTGGAGACCTGGCACATCTTGGGCTCGTAGTCGGCGTCCGCCTTCGGCTGCGCGGTGGTGGTCCCGCCGCCCGTGGAGCAGGCGGCACCGCCGCCGCCCATCGAACTGATCGCACAGCGGATGCGTTCGCCGATCTGGCCGCCCACGCCCGCCATGGCCATCGCGCCGATCAGCGTGACGACGAGGACGATCACCCCGAGGTACTCCATCGCGGTGGCTCCGCCGTCCCGCCACGCGTACGAGTGGGGCACGGGCGCCTGCTCCTCGCGGTCGTCCAGCAACCGGTCGACGGCGAGTCCCGCGGCCGAACCCGTCACGAGCGTGACGACCGGCATCAACGTGCCCTCAAGGCCCACGAGATGCCAGGACACCGCGAATCCGTAGAGGAGGGCGGCCAGCGGGACGCCGAGCGCGGCGAGCAGGGTGAGCGGGCGCGACTCTCGGCGCTCGTCGGGCAGCACGCGGGCCGCGGCCAGGACCGTGAGCACGGTCGTGATGACGTTCGGCACATGCAGCAGGGCGAGCCGCCAGCCGAACGACGCGAGCCGCTGGTCGGTGGCCAGCATCTCGACGAGCCCGCGCGACACCAGGTATCCGGCGGCGATGTAGACCAGGGCGCCCGCGGCCCAACTACGCGTCAGGGCGAAGAACACGCCACCGCCCGCGCCGGAGCCACCACCCCCGCTCCCCGGTGGTATGTGGCCCGCGCTTCCGCTTCCCCAGCCCCCGCCACCCGTCACGGTTCTTCCTCTCCGACGCTCATCTGCCATGCCCGTGCCCGCAGTTGTGCATACGGGTCTGGCGTGAGCGTACGGGGGTACGGGCCGGGTGACCTGGGCCCTTGGCCCCAAAGTCGGGCCCAACGAGCGATGCCCCGCCCCGCCCGCGGGGTGCGGGGGAGCAGGGCGTCGGGAGGGCGGGGGGAGAGGGAGACAGGGGACCGGACAGGAGAGGCGCGGGTCCGGACCGGCCACCGGGCGGCCGGTCCGGGGCCGGGACGGTGGCCGGTTCCGGCCATGGGGCGGCCGGTCCGGACCCGTGCCGGAGCGTCAGTCCAGGTCGTCCGCGAACGTCCCCGCGCGTTCGGCGACCTCCGGCCTCCGGATCCGCAGCACGGCGAAGCCGACGATGCCGACGACCAGCGCGCCGACGAACACGTACGGCAACACGTTCAGCGGCCAGGCCGGGACCGGCCACAGGTTGCGGTAGAAGACGTAGATCATCGCGGCGGCGCCGATCAGCCCCAGGCCCCAGGTGACGAGCAGGCCGCGGGCCCCGACCCGGCGGACGAACAGCGGCGCGGCCAGACACACCAGGGTGTAGCTGAGCATGTAGCCGAAGACGCCGATGGTGTCGATGTACGACGTCGCGTTCAGCGGCGCGGTCCCGGCGCCGACCACGAGCACCGCGGGAACGGCGACGAACGGGGCCACGGCCCAGATCGCCACGGACGGGGTCCGGTGACGGGGGTGGGCGACACCGAGCCGGGCCGGCATCACACCCTCCTTCGCCATCCCGAACAGCAGCCGGGCGGCGACGGTGATGCAGGCCATCACCACGGCCACGAACGACGCCGCGAAGCCCGCGTGCAGGAAGAACTTCAGGAAGCCGAGACCGGACAGCTCCGCCAGTTCGTCCATCGGGTCGCTGCTCCTCGCCAGGGCGTCCGCCCCGCCGAACCCGGCGACCTGTGCGTACGTCGCGAACATGTAGAGCACACCGGCCAGCACCGCACTGCCCATCACCGAGCGGGGGATCGCCTTGTACGGGTCGGTGGCCTCGGCCCCGAGCGACGCGGCGCCCTCGAAGCCGACGAAGCCGAGCACGCCCAGCACCACGGCGAAGACGACACCGTCGAGGGTGGAGCCGCTGAGGCTCAGCTGCTCCGTGTCGATGATGTTCCCGCTCTTGAAGAAGGCGGGGACCAGCACGACGACGATGAGGACGATCGACACGACCTCCAGCACGGAGGCGACGCGCGCCGCCGTCCGCACACTGGCGATCGTCAGCCGCATCGCCACGGCGGCCAGCAGCAGATCGAGCAGGATCTGCCCCGTGACACCGGTGAAGATCCCGATGCCGATCTGGTCGAGGGCGCGCGCCGTGTAGTACCCGGCACCCGCGAGCGAACCCGAACCGATGCACACCGCGCCGATGAGCAGGGCCCACCCGGTCACGAAGGAGCCGGGTGCCCCGAGCGAGAGGCGGGAGAAGGCGTACAGCGAACCGACCCCGGCGCGTCGGCGGGCGAACACGCAGATGCAGTACGCGATGGCGAGGACGGCGGCCATGGCCAGGAAGAACGAGAACCAGGCGCCGTTGCCGGCGGACGCCGCCATGCTGGCGGGGGCGAACGCGATGACGGCGCTGGGCGCGACATTCGCGACGCTCTGCGCGCCGACCTCGAACGTGGAGACGGAGCGGTGGGCCAGGCCGTCGGCCGGCTTTCCGGGCGCGGCCTGCTTTCCGGCGGTGCTCATGTCCGGTCCTCCATCATCAGCAGCTGACGCAGGGCGTGGCCGGCGGCGAGGTCGGCCAGGGCGTCGCCCGCCTCGTCCAGCGGGCGCCGCGCCGAGATCATCGATTCCACGTCGAGCTCACCCGACACCACGAGGTCCACCAGCGCCGGGATGTCGCGGGCGGCGTCGACCGAGCCGTAGTTGGAACCGAGGATGCGCTGGTCGGCCTCGGCAAGCGCGAGCGGGTCGAAGCGCGCGGTGCGGCCGGTCGGCGGCAGGCCGACGATGACGGCGGCGCCGCCCTGACCTAGCGCGGCGATGGCCTGCTCGGTGGTCTCGATCTTGCCGATGGCGTCGAACACGTAGTCCAGGCCCTCCGGGACCAGGGCCCGCAGCGCCTCGACGACATCGCCGTCACGCGCGTCGACCGCGTCCGTCGCACCGAGCCGGCGGGCCAGCTCCAGCTTCTCGGGGACGACGTCGACGGCGACGACGCGGCCGGCCCCGGCCAGCCGGGCGCCCTGCACACAGGACAGGCCCACACCGCCGCAGCCGATGACGGCGACGGTGGCCCCGGCCTCGACCCCCGCGGTGTTGCGGACCGCGCCGACACCGGTGGCGATGGCGCAGCCGACCAGGGCGATCACATCGAGGGGCGCGTCCTCGCGCACCTTGATCGCGCCTGACGCGGGGACCACGACGCGCTCGGCGAACGAGGAGACGCCCAGGTAGTGGTGGGCCGGTTCGCCGTCGACGGAGAGCCGGCTGGTGCCGTCGTGCAGCACCCCGCCCGGCGCCACGACCTCGGCGACCAGGCTGCACGCGGCCGGACGCCCGGAGAGGCAGAAGCGGCAGGTGCCGCAGGACGGGACCCAGGACAGCACGACGTGATCGCCGGGTTCGAGACCGGTGACGCCCTCGCCGACGGCGGTGACCACGCCCGAGCCCTCGTGTCCCAGCACGACCGGGGTGGGGTGGTCCCACTCGCCGCGGATGACATGGAGGTCGGAGTGGCAGACACCGGCCGCCGTGACGGCGACCTCGACCTCCCCGGGGCCGGGCGGGGCCAGGGTGACGTCGGTGACGGTCACCTCCTGCCCCGGGGAGCGGAAGACGACGCCGCGCACGGTGCGCGCGGTGCTCTCTTGGGAAGACGGGGAGCTCATCGGCTTACTCCTCGGATGGTGCGGTACGGGCGGGGGAGGGGAAGGGCGGCACGGCGGCCCACCCGGACGCCTTGTTTAGCGCCATTAAACTTTCGTCAAAGTTTTACAGCACTAAACTCAATGGGTAAAGACCCTTCTGATCTGCGTTTGTCCCCGGCCACCGACCGTGACCTCCTCGACAGGTAGCGTGTCCGCCATGTCCGAAGCCTCTGACAGCCACATGTCCACGATCGGTCCGCGGCTGCGTGAGCTCCGCCGGGCACAAGGGCTGACGCTCGCTCAGATCGCCGAATCCGCAGGCGTGACCAAGGGGTTCGTCAGCCTTGCCGAACGCGGCAAGACCTCGGTCTCCGTCCCGACCCTGATCCGTATCTGCGAGGCACTGGGCACCGGCATCGCCGCGCTCTTCGACTATCCGGACCAGGACGTCGTCAAGGGCGGCCTGGGCGCCAAGCTGGAAATGGGCGGGCACGGCATCGAGGAGTTCCTCCTCACACCGGCCGAGGAACGGCACGTCCAGGTCATGCGGACGATCCTGCGCCCCGGTGGCGGCTCGGGCGGCGCGTACAGCCTGGAGGCCGAGACCGTCTTCGCCTACCTGGTCCGCGGCACGCTGCGCCTGAGCGTGGACGGCGAGCCCAGGTTCCTGGAGGCCGGTGACTCGACGACGTTCTCGGCCCGCGCCGCGCACGCCTGGGACAACCCCGGCGAGGAGGAGGCCGAGGTCCTCTGGTCGATCGCCCCCGCCCTGCCGCTCTCCCGCACCAAGCTCCGGCCGTGACCCCGCCGGCGCCGCGGCGATAATCGACAGCATGCCCGACGACGATCCGGCCGCTCAGGCCACCGCTGCCGCACAACGGCTCGTGCGGCAGCGCGGCCTCCGAACGCCGCAGCCGCCCCGGCCTCCCGTACGCGGCCGGTTCGCCACGACCCTCGCGGCGGCGGCGCCGGCCCTCGGGGCGTACGCGGCCGTGCGCCTGACGGGTCTCGTCGTTCTCGCCGTCGCCGCGTCCCACGCCGGCAAGAGCGCCCTCCACCTCCTCGGCGGGCGCTGGGACTCGGTCTGGTACCAGCGGATCGCCGAGAACGGCTACGGGTACACCGTCGCCCTTCCGAGCGGCGGCGCCCACCCGGACCTGGCCTTCTTCCCGCTGCTGCCCGCCCTGGAACGGGCGGTCGCCGAGCTGACCCCGCTCTCCCTCGCGGGTGCCGGACTGCTGGTCGCCTGGGTGGCCTCGCTCCTCGCCGCCTGGGGGATCTTCGCCGTCGGGGCGCATCTGTACGGGCGCCGGGCCGGGGTGCTGCTGGCCGCGCTGTGGGGGGTGTACCCGACGGCGTTCGTCCAGTCGATGGCGTACACCGAGACGCTGTTCACCGCGTTCGCCGCCTGGGCGCTGTACGCCGTACTGACCCGGCGCTGGATCGTGGCGGGCGCCCTGTGCGTGTTCGCCGGGCTGACCAGGCCCTCCGCCGCGGCGCTCATCGCCGCCCTCGCGATCACCGCCGCGATCACGCTCGTACGCGAGTACCGGGCCGGCCGGACCGACGGCATCGTGCGGCGCAACGCGCGGATGCTGACCGGTGTCGCGCTCGCGCCGCTGGGCTGGCTCGCGTACGTGGTGTTCGTCGCCGTACGGCAGGGCGGCCCGTTCGCGTACTTCGACGTCCAGGCGCAGTGGGGCAACAGCATCGACGGAGGCGCGGCGCTCGCCTCGTTCATCCTCGGGCTGCCGCTGCCCGCCGCGCTCGGGCTGTGCGCGGCACTGGCGGGCCTGGGATGGGTGGTGTTCCTGTGCGTACGGCAGCGCCAGCCGCTCCCCGTGCTCGCCTACTGCGTCGCCGTCGTCGTCATCGCGCTGATCGGCTCCGGGTACTTCGGGTCCAGACCGCGGCTGATGATGCCCGCGTTCCCGCTGCTCCTGCCGCCCGCCGTCGCGTTGCTGCGGCTGCGCACCACGGCCCGCACGGTGACGGTCGTGGCCGTGCTCGCGGTGGCTTCGGCGGCCTACGGGGCATGGACGCTGCTCGGTTCCGGCCCTCCGTGAGCCCCGTCCCGGTCGGGGTCGGGGCAGGCCCGGCGGGGCGCGGCGGACCGCGCGCCCCCGGGCGTCGAGGTTCGGGACGGGCTCAGCCCCGGCTCTCCTGCGTCTGGACGATCCGCACCCGCGCCCCGGGCCGCAGCCCCCACTTCTCCATCGCCCCGGCCTCCGACTCGATCACATGACGGGCCCGCAGCCGGGGCATCCCGAGCCGGCCCGGCTTCATCGTGTGGACGGCGACGACACGGAACTTCCGGTCCAGGTACGCCACATCGATGGCGAACCGCATCCGGAAGGTGTGCACACTCCCGCACGGGGTGATCAGCAGGGCGCCGTCGATCCCGTCCTGGCCGAGCAGTCCCCGGCTCCTGGCCCGGTACGTGGCCGCGATCCGCAGCGGTATCTCCGGCTCCTGCCCTCCCTGTGGATCGGTGACCGTCAACGTGCCGTTCCCATTGCGCCATTGAGCCATGGCCAAGACGGTAGCGTCCGGTGACCTCCGCTGGGTCCGGAACGGACCGCAGTGGGCCCCTGGACCCATGCCCCGTGCCCGCCGCCCGCCTAGGGTCTGCTCCGTGTACGCCATGCTGACAGCGCTCGCCGCACTCTGGGGCGCGGCGGCCGGACTGCTGGTCCCGCGCGCCGCCTACCGCTTCTCCGTCGAACCGGAGGACGCCTGGCGGGACAGCTGCCCCGCGGGCCACGCCCTGACGGGTGCCGCCCGCGGCTGGCTCGGCTCCACCCGGTGCGCCCGGTGCGCGGCGGCGGTGCCGGTGGCAGCCGCTCCGGGCGCCGAGCCGGGGGACCGGAGCGAAGGGGAGGGCGACCCCGTGCCGTCCACGGCGCGTTACGCCCCCGGCGTCCTGGTCCCCGTCGTCACCGCGCTCGCCTGCGCCGCACTCGCGGCGGCCACCGGACCGCGGCCCGAGCTCGCCGTCTGGCTGCTGCTGGCCCCCGTGGGCGTACTCCTGGCGACCATCGACCGTCGCGTGCACCGCCTGCCCGACCGTCTGACGCTGCCCGCCGCCGCGACCGTCGTCGTGCTCCTGGGCGGGGCGGCGCTGCTCCCGGAGCACGGCGGATCCTGGCTCTCCGCCCTGCTCGGCGGAGCGGCGCTCGGCGCCTTCTACTTCCTCCTCTTCCTCATCAATCCGAACGGCATGGGCTTCGGGGACGTCAAGCTCGCCCTGTCCCTGGGCGTCGCACTCGGCTGGTACGGCTGGCCCGTGCTCTTCGCCGGGGGGTTCGCCGGCTTCCTGCTCGGCGCGGCGTACGGGTTCGGGCTGATGGTCCTGAAGCGCGCCGGACGCAAGACCGGCATCCCGTTCGGACCGTTCATGCTCACGGGTGCGCTGCTGGGCATGCTGCTCGGCGGGCTCGCCGCGTGACCGCCGCCGGGCGGACCGGCCGGCGGCCTTGACGGCGCGGTATTGAGGTCGCGCGGACCGGTTCCCGGCTGACACCATTCACGTATGTCCGGAACACCCGAAGAGACGCCAGGAGCGCCGGACGCGGCGCACGCAGCCGGCGCGGAAGCAGAACGTGCGAGGTTCGACGCCCTCGTCGCCGAGGCCGCCACCGTCTCCGTCGACGGCTGGGACTTCTCCTGGCTCGACGGCCGGGCCACCGAACAGCGCCCTTCCTGGGGATACGCCCGCGCCATGGCGGACCGGATGGGACGGGCCGGGGCCGCGCTCGACATCCAGACCGGGGGCGGCGAGGTCCTCGCCTCCGTACCGGAGCTGCCGCGGCTCACCGTCGCCACCGAGTCCTGGCCGCCGAACATCGCCCGCGCCACCGCCCTCCTGCACCCGCTCGGCGTGGCCGTGGTCGCCGACGCGGACGAGCCGCCCCTGCCGTTCGGCGACAACGCCTTCGACCTGGTGGTCAGCCGGCATCCGGTGACCACCTGGTGGGCGGAGATCGCCCGGGTCCTCGCCCCCGGCGGCACGTATTTCTCGCAACAGGTCGGCCCCGCCAGCGTCTTCGAACTCGTTGAGTACTTCCTCGGCCCGCAGCCGCCCGAGGTGCGCCGCGCCCGCGACCCGGAGCAGGCACGTGGAGCCGCGGAGGCGGCCGGGCTGGAGGTCGTCGACCTGCGCGCGGAGAGGCTACGCACCGAATTCCTCGACATCGGCGCCGTCGTCTACTTCCTGCGGAAAGTGATCTGGATGGTGCCGGGCTTCACCGTCGAGGAGTACCGGCCGCGGCTGGCCGAGCTGCACCACCGGATCGAGACCGAGGGGCCGTTCGTCGCCCACACCACCCGGTTCCTGATCGAGGCCCGTAAACCGGGCCCGCTGCTTCCGCCCGGAGGATGCGACCCTGGACGGTGAGCGGATGGGGAGGTGACCGGCCATGAGGGTGGGCGACGAGGACGAGGCACCGCGTGTCCCGCGGCAGGGCAGGGCCGACTGGCTCAGGGGCGAGCGGATCGTCGAGGTACTCGGCGTCTACTACCGGCCGGAGGGGCGGATGGGGGAGCCGGAAGCCGTGGAATTCCTGCTGGCCGAGGGCCAGTCGGTGCTCCTGACCTGTGCATCCGACGGGACCCTGCACGTCGGTCCCGGCGCCTGGCCGGGGCTGCCCGACTGGTGCGTACCGTCGGGACAGTGGGAGTTCGCCACCGTGCCGAACCTGCCGCGACCGCCCGAGGGCGGCTGGACCGTCACCCGTACCGAGGAGCGCAGGGACGAGCGGGGCGAGGTGCACGAGGCCGTCATCCGGTGCGAGGGCGGACGCTTCGTGGTCATCGGCGGCGACACGGTGGCGATCCGCTTCACCCGCGGCCACCGGGGCGCACCGGCGAGGAGCTGACGGCGGGGCCGCCGACGGGTCTCCGCGCCCCTCGGACCGTGGGACGGAACGGCGACCGGCCGGGCCGGGGAACCCGAGCCGGTGAACCTTTCCGGTTACAGCACCAGCACCGGCGGACGCTATGCGTGCGCTCCCACCGTCACCTTTCCCACCGTCAGTTCCGCCTTCCCCTCCAGCACGTCGCCGACGCGGGCCACCTGCTCCTCCAACTGCCGCAGCTGCCCGCCCGTCAGCGGTGACAGCGGCTCCACCGTCACGGCGATCCGCCGCCCCGACCGGCGCTGGTGCCAGACCCCGGCCGCGATCCCGTCGACCAGCAGCACCGGGAAGTTCCCCGCCTGACCACCCGCCAGCGCGCGGCCGTGGGCCGCGCCGGGGTAGAGCTTCTCGCGAGGCTGGGACGCGATGAGATACGCGTCGAAGTAAGGGAGCAGCCGCACCCCGCGCACCGGTTCCGACGGAAAGTCGGTGTCGCCCGCCACCAGCCAGGCCGGCCCCCCTTCGTAACGCACCTCCTCGATCTCCCCGCGTGCGGCCATTCCCGCGAACAGGTCCGCGGCCCAACGACCGGGCGCAGCCAGCCACTTCGCGAAGTGCTGGGGCGTGGCCGGACCGTACGCGTGCAGATAGCGGCGCACCAGCCCGGCGAGCGCCTCCGGGCCGTCGAGCGGGACGACATCCGGACGGGTGTAGGTGACCCTGCGCCCGCGATCCGGTGCGAAGCACAGCGCTCCGCGATGAGCCGCGAGGTGCGTCACCTGCCGCCAGCGCGGCCACATGTCCTGGAACGCGGGCATCACCCGGTCCCCGGCCCACGCCCCGGTACGCTCCACCACCGCCTCCGAGAGCTCGTCGACGGTCAGTTCCCTACCGGTCAGCGCGTCCGCGATCGCTTCGATCACGGCCTCGGTCCGCTCCGGGGTCATCCGGACATCCGGGGGGAACGGACTGCGTCCGGTCGGTACGGCGGACAGCGCGCCCGTCCACAAGGGCAGTTCGGCCATCGGCAGCAGATGGACGGTACCGCGCGGGCCGTGCGTCTTGACCAGGGTGCGCTGTGTCCACAGCGCCTCGCGCACATCGGTGCGGGTCACACCGGCCGTCCGCAGCCCCACGGAGAGCTCGGCCGCCGACAGCACCTGGGCGTGCGCGGCCGGCAGCGCGCCGACCACATCGGCCGGGGCGAGACGTGTCGGAGAGGCGAGCCCCTGGCGTTCCAGGCGACGGGCGTTCGCCCCGGCCCAGGTCACGATCGCGGTTCGTGTCGTCATGCTCCGGAAACTAGTGGTCCATCAGGCCAGGGTCTGTCCCATATTCGGCGCATGACCTCTGCGAGACATACGGCCAGGGCTCTCGCCACCGTGGCGGTGCTCGCCCTGACGCCCGCCCTCGCCGGCTGCGGCACACAGCGGGCCGGGGAAGCCGGACCCGGTGCGGGGAGCAGCGGTCCGCCCGCCGCGGCCTCCCCCTATGTCGAACCCGGTGCCGGCGACGGAGCGCCGCACCACCGGGAGAACCACGCCTTCCAGTCCACCGCGGAACTGTCCCCGGCCGACCGGGCCAGGGGCGAGGCGGAGGTGAAGAAGGTCGAGGCGGGCCTGGCCGGGATCGCGGAGGGCCGCAGGACCACACCGGCCGTGTGAAACCGGTCGGCGGCCACTGAGGCGTCAACCGGACACTGTCTCGCAGCGGAGTCCGGTGAATTCGGAGAGTGATTGTGGAGTGGCGTGGCGCGCAGCATCACTTACGAAGGGTTATGGTGGAACCCCCCCTCGGGCCGGTCCGTATCCCCCCCCCACGGACCGGCCCGTTTTTTGTGGCCGGGCGGCGCCGCCCCGGGCGGACCGCGTGTCGACGACGGATCGGCTGCACCCGACAGGCTCTGAGCCCCGCCGACCGGCCCGCGAGGACCGCCCCCGTCAGCTCCGTCCGGCCCAGATGTTGGTGCCCGCGGTGTCCACGGCGAAGGTGTCGATCTCCTTCAGCTCCTCGTCGGACAACGGCTGCCCCGAGAGCGACGCGACGTTCTCCTCCAGCTGCCGCACGCTCGACGCGCCGATCAGCGCCGATGTCATCCGGCGATCCCGCAGCACCCAGTTGAGTGCCAGCTGGGCGAGCGACTGGCCGCGCCGCCGGGCGATGTCGTTCAGCCCGTTCAGCCGGCGCACCACCTCGTCGGAGAGCAGACCGGGATCCAGGGACTTGCCCTGGGTGGCCCGCGAACCCTCCGGGATGCCCGTCAGGTACTTGTTCGTGAGCAGGCCCTGCGCGAGCGGCACGAAGGAGATGCAGCCCATACCGGCCGTCTCCAGAGTGTCGAGCAGCCCGTCGTCCTCGATCCAGCGGTTGATCATCGAGTAGGACGGCTGATGGATCAGCGCGGGGACGCCCATCTCCCTGAGCAGCCGGGCCGCCTCGGCCGTCTGCTCCGCGTTGTACGAGGACACACCCACGTACAACGCCTTGCCCTGCTGCACGGCGGAGGCCAGCGCCCCCATCGTCTCCTCCAGCGGGGTGTCCGGGTCGAAACGGTGGGAGTAGAAGATGTCGACGTGGTCGAGCCCCATCCGCTCCAGCGAGGCGTCCAGCGACGACAGCAGATATTTACGGGAGCCCCACTCGCCGTACGGGCCGGGGTGCATCTCGTAGCCGGCCTTGGTCGAGATGATCAGCTCGTCCCGGTACGGGGCGAAGTCCTGCCGGAACATCTTGCCGAAGTTGAGCTCGGCGGAGCCGGGCGGCGGCCCGTAATTGTTGGCCAGATCGAAGTGGGTCACCCCGAGATCGAAGGCGCGGCGCAGGATCGCCCGCTGGGAGTCCAGCGTGCGGTCGTCGCCGAAGTTGTGCCAGAGGCCGAGGGAGACGGCCGGGAGCTTGAGACCGCTGCGGCCGGTGCGGCGGTATTCCATGGAGTCGTAGCGCGAACCGGCTGCGCGGTAGAAGAGAGGAGAATCAGTCACGTTTCTCTCCTTATCACGGACTTGTGACAGGCCGGGTTGGGCCGGTGTGCCGCCTGCGCAGTAATGTGGCGGCTTCGGGGACCGCCGCGACACGGCGGGGCGATGGACTCCGTGGAGTCGTGCGGCGATCCCCAGGGGGACGACCCGGCCCCGGGGCATCGGGGCGGGCGGGCCCGCACAGAACCGAGAGGTGAACTCAGTGAACTTGCGCGACCTGGTGTACGGGCTCTACGCACGCCGGGTCGAGGCGCGCCTCGACCACACCCAGGTGCCCAAGCACATCGGCGTCATCCTCGACGGCAACCGGCGCTGGGCGAAGGCGTCCGGCGGCACGGCCGCGCAGGGACACCAGGCCGGCGCGGACAAGATCCAGGAGCTGCTCGGCTGGTGCAGCGAGACCGATGTGGAGGTCGTCACACTCTGGCTGCTCTCCACCGACAACTTCGACCGGCCCGAGTCCGAGCTGACCCCGCTCCTCGGCATCATCGAGAACACCGTGCGCGACCTCGCGGCGGACGGGCGCTGGCGGGTCCATCACGTCGGCACGCTCGATCTCCTGCCCGCCCACACCCAGACCGTCCTCAAGGAGGCCGAGCAGGCCACGCTGGGGGTCGACGGGATACTGGTCAACGTCGCCGTCGGCTACGGCGGGCGCCAGGAGATCGCGGACGCGGTCCGTTCGCTGCTGCTGGACCACTCCGCCAAGGGGACGTCCTTCGAGGACCTGGCGGAGATCGTCTCCACCGATCTGATCTCCGAGCACCTCTACACCCGGGGCCAGCCCGACCCGGATCTGGTCATCCGCACCAGCGGTGAGCAGCGGCTGTCCGGCTTCATGCTCTGGCAGAGCGCGCACTCCGAGTACTACTTCTGCGAGGTCTTCTGGCCGGCCTTCCGCCGCGTCGACTTCCTGCGGGCCCTGCGCGACTACGCGGCCCGGCACCGCCGCTACGGCGGCTGACACCGCCTGTTCCCGGGGCTCCCGTCTCCCGGAGGGAGCAACGTCCCCGGCAGGACCGCTGCGGCGGTGCGCCCGTGCTGACGTGCCCGGACGCACCGGCCCCGCTCACCCCGCCCGCCCCGGGCGGCATGGCTTCGCGTGTTCGAGGGAATACCCCTGACAGGTCGATGTCCGGTCACCAACCAGGCGGACGTCGTGTCCAAGTGAGCGGCATGGAGTCCGCTCGCCCGGGAGGCCCTTTGCACACGAAGGACCGTACACACAGTGCGGCCGACGCGGAGGGCCGGTGCTCGGCCCGTGCATCTGGGTCGCAGCCCGGTCCGTCCTCTCCCATTGGGATGCTCCGCGACGCCGTCGCACCCCAACCTCGTCCGAGGGGGTACGTCCTTCCGTGGTGACCAGCACGAAGCGCCGCATGTCCGACAGGCGCACCTATGTTCTCGACACCAGCGTCCTGCTGGCCGATCCGAACGCCCTGGCCCGCTTCGACGAGCACGAAGTCGTGCTCCCGATCGTCGTGGTCACGGAACTGGAGGCCAAACGGCACCACCCGGAGCTGGGGTACTTCGCCCGGCAGGCCCTGCGCCTGCTGGACACATTCCGGACCCGGTACGGCCGGCTGGACGCCCCGATCCCGCTCGGGGATCTGGGCGGGACGCTGCGCGTCGAACTCAACCACTCGGACCCCGGCGTACTGCCCGCCGGCTACCGGCTGGGGGACAACGACTCACGGATCCTCGCGGTCGCGCGCAACCTCCAGGCCGAGGGGTACGACGTCACGGTCGTCTCCAAGGACCTGCCGCTGCGCATCAAGGCGTCCTCGGTCGGCCTCCTCGCCGAGGAGTACCGCGCGGAACTCGCCATCACGGACTCCGGCTGGACGGGTATGACGGAACTGCCCCTCGGGGCGGAGCAGGTGGATCTGCTCTACGGCGAGGAGACGCTGTACGTTCCCGAAGCCGCCGAGCTGCCCGTGCACACCGGACTGGTCCTGCGGTCCGAGCGCGGCAAGGCGCTCGGCCGGGTCACCGCCGAGGGAAATGTGCGCCTGGTGCGCGGCGACCGGGAGGCCTTCGGCATCCACGGCCGCAGTGCCGAACAGCGCATCGCCCTCGATCTGCTCCTCGATCAGGACGTCGGCATCGTGTCGCTGGGCGGCCGGGCCGGCACCGGCAAGTCGGCGCTGGCGCTCTGCGCCGGTCTCGAAGCCGTCCTGGAGCGCAGGCAGCACCAGAAGGTCATGGTCTTCCGTCCGCTGTACGCGGTCGGTGGACAGGAGCTCGGCTATCTCCCCGGCACCGAGGCCGAGAAGATGAGCCCCTGGGCGCAGGCCGTCTTCGACACGCTCTCGGCGGTCGCCGGGCGCGAGGTGATCGAGGAGGTGCTGGGGCGCGGCATGCTGGAGATCCTGCCGCTCACCCACATCCGTGGCCGCTCGCTCCACGACTCCTTCGTGATCGTCGACGAGGCGCAGTCGCTCGAACGGAACGTACTGCTGACCGTCTTGTCCCGGATCGGGTCGAATTCCCGGGTGGTGCTCACGCATGACGTGGCCCAGCGGGACAACCTCAGGGTCGGCCGGTACGACGGGGTCGTCGCCGTGGTCGAGAAGCTGAAGGGCCATCCGCTCTTCGCGCACGTCACGCTCACCCGCTCCGAGCGTTCGCAGATCGCCGCGCTGGTGACCGAAATGCTGGAGGAAGGCCAGATCTGATACGGGATACGACAGTTGGTGCCGCCCGGCGAGCGCAGTAGCTTAGCCGGGCGGCATCGTGCTGCGGTGGCATTTCCGTAAATCACTTGCTCCAAACGAGGTGTGAGCTTTCACACGCAACGGAGAATTGCTTCCCGGTGTCACGTTCCGGCAGAGTCTTGCTTCCGTCAGGCCCCGCATACGGCACACCCGCACCTCCAGAGGTGCCACGCACCACACAACTCAACAGCCGACGTCCGTATGCCGCCCGCGAGCACCACGCGGCACTCCCTCCGGGGAGTTGCCCACCGGGCCCGTGCCTCCCGTGACCCAGGCAGTAGGGAGGCCAGCGCCAGGGGCACGATTGCGTCCGCGAGGTCACCTAAGCGGGCGATGCTGGAAGGACACCGTGTGAGCCGGATCTCGGTCCGGGGGTTCGCAGTGGCATCCGCCACTGCCGTAACCACCGTTGGCGCCGTCGTAGGCGTTGCTTCGGGCAGCACTCCCGCTGTCGACGACAACAACTTCGAGGCGACCGCAGCCGACACCACGCTGCTCGCAGACATCCCCGCGGGCCAGCAGGCCCAGGTGCAGACCGCCTCGCTGACGCAGCAGGCCGACGCCCAGGCGTCCGCGGCCGACGCTGCGGCGAAGAAGTCCGTGGAGGAAGCGGCCCGCATCCAGGCTGCCAAGGACGCCAAGTCGAAGAAGGCGGCGGCCGAGGACAAGCTGGAGCAGGAGCGCAAGGAGAAGAAGGAAAGGGACGCAGCCGAGCGCGCCAGCCGCTCCTCGGTCCGCAGCGCCTCCTCCTTCGCCACGCAGGGCTCGTACTCCGTGGCCGAAGTCCAGGCGATGGCACGGCAGATGGTTCCCGCCGACCAGTTCCAGTGCTTCAGCAACATCGTGAACCACGAGTCCACCTGGAACTACCGGGCGACCAATCCGTCCTCCGGTGCCTACGGCCTCGTCCAGGCGCTGCCCGGCTCGAAGATGTCCTCCGCCGGCGCCGACTGGCAGACC
Source organism: Streptomyces sp. NPDC088252 (assembly GCF_044740965.1). Taxonomy (NCBI): domain Bacteria; kingdom Bacillati; phylum Actinomycetota; class Actinomycetes; order Kitasatosporales; family Streptomycetaceae; genus Streptomyces; species Streptomyces sp. NPDC088252. The sequence continues at coordinate 55,954 of NZ_JBIURS010000029.1, read as the reverse complement.
AACCCGGCCACGCAGATCAAGTGGGGCCTCAGCTACATGAATGCCAGCTATGGCAGCCCGTGCGGTGCCTGGTCCTTCTGGCAGGCCAACCACTGGTACTAGAACTTCCGAGGCCTCGGTCTCAACCTTGCGAAGCCCCTCGCTGTCCTACAGTGAGGGGCTTCGCGCGTGTACGGTCGGTCCGGACGGCTCGCCGGGGGAGCGGTGGGGAGCGAGAGCGGGGGAAGAGGAACGATCATGTCGAAACTTCCGGGGTGGCTCGGCCGGCTGGGCGCCGAACTGACCGAGCTGGGCGAGCGTCTGGAGCGGCGCCGGGCCGAGGCCGAGGCGGACGAGGTCGTGCCGACCGTGCCGCCGGTGCCCGCCGCTGTCCCCGCCGGGCCCGTACCGGCCGAGGCGCCCCGGCGTGAGGCCGTGGCCGAGCATGTGCCGCCGCCGCCCGCGTACGCCCCCTCCGTGGCCGCCCGGCCCGATCCGGTCGCGGCGATCCCCTGGGGCATGCGGGTCGCGGCCGAGGCGGGCTGGCGGCTGCTCGTCCTGGCGGGCACGCTCTGGGTGATGATGCGGGTCATCAGCGCCGTCCAGCTGGTGGTTCTGGCCTTCGTCGCCGCGCTGCTCGTCACCGCGATGCTGCAGCCGACCGTCGCCCGGCTGCGGCAGTACGGTCTGCCGCGCGGACTGGCCACCGCCGTCACCGCGATTCTGGGCTTCGTCATCATCGGGCTGGTCGGCTGGTTCGTCGTCTGGCAGGTGATGGACAACATCGACACCCTCTCCGACAAGGTGCGGACGGGTATCGACGACCTGAAGAACTGGCTGCTCGACAGCCCGTTCCATGTCACCGAGCAGCAGATCAACGATGTCGCGAAGAACCTCAGCGACACCATCGGCACCAACACCGAGCAGATAACCTCCGCCGGACTCCAGGGCGTCACCGTGATGGTGGAGTTCCTCACCGGGATGCTGCTGGCGATGTTCTCGACGCTCTTCCTGCTGTACGACGGGAAGCGGATCTGGCACTGGGTGCTGAAGCTGGTGCCCGCCCAGGCCCGGCCGGGTGTCGCGGGCGCCGGGCCACGCGCCTGGCGGACCCTGACCGCCTATGTGCGGGGCACGGTCCTGGTGGCGCTGATCGACGCCATCTTCATCGGGCTCGGAATCTGGTTCCTCAAAGTGCCGATGGCGGTGCCGCTCGCCGTGTTCATCTTCCTCTTCGCCTTCATCCCGCTGATCGGCGCGGTGGTCTCCGGAGCGCTCGCGGTGGTCGTCGCGCTGGTCACCGAGGGCGTGTTCACCGCGCTGATGGTGCTGGTCGTGGTGCTCGCGGTGCAGCAGATCGAGGGGCATGTGCTGCAGCCGTTCATCCTGGGACGCGCGGTACGGGTGCATCCGCTCGCCGTCGTCCTCTCCGTCGCCGCGGGCGGCATGATCGCGGGCATCGGCGGAGCGGTCGTCGCGGTGCCGCTGGTGGCGGTCACCAATACGGTGGTCGGCTATCTGCGGGCGTACGGACAGGAGGAGGCCCTGCGGCACGCGCCGGCCCCGCACGGGGCGACCGCGCTCGGCGTCGCGCCGACCCCCGCGCCCGGCTCGCCGCCCGAGGACATCGACCACGGCGACGACGAGGCCGTCGGGGACCGCGGCACCGAGGACGGGCCCGGCAAGTGACGCCGGACGGATGAGAAGAAGGGCCCCGGGGACGGTCGGTCGTCCTCGGGGCCCTTCTCGTGCAAGGGGTACCGCTGGTCCTACTCGGCGAGCACGGCCTCGGCTTCGAGGGTCACGCCGACCGCCTGGATCACCGAGGCGATCTTGACGGCTTCCTGAATGGTCTCACGGTCCACGCCGGCCTTGCGCAGCACCTGCTCGTGGGAGTCCAGGCACTGGCCGCAGCCGTTGATGGCGGAGACGGCGAGCGACCACAGTTCGAAGTCGGTCTTCTCCACGCCCGGGTTGCCGATGACATTCATCCGCAGCCCCGCGCGCAGCGTCCCGTACTCGGGGTCCGACAGCAGGTGCCGGGTCCGGTAGAAGACGTTGTTCATCGCCATGACGGCGGCGGCGGACTTCGCCGCGGTGTACGCCTGCGCGGAGAGGTTGGCCTTCGCCTCCGGCTCCAGCTCGCGCAGCACCTTCGGCGAGCGCGAGGCGATCGCGCACGCGAGGACGGTGCCCCACAGCTGCTGCTGCGGGAGGTCGCTGTTACCGATGACCGAACCGAGGTTCAGCTTCAGGTCCTTGGCGAAGTCCGGGACGGCGGCCTTCAGTTCGTCGAGTGCCATGTCGCTGTCAGCTCACTCGCCCGCGAGGAGCGCGACCGGGTCGAGGGTGTTCTCGCCCTTGGTCCAGTTGCACGGGCACAGCTCGTCGGTCTGCAGGGCGTCCAGGACCCGCAGGACCTCCTTGGGGTTACGGCCCACGGAACCGGCGGTCACCATCGTGAACTGGATCTCGTTGTTCTGGTCGACGATGAAGACGGCGCGCTGCGCGAAGCCGTCCTCGCCCTCGATGCCGAGGTCACGCATGAGCTCGTGCTTCGAGTCGGCCATCATCGGGAACGGCAGGTCGGTCAGGTCCGGGTGGTCCTTGCGCCAGGCGTGGTGCACGAACTCGGAGTCACCGGAGAAGCCGAGGATCTGGGCGTCACGGTCGGCGAACTCGTCGTTCAGCTTGCCGAAGGCGGCGATCTCGGTGGGGCACACGAAGGTGAAGTCCTTCGGCCACGCGAAGACGATCTTCCACTTGCCCTCGTAGGTCTTGTGGTTGATCTGCTCGAACTCCTTGCCGCTCTCCAGCGAAACACAAGCAGTCAGGTCGAACTCGGGGAACTTGTCACCGACAGTGAGCACGCGCTCTCCTTGCAGGGTTGGAATTCCCTTTTGCGGGAGTTCCTGAGGGTTGGACGAGATCCACCTTGGCACAGAGTGCATTGATAGCGGAAATAGCTACACTCGGTCGTGATGATCGGAGGTGCCTATCAGTGGCGCAGAGCAATCAGGGCAATCGAATCAAACAGCCCAGTCTGTCGCAGCTGCGTGCCTTCGCGGCCGTCGCTGAACATCTGCACTTCAGGGATGCGGCGGCGGCGATCGGGATGAGTCAGCCGGCGCTCTCCGGGGCCGTGTCGGCGCTGGAGGAGGCACTGGGTGTCCAGCTCATCGAGCGTACGACGCGCAAGGTACTGCTCTCGCCGGCCGGGGAGCGGCTCGCGGTCCGGGCCCGGGTGGTGCTGGAGGCCGTCGGCGAGCTGATGGAGGAGGCCGAGGCGGTCCGGGCGCCGTTCACCGGAGTGCTCAGACTCGGGGTGATCCCGACCGTCGCCCCGTATCTGCTGCCTACCGTGCTGCGGCTGGTCCACGGCCGCTATCCCGAACTCGACCTCCAGGTGCACGAGGAGCAGACCTCCTCGCTGCTGGAGGGGCTGGCCGCGGGCAGGCTGGACCTGCTGCTGCTCGCCGTGCCGCTCGGGGTGCCGGGCATGACCGAACTCCCGCTGTTCGACGAGGACTTCGTGCTCGTCATGGAGCGGGACCACTGGCTGGGCGGGCGCGCCGACATCCCGCGCGAGGCGCTGCGCGAACTGCCGCTGCTGCTGCTCGACGAGGGGCACTGCCTGCGCGACCAGGCGCTCGACATATGCCGGGAGGCGGGGCGCACGGAGGGGGCGCCGGTCACCACGACCGCGGCCGGGCTCTCCACGCTGGTGCAGCTGGTCGCCGGCGGGCTCGGGGTGACGCTGTTGCCGCGTACCGCGGTGACGGTGGAGACCGGCCGCAACGACGCGTTGGCCACCGGGTACTTCGCGGAACCCGCACCGTCGCGGCGGATCGCGCTGGGGATGCGGACGGGCGCGGCACGGCACGAGGAGTTCGAGGAGTTCGCGGTGGCGCTGCGGGAGGCGATGGAGACACTGCCGGTGCGGGTGACGACGGGCAGGTAGGGCGCGGGAAAGGGGTGCGGTCCCCGGTTGCGGGGACCGCACCCCTCGCGGCTACGGCGACGTCACTCCGTGCGCAGTCCGTCCGGACGCATCATGCGCCACAGCGGTGGCAGCGACACCAGGGTGACCAGCGCGATCAGCGCCGCGCCCGCCCCCGCCATCGGCAGGAACAGCCACCAGTCGGACACCTTCTTGCCGATCATGCGGACCATCACGGCCCCCAGGCCGAGACCCCCGGCGACAGCGACCGCCAGTCCGATGAGGACGGGAACGGCGGTCTGCCAGAGCACCGACCAGCCGAGCGTGGTCCGCCGGGTGCCGAAGGCGACCAGGACGGACAGCAGGCGCTTGCGCTCCCGCAACTGCTCCAGCTGCGAGACCAGCATCGCGGCGGCGATCAGCAGCAGCGTCGCGGTCCCGCCGACCTGGAGACCCCTCTGCACGCTGGCGTACTGCCGGTCGCGGACCACCGAGTTCACGGCGACGATGCGCATCCCCGGGTCGAGCTCGGCCGCCGTGTTCCGTACGTACTCGGAGACGTCCTCGACGCTCCGGTCCACCCGGATCTGCGCGTTGGTCTGGGCGTGCGGCAGGGTGGTCGGGTCGATCGCGCCGACCGTGGCCACGATGCCGAAGTGTTCCTGGCCCATCGGATCGGGGCGGGCCGGAACGGTCCGGGCGTCGGCGGGCAGGGTCCACAGCTTCGACTTCTCGCCGGGTTCCCCCACCAAGTAGTTGAGCTCGACCGGCTTGCCCTTGCGGGCCGTCCGGTCCGTCCACTCGGCCGTTTCCTTGTCCCGGGGGTGGACGACAAAGACATCGCCCTCCTTGCAGGAGCCGATCCGGGCGATCTCGCGCACGGTCGCGCAGTCGCCGACGGTCAGCGAGGTGGTGGGCTGGACGTCGTCGCCCTTGTACTTGCCGGGTTTGACGACGTACGTCTCGACCATGCCGATGACCCCGGTCACCCCCTCGGTGGCCCGGAACTTCTTGATGGTCCGCGTGGCAGCGTCGCCGGTGACGGTCTCGGAGTACGTGTAGAACTGGGCCCGTCTCGGGTCCTGTCCCGTCATCCGCTTGAAGTCGTCGCCCACCGCGGCGAACAGCATCTGCAGTGCCACGGCGCCCGCGACCGCGACCGTGATGCCGCTGACCGCGCGGGAGGCCGCGCCACTGCTCAGCTGGAGCCTGCGGGTGGCGAGCTGCCAGGGCACCGGACCGCCGTGCAACCGGTTCACGCACGCCTGGACCAGCCACGGCAGCAGCAGGGCGAGCCCGACGAGCACGAGCACGGAGCCGCCCGCGACCGGATACGGGTTCACATCGGTGTCCGTCTTGCCGGACAGCACGAGCACCGCCAGGCCCGCGACCGGAACCAGCAGGCGCCACCAGATCCGGCGCCTGCGGTTGCGGCCGCTGCGCACGACTCCGAGCGGTTCGATGACCACCGAACGCAGGGCGACCAGCGTGACCAGGACCGCCGCCACCGGAACCGCGACCACGATCAGCGCCGCCAGCCAGACGTCGGGGACCAGGTCCGCCGGGAACGCGCTGACGTCCCACACCTCGACGGAGCCCATGAACTGACGCCCCACCAGGAAGAAGGCCAGGCCGGCCAGCAGTCCGAGCACCGCCCCGAAGAACGCCTCGCCGGCCGCGATCCGACGGGTCATCCGGATGTCCGCACCGACCAGACGCAGCGCGGCGAGCCTGCGGTCGCGCCGCTCGCCGCCGAACCGCACGGCCGTCGCGATGAAGATCATGACCGGCATCAGCAGGACGACGCAGATCATGATGGTCAGCACGACGAGGATCGGCGACATGGGATCGGACGGGCCCGGGTCGCCGTAACCGGCGATCCGGTGGCCGCCGTTGGCGGGAGTCAGTGTGTCGCTGCCCGCGTAGAAGAACAGCTCTCCCGGAGCGATCAGGCCGGAGTCGGCGATCGTGCCAATGATCCGGTACGACAGCCGCTCCCTGAGGAGGCTGCCTTCCGAGGAATCGAGCAGCTTCTTCAGAGCGGGGGAGACCACCATCTCGTTCGCGCCGGGGAAACGCGCGACACCCGGCGGGACGACCGGACGCGTACCGTCCGCACGCATCAGGTAGCCCCCGACGACCCGGACGCGGTACTCGGTCTCCACGTTGATGCGGAGCACCGAGGTGTCGGTCTTCTCGGCCCAGGCGTCGGGCGACTCGGAGATCTTGGTCTCGGAGCGGGCCTGGTCGCGCGCGGAACGGTGGTCGAGCAGATTCGGCACGGAGGCGGCGACCAGCAGCAGCGCCACGCCGAGGCCGACGCCGACGGCGGTCAGCAGGGTGCGGATCCAGCCCTCGCGTCCGCCGGACGCGGCGAACCGGACACCGAGGCCGAGGTCGCGCAGCAGGGCGGCGAGGCCGGTGGGTCCGGTGGCCCGGGGCGGCGCGTCGACCGGGACGTTCTTGTGGTCGAGCAGAGTCATACCGCGTGCTCCAGGTCGCGTGCCCGGCCGTCGCGCACGGTGACGTCGCGGTCGGAGTAGGCGGCGACGCGGGCCTCGTGGGTCACCAGGACCACGGCGGCATTGGTGGACCGGGCCGCCTCGGTGAGCAGCTCCATGACCCGCTCGCCGTTGAGGGAGTCCAGGGCGCCGGTCGGCTCGTCGGCGAAGATCACCTTCGGGGAGGCGGCCAGTGCACGGGCCACCGCGACCCGCTGGCCCTGGCCGCCGGAGACCTCGCCGGGGCGTTTGGCGGCGACGGTGTCGACCTCCAGACGCTCCAGCCAGTGGCGGGCGGTGGCTTCGGCGGCCTTGCGCTTCGTGCCGCTCAGGCGGAGCGGCAGGGCGACGTTCTCCACGCAGGTCAGCTCCGGGACGAGCTGGCCGAACTGGAAGACGAAGCCGAACTCGTTGCGGCGCAGGGCGCTGCGTTCGGCGTCGGACATCGCGGAGAGCTCGCGGCCCGCGTAGGTGATCGTGCCGCTGTCCGGGGTGACGATCCCGGCGAGGCAGTGCAGCAGGGTCGACTTGCCGGAGCCGGACGGGCCCATCACGGCGACGACCTCGCCGGGGTGGATGGAGAACGAGGCACCGTCGAGCGCGGGGGTCGATCCGTACGACTTGTACAGGTTGTCGGCGCTGAGCAGGGAGCCGGTGGGGTTCACGCGCGTACCTCCGCGGCGAGTCGGTCCAGCCGGGCGGCGGTCAGTTCCAGCCAGCGCAGATCGGCTTCGAGGTGGAAGAGCGCGTGGTCGCAGATCAGCTGATCGGCGAGGTCGCCCTGGCGCTTGCGGTCGGTGAGGATGCGCATGAGGCGCAGGTGCTCGGCGCGCTGGGTGTCCAGCAGGGCCTCGGCGCTCCGGCCGGTGAGCAGAGCCAGGACGACCTTGGTGTAGAGCGTCGACTGGAGGTACGGCTCGGGCTTCTCCGGCTGTGCGAGCCAGGTGGCGACATCGGTGATGCCCGCCTCGGTGATCGCGTACCGCTTGCGCTCGGGGCCGCCGCCGCTCTCGACGCCGTCGACCTCGACGAGGCCGTTCTTGAGCAGCCGGGACATGGTCGAGTAGACCTGCCCGTAGTGCAGGGGGCGGTCGTGACCGAACTTCTCGTCGAACGTCCGCTTGAGGTCGTAGCCGTGGCGGGGGCCGGACTCCAGGAGCCCGAGCAGGGTGTGGCCGATAGACATGCCGAGCACTATACACGGTGTGTATACCTCGGGTGTATACCTGGGGTGCCGGACCGGGGAGGGCTCGCGCGCCCTCCCCGGTCCGTCCCTTCGCCCCCCGGGCCTCAGTCGCCGGGCGGGTTCGGCCCCCCCTTCGGCGGGCGCCCCCTGCGGGGGATCGGGCGGGCCGCGCCCGGCAGGCGGCCCGCCTCCGCCAGTGCCCTGCGCAGCAGGAACTCGATCTGTGCGTTCGCGCTGCGCAGCTCGTCGGAGGCCCAGCGGGCCAGCGCATCGTGGACCGCGGGGTCGAGCCGCAGCAGCATCTGCTTGCGCCGCGGCGAGGGCCTGCGCCCGGGGGTCTCTTCCGTCACTGGTAAAGAGTGCCCGTATTGAGGACCGGCTGCGCCGCGCGGTCACCGCACAGCACCACCATCAGGTTGCTGACCATGGCCGCCTTCCGTTCCGAGTCCAGTTCGACGATGTCCTGCTCGGCGATCCGGGTCAGCGCCATCTCGACCATGCCGACCGCGCCCTCGACGATCTGCTGCCGGGCCGCGACCACCGCGCCGGCCTGCTGGCGCTGGAGCATCGCGGAGGCGATCTCGGGGGCGTACGCGAGGTGGCTGAAGCGCGATTCGATGATCCGTACACCGGCGGCCTGCACCCGGGCGGTGAGCTCCACGGCCAGTTTCTCGGTGATCTCCTCCGCGTTGCCGCGCAGCGAGAGGCCACCCTCCTCGTGGGCGTCGTACGGGTACTCGATCGCGATGTGCCGGACGGCCGCCTCGGTCTGGGTGGCGACGAACTCCAGGAAGTCGTCGACCTCGAAGAGTGCCTGCGCGGTGTCCTCGACCTTCCAGACGACGATCGCGGCGAGTTCGATCGGGTTGCCGTAGGCGTCGTTGACCTTCAGGACGGCGGTCTCGTGGTTGCGGACCCGGGTGGATATCTTCCGGCTGCTGGTGAGCGGATTGATCCAGCGCAGCCCGTCGGTGCGGATCGTGCCGACGTACCGGCCGAAGAGCTGGATCACCCGCGCCTCGCCCGGTGCGACCATCTTCACACCCGTCATGCAGAAGAAGGAGGCGATGGCGAGCAGGATCCCGAAGATGCACACCGGGACGCCCACGCCGTTGTTCCCGTTCGAGCCGATGACGCCGCCGACGATCGCGAGCCCGATGCCGGCGATCACTCCGACCACGGTCAGCAGCAGGCCGAGACCGCCCGGGATGCTGTGCGCCGTCACCTCTCTCACCTGCGATTCAGGCATCTGAGGGGCATCGGGTGCGAGGGCGGCGGTCAAAGTGGACGCCTCGTACGGATTGCCGTGGTCGGACATGGGATCCCCCGTTTCGGAAGGCCGGCAGCGACTGATTCGGTGCTAGCAATGTGATTACACATTACCTGTCTTCGCAACCTTGAGCGCCTCTGGGGAGTCGGTTCCCTACAGAGCGGGTGCTGATTGTCACGTCCGGAAAAGGCCACATCGCTTGCTTTTCGTCCTTGCCGACGGTGTTAGCTGGCTGGGCTGAGCTGATCTGGTCGAGCAGAGAAACAGGAGCAAAACAGCGATGGGTCGAGCGGATGCGCGACGAGCCCAGCAGCGCGGAGCGCGGCGGGCCCAGAAGAGCGGCGGCATACGCAGACTCTTCACCTGGCGGAAGATGCTGGGCGCCTTCTTCGTCTTCTGCCTGCTGATCATGGGCGCCTTCGTGGCGCTCTACATGTACGTGGACATACCGAAGGCCAACGCACTGGCCGAGCGGCAGAGCAACGTCTACAAGTACAGCGACGGCTCCGTGCTGGCCCGGACCGGCGACGGGGTCAATCGCCAGAACGTGGATCTCGCCGAGGTCCCCAAGGACGTGCAGCACACCTTCGTCGCCGCCGAGAACAAGTCCTTCTACCAGGACAAGGGCGTCGACCTGAAGGGCACCGCGCGCGGCATCCTGAACACCCTCACCGGCAAGGGCAAGCAGGGTGGCTCGACCATCACCCAGCAGTACGTGAAGAACTACTACCTGACCCAGGACCCGACGGTCAGCCGCAAGCTCAAAGAGCTGGTCATCTCCCTCAAGGTCGACCAGAAGTACGAGAAGAGCGACATCCTCGCCGGATACATCAACACCTCGTACTACGGCCGCGGCGCCAGCGGGATCCAGGCCGCGGCGCAGGCCTACTACGGGGTCGACGCCAAGGACCTCGACGTCTCCCAGGGCGCCTATCTGGCCGCGCTGCTCCAGGCTCCCAGCCAGTACGACTGGGCGGTCGCGTCACCGACCGGCAAGAAGCTCGTCAAGGAGCGCTGGGGCTACACGCTCGACAACATGGTCGAGAAGCACTGGCTCGACAAGGCCAAGCGCGACACCCTGAAGTTCCCCGTCCCGGAGAAGCCCAAGCCCGCCCCCGGCATGGAGGGCCAGACCGGTTACCTCGTCGATGCCGCCAACAAGGAGCTGGACAAGCAGGGCATCACGGAAGACGTGCGGCGGGCCGGCGGCTGGACCTTCACGCTCAACATCGACGAGAAGCGGCAGAAGGAGCTGGAGAAGTCGGTCGACCGGCAGCTGGAGTCCAAGCTGGACCGCAAGGGCAACAAGGTCGACGCGACCGTCCAGGCGGGTGCCACCTCCGTCGATCCGAAGACCGGCGCCGTCGTCGCGCTCTACGGCGGAGTGGACTACGTCAAGCACTACGTGTCCAACGCCACGCGCCGGGACTACCAGCCCGCCTCCACCTTCAAGCCGCTGGTCCTCGCCTCCGCGCTGGAGAACGAGTCGAAGACCCAGGACGGCGACCTGATCGGCGTCAACACCCGCTACGACGGCACCAGCAAGCGGCCCGTCGTGGGCAGCGACACGCCCTTCAGCCCGGAGAACGAGGACAACCAGAGCTACGGCGACGTCACCGTGCAGACCGCGATGAACAAGTCGATCAACTCGGTCTTCGCGCAGATGGTCGTCGACGTCGGCCCCGCCGCGGTGAAGAAGACCGCGCTGGCGCTCGGTCTGCCCGATCAGAACTTCCCCGAGCGCCCCGCCATCACGCTCGGCACGATGAACGCCTCGACCTGGGACATGGCGGGCGCGTACGCCACGCTCGACAACCACGGCAAGAAGGTCACCCCGTTCATCGTGAAGTCCGCCATCCACCGCGACCGGACGGTCGAGCCGGTCAAGGGCATCGGCGACCAGGTGATCAGCCGCAAGTCCGCCGACACCGTGACCTCCGTCCTGCAGGGCGTCGTGAAGAGCGGTTCCGGCCAGGCGGCCAACACCTCGGCCTACGAGGCGGCCGGCAAGACGGGCACCTCCGAGAACAACAAGTCCGCCCTGTTCGCGGGCTACACCCCGGACCTCACCACGGTCGTCGCGCTCTTCGGTGAATCCCCCAAGGGCGGCACCCAGGTCAGCCTGACCGGCACCGCGAACTCCGGCCGGGCCAACGGTGGTGGCTTCCCGGCGGAGATCTGGGCGGACTACACCCTCGGCGCGCTGAACGGCGGCTCCAGCAACCAGTTCGACCTGCAGGACGTCGAGCGCGGCCAGGCCACCGTGCCGAACACCCCGTCGAACACCCCCTCGGCACCGGAGAGCCCCACGCAGCCCCCGTCCCAGGAGCCGAGCCGGCCGGCGCAGAGCCCGAGCGACGGGCCCAGCCAGCCGACCAGCCAGTCGCCGGAGCCGCCGCCGAGCCAGACCCCGGATGTGCCGCCGAGCCAGACCCCGGATGTGCCGGGCGACGGAGGGGACCCCGGCCGGCCGGGCAACAGCAACAACGTGGCGAACAACCCGCCCGGCCAGTGAGGTCGTGAGGTCATGGGTGAGGGGCGTTGCCGGCCGGCAACGCCCCTCACCCATGACCGCCGCGTACGACGGTGTCAGCCGCCGTTGACCTTCTTGGCGATCCGGTCGCCGAGGTCCTTGTCCACGTTGCGCCAGTACTGCAGCGCCCGCTCCAGGACCGGGGCGCTCACCCCGTCCAGCAGGTGGCCGGAAATGTTCGACACCAGCCGGTCGCGGGCCGCGTCGTCCAGGACCTTGCGCACCATCGTGCCCGCCTGGCCCCAGTCGTCGTCCTCGCTGTGCAGCTTGTACGCCTCGTGCACCATCTCGCCCGCCGTGGCCCAGCCCGCCGGGTCGCCGAAGCGCTCGGTGTCCGCGGCCGGACCGCCGTACGAATTCGGCGCGTAGACCGCTCCCGTACGCGTCGGCTCGTACCGCATGGGACCGTCCTTGGCGTACGAGTTCCGGCCGAACCGCGGACGGTTCGGGGGCAGCTGCGCGTAGTTCGGGCCGATCCGGTACCGGTGGGTGTCCGGGTACGAGAAGAGCCGGCCGAGCAGCATCTTGTCGGGCGACGGACCGATGCCGGGCACCAGGTTCGACGGCTCGAAGGAAGCCTGCTCGATGTGGACGAAGAAGTCCTCCGGGTTCTCGTTGAGCGTCATCCGGCCGACTTCGATCTCCGGGTAGTCGCCGTGCGGCCACACCTTCGTGAGGTCGAACGGGTTGAACCGGTAGTCCGGCGCGTCGTCGAACGGCATGATCTGGACATACAGCGTCCAGCTCGGATGGTCTCCCCGCTTGATCGACTCGAACAGGTCGCGGCGGTGGACATCGCCGTCGACGCCGGCCATCTCGTCGGCCTCGGCCTGCGGGTAGAAGTCGATGCCCTGGTCGGTCTTGAAGCGGTACTTGACCCAGAACCGCTCGCCGCCCGCGTTCACCCACATATAGGTGTGCGAGCTGTAGCCGTTCATGTGGCGGTACGTCTTCGGGATGCCCCGGTCGCCCATCAACCACGTCACCATGTGGGCGGACTCGGGGGACAGCGTCCAGAAGTCCCATTGCATGTCGTGGTCGCGCACCGCGCTGTCCGGACGGCGCTTCTGCGAACGGATGAAGTCCTGGAACTTCATCGGGTCGCGTACGAAGAAGATCGGCGTGTTGTTGCCGACCATGTCGTAGTTGCCGTGCTCCGTGTAGAACTTCAGGGCGAACCCACGGGGGTCGCGCCAGGTGTCGGGGGAGCCCTGTTCACCGGCGACCGTGGAGAAGCGGGCGAGCATGGCGGTCTGCTTGCCCGGCTGGAAGAGGTCGGCCTTGGTGAACTGGCTGACGTCGTTGGTCACCTTGAAAACGCCGTAGGCACCGGAGCCCTTGGCGTGAACCACTCGTTCGGGGACCCGTTCACGGTTGAACTGGGCCATCTTCTCGATGAGGTAGTGGTCCTGGAGCAGGATCGGTCCGTCGGATCCGACGGTGAGCGAGTGTTCATCGCTCTCCACCGGGATTCCGGCGTTGTTCGTGGTGTAGGGGGTGTTCTTGGTCTTCGTTTCCTCGGGCACGAGCGTCCTCCCGTCGGTGGGGGTTTCGGTCAGGTCGCCTCGTTCACGACTGAAGTCAACTCCGCCGACAGGAGGTCGGCAACATTTGGCTACCGTCCGTGCAGGGCTCTCGCACGCGCCCCGCGCAGACCCTCCTACTGGCCCCGGGTCGGCATCTCGAACCAGACCACCTTGCCGGTCGACAGACGCGTCGCGCCCCACCGTCTGGCCATCCGGTTGACGAGGAACAGACCCCGGCCCCCCTCGTCCATGTCCCGGGCCCGGCGCTGCCGGGGCAGCTGCGGGGCGTCGTCGCCGACCTCGCAGCGCAGCAGGTCGGTACGGAGCAGCCGCAGCGTCACCGGCCGCTCCGCATACCGCACGGCATTGGTCACCACCTCGCTGACCAGCAGCTCCACCGAGTCGGAGAGCTCGTCGAGCCCCCATCGGCTCAGGGCCCGCCGGGCCAGCCTGCGGGCCCGGCCCGGCGCGGTCTCCTCCGGTTCAAGGTGCCAGTACGCGACATCGCTCGGCGCGATCCCGTCGAACCGGGCAGCGAGCAGCGCGATGTCGTCGTCCCGGTCACCGGGGCCGAGCATGTCCAGGACGTCGTCGCACAGGGCCTCCAGCGGTGGCGAGTGGTCCGGGCCGGTCAGCCGGGCGGTGGCGGCGAGCCGTTCGCGCAGCATCTCGATCCCGGTCCAGACGTCCCGCAGCCGGGACTCCACCAGACCGTCGGTGTACAGCAGCAGCGTGGCGCCCGCCGGCGCGTCCAGCTCGACGGCCTCGAAGTCCACACCGCCCACGCCGATCGGGGCGCCCGCCGGCACCCGCAGTACCTCCGCACGGCCGCCCAGGTGGAGCAGCACGGGCGGCGGATGCCCGGCGTTGGCGATCGTGATGCGGTGCGCGACGGGGTCGTACACCGCGTACAGGCAGGTCGCCATGCGGTCGCTGCCGAGCCGCTGCGCCTGCTCGTCGAGATGGTGCAGCACCTCCTGCGGCGGCAGGTCGAGCTGGGCCAGGGTCTGGGCGGTGGTGCGCAGCTGGCCCATGATCGCCGCGGACGTCATGGAGTGGCCCATGACGTCGCCGACGACCAGGGCCACCCTGCTGCCGGGCAGCGGGATCGCGTCGTACCAGTCGCCGCCGACCCGGGCCGTCTCGGCGGCCGGGAGGTAGCGGGAGGCGAGCCGCACGCCGGTCGGCTGCGGCAGCGAGTCGGGCAGCATGGTGCGCTGCAGCTCGTCGGCGATGTACGCCTCGCGCCCGTACAGCACGGCCTTGTCGATGCCGAGCGCGGTGTGCGTCGCCAGCTGCGCCGCGACCAGCAGGTCGTTGGCCTCGAAGGACGGCCGCTCGGTGCCGCGCAGGAAGACGGCGGCGCCGATCACCCGCCGTCGGCCGCGCAGCGGGGCGAGGATCGCGCGGTGCCCGGTGGGTACGGCCCGTCCGGCGCCGAGCAGTTCGGGCAGCGCGGCGCGGGCTGCCGCGGAGTCCCCGAAGACCGGCCGCACACCGCGCAGCACCTCGGCGAGCGCGCCGCCCGAGCGGACCTCGCACAGTTCGGCCGCCGGGGGCATGTCGCCGTGCGGGTCGAGGGCGGGCAGCCGCAGGCGCTCGATCTCCGACGGGGTCTCGGTCTCGTCCTCGTTCAGGCGCAGCCGGTCCGACCGGCGCAGCCGCAGCACGAACGGGGAGACCGGCCGCTCGTCACCGACCGGGAGCGGGTCGCGGAGGTAGACCAGTATGGCGTCGGAGAACGTCGGCACACTGGCCCGGCACAGACCCAGCACGATCTCGTCCAGGTCTATGCCGCGGGCGATCCGCCGGGTGGCGGCCCCCACGAAACGCAGCCGGTCGCCCTCGCGACGGGCCGCGGCCTGTGGGTCGAGTCCCGCGGGGGCCGCCTGACTCGCTCCCGCGCCCGGCGCCGTGGCCGGGCCGGGGATCGCTGCGGTGGCAGGGGAAGCGGCCGGCGCGGCATCCTGCTGCCGCGGCCGGGCGCGTTCCTGCGACCGGGCGGCGAGAGGCTGCCGGCCTTCGTGGGAGGTGGGGTGCTCCGTCACGCGTGGGGTTCCGTCCGTCCGGGCCGGTTGTATGAGGCAATCACCTCGTGGGGCGCTACTGTGCCCCGGCGAGAGCGGCGATAACAACGGCTGTCACCGGATGCCCCCGAACGAGGGGCCGAAACCGGATGCCCGCAGGGCGGCTCGGTGACAACGTTTCCGGCGACGGGGCGAGCGACAGCGAGCACGTCTCCACCCCCTCGTAGTGGCTCAGGCGATTCATACGACTGATGTGGCTCATACAGCTCATGCAGTGCGTGGTGCTCGTGCGGTGACTTGTGATCAGGTCCGGTGCGGTGTCCGTCGGTTGGGGCGGAGGTGCGCTCCGGAGGACGATCCTACGTTTGCCCCCCTGGGGTGCGACAAGGGTCTCATGACGCCATGCGCGAGGGGGTACGGTCCCAGTCATCCGGGAGTGCCGGAACCCGCCAGCGCGGATCGGGCCGCCAGTCCTCCCAGCCGTCCCGGAACGGCGCGCCCCAGTCCTGGATGACTTCGACGGCCGCGCGGCCCGCCTCCCGCACCCGCCGCGCGGTCCGCGGGGCCATCAGACCGACCCGCTGCGCCTGGGCGAACTCGTCCTCGTCGCGCCAGACCCAGCTGCGGTCCGGGTAGACGGAGATGTCGAGAAAGTGATCCTCGGAATCGGTGCCGCCCGCCCAGCGGGTGCGCGGTTCCTCCAGGTTCACGTACCAGCTGCGGAACTGCCAGCCGGTTTCCCAGAAGAGCCAGACCGACCAGGGTTCACCGGGACGGGCGAGCTTGAGGACGCCGTTGCCGAGCCAGGGCGCGCGGGCGGTGGTGCGCGGGGCGGTGTAGCGGGTGGCGAGCGGCTCGTCGTGCACCTCGGTGCCGTTCGCCAGCACCGGCTTCACGCACTCGGTGCCGGGCGCCACCCACACGGCGAGCAGCTCGTCGGTGTCCTGGACGACAGTGACGGGACGGCAGATGTGCACCGGGTCCGGGTCGTGCTCCGGCGCGGCGTCCCGTGGTCGCGGGACGTTTCCGCGGTAGCGCCACAGGATGTGATCGCCCGGCGCCCAGTGCTCGATGTGTCCGTTGTCCGTACCTGCCATGGGCAGATCTTAGGGATGCCGCGGACCCGTTGCCGCGACGCGTGTCACGGGCGGGTCATGCGCAACACGTCCAGTGCCTCGTCGAGCTGCTCCACCGTGAGGTCGCCGCGCTCGACGTATCCCGATTCCAGCACCACCTCGCGGATCGTCCTCCGCTCGGCCAGCGACCTCTTGGCGACCTTCGCCGCCTCCTCGTAACCGATGTACTTGTTCAGCGGGGTGACGACGGACGGCGAGGACTCCGCGTACTCCCTGGCGCGCTCGACGTTCGCGGTGATGCCGTCGACCGTGCGGTCCGCGAGCAGCCGGGAGACGTTGGCCAGCAGCCGCACCGACTCCAGCAGGTTCTTCGCGATGACCGGCAGCATCACATTCAGCTCGAAATTGCCCGCCGCACCCGCGACGGCGACCGTCGCGTCGTTCCCCATCACCTGGGCCGCGACCATCAGGACGGCCTCGGGAATGACCGGATTCACCTTCCCGGGCATGATCGACGAGCCGGGCTGGAGGTCGGGAAGGCTGATCTCGGCCAGACCGGTGCGCGGTCCGGACGCCATCCAGCGCAGATCGTTGGAGATCTTGGTGAGCGAGACGGCGAGCGTGCGGAGCTGGCCGGACGTCTCCACGAGCCCGTCCCGGGCGCCCTGCGCCTCGAAGTGGTCCCTGGCCTCGGTGAGCGGCAGTCCGGTGGCACGGGCGACCTCGGCGATGACGGCGGCCGAGAAGCCGGGCGGGGTGTTGATGCCGGTGCCGACGGCCGTGCCGCCCAGCGGCAGCTCGGCGAGGCGGGGAAGGGAGGCGCGCAGTCGCTCGATCCCGTACCGGATCTGCGCCGCGTAGCCCCCGAACTCCTGGCCCAGGGTGACGGGCGTGGCGTCCATCAGATGCGTACGCCCCGACTTCACGACCGTCGCGAACTCGGCGGACTTGCGCTCCAGGGCGGCCGCCAGGTGGTCCAGCGCCGGGATCAGCTCACCGGTGACGGCCGCGGTCGCGGCGATGTGGATGGACGACGGGAAGACGTCGTTGGACGACTGCGAGGCGTTGACGTGGTCGTTGGGGTGGACCTCGCGGCCCAGGCGCTCGGTGGCGAGAGTGGCCACGACCTCATTGGTGTTCATGTTGGACGAGGTGCCGGACCCGGTCTGGAAGACATCGATCGGGAAGTGGGCGTCCCAGCGCCCCTCGGCGACCTCCTCGGCGGCGCCCTGGATGGCCAGGGCGATGTCCGGGTCGAGCACCTTCAGCTCGGCGTTCACCTTGGCGGCGGCCGCCTTGATCCGGGCCAGGGCCTCGATGTGGGCCCGCTCCAGGCGCTGTCCGGAGATCGGGAAGTTCTCCACCGCGCGCTGCGTCTGGGCGCGCCACCTGGCGTCCGCGGGCACCCTCACCTCGCCCATCGAATCGTGCTCGATGCGGAAATCCGTGCCGTCCGCGGGGGCCTGTGACTCGTCCATGGGTGCAACCTCCTGAAAAAGTTGAGCACTTGTCTTGTTCTTTCTATTCCCAAGTCGCCTACCGACCAGTAAATACCGGGGGTAACCACAACCCGGGGAGGCGCAATGAGGCGCACCAGGCACAGACTTCGCTGTACGGTCGCGGCCGCCGCGGCCATGGCGGCGGCATTGGGCGGTACGGCCTTCGCCGCGGGGCAGGCGGGCGCGGCGGACCGGTCCGGCATCACCACTACCGCATCCGCCCCTTTGTCACCCGAACTGGAGGCCATCCGCGCCGCCGAAGCCACCCGGCTGTACGGCGACCCGGCCGAGCGTCCGCTCGCCGACCGCAAGACCGGGCTGATCTCGCTCGGCGACAGCGAGATCTCCGGCGAGGGCGTCGGCACGTACGAGGCGGGCACCAACGGTCCCGACAACTGGTGCCACCGCTCGCCCGACTCCGCCATCCACCGC
Source organism: Streptomyces sp. NPDC088252 (assembly GCF_044740965.1). Taxonomy (NCBI): domain Bacteria; kingdom Bacillati; phylum Actinomycetota; class Actinomycetes; order Kitasatosporales; family Streptomycetaceae; genus Streptomyces; species Streptomyces sp. NPDC088252. The sequence continues at coordinate 37,985 of NZ_JBIURS010000029.1, read as the reverse complement.
ACCGGCATCCCGGCCGACGTCACGTACAACGTCTCCTGCTCCGGCGCGTACACCGGCAACATCGTGATCGGCGGATCGAAGCAGTACGCCGACGAGCTCGTGCAGAGCGACAACCTCGCCATCAAGGCCCGCAACACCCGCATCAAGATGATCGTGCTGGTCGCCGGTGCCAATGACGACCTCCAGTTCGGCCCGGTCATGACGGACTGCGTCCAGCGCTGGGTGCTCTCCCAGGGCACCTGTCAGCCGAAGTACGAGGGCGGCTGGCAGGCGCGCGTCGACGGGCTCGTCCCCAAGGTCGAGAAGACGGTGCGCGACCTGAAGACCGTCATGTCGGACGCCGGATACGCCAACAGCGACTACAAGCTCGTGGTCATGGGCTACCCGAGCCCGATCGGCCCGGACTTCTACGACAACCCGAACTTCCCCGGCAAGCTTCCCGGCGGCTGTGCCGGATACGACTCCGACGCCGCCTGGGGCCGTGACGTCGCGGTCCCCGCCTTCGAACGCGGAATGCGCAAGGCCGCCGCCGACACCGGAGCCGTCTACCTCGACAACTCCCGGCTCTTCCACGGCCACGAGGTCTGCAGCGACAACACCTGGGCCCGCGGCCTCTACATCGACCTGTCGCACTTCCCGCCGGACTCCAACTCCGTCCGGCAGTCCTTCCATCCGAACGCGCGCGGCCACGCGGCCTTCGCCTCCTGCCTGACCCAGATCTACAACTCGTCCCTGCGCGAGGCGAGCTGTGCCGACCCGGCGAGCACCGGACAGCCGGTTCTCCAGGACGCGGCGTGGGACGACGTCTTCAAGCCCCTGAAGAACGAGGCCACGGGCACCTGCGTGGACGTTCCCGCCTCGGTGACCCGCAACAACACCCGGATCGCCGGCTGGGACTGTCACGGCGGCCGCAACCAGGGCTGGTGGTACGACTCCGGCACGAAGAACATCCGTACCGAGTTGAGCCACGACCGGTGCCTCGACGTGCCGGGCGCCGACTACAAGGCGGGTGCCACGCTCATCCTGTGGGACTGCTCGGGCGCGGCCAACCAGCAGTTCGTCAGGCAGTCCGGGACCTTGCGCCCGGCGGCCTCGACCGGGCTGTGCCTGACGCTCGCGGCGGCCAAGGACCCGCTGAGGCTGCAGAGCTGCGACGGCAGCGCGCAGCAGCGGTTCGCGTAGTCCGTACCCCGGTGCGAGGTGGGGCGGGGAGCGGATTCGGGCCCCCGCCCCACCCTTCCCGCACCGGCCGACGCGTCAGCCGGACGTCACGAAGGCGCCCAGGACGGCGGCCAGACGGCCGGGGTCGTCCGCCCCGCACAGCTCGCGCGCCGAGTGCATGGACAGTCCGGGCACCCCCACGTCGACCGTCGCGACACCCAGCCGGGCCGCGGTCAGCGGACCGATCGACGTGCCGCACGGCATCGCGTTGTTGGAGACGAACGACTGCCACGGCACACCCGCCCGTTCGCACGCCGCCGCGAACACCGCCATGCCGGTGCCGTCGGTGGCGTACCGCTGATTGACGTTGACCTTGACCGTGGGTCCGCCGTTGGGCAGCGGACAGTGGCCCGGATCGTGCCGCTCCGCGTAGTTGGGGTGCACCGCGTGCGTCATGTCGGCGGAGACGCAGAAGGCGCCGAACAGGGCGCGGGACCAGTCCTCGGCGCTGCCGCCGCGCGCGGTGACCGAACGGCCGAGGACGCGTTCCAGCAGGGGACCCTGCGCTCCCGTCTCCGAACCGCTGCCGACCTCCTCGTGGTCGAAGGCCGCCAGGACGGGGATGTACGAGGGCTCCTCGGCCCCGGCCGCCGCACCCACCAGGGCCGTGACGCCCGCGTGCACCGACACCAGGTTGTCCAGCCGGGCGGACACCACGAACTCCCGGTCCGCGCCCAGGTATCCGGGCGGCTGGACGTCATGGAACATCAGGTCCCAGCCGAGCACGTCGTCCCGGTCCACCTCCGCCGCCGCGGCGACCCGGCGCAGCAGCGCACCCTCCTCGGGAGCCCCGAGCGCCCAGAGCGGGCTGAGATGGCGCTGCCGGTCGAGCGCGAGCCCGTCGTTGACCGTACGGTCCAGATGGATGGCCAACTGGGGCACTCGTGCCAGCGGTTCGTCGATCCGGACGAGCCGCGACCCGACCCCGCCGTCGGGGCCGCGCAGCGTCAGCCGCCCGGAGATGCCCAGATCGCGGTCGAGCCAGGTGTTCAGCGGCACGCCGCCGTAGACCTCCACGGCGATCTGCCGCCAGCCCGCCGATCCGGTGTCGGGGACGGGCTTGACCCGCAGATTGGGGGAGTCGGTGTGGGCGCCGATGATCCGGAAGGGGGTGTGGGCAGGTGCGTCCTCGGGGATGTACCAGGCCATCAGGGCGCCGCCGCGGGCGACGAAGCCGCCGCCGGTCGCGCCCGTCCAGTCCTGCGCGCCGTGGAGTTCACGGAAGCCGGCCTTCTCAAGACGCCGGGCGGCGCTCGCCACCGCGTGGTAGGGGGATGGGCTGTCCCTGATGAAGGACAGCAGGTCGTCGGCGTGGCTGCGACGGGGGAGCGGCGACATACGGCGTCCGCCTTTCCGGTGTTCGACGGTGAGGGTGAGAGGTGAGGGGGCGAACCCGCGCCGGGCCGTTCGGCGCGGCAGGTGTTCGGGGATGTGGGGTGTGGTCGGCTCCCGGGCCTTTTGGGAACGGGTCCCGGTTGCCCGGGTCGGCTCCCGGTTCCGGGTTCCGAACGGCGGTCCGCCGGTTTTCCCGGGACCGTTCCCGGGTTCACCGGCGGCCGGTTCCCGGGTCCCGGTTCCCGACTTCCGGTGCCCCGGGGCGGTTTCCTGATTCCCCGGGGCGGCGGAGCGCGTCAGGAACGTCCGACAACCCACCGCAGCGGCCCGGCACGTCGCAAGCCCGCGGCGCGGCCGGCTGCGTGAAAGCGGCGGTGCCGGTCCGGCCCGACCCGCACCCGGGCGTGCGGCGGCCGAGGGCGTGCGCAAGCGAGGACGGGACTCTGCCCGACCCCTGCCGGACATGCGTTCCGGAAGGCGTTGCCGGTCTCCCGGTGACCGTCCCAAGATTGGCTGAATACAGCCGTACGCGAAGCCTCATCGCGCCCGCCCGGCGCGATCGGCGCCGGAGCGGGGAGCGGGGACACGACCCCCGCTCCGCGGCCCCGTCACCCTGATCAGGAACAGGACGGCGACCACGATGGCCGCCCCGTGCGACCAGGCGACGACGGTCAGCGGGCTGTGACTGTCGAGCGCCGCCGCGACCAGGATCATGCCGACGCCGAACCCGAGGTTCTCGACGGTCGCGGAGAAGCCGAACGCATGACCGCGCAGATCCGCGGGGAGCGTCTGCAGATGCGAGGTGTACGAGACCTCCGTGAGTCCGTCGGCCGCCCCCGCGACCAGTGCGATCACCGCCGTCGCCGCGTACGGGAACCCCGCGAACGCCAGGATGAACGCCCCGGACATCAGACATGTGCCGTACCCGAAACCCGGCGCCCCCACCGACCGCCCGGTGCGTGCGGCGTACCGCTGGATCAGCTGCTGGGCGACGACGTTCCCCAGCGCCCACAGACACCAGAACGCGCTGACGAACACGGCGGGGCGCGAGGCGTCGAGCCCGGCGGAGTGGACCGGCAGCGCCGCGTTGTGGGAGGAAGAACCGAAGGCGTCCACACCGCGCAGCACCACCATCAGACCGAGGCCCGGTGCGGCGACGGACCCGAGGAACGCCCCCGGCAGCCGCCACCGCCTCGCCCCGGCCCCCCTCTTCCCCTCCCGCGGACGCCCGCCGGAATCCCTCTCCGATTCCGGCCGGGCGTCCTTCCCTCCGCCGCCGCCCGCGATCGGCAGCAGAGCCACCGTCACGGCGCAGACCACGAAGGTGGCCATGTCCACCACGAACGCCGCGGTGTAGCCGACCAGCGAGACCACCACTCCCGCCGAAGCGAACCCCGCCACCATGGCCAGTGAACGCCCCGTGATGGAAAGGGAGTTCGCCCAGGACCGGCGGTCGTCGCCGACCATCTCGGGAATGGAGCTGCGCAGCGACACCATGAAAAGCGTTCCGCAGGCGCCGACCACCACGGAAACGGCCATCAACGCGGCCGTGCGCATCCCCTCCGGTGCGAGGACCAGCGACAGCATCACCGCCGCCTGCGCCGCATTCGTCCACAGCATGACGCTCTTGGCCGTGAATCGGGCGAGGAGAACACCGGCCGCGAGGCCGGCGACGAATCCGGACCCCAGACGCACGGCCATGAACAGGCCCATCGCGAGAGCCCTGCCCGTCGTCTCGTAGACGAACAGATTGAGCGCCACCATATTCAGGAACGTGCCGTAGGAGGAGAGCGAGTAACCGGCGACGAGGAATCGATATCGGCGCTCGCCGCGCGCCGTGCCGGCCCGATCGATGTCCGGTGCGCGGTCCGGCCGGTCGTCCGCCTGTTCGATGTCTTGTGTCACCGGCCCATAGTCACCAGTCGTGCTCACCCATGGCCTCCGGATTGCACGAATGTAATCTGCATGGTTTTGACATGCGCCCCGCGCCGGGCGCCCGCATCCGCTGGTAGCGCGCGAGGCCGCCGGCGGCCTTCTTGCCGTCCCCACGCAGCCAGGACATCGCAGTCCGGGCCTCGGTCAGCATCTTGTCCGGCCTGGCGGGGCCGCACTTCTCATCCTCGGCATGAGCCTTCTTCGACCGGGCGCAGCTCTCGTTCCAGATCCAACGGCACCGCGCCCACTCCGCTTCCAGCGCGGCGGCTGCGGTGGAGGACACGCGAAGCCGGTAGGTGTACCGGGCATGCGCGGCGTTCTCCCCGCTCCGCGCTCCTGTCGTCATGCCCCCCAACCCAGCCGCTCCCACTGACGACGCCCGCTGGGGTGGGAACGGCCCGCGGGGGCGCCCCGGCCGATGGAATGTGGCCGGAACACCCCCGCGGGACCGTACCTCTCGTGTCTCCGGTACGTCTCAACTCATCAGGCGAGACCCGGACCCCGCACCGGAATGCTGGTGAACGTCGGCGCCGGAGCGGGCCCGGTGAAGAAGTCGTTGCCCTTGTCGTCGACGACGATGAACGCGGGGAAGTCCTCGACCTCGATCTTCCACACCGCTTCCATGCCGAGCTCCTCGTACTCGACGACCTCGACCTTCTTGATGCAGTCCTGCGCGAGGCGCGCCGCAGGGCCGCCGATCGAGCCCAGGTAGAAACCGCCGTGGGCGTCGCACGCGTCGGTGACCTGCTGGGACCGGTTGCCCTTGGCGAGCATCACCTTGGAGCCGCCCGCCGCCTGGAACTGCGCGACATAGCTGTCCATCCGCCCCGCCGTCGTCGGGCCGAAGGAGCCGGAGGCGTAGCCCTCGGGCGTCTTCGCCGGGCCGGCGTAGTAGACCGGGTGGTCCTTCAGGTACTGCGGCATCTCCTCGCCCGCGTCCAGCCGCTCCTTGATCTTGGCGTGCGCGATGTCGCGGGCCACGACCAGCGGGCCGGTCAGCGAGAGCCTGGTCTTGACCGGGTACTTGGTCAGCTCGGCGAGGATGTCGTCCATCGGCCGGTTCAGGTCGATCTCGACGACGTCACCCGCCTCGTCGAGGTGCTCGTCGGTGGTGTCGGGCAGGAAGCGGGCCGGGTCCTTCTCCAGTTGCTCCAGGAAGACACCCTCGGCGGTGATCTTCGCGGTGGCCTGGCGGTCCGCCGAACAGGACACGGCGATCGCGACGGGGAGCGAGGCGCCGTGGCGGGGGAGGCGGACGACCCGCACGTCGTGGCAGAAGTACTTGCCGCCGAACTGGGCGCCGATGCCGATCTTCTGCGTCAGCTCGAAGACCTTCTCCTCCAGCTCCTTGTCCCGGAAGCCGTGGCCGGTGGGGGAGCCCTCGGCGGGCAGCTCGTCCAGGTAGTGCGCGGAGGCGTACTTCGCGGTCTTCAGCGCGAACTCGGCCGACGTACCGCCGACGACGATCGCCAGGTGGTACGGCGGGCAGGCGGCCGTACCCAGCGAACGGATCTTCTCCTCCAGGAACTTCATCATGGAGGCCTCGTTCAGCACGGCCTTCGTCTCCTGGAAGAGGAACGACTTGTTGGCCGAGCCGCCGCCCTTCGCCATGAAGAGGAATTTGTACGCGCCGCCGTCGGTGGCGTACAGCTCGACCTGGGCCGGCAGATTCGAGCCGGTGTTCTTCTCCTCCCACATGGTGAGCGGAGCCATCTGCGAATAACGCAGGTTCAGTTTCGTGTACGCGTCGAAGATGCCGTGCGACAGGGCCTCCTCGTCACCGCCCTCGGTGAGTACGTTCTGCCCGCGCTTGCCCATCACGATCGCGGTGCCGGTGTCCTGGCACATCGGCAGGACACCCGCGGCGGCGATGTTCGCGTTCTTCAGCAGGTCGAGCGCGACGAACTTGTCGTTGGACGACGCCTCGGGGTCGTCCACGATCCGCCGCAGCTGCGCCAGGTGGGCGGGGCGCAGGTAGTGCGAGATGTCGTGCATGGCCTCGGCGGCCAGGGTGCGCAGCGCCTCCGGGGCGACCTTGAGGAACGTACGGCCGTCGGCCTCGAAGGTGGAGACACCCTCGGAGGTCACCAGACGATACGGCGTGGTGTCCTCTCCCAGAGGGAGCAGATCGGAGTACGCAAACTCTGGCATTACGGCCATTCCTCACTCGGCAGACGGCGGCTGACCTCCCTTGGGCAGCGCACCCACCAGGGTAGAGCGCCGAACAGAGGCCGAAGCTGTGAGGTAAGGCTCAGTCCGGCACCCGGGCACGGGCGACACGGCGGAGACGGGGCGGGGACTAGTCGCGATCTATCGCGTTTGGGTACGCTGGGCCGGTGGACCTCGAAAAGCACCCCCAGCAACCCTCCGTGGCCCCGGCGGAGCCGGCCGGTATCCGTGCCTCCGACGCGGACCGCGACCGGATCGCGGACATCCTGCGCGAGGCCCTGGCCGAGGGCCGGCTCACCGCCGAGGAACACGCCGAGCGGGTCGACGCGGTCTACCGCGCCAAGACGGTCGGCGAACTCGAACCGCTGGTGCGGGATCTGCCCGCCCCCGGAGGGGCTGCCCGCTCGGCCGCCATGCCCGGCGTCCACGGCGCGGAGGGCCCGGCGGGCCCCGCCGAGAACCTGGTGGCGGTCTTCAGCAGCTCCACCCGCAAGGGGCGTTGGCGGGTCGGGGGCCGTACGAACGCCTTCGCGCTCTTCGGCAGCGTGGAGATCGATCTGACCGAGGCGCTTTTCGGTCAGAGACTCACGGTGATCAATGCGACCGCCATCTTCGGGAGTGTCGAGATCAAGGTCCCGGAGAACATCTCGCTGCGCGGCAGCGGCACAGGTGTCTTCGGCAATTTCGAAGTCGCCACACTGGAATCCGCGGACCCCGAGGCGCCCGTGGTCGTCGTCAACGGTTATTCGGTGTTCGGCAGCGTCGAAGCGAAGCCCAAGCGCGGGAAGTTCATCGCGGATCTCCAGGACCGGCTGCGTAAATACCTCGGCTGAGGGGCTCGGCCCGCGCTCCTTCGCACACTTCCGAACCGCTCCGAACCGTTTTCGGACTTCTCCGGACCTCTCCGAACCCTTTCGGTCTGCGCCGAAGGCCGTCGAAGTCCGCGTAAGCCCTTCGAAGCCCTTCGAAAACAAGCCAAATTCCTGACCGACGCGATTTCGCACCCTGGAACCGGGTGCCACGCAGTGCATAGGCGTACGCACAGCGGGTAGGGACTGCTGCATCGTCTCTCGCACGCGAAGCCGTCGTCAGGAGTAGACCGTGCTGCAACTGCCGCATCAGCCCCTGCAGGTCGCCGCCGTCCCTCCCCAGCGCACCCCCGCTCGGGAGGACCAGACCGGTCCCTGGCACTCGGAGGCGGTGTGCCGCCGGGACGAGGCCGGGCTGTTCTTCGCCCCGTCGAAGGAGCCGACTGCAGCCAGACTCGCGCGCGAGGAGTCCGCGAAGCGGGTCTGCGCGCGCTGTCCGGTGATGGTCGAATGCCAGGAACACGCCCTTATACAGCCGGAGCCGTACGGGGTGTGGGGCGGCCTCACCGCCGCCGAACGCCGCGTGGTGCTCGCCCGTCGCAGACGGCGCGAGATGGAGCTCAGGGCATCCTCCGCGTCCTCCGGAGCGACGGGCCGCATCGCCGCGGCGGGCTGACCGGCCGGGTGCCGGTCCGCGCAGACGCGTATCCGCCCGTGCCCGTGCACGCGAAGAGGCGCCCCCACCGCACACGGGGGCGCCTCTTCGCGTTCTCGGGGGATCCGCGTCGCGGATCCGGCTCCCGGGCCGGACCGGTCTTCCGGGACCGGGCCTACTTCGCGCGGTCGAAGTCGATGGCGCTGTAGGCGCGCAGCTTCGACAGCCGGTGCGTCGAGTCGATCTTCCGGATGGTGCCCGACTTGGAGCGCATGACGATCGACTCGGTGGTCGCCGTCTCCGCGCGGTACCGCACACCTCGCATCAGCTCGCCGTCCGTGATGCCGGTCGCGACGAAGAACACGTTGTCGCCGCTGACCAGGTCGTCGGTGGACAGCACCCGGTCCAGGTCGTGCCCGGCGTCCAGCGCGCGCTGCCGCTCGGCCTCGTCCTTCGGCCAGAGCCTGCCCTGGATGACACCGCCGAGGCACTTTATGGCGCAGGCCGAGATGATGCCTTCGGGGGTGCCGCCGATGCCCATCAGCAGGTCGACCCCGGTGCCTTCGCGGGCGGCCATGATCGAGCCCGCGACGTCGCCGTCGGAGATGAACTTGATCCGGGCGCCGGTCTCCCGGATCTCCTTGACGATGCCGTCGTGGCGGGGGCGGTCCAGGACGACGACGGTGACGTCCTCGGGAGCGGAGTTCTTCGCCTTCGCGACACGGCGGATGTTCACCGAGACCGGCGCGTTGATGTCGACGAAGTCGGCGGCCTCGGGCCCGGTGACCAGCTTGTCCATGTAGAAGACCGCGGACGGGTCGAACATGGCGCCGCGGTCGGCCGCGGCCAGGACGGCGATCGCGTTGGGCATGCCCTTGGCGTTCAGGGTCGTACCGTCGATCGGGTCCACGGCGATGTCGACCTCGGCGCCGGTGCCGTCACCGACGCGCTCGCCGTTGAACAGCATGGGGGCTTCGTCCTTCTCGCCCTCGCCGATGACGACGACGCCGTTCATCGAGACGGTCGAGACGAGGGTCCGCATGGCCTTCACGGCGGCACCGTCGGCGCCGATCTTGTCACCGCGGCCCACCCAGCGTCCTGCTGCCATGGCGGCGGCCTCGGTGACCCGGACCAGCTCCAGGGCCAGGTTGCGGTCGGGGGCCTCGGGGGAGACCTCCAGCTGAGACGGCAGATGATGCTCGGACATCGGAGCGCACCTTTCTGTACGACGACGACCGGAAGAGGGTGCTGTGACTCTATCGTCAGGTCGACAAAATGAGCAGACCGGGTCACTTTTGAGCGGCTGCCCCCCAAATCGGATCCAGAGGGGCTGATGCGACCATGGATCCGTGGCTAGCAAGCGAGGCAAGCAGACGGTGCGGGACATGTTCCTGTCGATGGCGGTGATCTCCGCCGCCGCGGGGGTTGTTTACATCTTCGTTCCGCATGACGAGAACGCCAACCCGGTCAAGCCGCTCGACTACCGGGTGGAGCTGCTGACGGCGCGGCGCGCGGCGCCCTATCCGGTGGCCGCGCCGGACGGACTGGCCAAGGAGTGGAAGCCGACCTCGGTCAGTTACGACCGCAAGGCCGGCAACAGCTGGCACCTGGGCTTCCTCGACCCGGAGGGCAAGTACGTCGCGGTGGAGCAGTCCACCTCGGCGGCGAAGAAGTACGTGACCGAGGTCAGCCAGGACGCCAGGGACACCGGGCGTACGCGGCAGGTCGCGGGCGAGACCTGGCAGCACTGGAAGGGCGAGAAGTACGACGCCCTCGTGCGCCACGACAAGGGCGCGACCACGGTGGTCACGGGTTCCGCGTCGCCCGAGCGGCTGGCGGAGATGGCTGCCGCGCTCAAGACGTCCTGATGGCCTGATTGGCCCTGCGCGGGGCCGCGCGGCCCCGCGCAGGGCGTACGGAGCCGTGCAGGGCGTACGGAGCCGTGCAGGGCGTACGGAGCGCCGTGCGGGGCGTACGGAGAAGGCCCTGGAGCCGTATCAGGTGCTCCAGGGCCTTCTCCGTACGCGCGGCGACGATCAGACGGTCGTGACGACCTCGTCGTAGGCGAGGCGCGGCAGACGCGGGAACCAGGCGTCCTCGCCCGGCTTGCCGATGTTGACGACCATCAGCACGCTGTGGTCGCCGTCCAGGAACTCCTTCTCGATGCCCGCGGCGTCGTAGCCGGTCATCGGGCCCGCGGCCAGACCGGCGGCGCGGACGCCGATGATGAAGTACGCGGCCTGCAGCGCGCCGTTGAGGGCGGCGGCCGACTCGCGGACCGGGCGCTCGGAGAAGAAAGCGTCCTTGGCCTGCGGGAAGTGCGGGAGCAGGGCCGGGAGCTCCTCGTGGAACTCGTTGTCGGTGGCCAGGATGGCGACCAGCGGGGCGGTGGAGGTCTTCGGCTGGTTGCCCTCGGCCATGTGCTTCACGAGGCGCGCGCGGGCGTCGTCGGAGCGGACCAGGACGACGCGCAGCGGCGACTGGTTGAACGCGGTGGGGCCGTACTTGACCAGGTCGTAGATCGCCTGGACCTGCTCCTCGGTCACCGGCTCGTCGGTGAACGTGTTGGCGGTGCGGGCCTCGCGGAAGAGGAGGTCCTGGGCGGCGGGGTCAAGAGCGAGGGACATCGTGCGTATTACCTTCCGGACGTACACGTGGATCAAGCAACGACGACCACGGTACGGGAGAGGTAGGTTAACTTTCAACTAAAATCGGAGCGGAGTGACCTGTTCCACAACGCGGGCCTCTTGCGCCGCCGTCGGCCCTCCTGTGCCGTCGACGGCTCCTTCGGTGCGGCGCCCGCCGTGGCCCTCGCGCACGGCCGGGCGGTTTCGGAGCCCGTCGGGTTCTCAGCCGTTGTCGGCTGCCGTGGCGGTCTCCTCGGAGTCGGCCGGCCCCGCCAGGGCCGCGTCCAGCCGGGCGCGCGCGCCCTCCAGCCAGTGCCGGCACACCTTCGCCAGCTCCTCGCCCCGCTCCCACAGGGCGAGGGACTCCTCCAGCGTCGTACCGCCCGCCTCCAGGCGGCGCACCACCTCGATCAGCTCGTCACGGGCCTGCTCGTATCCGAGCGTGCCCGCGGCAGCCGCCGTAGTCCCGTCGTCCGTCATGCGCCCCACCCTACGTTCCGGCCCGCCAGGAGCCTTCGACCTCGTCCGTCGTCATCTGCGGGCCCGCCCTCCGAACCCGTCCGGCGCCCGCGCACCGAGCATCCACCGTCCGGAGCGTCCCTGCCGCGCCCGTGCTCACTCACCGGCGACCCGCACCGCGAACTCGCCGCCCGAGACCCGCGCACGCAGCACATCGCCCGCCGCCCCCGCGTCCGCGGGGGCCCGCACCACATGGCCGTCGGCCCGCTGCAGCACCGCGTATCCGCGCTCCAGCGTCGCGGCGGGCGACAGCGCGACCACCCGCGCCCGGGTGTGGGCGAGCTCCGAGTCCGCCCGGTCCAGCAGATGCCCCAGCACCCGCCTGCCCCGCCCGATCAGGGCATCGATCTCCGACGCCCGCTCGTCCACCATCCGCTGCGGACGCTCCATCGACGGGCGGCCCAGCGCATGCGCCAGCCCCCGCTCCTCCCGGTCCAGCAGCCCGCGCACGGTCCGCAGCGCACGGTCCCGCAGCTGCTGCACCCGGTCCAGCTCCTCGCCGACATCGGGCACGACCTTCTTCGCCGCGTCCGTCGGCGTGGAGGCGCGCAGATCCGCGACCAGGTCGAGCAGCGGGGAGTCGGGCTCGTGGCCGATCGCCGACACCACCGGCGTACGGCACGCGGCGACCGTCCGGATCAGCTGCTCGTCCGAGAACGGCAGCAGGTCCTCCACGCTGCCGCCACCCCGCGCCACGACGATCACGTCGACGTCCGGCAGGTCGTCGAGCTCCTTCACGGCCTGGACCACCTGATTGACCGCGTGCACCCCCTGCACCGCCGTGTTGCGCACCTCGAAACGCACCGCGGGCCACCGCCGTCGCGCGTTCTCCAGGACGTCGCGCTCGGCTGCCGAGGCCCGTCCGCAGACCAGTCCGATCAGCTGCGGCAGGAACGGCAGGGGCTTCTTCCGGTCGAGCGCGAAGAGCCCCTCCGAGGCCAGTGACGTCTTCAGCCGCTCAAGACGGACCAGCAGTTCGCCGATGCCGACCGGCCGTATCTCCGTGGCCCGCAGGGACAACTGGCCGCGGGGCGCGTACCACTCGGGCTTGGCGAGGACGACGACCCGCGCCCCCTCCGTCACCACGTCCGCGATCCGGTCGAAGACCTGGCGGAAGCACGTCACGCTCACCGAGATGTCCTGCGACGGGTCGCGCAGCGTCAGAAACACCACGCCGGCACCCGGTCGCCGCGACAGCTGGGTGATCTGCCCCTCGACCCAGACCGCCCCGAGCCGGTCGATCCACCCCCCGATGAGCCGCGACACATCACCGACGGGCAGCGGAGCTTCCGCGGACGTTTGGAGAGCCATGCGAGCGAGCGTAACCGCCCCCACCGACAATCAGCCGCCCACGCCGACAGCCACGTGCTGTCGGCGCAGCACCGCCCCCTCAGGCCGTACGGCGCCCCCGCTGCAACACCACTACCACCAGCCCCACCGCCAACCAGCACACCCCCACCACCTGGGCGCTCGCGGTCGCCTCCACGATCACCGCGATCAGCACCCCCGCACCCACCACCGGCACCAGCACATGCCGCCACCAGCTCGGCGGCCCCTCCATCCGGCGTACGGCGAACCAGCCGACCACCGACGCGTGCAGCAGCACGAACGCCGTCAGCGCTCCGATGTCGACGACCGACACCAGATGGTCGAGACCGTCGGCGCGCCGGGCCGCCCACACCGCCGCCACCAGCGTCACCGTCGCGGCCAGCACGATCGCGATCCGCGGCACCCCGGACCGCGCATCGACCTTGGACAGCAACGGGGGCAGCCGCCGCTCCCTGGCCATCGCGAACAGCAGCCGCCCCGCGGCCGCCTGCCCGGCCAGCGCGGCGAACGCCGCCCCGATCGCCTTGCTGACCGCCACCAGATCGTGCAGCCAGGTCCCGACCGAGGAGTCCACCGTGTCGTAGAACGCCGAGCCCTGCGCGGCCGGATCGGAGGCCAGCTCCGCCGACGTCAGCGGCTCCAGCAGCGCCGCCAGATACCCCTGCGCCACGAACAGGAGGCCCGCGAGCGCCAGGCAGAACAGCAGCGCCCGCGCGACCTTCGACGGGCCCCCCGTCACCTCCTCCGCGAACGAGGCGATCGCGTCGAAGCCCAGATACGACAGCACGGCGACCGACACCGCCCCCAGCACCGCCGACGCGGAGAAGCCGGAATCACCGGTGAACGGGGTCAGCCAGCCGCGCTGCGCCCCGTCGCGTACCAGCACCGCCACCGCCGACACCAGGAACACCAGCAGCACCGTGATCTCCATCGCGAGCACCGCGAAACCGACCCGGGCGGCTGCCCGTACACCCCAGAGGTTGAGCAGTGTGGTGACGACGACCGCGAGCGCCGTCCACACCCACCGCGACACCGAGGGCACGAGCGCGTTCAGCGCGATCCCGGAGAAGAGATAGGCGACGGCGGGGATCAGGAGGTAGTCGAGCATCGCCATCCACCCGGCGATGAAACCCGGCCCCTCCCCGAGCCCCCTGCGTGCGTACGCGAAGACCGAGCCGGCCAGCGGGGCGACGCGCACCATCTGGGCGTAACTGAAGGCCGTGAACGCCATCACGACGGTCGCCACGACATAGACCAGTGCGACCGCTCCGCCCGATTTCGCGTCGAGCGTGCCGAAGACACCGACGGGCGCCATCGGCGCGATGAAGAGGAGCCCGTAGACCACCAGATCGCGGAAGCCGAGCGTCCGGCGCAGCCTGCCCTTCTCCTGGTGCGCCCCGTCCGCCCCCTCCGCCTCCGTGACCCCGCCGCTGCCGCCGCCCGTCCCCGACATGAGCCCTCCGTTGAGTCGCGTACGCATCAGTCTCGCCACCCCGCCGATCTTCCGCGCGTCCGACGCGGCCTTACGATGGGACGCATGACTGCTACGACACACCGCCGCGTCCTGCTCGCCGCTCCCCGTGGCTACTGCGCGGGCGTGGACCGTGCCGTGATCGCCGTGGAGAAGGCCCTGGAGCAGTACGGCTCCCCGGTCTACGTCCGCCACGAGATCGTCCACAACAAGTACGTCGTACAGACCCTGGAGAAGAAGGGCGCGATCTTCGTCGAGGAGACGGCGGAGGTCCCCGAGGGCTCGATCGTGATGTTCTCCGCGCACGGCGTCGCGCCGACCGTGCACGCGGAGGCGGCCGAGCGGAAGCTCGCCACGATCGACGCGACCTGCCCCCTGGTCACCAAGGTCCACAAGGAGGCCGTCCGCTTCGCGCAGGAGGACTTCGACATCCTCCTGATCGGCCACGAGGGCCACGAGGAGGTCATCGGCACCTCCGGCGAGGCCCCCGAGCACATCACGCTGGTCGACGGCCCCGAGGACGTCGCGGGTGTCGAGGTGCGCGACCCGTCGAAGGTCGTCTGGCTGTCCCAGACCACGCTCTCCGTCGACGAGACGATGGAGACGGTCGGCGCGCTCAAGGAGAAGTTCCCGCTCCTGGTCTCGCCGCCCAGCGACGACATCTGCTACGCCACGCAGAACCGCCAGATCGCCGTGAAGCAGATGGGCGCGGACGCCGACCTCGTGATCGTCGTCGGCTCCAAGAACTCCTCCAACTCCGTCCGCCTGGTCGAGGTCGCCCTCGGCGCGGGTGCGAACGACGCCCATCTGGTCGACTTCGCCGAGGAGATCGACGAGGCCTGGCTGGAAGGTGTCTCCACGGTCGGTGTCACCTCGGGCGCGTCCGTTCCCGAGGTGCTGGTCGACGGCGTCCTGGCGTGGCTCTCGGAGCGCGGATTCGCGGACGTGGAGATCGTCAAGGCGGCCGAGGAGTCCATCACTTTCTCGCTGCCCAAGGAACTCCGCCGTGACCTGCGGGCCGAGGCCGCCGCACTCGCGGAGAAGTGACGACTCCGCACCGACGGCTTCCCGTTCCGGGAAGTGGGCCGGGCCACCTGCCCGTACCGTGGATTGCATGCAGATCTTCGGCGTGGACATCGGCGGATCCGGGATCAAGGGCGCTCCCGTGGACCTGGACCGCGGAGACCTGGCGCAGGAGCGCCACAAAGTACTGACACCGCACCCGGCCACGCCCAAGGACGTGGCCGAGTGCGTGGCGGAGGTGGTCGGCCACTTCGACTGGTCCGGCCCGGTGGGCATCACGTTCCCGGGCGTCGTCACCGGCGGCTGCACCCGTACGGCGGCCAACGTCGACAAGGCCTGGATCGACACGGACGCCCAGGGCCTGCTCGGCGACAGACTCGGTCTGCCCGTCACCCTCCTGAACGACGCGGACGCGGCCGGCGTCGCCGAGATGGCCTTCGGCGCGGGGCGTGGCCGCAACGGGACCGTGATCGTACTGACGCTCGGTACGGGGATCGGCAGCGCCCTCTTCATCGACGGCAAGCTCGTCCCCAACACCGAGCTGGGCCATCTGGAGCTGAACGGCCAGGATGCGGAGAAGCACGCCTCCACCAAGGCCAAGGAGGACGAGGAGCTGAGCTGGCACCACTGGGCGCACCGGGTGCAGAAGTACCTCGCCCACGTGGAGATGCTGTTCTCGCCCGAGCTCTTCGTCATCGGTGGCGGAGTCAGCCGCAAGGCCGACAGGTTCCTGCCGCTGATCGAGCACGTACGGGCCGAGATGGTGCCTGCGGAGCTGCAGAACAACGCGGGCATCGTGGGCGCGGCGATGTCGGCGGCGGGCACGATGCAGGCGGCGGGCACGGCGTAGGCGGGTGGCGGCGGGCACGGCGTAGGCGGTGGCGGCCGCGGAGCACACGATGGCCCCGCCCCGCCCCCTTCCTCTGTTCTTCCCGCCGGTCAGCTCTGGGGGTGGCGGGGCGGCTGTGCGGCCCGCGCCGTCTGGGCGGCGAGCAGCGTCCGGCGCTGCCGCTGCCGCTGGCGCTGACGTATCAGTCGTACCTTCCGCACGGTCGCGATGAGCCCTGCGACGAGAGTGCCGCCGTACAGCCACCCGGCGTGCACGGCGAGTGCGGTGACGAGCGCCATGGTCTGGCCCGCGAAGCCGCTCGGGCCGCCGGAGATCGGGATGACCCCGATGGCGAAGGCGATCGGCACGATGATCGGCGCGGTCACCAGGTCCGCGGGCCGCACCCACAGCGCGGTCAGCGCGCTGACCGGCAGGAACAGCGCGCCGAACACGGCAGACGAACCGTCCAGGATCAGCTGGTCGAGGCATGCCAGTACGAACATGGCGGCGGTGGCGAAGAGCCCGGCGCCGATACCGGTCAGCCGGGGGTTGGGCAGCCTGCGCAGTGCGAGAACGATGGGCGGCACCGGACGGGTCCGGCCCTCCGGCTTCGTTTCCACCACCCGGTAGACGGTCGCGGCCTCGTCGATGGTGCCCTGCGGGGACAGCGGGGCCTGCCGAGACCGGCTGCGCTGCGGGGGACGTGTCCTGTGCTGCTCCACCGGGACAACGTAGGTCGCCGAACGGGAGGAAACGGGTGCGGGACACGCGCTTTGGGTGACCTTGGGGGTGAGTTCGATGCCACACGGCCGAACGGGAACCGATTCGGCACCCGGACCGGACCCGTGGGTACCCGGTTGCGCCCGCCCGTAAACTGGAGAATCGGCCCACCCGGGCCGACGCTTCTCCACCCGCTCACCACCCCGTCGCCCCACTCCTCACTCCTCAGGAAGTCGCCAACGTGTCGCTCACGATCGGAATCGTCGGTCTGCCGAATGTCGGCAAGTCGACCCTGTTCAACGCCCTGACCAAGAACGACGTGCTGGCGGCCAACTACCCGTTCGCCACGATCGAGCCGAACGTCGGTGTCGTCGGCGTCCCCGACGCGCGTCTGAACAAGCTGGCGGAGATCTTCGGCTCCCAGCGGCTGCTCCCCGCGACGGTCGACTTCGTCGACATCGCCGGTATCGTCCGGGGCGCTTCGGAGGGTGAGGGCCTGGGCAACAAGTTCCTCGCGAACATCCGTGAGTCGGACGCGATCTGCCAGGTCATCCGCGCCTTCAAGGACGAGAACGTCGTTCACGTCGACGGCAAGGTCTCGCCCAAGGACGACATCGAGACGATCAACACCGAGCTGATCCTCGCCGACCTCCAGTCCGTCGAGAAGGCCGTCCCGCGCCTCACGAAGGAGTCCCGTCTCCAGAAGGAGAAGGTCGCGGTCCTCGCCGCGGTCGAGGAGGCCCAGAAGATCCTGGAGTCCGGACAGACCCTCTTCGCCGCCGGCATCACCGCGGGCACGGAGAAGGGCAGGCTCCTCCACGAGCTGCACCTCCTCACCACCAAGCCCTTCCTCTACGTCTTCAACGTGGACGAGGACGAGCTGGTCGACGAGGACTTCAAGAACGAGCAGCGCGCCCTGGTCGCCCCCGCCGAGGCCATCTTCCTCAACGCCAAGATCGAGTCCGAGCTGATCGAGCTCGACGACGACGAGGCCCTGGAACTCCTCCAGTCCATGGGTCAGGAGGAGCCCGGCCTCGCCACCCTCGGCCGCGTCGGCTTCGACACCCTGGGCCTGCAGACCTACCTCACGGCAGGCCCGAAGGAAGCCCGCGCCTGGACGATCAAGAAGGGCGCCACGGCCCCCGAGGCGGCCGGTGTGATCCACACCGACTTCCAGAAGGGCTTCATCAAGGCGGAGATCGTCTCCTTCGAGGACCTGGTCGAAACGGGCTCGGTCGCCGAGGCCCGCGCCAAGGGCAAGGCGCGCATGGAGGGCAAGGACTATGTGATGCAGGACGGGGACGTGGTGGAGTTCCGCTTCAACGTCTGATTGGACGTGAATAGCGGCCTGACCTGCGAGAAGGCAGGTCAGGCCGTTGTGCTGTCTGCAGTAGTCCGCAGAACCTGAAGCGGCTACGTTTCGTAGACCGTGGAGCGGTGTCCGACGTGTACGACCCACACCACTAGTTCCCCGTTGTCGATGGTGTAGAAGACGCGATAGTCGCCGACTCGTAGGCGGCGGCGCTCAGGCTGGGATACAAGTGCCGTGGTGTTGAAGCCGAAAGGGTCGCTCTCCAGCTCTGTCAGTTTGGCCAGGATACGAAGCGCCATGTCGCGAGGGATCTTGCGAAGCTCGGCCTGGGCCTCGGGTCGGAACACCGTGCGGTAGTCACTCACTGCGTGCCAGCGTCTCCCTCATCACGTCCTCGATCGGGACGCCGGCGGCCGGGCTCGCCATGCGTTCGTCGATGATGCGGTTGATCTCGCGCTCTTCCCACTCCTGGTACTTGCGCAGCACCTCGATCGAGACCACGGCGGCGACCTGCTTGCCGCGGCGGGTGATGACAGTGGGCATGTCGTCGCGGTCGGCCCGTTCGACGACTTCGGCCAAGTGAGCGCGTACGTCGCGGATGGACTCTATGGGCAGCGGCTGAGTCATGCCCCAAGGGTACCGAGTGTGCCATGTGTACACAATCTGGGTTACATGCACTCGTTGGGATGAGCTGCCGATTAGGTGGCTGATTCCGGGACAGAGATCCGGGAGCAGTTCTTTCTATTACCCACGCCGGCGCCGTTTGGGATTTCAGCGCCCAGGATCGATGCGCCGTGCCCCGTTCGGTGCCGCCGGGTTGCCACCACCGAGGCGGGGCTGACGCCGTCAGCTTTCTCAGTCGACGGAAACCGCGGCCCCGTCGCGGGCCACCTTGACGGCGAGGAGTTCGTCACCGGTCGCAGCGTCGATCGTGTAGTCCATGACGATCCGGGCCTTGGCCTCGCCGATCAGGTGCCACAGCCCGCGTGGGCGGCGCCGGGTGGGCAGGTCGCGGCTGGTCGAGCGGTTTGCGGAGCGCTCCGGAGCCCCTTTCTTGTTCTTCGCTGCGACTGATGCGTCTCCCGGGGATGATCTGGCACGGCCGGCCAGGGACGCCCAAGTGTCGACGCTGCCGCTGGCGGGGCTGGTGGCCGCCGCGCGGCCGGAGAACTGGGATGCCGCGTTCGATGTGCTGGCCGCGGCGCTGCCTGCCGACCGGGCGAGCGCTCTGATCATCGACGAAGTGCCGTACCTGATGGATACCGACGGCGCCTTTGAAGGGATGCTGCAACGGGCCTGGGACCGGGTGCTGGAGACCAAGCCGGTGCTGCTGGTCCTCATCGGCTCCGATCTGCCGATGATGGAGGCACTGAACAGCTACGGACGCCCCTTCCATCAGCGGCCGGGAGATGGTGCTGGGACCGCTCAACCCCGCCGAGGTGGGGCAGATGCTTGGGCTGGATCCGGCGGAAGCCTTCGACGCCGCACTGGTCACCGGCGGGCTCCCGCTGATGTGCGCAGAGTGGCCGCGCGGCGCAGGGCTGTGGGACTTCCTCGGCGAGGCGCTGAGCGATCCGGTCTCGGCCCTGCTGGTGTCGGCCGAGCGTTCGCTGGCCGCCGAATTCCCCCCGCAGGTACAGGCGCGCAAGGTGCTGACGGCCATCGGGAGTGGCGAGCGGACCTTCACCAATATCGCCCGTGCAGTCGGCGGGATCGGGGCTATACCGCTGCAGCGAGCTCTGGAGCTGCTCACGGACAAACGGATCGTCGCCGGCGAGCTGCCTGTATCGCTGCGCCCGTCGAAGGACCGCCGCTACCGGGTGACAGATCCGTACCTGCGGTTCTGGCTGCACGTGCTCGGCCCGTCGATGGAGGAGATCGAGCGGGGGCGGGGCGATCTGACCTTGGCGCGCATCCGGGATAACTGGACCAGCTGGCGTGGTCGGGCCGTCGAGCCTCTTGTCCGTGAGGCCCTGGCGCGGATACTGCCCGACGACCGGCTGCCCGCGGCCCCCGCAGTGGGCGGCTACTGGACCCGCACCGACGACATCGAGATCGATATCGTCGGGGCCGACCGCGCCCCCATCGCCAAGGAGCTGTTCTTCGTCGGCTCCATCAAGTGGCTGGAGCAGTCGCCCTTCGACCGGCATGACTTGGTCGCCCTGCATCGGCACCGGGCTGCCCTCACCGACGAACCTGTTCCAGTCGTGGCGGTTTCGCGTAGTGGAGTCGACTGTCCGGGGCTCGACGCCACCTACGGCCCCGGCGATTTGCTGACCGCCTGGCCGCTGTGAGTGGCGGATGTCAGGTGAGGTACGGGAGTCGGTGAGGCCTCGGTCGCTTACCGGCGCTGTTGTGCAGAGTTGGCGGTCCTGAGCCTCCTCGTGCCCAGGTCCCGGGACAGGAAAGGCTCCCCCGCCGCGGTGTGCGGTGAAGGGGGAGCCTCGGAGGACCGACCGCCTACCGGATCAGCTCCTGTCCTCGTCGCCCTCGTCCTGTGCGCGAGGTGCGGCGGGCCGGTGCGGGCTGTGCGAGGTGTCCCAGAAGTAGGGAGGCGCCATGTCGTCCTTGCTCATCTCCTGCCGGTCTTGGATCCGTTCGCCTGCGCCGCTCTCCGCGGACCCCGGCGTGAACGTGTCCGCTTCGGCATCCGGGTCCGCGGCGGCGTCGGTGAACGGCGCGCCCTCGGGGGCTCGGAAGGGCGGCGACCAGGGCCCGGTGGTGTCCCCCTCGCTCGGAGGCTCACCGTCCGGCCCCTCGTCGGGCTCCGGGAGAAGGGTCCGCCCGATCTCCTCGGCGGCCTCGTCCAGCCCGGCCGCCTCCAGGCTCCGCACCACACGGTGCACGAACACCGTGTACTCATCCATGTCCGGCTTCAGGCCCACCGCCGCCAGCAGCAGGAGCAGCCGATCCGAAACCCCCACTTCCTCCTCGCGGTCGAACGTCCCTCCTCCCTGGGCGTGTCCGTCCCACAGCGGGCCTCCGACGGTTGCTTCGGTCCGCGCGTCCACGGGCGGGACGAGCAGGTGCCGGAAGATCTCGGGCATCTCCTCGTTCTTGGCCGCCGCCGAGATCTGGGCGAGCGGACCGATCATGTCGACTGCCTTCTCGATGTCGTCCTCGTGGCGGGCCAGCCACCACACCACGGCGCTGCCCGTGCTCTTGAGCACGTCGTCACCGAGGTAGCCCCGCTTGTTGCGCTCGTGCTGACGCTCGTGCTCCCAGAGCTCCTCGTCCTTGCGAAGGTCGTTCAATTTCCGCAGGCGCTCGCGGTCGGCGGGGGCGAGGGTCAGTGTCACATCGGCCGCCAGGGCCTTCACCCGTCCGCTCCGGTCCGGGAGCGGGGCGCCCAGCTCCCCTTCCAGGAGATACCGTGCGAAGCTCGCCCGGCCGGGCTCCTCGTGGCGGACGACCTGCAGGGCCCGGCTGACGACCGAGGAAACGGCGAGGGCTGGGGAGGCGCCGTCGGACCAGTCGGCGTGGTCGGGGACCGGCCTCCACCACACGGTGGCGGAGAAGAGGAAGTCGTAGCCGTCCGTTGCGCTCGGCAGCGCCGCGTCGACCACCCGAGTCTCCTGGTACGGCTGCTCCGTCGGCGCCGCAGGCGGCTCAGCTTCTTCGGGCTCGTACGGATCGGCCGACGCGCGGCCACCGCTGAGGACCGTCATCACGAGCAGCAGGGAGCCCGAGGATGCGACCATGGACATGAAGCCCCACAGCCACACCGACCAGTGCAGGAGGTTTCCGAGCACAGCCGGTGCGAGGCCGCAGAGAGCGACGAACAGCAGGCTGGGAAAGCGGTGTTTCATCGTGCCTCTTCCGTGGTCCGTGGTCCGGCGCCCGCACGCTTCGCACTCTCCGTGCGGACGTACTGCGCGTTGTCGATGTGCTGCCAGAAGAGGGCGGCGACGGCCGCCCGGGACGGGTGGTGCCTGGGCCCCGCCCAGTCGCAGGCGATGGCGTAGAGGCGGTGCAGAGCGGCCGTGCGGCCGTGTGTCGCCCCGACCATCACGCCCAGCGCCATCTCCCGCGCACTGTCGCCCGCCGCGGCGTTCAGCCAACTGCTCACCAGCGGGTTCCAGAGATCCGTCGGCGGATGGGAGAAAACCGTCTCCCAGCCCAGGAACAGGTCCGGCCACGGCGGCGGCTCCGGTGCCCGGTCGCTCCTCAACAGTTCAGCGAGCAGCTGGAGATGGAGCTCTGTCCCGCGCGGATCCCGGTGCGTCCGGTCCCGCAGGCGGTCGATCAGTAGCCGGTAGGGCCGACGGTCGCGGCCGGCGAGGTCGAGAAGTACTTCCCGGGCCCCGCGTGCCGCTTCCCCCTTCCGTACGGCGAGGTAATGGAGCCGCACCATCGCCTGATCCGGGTGCGTCGCGCCGAGGCTCTGGAGGCAGGCAGCGGTCAGGACGCGAACGAGACCGTCCGACAAGGGGCCGGACCTCGCGCACTCGTACGTCCGTCTGCGGAACCATCCCCCGAACCTTTCGTGGCTGAGTCCGAGTTCGAGGGCCGCCACGGCTCGTGGGTCGCAGGACGCCCCGGTCGCGTGGTCCGCCCAGCGGACCACAAGGTCGAAGAGGTGGTCGGGCCGGCCGACGGCCAGGGACCGCTCGCCGAAGCGGACGACGACGTTCACCCGGTCGTCGGTGGTCAGACCGCGGAGCCCGGCGGCATGGCCGATCCAATTCCTGAGGTCGTCGCGCGTCCCGGGGAAGTTCGCCCAGAAGTACGTCCGTACTGCGTCGGCGTAGGCCAGCCGCCCGAAGTGGAGCCGTTCTTCCAGGTCCCGCTCGATCCCGAGCGTCGCCAATCGCTCCCCGAAATCCGTCCGCGCGAGCTCGGTTGTCGTCTCTTCCTCGTGCCCCACCGTCCTCATCAAGCCGTGCCACGCCTCGTAGACGGTGTCGGCGCGGGCCTCCTCGAACACTGCCGCCGCAAGCAGCAGGGCCCGCTCGGGCGCGGTGCGGACCGTGGCCACCTGCCGGCCCACCTCACCGGCACGGTCGGTCACCGCGTGCATCGCTTGGTCGAGCCATCCCGCGAAGTCGACGCCGAACCGGCCGCCGTCGCGAGCAGACCTCACCAGCCCCGCGAGCCGCGCCAGTTCC
Source organism: Streptomyces sp. NPDC088252 (assembly GCF_044740965.1). Taxonomy (NCBI): domain Bacteria; kingdom Bacillati; phylum Actinomycetota; class Actinomycetes; order Kitasatosporales; family Streptomycetaceae; genus Streptomyces; species Streptomyces sp. NPDC088252. Next base: position 14,923 of record NZ_JBIURS010000029.1, on the reverse strand, counting down.
CGCATGGGGGAGCGTTCGCACAGGCGCTGGAGGTCGTAGCTCCCCAGGTCCGTGGAGTGGAAGGCCATCCGGTCCATACGGAGGTACCGGGTGACGACGGCGATCCCCCGAGGGCGCCCCAGCGCCACCGTGTGCGGTTCGAGCTCCGGCGCGTGGGCGTGCTCCATGCCCGACGGCAGGACGACCACCATGTGCGCCCCCGCCTCCTGGACCTGTGACCGGCGCACGACCAGGAGGCGCTGGGCCTTGGCATACGCCTCCTCGTCGGCGATCCCGGAGAGGTCGAGGAGGAAGCGGTCCCCCTCGCCGGGGGCGAGAGTGGCCTCGTCCTTGTCCGTGGCGGGAAGCTCCTCGAACCGGTCCTCCTCCTGCTCCTCTTCAGCGCCTGCGCCCTCACCGAGCTCGTGCAGCAGCATGATCGCTGCGGCGCGCCGGCCGCTGCCGGGCGCAGCCTCCAGCAGCACCACCGATCCGGGCTTCTCCAGGCATCCGGCGGCGATGCGATAGCCCACCGGCCGAACGAACCGGTCGGCCAGGCGCACCCGGTCCTCTCGGACGATCCGGAGGGACTCGACCCCTTTGCGGATCATCCAATCCGCGCCGCCGTAGAAGACGTACTGGGGCCCTACGCCATTGTTCACCGGGCCACGCGGATCGTTGACGGTGACGCGGTCCTGCTCGGTCATCGTCCGTCGTCCGAGCGCCGACGCTTGCGCTCGAAGCGTTGGTGGACCGTACCGCCGTTGTCGCCCGCGGTGAACTGGACCCCGGTGTTGTCGCCCTCGAAGTGGGGAGCGTTGTACTGGTGCCCCCCACCGGTGTTCACGGGCCCCTGCGGTTCGTTCACGAAAGTGCCGGACAGATCTCCGTTGAGGTTTGCGATGCCGCGCACGCGCTGTTCGACGTCGCGCGTCCGCATCCTGGTGTGCCTGGCATCCTTGGCCGACTTCTTACGGGACTTCGCCTCCGCCCGCTCCCGCGCCGCACGGGCGTCGCGGTCCACCACACCCAGCTCGGGCAGGAGCCGGGCGAGGGTGTCGCCGAGCGCCGTCAGGTCCGATTCGGCGTTGCGGTGGTCGAACCGCCTGTACTGGCAGTCCGCCAGCTCCAGCAGATCGTCCGGAAGGACGGAGCGGTCGATCCTCGTGGCCTTTCCGACGAGCACGGGGATCACCAGGACCCCGCGGTCGAGCGCGGTCTGGATCTCGCGACGGGTCCAGTCCTGCTCGGCTTCGAGGGCGGGGCGGCCGTCGGCCCCCCGCACCTCTGCCCAGCGCGGGCCGATCACGGCGAGGAGAGCCTCGCACTCCTCCACCGCCCTGACCAGTTCCACCGGGAAACGGCGTCCGGGCTCGATCGAGTTGCTGGCGAAGAAGATCCGCTCGTTGCCGAACCGACGGGCGAGTTCCCGAGCGATCATGGTCGCTGCGGACTCCTCGTCGCCTGTGCGGTAGTTGACGAAGACGTCGGGCATGAAGGTTCCCTTCGTGAAAGGAAGACGGGGTGAACGGGCACGGGGCTGTGGACCGGGGCTCCGGTCCGCCCGGGCCATGAGGTCCCGACCGTGTGGACGGCATGGCGCATACACGGGAGGGCGTGCGGATGGAGGGGCGCCGCCTGGTGCGTCACTGGTCGCGGGCAGCCCGAAGAAGCCGGGGGTGCGATGCGACGCGTCGAGCGGTGATCAGAGGGTTCCGCCGGGGATCGTGGGATCCGGAGGGCCGGAGGGGCCGGGTAGTCCGGCGAGCCGGGCGGCTCGAGTCTGTGTCAGCCGTGCGCGGGGGCGAGTACGCGTGCCAGCGCGGGCTGCAGATCACGTACGGCGCGGCTGCTCCGGAACCGGGAGAGTTCCCGTGCGAGACGCCGGACGTCGCTGTTCACCGTCGCCGAGGGCACGGCCGGCATCACTTCCAGAAGATCCCCGGCGATCGCGCACGCGTGCTCGACCTCCCCGGAGGCGGCATGGGCCAAGGACCGGCGGAAGCCGTACCGGGCGCGGGTACGCAGCGCGTGCGGCGGGAGGCGGCGGTACTCCCGGTCGAGTACCTCGGCGGCGGCCTTGGGGCGGCCGAGGTCGTGCAGGCACCAGCCGGTCGACATCGCCGCCGGATCGCTCACATGGGAGGTGCCGATCACGGGCTCGGCGCCATTGCGGGCGTCGTCGCCGGCAAGCAGTTCCCGCGCCCTGTCGAGGCTGCGGAGGCAGTCGACTTCGTTGCCGACGAGCGCGTGCCCCTGGGCCTCCCGCTGGGCCGCGAGTCCCCGGATGCGCGGCGGGAGTTCGCTGCTCTGGGCGCGGCGGGCCAAGGCGACGGTGCCAGCGGCGTCCCCGCCGTACATTGTGACCAGGGCGCGTCGCACCAGTGCGTAGGAACCGAGGTACGGGTCACCCCCGGCGCGCGCCAGTTCGGCGGCCTCGCCCGTCCAGCCGAGTGCCGCGTCGCTGTCCCCGGCCTCCTGGGCCATCCAGCCGGTGAACTCCGCGAACCGCGAGGCGAGCAGGAGCGCAGGGGCCCGAGAAACGGACCGGGCGTCGGCGGCCAGCCCGGCGATCATGCGAGTCTGCGTCTCCAGCAGGGGCAGCAGGACCTTGGGTGCGGTGGACTGACCGAGCTTCCGCAGCTGGTCGAACTGCATGCGGAAGGAGGACAGGAGGGGGTCGTCGGCGGAGGACAGCGCCTGACTGCCGAGTTTCAGGCCGAGGTCGATCAGCGCTCCCGTACCCGCCGAGAGGACCACCCGGCGCCCGACGAGCCAGCGGCTCGGACCGGCGGGGGATTCGGCGGTGCCCGAGTCCGAGTCCGTCTCGGGTCGGGTGACCAGGCGCTGCAGCTCGCCGTCCGCGCCGAGGAAGGCGTCGCACCGCCGGGCTAGTTCGGGGGAAGCGGAACGCTCCCCGCGCTCGACCTTGCTTATGTGCCCCTTGTCGTAGTTGAGCGCCACGGAGAACTCAGTCAGAGTCAGCCCCGCTTCTACTCGTAAACGGCGAAGTTCCGGGCCAAAACGTAAAGTCGTGCTCATCATCAACCTCCCCTTGAACAGTGACCGCAAGAGCCGTCCGCCCTCACGGGAGCCGTCATCCGACGATCACCGGTCGACACGAAACCCGACGACGAACACCTGCTGTGACGGCGTCGTTTCGGTCCGCATCCGAAAGTGAGTCTGGCACGACGCGCGCCTGGAGAATCGGGGTTCGGCGGTGTTGCCCGTTGCCTCTCTCGTTCTCCGTTGATTCCCGTCCGTTTCTTGGAGTGACCGGGGTCGACCGCGATCGGTACATAGCGATCGAGAATGACAGGATCACGGGCGGGGTCCAGTCGTTCACGAAGTCGCAGCGCTCGTCGATCCAGGTGGGGGCGACGAAGATGTTGTCGCCGGCGGGAGCTTCGGAGGCTTCCGGCAGGGGCCAGGTGCGGGACTCTTCGACCAGGTGCTCCCAGGGCTCAGTCCAGTCGAGTTCCCAGTCCAGGCCGGTGCCGGAGACGCCGTACGTGCGGCCGGCGTCCACCTGCCAGAACTGGGAGTGGAGGATCACTTGGGCGTGGTCGGCCAGGTCGTTGATGGATGGGGGAGACCTTGTTCGCCCCGCCATCCATGGCGGGCCACCGAAACTGGATGGCGTCGTCCTCTCAGAAGCAGACAGGGTAGGAAGCAGACAGGGTAGATGGCGTACGCGCCGGGCATCTCGTCCAGGACGACGAGACGCCCGCAGCAGGGACAGGGGCAGCGGTCGCTCACCTGCGCAGTCTCGTTGCAGGCCTTGCGGGTGCGCCATGGATTTCTCTGTCGCGGCACCCCCGGCCAGTCCGCAGTCAGTCCGCAGGACACTCGTGAACAGCCATCGGGGCCCAATGCATGTCAACTGAGAAATGGCTGGTCAGAGCCCTGGACGGGGCTCCGCCGCAGGTCAGGTTCGGACCGCAGAGATTCCGCTTCAACATGTAGGGAGCGCGATACGGTACGTCACTGATCTGGCGAAAATGCAGGTCAGAAGGGTCCCCTGGGTTTTCCCCCGTTCGACCCACCAGGTCGCGAGGTGAGTGAAGTAAGATTCAATCTACGTAAGAATCTGTCTACGTTAATTGTCTTCAGAGGTGCGTCGTGGAGTTTCAAGGTCGGGCCGGAGATCTTGAGCTGCTGGCTGAGCAGTACCGGACAGTGGCAGAGGCGGTTGGAGCCACTCGGGGGCGGGCTGTGATCATGACGGGCCGGCGCCGAGTAGGGAAGTCGCGACTGGTCCAGGAGTTCTGCGACCGCTCGGGAGCGCCGTACGTGGTGTTTCAGGCCACCCGTGGGCGCAACCCTGTGACGGAGCGCGCCGACTTTGCCGCGACGCTCGCGCAGTCGCTACTGCCTGGGGCGGAGCTGGTCGCCGGCCTCCAGGCGCAGGACTGGAACCAGGCCCTGCGCTCTCTGGCGCTCGCGGTACCCGATGACTCGCCCAGCATCGCGGTGATTGACGAGGTGCCCTGGCTGGTCGAGCAGGATCAGGAATTCGAGGGCGCACTCCAGACTGTCTGGGACCGTCACTTGTCCTCCAAGCCCGTGCTTCTGCTGCTGGTCGGCAGCGATGCATCGGTGATGGAGGCACTGCAGTCGTACGGACGCCCGTTCTTCGGTCGGGCAGCGAAAATGACCGTCCACCCCCTGAACCTGGCCGACGTACAGGCCATGACCGAACTCGACGCCGCAGGGGCCGTCGACGCCCAGTTGATCACTGGCGGATTCCCCGAGATCGTGCAGTCGTGGCGGCCGGGAATGGGGCGTACAGCCTTCTTGCAGGCGTCGGTCGCCAATCCTCTCTCGCCCCTGCTGGTGGCCGGCGAGCTGTCCCTGCTGGGCGAATTCCCCGAGGCTTCGCACTCACGGGCCGTGCTGGAAGCGGTTGGCAGCGGTGAGCGCACGTTCAGTGCAATCGCAGCCCAGGCAGGCGGCGCCAGCGCTCTGCCGTCCGGCACGCTCTCCCCGCTGCTGGCCATGCTGCAGGCCAAGCGAGTCCTGGCTGCTGATCTCCCCCTGTCGGTCAAGCCGGACAGCAAGAACAAGCGCTACCGCATCGCCGACCCGTATCTGCGGTTCTGGCTGGCGTTCCTGGCACGCGCGATCCCACTCATCGAGCGAGGCCGCGGTGACTTGGCACTGGAACGCATCGAGCGGTCATGGACCAGTTGGCGCGGGCGGGCGGTCGAGCCACTGATCCGCGAGTCCTTGCTGCGTCTGATGCCCAATGACGAGTGGCCCGAGACCGAGGCCATCGGCGGTTGGTGGAACCGTCAGAACAACCCCGAGATCGACCTCATCGGTGCAGACCGCGAGCCGGTGGCCCGGCAGGTGTCCTTCGTCGGGTCGGTCAAGTGGCTGGAGACCCAGCCCTTCGGCCGTCATGAGTACGACGCCTTGGTGCGCGACATGCTCGCCGTCCCCGGTACCGCCCCGGATACTCCACTGGTCGCGGTCTCCCGCTGTGGGGTGACCGATGATCTGCCGCTCACCACGCACTGGGGGCCGGAGGACCTCGTACGGGCGTGGCAGCCCCGATAGCCGCGAAATCCGGGATCTCTCACGTCGTGAATGATCCGGCGGAGCCCCGCACAGGGTCTTCGTCTTCATGCTCCCCGTGGAGTGGGTTTCCAGCCACGTCCGTGCCTCCGGACCGCGCAGGTACGCGGCGAAGTAGTCGGCGTCGAGTCCGGCGGGGGGCGCAGCACGAAGCACCCGGTGCCGCATACCCGGCCGTGCTGCTCCTCGCGGACGACGGCGGCTCGCCCCAGCTCCCCGCGCCGCGCCAGGACAACGTCGCCGCGTCGGAGGCGGAAGCGCTCCAGCTCCATGGCCTGTCGCTCGCTGATGCGTCGGATGCTCGCCGTGCTGAAGCCGTTTCCCGTCAGGTCTTTGGGCATCACGACGGGGGCGCCGTCGGCGTCGACGTAGTGCTCGGCGCGGATCAGGCTCCCCGACGGTCCCGCGAGCAGCAGGCCCGGGGCCGGGGCCTCGAACGCCCCCTCCACGGTGCCCTCCACGACGCGCCGGAGCGGCAGACGCGGGGCTTCGGCCTCGCTGTGGGCCACCCGCTCGCTCCGGTCGAAGCTCTTGCGCAGGCGGGCAGCCGCCCCATCTTGTCGACGGCTTGGATTTCTGTGCCTCGGCACGGTCGGCGCGAGTCCGCAGGCAGTCCGCAAGACGCTCGTGAATGCCCGTCGGAAGCCAACGCCTCCCAACGGGGTATTGCCTGGTCAGGGCCGCGATCGATGCTCCGCAGCAGGTCAGATCCAGCCCCGATATGTTCCGCTTCAACGTGTGAGCGGATGGAACAGCGCCACGTCGGCGGCCTGGTCAGACATGCAGGTCAGATGGGGTCGGCTCCTTCGGGAGTCGCCCCCTTGCCGGTTCCCGCGGTGGAGGGGTGCTGGATCCTCCGACGTGCCGCCACCTGCGGGTCGAAGTCGTCGTCGGGCTCTGGGCGAGCATCGACTCGAAGGAGGAGTCCTCCTCATCGGGGCAGTGCGGGAGGAAGCCGTCGGGAACGGTGCGGGCCGCGGTGGTGAGGAGGCGGTCCAGGACTTCCCGTTCAGTGGCCGGGGGGAGTCCCAGGGCGGTGAGGAGGCGATCACGGGCCGCGGGGTGGTCCGGGTGGTCGTCGAGGTGGTCGGAGTTGAGGGCCGGGGGGCGGAAGCCGGCCAGGGCGTCGTGCCAGGACGGGAGGACGACGACGAGGGTCAGGGCCTCGGCGAGGGACTCGGCGATCAGAGAGGCCCGGCCCTCGGAGTCCGTGTAGAGGACGGGGCGGGGGCCGCCGGGGGCGGCCGGGCCGCAGAGGTAGTGGGTGCCGCCCGCGTTGCAGCCGGCGATCGGCTCCACCGGGAGGCCGTTGGGCAGGGCGATCGGCTCGATCGGGTCGGTGCGGGCCAGGTCGAACTCGCCGTCGCAGGCCAGGTAGGAAGCGGCCTCGGGATGTTCGGCGATCCTGCGGAGCAGGGCGTTGTCCGAGAGTGCGGCCGGGTTGAGGGCTGCGGCGATCGCAGGGGTGAGGGGGCGTCCGGCGAGGACGTGGCGGACGGCGTCGAGGGGGACAGGGCGCTCGTAGTAGTCCTCGAAGTGGGCCCGGACCGCCTCGGGGAGCGGTCGGTGAGCAGGTGGAAGAGGAAACCGGAGCCGTCGGGGTCCTCGCTGCCGGACGGGAAGGCGATGGCGGAGCCGGCGCGCCAGGCCGCCTCGCCGGTCTCCCGCCACAGGCAGGCGGTGACCCGAGGGGCGCCGATTCCCTCGTCATGGAAGGCGGGTTCATCCAGGAGCGGGCGCAGCACGGCGGGGACTTCGTCGATGACGCCGGGCCAGACCTGCTCGTCGTCCGTCGCGTACGGACTCATCTCCGACTCGTGGTCGAAGCCGCGTATGAGCACGCCGGCCGGGGTGAAGAGGACGGAGAACTCGTCCCCCGAGCCGTTCTCCATCAGGGCTGCCTCTTCGCCGGGGCCCCAAGCCGTGTCGAAGGTGTAGCAGCAGAACTGCGGATCGCCGCCGATCGTGGCGTCCAGGACGGCCAACGCGCGCAGGTGGGCGTGGAGGTCGGCGGGGTCGGGTAGGAGGGCGGCGGTCTCGTGCACAGTGCTCATGGCGCCATGAAAGCAGCCGCTACTGACAATCCGGCGCGGCCGGTGCAAACAGCGGGCTCCATCCCCACCGCACCGGGTCCGTGGGGATGCGGCGGTGCGTCACACGGCGCTCAGGGCGCCACAGCGGAAGATGCGGCGGTCCACGGGAACGCCCCGCAGGATCGCCTCGCGCAGGTCCTGCAGCTCGCGGCTCAGATCCAACCCCAGCCGCGCGGTCATTCGTGCTCGCGCCGAGGACAGCACTCGCAGCGCATCCGCGCGACGTCCGCACTCGTAGAGCGTGGCCGCACGGAAGGCCAGGAACATCTCGTGCTCCGGATGGTCCTCGGTGAGCCGTGCGAGCTCCGCGGCGAGCGACCAGAAGTTACGCAGCTTGAACTCCGCCGCGACACGCAGCAGTTGTGCCGAGATCAGCAGTTCGTCGAAAGCGGTGCCGACGCCTCGGCGTGTCCGCTCGGACGCGACGTCCTCCAGCACCGCCCCCCGCTACTCGGCCAGGGCGGACGAGGCGAGTCGTGAAACCTCCTGCGGCTCGGTGCTCCGCTGAGCCCGGTAGACCAGCTGAGTGAAGCGGTGCAGATCGACCCGCTGCGGATCGCCGGTCAGGGCGTACGTCGAACCGCTGCGCACCAGCCGTACCGACTCGTCGCACCCGCCCCGGCGAAGGCTCGCCCGCAGCCGGCAGACGTCCACGTACAGATCGGTCCGGGACCGCGGTCGTTCGTCCTCGTCCGACAGCAGATCGATCAGCCGGTCCATCGGGAGGGGCCGGCCCATCTCCAGCAGGAGTAAACCGAGCAGCAGGCGCTCGCGGCGGCGACCGATGGCTCTGGGGCGTCCGTCGACGGACCACTCAACTCTGCCCAGCACTCGAAAATGCGACCCCGTGGCAAGCATGGCGGCAATCATGCTCAGCTCGTCATGTTCCTGGCAAGGTCTTGGCATCCTTCCGACAGGCCTCACCTATCACACTGCTCTCCCGTGCAACCGGCCAGGGGGTCGCAACTTGCCTTACGTCATTGCGGGTCTGGTGCTCGTCGGAGCCGTCGCCCTGCTCAACCTCGTCCTGCTCATGGTCATCCTGCGCCGCTGGCAGGAGCTCGCAGCCGTACGCCGACGCGACGACTTCGCAGCCCAGGGGCCGCAACCCGGGGACGGACTACCGGACTTCACCGCCACCGCGCTCAGCGGCCGGACCCTGACCCAGGACGACTTCCGCTCCGGGGAACTGCTGCTGGGCGTCTTCTCCCACGACTGTCCGTCCTGCACCGACAGCCTGCCCGACTTCACCGAACGGGCCGACCGGGCACGAGCAGCAGGCGGCCGGGTCCTGGCCCTGGTGATCGGCGCCGAGGCCGGGGAGAGCAGCCTGACCGCCCAGCTCGTCGGGCCGGCGGACGAAGTGGTACCGGGGCCCGAGGCGTCACCGCTGTTCCGCGCCCTGCGCGTCCCCGCCTTCCCCACGATCCTCAGCTACCAGGACGGCGTCGTCGCCGCTCCCTCCGCCGCCGGCCGCGAACCGGTATCGGCGGCCTCCTGAACCCCGGTGAGACCGCGGACCGCGGACCGCGGTCGCACCGAGGAGTACGCACATCCCATCCACACAGGAAGAGGAGAATCATGCGCACACTCAAGGCCGGCGCGGGCCGCCTGATCGAGCGGATTCTGCCCAAGGCCGAGGCCGAGGCGGGCTGCCCGCCGGACTGCTGGACCGAGTGGAGCACCAGCGCCCAGCGGTGCCGCCGCTGCTGCTACACGGGCGCGTGCAAGGTCAGCTGCGGCAGCTGGGACTACTGCTGAACAACCACGGGGCGGGCCGCGTGCGGCTCGCCCCGTGCCCGCCGGCCCAGGACCCATTCTTTCGGAGTCACCCTTGTCCGACCTGCTGCTCGTCTGCCGTCTGACCCTGATCTGCGTGCTGGCCGTGGCCGGCCTCGCGAAGCTTCGCGACCGCCGCCGATTCGCCACGGCACTGGGCGACCTCACCTACCTGCCGGCCGCCGCCCGGCCGGCTCTCGCCGTCCTGGTGCCCGCGGCCGAGCTCATCGCCGCCGCGCTCCTCGCCCTGCCCCGGACGCTCACCGCGGGCCTGGCCGTCGCCGCCGCGATGTGCGCGGCATTCAGCGCCGTCGCCGTCACCACCATGCGGAGCGGCAGCTCCGCCGGCTGCCCCTGCTTCGGCAGCCGGACCACGGTGCCCATGGGCCCCTGGCACGTCGCCCGCAACGCCACACTCACTGTTCTCGCCCTGCTCGGCGGCACCATTGCCCTCGTCCACGGCACCACCACCCCCCTCAACGCCCCCGCACTCGCGCTCGCCGTCGCCGTCGCCGTCTATCTCACCGCGTTCGCCGTCTTCACCGACGACCTCGCCTTCTTCTTCTCGGTCCGCACCGGCCGACGCTGAAAGGACGATCACAGAGTGAGCCACGCCACCAGCGGCCTCGCCCTTCTCGCTGCGGTCACCCTCGTCAACGCCCTCCTCACCTTCGCGGTCATCAAACGCTGGCGCGCCACGATGGCCGCCCCCGCCCCTGCCGTCGCGGCCCCGGGCCCGCCGGCCCTTGCCGTACGCGAAGGTGACCACACCCCCGCATTCACCTTGCACACCCCCCGGGGCGAGGTCGGCGAATCCACCCTGGCCGGCCACCCCGCCCTCATCTGTTTCCTCCGCCCCGACTGCGGGCCCACCAGGCAAAGCCTCCCCGGGATCCAACGGTGGGCCGAGGCGAACACCCCGTCGGGCGCGCGCCTCGTCGCCGTCATCAACGGACAGCCCACCGAAGCCGGCCCCCTGCTCGAAGCAGTCGGCCCGCTCACCGAACTCACCACCACCGAACCCCCGAACGGTCCCGTAGCCGACACCTTCGGCGTACGCCACCACCCCACCTTCGTCCTCCTCGACGCCGACGGGACCATCACGGAGACGGGCATCGGCCAAGGTTCCCTGCCCGCGCTCAACCTCCTCACCGCATGAGCGGGCGGTCCACCTCCCGCACGGCCGAATTCCTGCGGGGTCTCACCGCCGTACTCGCCCTCACACTGCGGTCCTGCCCCGGGGCCCTCGCCGTCCGCGCCGCCACCGTCGTCATCGCGGGTACAGCCCCCGTGGCCGCCTCCTGGCTGCTCAAGTACGTGGTCGACAGCCTCACCGCGGACGAGTTCCGCGCCTCGGACCTCAACTGGGCCGCTGCCGGCATCGGCCTGCTCACCGTCCTCCTCGCTGCCGCCTCGGCCGTCTCCTCCTACGCCGACGGCCGCATCCGTCGCGCCACCTCCACCCGGGCCCAGAGCGACCTGCTCACGGCCGTCAACCGGCTCAGCGGGCTGTCCAGGCTCGAACAGCCCGCCTTCCACGACCGCGTCCAACTCGCCATCCAAAGTGCGCAGGGGGCCGAGCGACTCGTCGGTGCAGCACTCCAGGGCGCGCAGGGAGTCCTCACCCTGGCGGGCTTCCTGGGAAGTCTCCTGCTCATCAGCCCCACCCTGGCCGCCATCCTCGTCGCCGCGGCCGTTCCGGCCCTCTTCGCCCACCTGGCCAACAGCCGGCATCGCGCGGACATGTTCTGGCGCACCAGCAACCTCGCCCGCCGCCAGATCTTCTACCGAGGGCTCCTCACCGACACTCAAGCGGCGAAGGAGATCCGCCTCTACGGCCTCGGCGGCTACTTCGCCCAGCGCATGCGTGCCGATCTGGACAGCATCAACCAGCAGGAGGAACGCCTCGACCGTCGGCTCGCCACCTACGAGACGGCCCTCGCCGTCCTCGGAGCCGGCGTCTCCACCGGCGCACTCGTCTGGGGCGTGCACCAGGCAGCCACCCACGCCCTCACCGCCGGTGACGTGTCCCTCCTCGTCGCCGCCCTCGCCGGCATGCAGACGGCACTCGTCGGCCTGGTGGGGTGCATCGCCCAAAGCCACCAGACGGCCCTGCTGTTCAGCCACTACCTGCATGTCACCCAGGTCCGGGACGACCTCCCCGCCCCGGCCGTCCCGATCGCCCCACCGCCCCTGAGCCACGGCCTCGAACTCCGGGACGTCTGGTTCCGCTACACCGACGACGGACCGTGGATCCTGCGCGGAATCAGCCTGACCATCCCGCACGGCACCAGCCTGGCCGTCGTCGGACTCAACGGGGCCGGCAAGAGCACCCTCGTCAAACTGCTGTGCCGCCTCTACGACCCGCAGCGGGGCAGCATCCACTGGGACGGCATCGACCTCAAGGACTTCCCGGCGGACCAACTGCGCCGACGGGTCAGCGTCGTCTTCCAGGACCCGATGGAGTACGACCTCACCGCAGGCGAGAACATCGGCCTCGGTGACCTCGGCTCCCTCCACGACCACGGGCGCATCCACGCCGCCGCCGACGACGCGGACATCCACACCGCCCTCGCCCGCCTCCCACAGGGGTACGACACCATGCTCAGCCGGATGTTCTTCCCCGACGACACCGAGGACACCAGTCCTGGCGTCCAGCTGTCGGGCGGCCAGTGGCAGCGCCTCGCGCTCGCCCGGGCCCTGATGCGTTCCGAACGGGATCTCATGATCCTCGACGAACCCAGCACCGGCCTCGACGCGGTCGCCGAACGCCACGTCCACGACCGGCTCACCTCACTCCGCCGGGGCGCGACGAGCATCCTCGTCTCCCACCGCCTCAACACCGTCCGCGCCGCTGACGTCATCGTCGTCATCGCCGACGGGACCGTGCAGGAGACAGGCACCCACGAACAGCTCATGACCGCCCACGGCACCTATGCCGAGCTCTTCACCACGCAGGCCGAAGGCTACGAGGAGACCGTCCGGTGACCGCCGCGGCCCCGGTGCTCCTCGCACTCGCGGGACTCCTCGTCCTCGCCGCAGCCCTGTTCCTGGCGCGTGGGCGGCTGGTGGCCGTGACCGTCCGCGGACACAGCATGTCGCCGACCCTCATGCCCGGCGACCGGATCCTCATGCTCCGTGGCAGACGCCGCGTCGCCACGGGCCGGGTGGCCGTCGTCGTCGCACCCCACCCCGAGCACGGCTGGAACCGCCCCACGAGTACCACGCCCGACTCGTGGTACGTCAAACGCATCGTCGCCGTCGCCGGTGAGCCCGTACCGCACTGGGCCGGCCGATGCCCCGGTACCCACGTGCCGCCGGGCATGCTCGTCCTCCTGGGCGAGCAGCCGGGCTCGATGGACTCCAAACAGCTGGGCTACTGCCCCGAGGACAAGCTCATCGGAACCGTCCTGCTCCGCCTGCGGGCCGCCGCGCCTTCGGGTGCGCCTTCATCGCTTCCTTCCTGAGGCCGGGACGCACCGCTCCGGGGCCGTGCCGGGACGGCCCGCCTCAGAACGACATCGGTGCAGGTGGCAGCTCTGTGCTTCCGTACTGGACGGGTGCTGGGTGTTCTGACACGCGTCGCGGGGGACCTTCCGAAGTCCCGGCCTGCGCCTCGGGCCGGAAGACGCCCGTCCGTCGCGTCCGGCCGGTCAGGAAGGCGCACCGGCCAGGACCTCCACCTTGCCGGTGTCGAGCGAGTAGTAGGCGCCGACCACGGCAAGGGCGCCCTTTTTCACGAGTGGGGCCAGATCCTGGTTGGAGCGCAGATCGGCGGCGGTCAGCTCGACCTGGGCGCGAGCCATGGTCTCGACCGGGTCCGCACCGCCTTCCCGGACCGCCTGCTCGTATGCCGGCCGCAGGGCCTTGGCGATCGCCTCCAGGTTTCCCGGCAACGGTTTGCCGTCGCGGATGGACTTGTACGCCGCCGCGACGGCGCCGCAACGCTGATGCCCGAGGACCACGACGAGCGGAGTACCGCTCGTCATGGGTCCGTACTCCACGGACCCCGTGACCACGGGGCCGACCGCCTCCCCGCCGGTGCGCATCACATAAAGGTCACCCAGCCCGGTGTCGAAGAGGAGCTCGGGTGGCACCCGGGAGTCGATGCACGAGAGGACCGACCCGAAGGGTTCCTGCTTCTGGGCCACGAACTGGCGCCGGTTCGGATCCCGGTCGGGATGCCGAAGGTCTCCGCTCACCCAGCGCTTGTTGCCGTCCATCAGCCTCGTGAATGCCGCGACGGGCGTGTTGGGCCGCACTTCCGGCGAAGCGTCGGCGGCCAACGGGGTGGCGCTCGTCGACGAGCATCCCGCAAGCGTGACCGAGGCGATCGCGAGGCCGCCGACGAGCAGGGCTCTGCGATCCGGATGTCCCGCTCTGTCCATTGGTCGTTCCCCTCGATCCGCTGGGACGTGTCCATGCTTCTTGACCAGGGCGATTGTTCAGTGCGGTGGGGAAGCCCGACGGCAGGCGCAAGCGGGCTCGGGCCTTTTTCGCCACGACGGCCCACAGAGCCGGCTCGGGTGGCGACGGTGGACGGCTGATGCGCGAGGCGGGTCCTGCGCGGCGTGAGATGGGGGCGTGCGGTGGGGTGGGTGGCGGATTCGCCTTCCTCCGGCGCACTGAACGGTATGCCTTTCGCGCGCTCGTCCATTCAGGTGATTGGCCGTCAAGATGCTTGAGTCATATTTCGTTTGTATGGGTCACTTGGGTAACCGAACCGGTGGGCCGCCCATCCCTCTCCGGGGGAGCGCGGAACCGTTCTGTTCGCCGACCCGTCCCTGCGTGACGGACCTCGGCATCGTTTGCTCCGGACGACCGCGATGGGCGCCCCTGTAGAGGACTTGGATCCGACCAGTCACCCCTGTCAGGCAGTGGCAGGGACTGATGGGACAACCTCCGGCCTCTGCAAGGGAGCGGTGCGCGAGCCATCCGCGCACAACCGAGTACCTCGTCGTCGAGGCCACGGGAGTGGCCGCGGACCCTGCGACCCGCGTGCGGCCCGTGCCGCCGTGAGCGAGCCCGCACCGGTCATGTGAACGCCTCGACCATACGGCGAGGGCAGTGCGACCGCTATCGGTTCCTGACCGCGAGGGCAGTCCCGGCCCGTACGGAGCGGTGCCTGCTGCGGGCCGGCCACGGCATCCGGTGCGTGGTGGGCCCGCGACAGGGTTCATCACGGCTCCGGGCACCCCGCGCCGCGACATCCGCTGAGGGTGTCTTCCCCGAGCAGGCAACTTCCTGACGCCTTCCCGGGTGCTCCCGGCACCCCGCGGGACAGGCCGAGGAGGAGGTGAATGAGGACGGCCGGGCCCGGCGGTGGCCCGGAGATCCAGGTCATGCCCCTGGGGCTGACCCGGACCAGGCTCTGAGTCAACTCCCCTATTCGAGATCTCAGTTCACACACGGAGGACGATCATGCCAATCAGTCCGAACCAGGGCTCGACCGGTGGCGGTACCACTGTCACCATCACGGGCACCAATCTCAC
>NZ_JBIURS010000028.1:0-92683 GCF_044740965.1 Streptomyces sp. NPDC088252 | reverse complement strand
CGTGCTTCCGCATCAGCCTGGCCACGCGCTTGTGGTTGACCGTGTGGCCGAAGCCGCGCAGTTCGGCATGGACTCGAAGCGCGCCGTAGTTCCCGCGGTGTTCGGCATGGATTTCGCGGATCTCCTCGACCAGGGCGTCCTCCTCGAACTGCCGCCCCGCCCGCGCCTCAGCGCCGGTGATCCACCGGTAGTAGCCCGAGCGGGAGACCTCCAGCACCCGGCATATCCGCTTGATGCCGAACATCTCGGCGTGGGTGGAGACGAAGTCCCAAGCGGAGGTCTTCACTTCATCTCCCGGGCGAGATAGGCCGCTGCCCGACGCAGGATCTCCCGCTCCAGCTGCCATTCCTTCTCCGCCTTGGCCAGCCGCGCGTTCTCCGCCCGCAGCCGGGCCAACTCGGCCTCGGTGTCCTGCGACGCGCCTGCGGCGACTGGACGACCGTCGGCATCACGCACCCAGGTCCGCAGCGTCTCGGGGTTGACGCGCGTCGGACCGGAACTCCGCACTGTACTTCGAGGGCCGTGCCACGTAGATCTACACCTTCCAGGATCAGCAAGATCCATTGTCAGGTGTGTCCACACCACAGGGGTCACCTCATCACTCGCTGGACCCCGGAGAGGAGTCCCGGTCCTGCTGAGGCCGTTCCTCGATGGGGAACAGGATCGGACTCAGCAGATGAAGGCGGCGGTGTGCTGTGGGCTTGTTGTCCATCCTGGACACGATGGCGGTGCGGACCTCGGCGATGAGCTCGGCGAGTTCGTCCTGGCTCAGCCAGAGCGGGACCTGGGTGTAGCCCACCGAGTCGGCGGTCGGGTCGGCGTGGTCCCGGTCGAGGTAGGCGTTGAATTCGGCGTGCAGGGCGGCCATGGCGGCCGTGAACCCGTGGCGGTGGTCTTCCAGGGACATCGACGCGGCCGCGTCGGCGTCGATCGTTGCCCGCTCACGGCGCAGGCGGTAATGCCGTTCGACGGCGCCGTGTACACGCTGTTCGTCGGTGACTTCCAGGATTCCGGCGTCGGCCAGCAGGCCGACGTGCCGGTACAGGGTGGTCTTGGGGACATCGGGCAGGCTCACGCACAGGTCGGAGGTCGTGCGCGTACGTCCGCCGGACATGGCGTGCACGATGCGCACCCTCACCGGATGCAGGAGTAGTTCAAGCGTGTCCACCAGGCCACGATCCCATATCTGATACCGTTCCCAAAATTGGAAACGCAGTGCCGGCAGTGAGGAAGTCAGCGATGCAGAACCAGCCGCCCGGGGCGCTCCCGACCACGACGGCCGAGGCGGTACCACCGCTCGGGGAGTACTGCGAGGTGGAGGGGCGTCGGCTACTGCTGCACCGCTCGGGCAGCGGGAGCCCCTCAGTGGTCTTCCTGCCCGGGGGCGGCACGGTCGGCCTCGACTACTGGAACGTCCAGGAGAAGGCGGCCGAGCTCACCACAAGCGTGGTGTACGACCGGGCCGGAACGGGGTGGAGCGACCGCGTCGAACTGCCGCGCACCTCGGCAGAAGTGACCGACGAACTGCACCACATGCTGCGGAGCGCGGACATTCCCGCTCCGTACCTGCTGGTCGGGCACTCTCTCGGCGGCCTCTACGCCCGCCACTACGCGACGCGGTTCCCGGATGAGACGGCCGGTCTGCTCCTGCTGGATCCCGCACACGAGGACTACAACGCCTATATGCCCCGGCGACTGGTCGACCAGTGGGAGTCCTGGGACCCGGACCAGACACTTCCCGACGAGCTGCCAGACGAAGTCGTCCAGATGTACCGGAGCCTGTTCGCACAGGAGTTGGCCGACTGGCCCGAGGTCATCCGGGGGCCGCTCACCGAACGCCATGTCAGCCCGGAATGGCTGCGGGTCGGCTTCCAGGAAGCGAAGAGCGTCGATCAGCTCCACGACGAGATGCGTCGCGCGGCGCCACTGCCGGACGTGCCGATCATCGTCCTCACGTCTATGGGGATCGATGCCTTCAAGGAGGCGGTTTCGGCGAGTGATTCGGAGTCGCTGTTGGAGGAGGAGATCCAGGGCAAGGCGCGTCTCTACACAGCGTTGGCTGCGTCAGTCCCGCGCGGCGAGAACCGCCTCATCGACGGTGTCGGACACGTCACCATGCACTGGCGACGTCCTGACGCCGTGCTGCAGGCGGTCCAGGACCTGCTCGGCAGGTGACGTCCAACGTCAACGGAACACCGGCCGGCAACGGCCAGGCGCCTTGGTCGGCTGGCGTAGGCCTGCCCGAACTTCACACACCGCCGGCGGACCGTCCCGTACGAGACGGTGACACCGCGCCGGAGCATCATCTCCTCCACCTCACGGAAGCTGAGCGGAAAGAGGAAGTACAGCCACACGCAGTGGGAGATGACCTCGACCGGGTACCGGTGCCCTTATACGACGGCAACGCGCTCACCACGGACGATCCCCCTCCAGCGTGATCAAATTCGAGGTCCTCCCACGCCGCCCGCCAACGTGACAGTGCCTCCGCGCTTGCCGTGCCGTCGGGATGATTTGACGGCTTCATTTCTGACCGGCACGCCAGTTCCGGCTCCGGGTGCGTGGTTTGGAGTCATCTGGCTGTGCGGATCGGGAGGTTCGGGGTGAGCCGGGGAGGGAGAATGGGGCCATGATGGTGTGCAAGAAGTGTGGCGTGCGGAAGCGTCGTTGGCCTAGTTCCTGTTCCCAGTGCCGTTCCTGGCCGGACCGGGCGGAAGCGGCCGGGGATGCTGCCGAGCTGGCCGTGGAGACAGGACTGCTCGGGTGGATCGGGCGAGGGACCATGGGAGTTGCGCGGCTGGCGCTGCGCGCGTTCGACTGACCGGGCCTGCGCGGGCGTAACCCCCTAGGACAGATCGGGGGTGGCTCCGGGGTGGGTCAGGATGGTCACCGATGATCACCGGGGGCTGCCGGGCGGAGAGTTGGTCCAGCGCGAACACCG
This sequence comes from Streptomyces sp. NPDC088252, assembly GCF_044740965.1. Taxonomy (NCBI): domain Bacteria; kingdom Bacillati; phylum Actinomycetota; class Actinomycetes; order Kitasatosporales; family Streptomycetaceae; genus Streptomyces; species Streptomyces sp. NPDC088252. The sequence continues at coordinate 89,745 of NZ_JBIURS010000028.1, read as the reverse complement.
CGCCGGTACCGCGCCCTGAAGAAGATCCCCAAGCGGGGCGGGGGGGTCGTCCTGATCGACGGCACCCTCATCCCCACCCAGCGCCGCGCCGCGCCGGAAGAGCCGACCGACGGAACTACTCCGGCAAACACCACCATCATGGCCTGCACTTTCTCGCCCTGCCCTTCGAGAGAGGCTGCCTGATCTGGATATCTGCGGCCCGGCCGGTCCGCACCCACGACATCACCGCCGCCCGCCACGATCACATCCCGGCTCACCTGCGCGCAGCCGGCCTCGGGGCCCTGGCGGACCTCGGCTTCCAGGGCCTGGACAACGACGTACGTGACCCCGTGATCGTTACCGGCTTCACCGCGGCCCGCGCCGACAAGCTCACCCCAGGCCAGAAGGACGCCAACCGCGCCCTTGCCACCGGACGCGCACCAGCCGAACACGGCTTCGCCCACCTCAAGAATGGCGGACCCTCACCAAACTCCGCACCGACCCCGCCCGCGCCACCCGCCTCCTGCGCACGCTGGTCCTGACGAACCTCGAAGTCAACCGCTGACTGTCTTCGATGGGTGGAGAGGTCTCCCTGCAGGAAGGGGAGTCAGCTCCACTGTCGATATGCGCTCTAGCTGGATTCCTCGCTGCTGCGCCGATCCGTAGGTTTCACGTCATGACGCTTGCAACCAGGCACTTACCGCTCGTCAACCGGCGACGTGGTCTGTTCATCTTCCTCGGTGTCGCTTACATCGGCATGTGGGCGGCCATGTCACCACTCCTGGCCGGCGGTTACCAGCGCGGTGACGCACGCGTGGAGACTGGTGCACTGGAGCAGGTGTGCATCGCGGCCGCGATGTTGGCGCCTGCCCTCGCCGCAATCCTCGTCGTCCGCTGGGTCGAGCGCAGCGGCCGGGTGCGGGACACGCTCGCCCTGCGCTGGACGAAGCCCTGGGGGCGTGCTGCACGGGCGTGCCTGATGGCTTTCGTCGTCCCCGCCGGCCTCACCACGGCTGCTCTTGTCATCGGTACCTTCGCCGGCCGCTACCCCCGAACCCGTCCAGGGGCGGAGCCACGCAAACGGACATTGGTGTTCCCATCCTGAACATCCATGTCGAAAACACGCTGACAAACGAGCTACTCCGCAGACTGCCGCACACGACCAGCGCGAGTACTCCGGACGACCGTCACACCAGCCCTTTGACCTGTGACTTCAAGTTGGCGGGGGCTCTGTGCGGTGCGGCGCAATTCTTCGGGGGGAGATGGACACAGAATGGGTTTGGCGAAGGCGGCAGGCGGCGCGAAACTGCCGACCGTACGGTTGACGGAACTCCTGCGGCACGCGCGTGTGGGGCCCGACGGAGCGGAGGCGGCGGCGCGCCGCACCACGATCTGGCTGGCCCGGACACTCGGGGGCACCGCCGAGGTCGTCCGAGCCGGCGAGGCGGACCGCAGACCTGAGGTGCGGGCTGTGGTCAGGGGAGAATTGGGGTCGGCCGTGGTTTCCGGACCGGAAGGCCACACCCGGGTGGTTGCCTTGGGCGGTGAGCCACCTTACCGCGTCCTCGTCATCACCCGGTCCTGCCCGTTGGACGGGGAGGATGCCGCGCTGGCGGGCCATGCCGCAGTAGTCCTCGACTTGGTGCTGCGGGTGGCGGAGGCCGAAGCGGAGCGACGGGAATGGGAGGTGCGTTCGCTCCAGTTGCGCTCCGCTGTGCTGCAGTTGCTGATGGGCGGGGACGTGGCCCTGGCCCAGCGCACTGCGGCCGGGATGAATCCGGGACTGCTCGACGCGGACTGGGCCTGGATGGCCCTGCTGGAGATGCCGATGGCCGAACGGGCCCAGGTTGCCCGCGACTGTGCGGAATTGACCGCCGGCCGGGCCCTCGTAGTCCCGTGTCCCGCCTTCGACAACCATGTGATCGTGGTGGTGCCCGTCGCTGACATGAGGGCTCCCGACTGCGTTGGACGCGACTTGTCCGACTACGTCGCCCGCCATCCGCGGGTGATCCTGGGACGCAGCCACCACCACGCGCTGGCGCACGTGGCGACGGCCTACGACGACGCCTACCGCAACCTGGTTGCCGCCCGGCACCTGCCCGCCCGCCGCGCGGGCCACACTGCCTGTACGGAGCCGATGGATCTGCTGCCCACTGCCGAGGCAGCACGCTGGGCATCGCACCTGCTGCGGCCGCTGGACGCACTGCCGGCGCGGGCCAGGGCCCAGATGCTGTCGACGATGGGCCTGGCGCTGAGGTTCACCGCCGTACGGACAGCGAAGATCATGGGGGTCAGCCGCAACACCGTCCGGTCGCGAATGGAGCGGGCAGGTGAACTCCTGGGCGTGAACCCGCACGACGTACACGTACGCACCGCTCTGTACGTTGCCCTGCAACTGGGGGACCGGCCCACCGCACCGGGATGCTGCGGCCCGGTCCCGGACCTGCCGACGCTGATGGGGACGGATACCGGACGGGCGTGGGCCCGGGACTTCCTGGGTCCGCTCGACACCGACGCCCGCGACTTGCACCGGACGCTCAGAGCCTGGATCTGCGCCGACTGCGGGGTCGAGGCGACTGCGGGAACGCTCGGCCTCCACCCCCAGACGGTCCGCGAGCACCTGCGGAGCGCCGAGGCATTGCTGGGGAAGGAGCTGACGGCGGGCGGCCCGGACGTGTACGAGGCCGTGCTGGCCTTCCTCGCTCTGGAGAGCCCGACCGTGCATGCGTGACTGCCGCCTGCCCGGCAACCGTGCACCGATGGGATACCGGCGGGAAGGCGTTCGTCCATAGGTTGAGCTCGTCGGGGCCGGCGCCAGCCGGCTCGCCGAACGGAGGAACGAACATGAAGAAGAATCGATTCGCCCGACTCGGCCTGATGGCCTCCACCATGGCCGCCGTGACCATCGGGGTCGTTGCCTCGCCTGCGAGCGCGGCGAGTGCGACCTGCGAGAGCTGGGGCGGCAACGTGTGCACCAGCGGCAGCATCCCGGCCAACGGCAACCACCAGGTCTGCTTCGGCGGCACGCACAAGGCCCTCAGCTACTGGGGCCGGGCCGAGCTGTGGGACGCCGACACGGGCGTGATGGTCGGCTCCATCGCCACCAACGCCTATCGCTACCAGCAGACCTGCGTGGGCGGCCTGTACGGGCAGCGCTACTACGAGCGTGGTACCGGCGGCGACTTCAAGGGCGACGTCTGGAACGACTGATCCCGCATGGCCACGAGGGCCTGTATCGGGTGGCAGAAGTCTCCTCGGTACGGGCCTTCGTGCTGCCATCCTTAACGGCACGGCCACATGCCCTTCGGCAGGACCCGGGCCGGTCCTGAGTCCGACAGGACGGAAACGGCGCCCCGGGCGGCGCCGCAAGGCGGGCCCCCGGCCCGGAGGCTCGGCGAGGTCGTGGCCGCCGCCGACCCGCTCGGGTCCGGCATCGGCGGCAGGTCGGCGGAGCTGGACATCGACGGCAAGCGGGTGTTCGTCGAGCGGATTCCCCTGACGGGCACCGAGATGCGGCTGGAGAGCGCGCGGTCGACGGCAAACCTCTTCGGATCGCCGATGTTCTACCGGTATGGGGTGGGCTCGGCCTGGTTCGGGGCCTGGCGAGAGATGGCCGTGCGACGCTGAAGGCGCTCGATCAGCCCAGGGACCTGCTCGCGGAAGGTCTGCCGCCGGCAGCCCAGGACCGGGCAGACCAGACGTCGTACCCGGACGTTGACCACGACCCGGCGGCCGTCGACCGGCACATCCGCAACCGTCCGGACGTGGTATCCGTGCACCTTCCCCGTCGGCACCCCGCACATCGGGCAGGGAAAGGGAACATCCCTGGTCCGGGCCAAGGCCCGGATCACCTCGCCGTCGTCCGCCACATCATCGATCACCAGTGCCGGTGGCCCTCAAAACACCATTGCCACAAGGGAGTTGGCATCAATGTCAACGACGCCAGACACCTGCCGTCACCACCCACTAAGGAACAGAGCCGTTGATCGACACTCCCCCTGAAGGCGTACACGCGGCAGTCGTCGATTCATGCCGGGGACCGGTGTTCGGTTCCTTGCGGTGCGGGTTGCTGCCCGGCATCGCGGATGGCGCGGGCGGCGTTGATGAGTCCGATGTGGCTGAAGGCTTGAGGGAAGTTGCCGAGGGCCTCTCCCGTGACGGGGTCGGTTTCCTCGGCGAGCAGGCCGACATCGTTGGCGTGTGCGAGGGCGGTCTGGAACACCTGCCGTGCATGGACGACATGACCGGTCAGGGCGAGAGCCTGGGCGAGCCAGAAGGTGCACAGCAGGAAGGTTCCTTCCGCTTCCTCGATCTCGTCGCCGAGGTAGCGGCGGACCAGGCCGTTGCGGTCGGTGAGGTGGGTGGCGACGGCCAGCACGGTCGACAGAACGCGCGGGTCGTGCGGAGGAAGGAAGCCGACGATGGGCAGCATCAGCGCCGATGCGTCCAGCTCGTCACTGCCGAACGCCTGGGCGAAGGCCCCCAATCCGGCGTTCCAGCCGCGCTCTTCGACTGCTTGGCGGATGTTGTCCCGCTCATGCCGCCAGTGGGGCAGGCGTTCGTCGGCCTGAAGCGCCGGGGCCATGGCAATGGCGCGATCCAGGGCGACCCAGCACATCAGTTTCGAGTGCAGGAAGTGTCTGCTCGGTCCGCGCCTCTCCCAGATGCCCTGGTCGGGCTCGGTCCAGCGACGGGCGGCCGTGTCGGCCGCCTCGACCAGGAAGGCGCGGGTGGGTGGGTCCAGGCGCTCTCCGGTTGGGAGGGTCTCGTGGGCGGCGTCGAGGAGTTCGCCGTAGACGTCGAGCTGGCGTTGGCGCCAGGCGTCGTTCCCGGTGCGCACGGGGGTGCTGTCGCGCCAGCCGGTCAGGTGGGGCAGCAGCCGCTCGCTGAGGTCGTGTTCACCGCCGATGCCGTACATGATCTGCAGGTTCACGCCGCGGTGGAGCTGGGTTGCCGCGGCGCGGGCGAGAAAGCCGAAGAACTTGTCCTTCTCCTTCTCGCAGGCGGCGGTGGCGAGTGCTTGGAGGGTGAAGCTCGCGTCGCGGACCCAGGTGTAGCGGTAGTCCCAGTTGCGTGTGCCGCCGGGGCGTTCGGGCAGTGAGGTGGTGGCCGCGGCCACGATGGCTCCCGTAGGGGCGAAGGTCAGCCCCCGCAGCACGCGTCCGCTGTGTGCCACCTCTTTCTGCCAGGGGCCAATGTAGCCCCGGTGCTGCCGGGACCACGAGCGCCAGCCCTCGGCGGTGTCGTTCAGGCGCCGCCGGACGCGCCCCGCCCGCCAGCGCACCGGCTCGCTTCCCCACGCCGGCCCGACATGCAATGCGAAGCCGAGGCGGTCCGATGCCCGCAGGGTGAAGCGGCCGTGCGCGGTGGAACCGCTTACCGTCAGCTCGACGGGGCTGGACAACAGGAGCACGTGGGCGCCGCCGTACGCCGCGAGCCCGCCCCGGACCGGTGTCAGGAGCGGATGGATCAGCCCGAACTCCGGGCGTGGCGCGTAGGCGATGTCGAGGGTCACCTGTCCTTCGGTGCAGGTGACCTGACGCAGCAGAATTCCGGGGGATGCCTCGCCGAGTGCGTGTCCGCGCTCGCGCCGTCCCAGGGCGAGCGCGTCGCGTACAACTGCCGTGCCTCCAGCTGCCCGGAAGGTCGTCTCCAGGACGAGGGTCTCCTCGGCGTAGCGGCGGCTGACGTCGGCGGGTCCGGCGGTACGGATGGACCAGTGGCCGGCGTCCTCGTCGAGGAGCCGGGCGAAGATCGCCGGGCTGTCGAAGCGGGGAAGGCACAGCCAGTCCACCGAGCCCTCGGAGGTGACCAGGGCGGCCGAGCGGCAGTCGGACAGCAGGGCATGGTCACCGATCGGTCGCGCGCTCACCGACCGCAGCCCGTCTGCCCCGGACTCGGCCAGGACGGTCTGAGCCACCGCCATCGGGGCAGGCCCACATCAGGTGCCGGTCGGTGATCCATCACAACCTCCCTGCGCAGCGGACTGACCTCACTCAAGCGGCACCATCGGCGGGCCGGACCTCCCGCCGCCGTTGTTGTCATGGCGGAGTGCCACGATCCGGCGAGGCCCCCTGTTCGTTAGTCACCGGAGCCCGACCGATGTCCTCGCAACCGGATCGCCGATCCCGCGTCGGTTGGGACGCCCCCCGGGCAGTGCACTGAGGGCTCAGTGCAAGGAAACTCCGGTGATCGCCCTGCCACTCGTCGGTGACGCCGAGGCCGAGTTCCGCCGCGATGCGGCGGAGCGCCGGAGCGCCGAGACGTGCCCAGGGAAACGGCGGACCCCGATGGCCATGGGTGTCTTCCACCCATGCGGTACAGCGCTCTGCGACGTCGATCTGCTCGACCTCGACGAGCAGGACACCCGTCGGTGCGATGAGCTGTGTACACCGTCGGAGCAGGGCCCGGGGGTCGCCGCCGATACCGATGTTCCCGTCGGCCAGCAGGAGGGTCTGCCAGGCTCCCTCACCAGGAAGGGGGGCGAACACCGACCGGCACAGTGCCGTCCCACCGAGAGCGATGGTGCGGGCGACCGCCCGCGGGGCAACGTCGATGCCGACGGCGAAGATGCCCTGGTGCAGGAGTGCACTGCACAGCCGACCCGGCCCGCAGCCGACGTCCAGGACGGGGCCGGCGCAGCGCTCCAGCAGGGTTTCGTCGGCCCTGGTGGGTTGTGCGTACCAGCGGTGCACCGGCAACCAGGTCCACCGTCCGTCCGTCAGCCGTAGGTACACCGGCCCGCCGCCGGTCCGCAGGGCCAGTGCGTAGGGGTCCTGGCGTGCGGGTCGGTTCTCCTCGGTCGTCACGGGGGGCCGTCGGGGTCGGACGGTGGGCGTTCCTCGTCGGCGCGGGCGGCCCGCCGGACGCGGCGAAGCCTGGTCGCGAAGGCCACTGCGGAGGCGGCGAAGAGCACGCCGGTGATCGCCAGCCATCGGCCGAGGTAGACGTCGTAGGACAACCCGGTGTAACCGGGGTAGGGGGCCGCCAGCCGGAAGATGAGGGGGAACCAGACCAGCAGGAGCAGACCGGCCAGGAAGGCGGGGACGCGCAGGTAGTTGATCCACGGCACCGCCGGTCCGACGGTAGCGCGATGCCGTAGTACGGAGAGTGCCGACAACTCGGCCAGCGAGTACAGGGGCAGCAGGATCAGGTCGTGGAGGATGGCGGCACCGACGAACCAGATCGCCACCTCCAGCGGCCGGACGGCGAACAGGCGCACCATGGCGTAGCCGGTGAGCGCGAACGAGGCGATGAGGACGAGAAGGTGCAGGGGGCCGGAGCCGTACCAGCGGACGATTCGTGCCATGGTCACGCCCTGAAGGTGAGCCGGTGGACCCACTTGGTGTTGTTCACGCCGGGGTTGGCCGGGACGATGATGCGGGCCGGGTATCCGTGGTCGAGCGAGAGATGTGCGCCGTTGACGCGGAGGGCGAGCAGCGCTCGGAGGTCGTGGATCTGGTTGCCCCGCAGCACCACTCTGGTGAACGGGCCGGGCGGTTGGATGGATTCGACCAGGACGCTTCCGGCGCCGGACATGCCGGTCATGGCGGCGAGGTCGGCCAGCCGTAGGCCGCTCCAGTGCTGGTCGTCGGTGGACCATCCCTCCACACAGGCGATCGGCAGTGCGGCGGCGTGCTGAGGCATGGCCAGGAGCTGCTCGCGGGTGAAGACCAGTGGCGCTCCGCGTCCGTGCACCTCCAGCCGCCAGGTGGGGCCGACGAGCACGGGAGTGACACCGACAGCCTCCGCCGTCTTGTTGATCTGGAAGCCGTTCGGGCTCCTGCCCGGATCGCGGTTGTGCGGTGCGAGGAGCGCCGTGCCGCGCAGCCGGCCGCCGATGCTCTGTCCGGCGGTCATGACGAGGAGGAGCAGCGATCCCGCTCCCACCATGCCCACCGCGCCGCGGCGGCTCATCGTCGGCGGGGTGGGGGCGGCTGCCACCAGGCCGTCGGGGTCGGGGGGTTCGGGCAGGGTGTGGGCGAGGTCGGTGCGCAGTTCGGCGCTCAGACTGCGAGAGCGCAGGGCACGTCTCATCCGGCCGAGCTTGAGGCCCACGTGGACGACGAAGGCGGCGATGAACACCCAGGCGCCGTAGAAGTGCAGGCGGTAGAACGAGCCCGGGAAGACGTAGTAGAGCTGGATGTTGAGGATGCCGGTGACGAACTCGAAGATGACCCCGCCGACCAGCATCAGCAAAGAGAGCCGCTCCAGTCCATGGGCGACGGAGCGCACCGGCAGCCACTCGAACAGCTTCGGGATCACCGACCACAACTTGGCCAGCAGCACCGGCACCAGGACCACACCCAGGGTCACGTGCACGCCCTGGAGCAGCCGGTACAGCCAGTACGGGTGCGTGGGCCAGCTGAACAGATAGAAGCCCAGCACGCCCTTGTCGGGAGTCTTGTCATTGAGGGGGCTCAGCCCGGGGTTGTAGGAGGCGTAGGAGAGCAGTCCGGTGACGAACAGCAGCGGGATGCCGATCAGCAGCACCAGGCCGAACACCGAGGTCAGCCAGGGCCCGCGGATCGGACTACGCCAGAACCCGGGACGGAACGGACCCGGTGGCGGGGGCATCTGGCCCATGCGTCGCGCTGTCGCCCGGGTACGTGCGGTGGCAGCCGCCAGAGCAGCCTCCATGCGCTCATGCCACGCCCGCGTGCGCTCTCCGTCCGATCCCCGACGTTGCGGCCCACCGGACGGTGCCGGCCCCGACGGCCGTCCGCCACTTTCCATCGGCCCTCTCCTCCAGTCGCTGAGCGGCCCCTACGACGGGGCGGTGCCATGCCTCGCCCCGTGCCTGCCAGACAGGACATTCACAAGCTGACACAGGTCAGGCCGACTGACCGGGCCTGAGGTGCATGCGGGTGTCTGTCACCAGCCGAACGGTCGAACAACTGCTTCAGGAGTCCCCGTGCCCCGGGTCCTGATGGAAAGGTGCGACGTCGCAGCGCACGGCACAGCGCCTCCGACCGGCCCGGCCACGCCACCCTGACCAGGCAGGCCGGCTGGTTCGCCGTGATCGGCGTCGCCTCCACAGCCGGTCAAGCCCTGCTGTACTGGGTGCTGCGCCACTGGTCGCCTCCTCTCGTGGCCGATCTCGCCTCGCTCGGCGTCGTCACCGTCCTCAACACCGAGGCGAACCGGCGGCTGACCTTCCGCGGCTCTCGGGTCCATGCGGTCCAGGCGCACCTTGCGGCAGGCGCCTTGTTCGTCCTGGCGTACCTGGTCACATCCGGAGCAGTCCTGTTCTTCCACCACTACCGGCCCACCGCCTCACCTGCACGAGAGACCCTGGTGCTGGTACCCAGCTTCGCTCTGGTGACCGTGGTGCGCTTCATCCTGCTGCGACTGGTCGTCGTCCAAGGCCACCGCCGCTGAGTCCTCACACATACGTGCCCGCCACACCGTCAGGAGACCCCGCGAGTGAGAGCCCGCGCGGGTTGGCGTGTGGTCATGGTCTGCGGTTCGGGCGTTCGGCCTGGCGGTTCGCGCCCCCCATTGGTCCCGCAACCGATCTGTGGGCACTGGGGGCTCTGCTGTACCGGTGCGTCGACGGCCGCGCCCCTTATCCGGAGGAGGACGCGGAGGAACTGCTGACCATGGTGTGCTCCGAGGCGCCCGCGTTCGCCGAGGAGTGCGGACCGCTGCACCCCGTCATCGAGTCGTTCCTCCGCCGAGATCCGCTGCAGCGACTCGCGGCGGAGGAGGCGGAGCGCTGGCTGCGATCGCTGGTGCGGGAGGCTCCCGAACCCGAACTCGCCCTCCCGACCGCCCCGAGCGAGCCGACCTCGCTTTCCACCCGCCGCGCCGGCAAGGCCTGCCGCGCAGTTGTGGTCGGCCCGCCGTGAACCAGCGTGAATTCGTTCGGCGTACACCTGCGAAGCCTGAACCGCCGTGCGTTCGTCCGCCGTTTGCAGGCAGATGGGTCGTCCGAGTGAAAACCTCCGGCCGAGGTGAACATGTCGAAAATGTCCGCTAGATTCCTTGACGGTCCGACGAGTGTTCAGGCGACCGATATCAGGCGTCGTCGGTCACACGTCCGGGAATGCGTGGCCGCGTTCGGAAGAGGTGACCTTGGCGCCGCGATGACAGGTGCTGCTCTCGCCGACGGCCTTCGATTTAACGCAGCAACCGGTCCCGGCCGCAACCTCTCACGCCACGCGGCACAGCCCCCACAAACCAAGCGCCGCCGGCGGCAGCTTTCGACGCGGTGATCCGCGGCCGGTGACGTGACCACAAGGAGTGAACATGGGTTCCATACCCAACTTGGTCCGCGCGCTCGCGGCGGCGGTCGTGTGCGCATCGCTCGCCAGTTGTACGACGTCCGGGGCGCGGGAACCTGCAGCCTCCCAACTGGATCCGGCGCTGGGACCCATAGTGGAGTCGAACGCCAGCCCGCCAGTGCATGGCACGCTGATCCAAGCTCCGGCGCTGTCCGGGGCGCAGAAGATCTCGGGGAACGACCGGGTGTACACGGCCGACCAGGATTCCAACACGGTGAGTGTCGTCAATCCGGCGACGAACAAGGTGCTGGGCACGATCGCCTTGGGCAAGCCGCGGTTGAGTCCCAGCGCGGACGTGCTGGGGGCGATGTACGACGGGGAGATCGACGTGCACGGCCTGGGCTTCTCCCGGGACGGAAAGTGGCTCGACGTGATCGACGTGACCACCAACGCCGTCCATATCATTGACACCGCAACCAACAAAGTAGTGCGCACCATGTACGTCGGCCGGGCGCCGCACGAGGGGTTCTTCTCGCCGGACGGCACGCGCCTGTGGGTGGCGGTGCGCGGCCAGGACTACATCTCGGTGATCGACTGGCGGGCCGGCAAGGAGGTCGACCGGATCCACACCGAGGACGGGCCATCGAAGGTGGTTTTCAGCCCCGACGGCAAATTCGCCTACGTCAACCACCTGCGCGCCTCGCGGCTGGACCAGATCGATGTGGCCTCCCACAAGATCATCAAGCGCGTGCAGATCCCCGCGCAGGCGGGCGGGTCCTCCGACGAGGCCATCTCACCCGACGGCCGGGACATCTGGCTCGGCATGCCCACCAACGGCCGGACCACCGCTGTGGTCAATGCACGCACCTTGCGTGTGGAGGCGGTGCTGAACACGGGGCCGCGCACCAACCACCCCAACTTCGTCACGGTCGGCGGCGTCGACTACGCCTACATGACCGTAGGCGGACTGAACGAGACCTTGGTGTACCGCCGATCAAAAACCGGGGCGGCGCCCACGCTGGTGAAGACCATCCACAACAACGGACACGGTCCCCACGGCATCTGGCCGAGCCCCGACAACACCAGGATCTACGTCGCACTGCAGAACTCCGACGCGGTCGACGTCATCGACACGAGAACGAACTCGGTGATCAAGACCCTCCCCATCGGCCAGTCGCCCATGGCGCTGGTGTACGTGGCGCGCAGCACTCCGGCCACCAGCACACAAAACCTGGGCCGGCAAGGTCTGGGCATGCGCACGCAGAACCTCCCCCTGCGCGTCTCCGGTAGCTCCGGCCAGGGCACGGCTTTGATCCGGGCACTCCCAGGCCTCAACGAAGTCACCATCGGAGCCACCGGGTTGCCACCCGACCAAACGTTCACCGCCTATGCCAGCGACGGCACCCGCACAACAGCGCTGATGTCCATGATGAGCAATGAGTTCGGCAACATCGACGAAAGCCTGTCCTACTCGTACTTCTTCCCCAACCACTACACCTCCGTCATCCTCAAGCCTGGAACTCCCGCCGGCGAGCATGAGCCGGGCCCGGCAATGTAGCTGCAACCCGGTTGAAGCTCCCCCAAGGCCGGGTAGTTGGCGTTTCTGGTCACGCAAGGGATGTTGACGAGGTCTCGACGTGAAGCAACGGAGCTCGTGGGTACAGGCAGTCGTCCAAGACAGCTTGTCCCGCAAGGAGCTCCGTTGCCTGTTCATGGCGTCCCGTCGTCGGCGCTGACGACCATCAACCGTACGGTGACCGTGGCCGCGGGTAGCCGTGAACGTCTCGGCCCACGACGCAGGTTCGTCGTCTACGACGTTGTACGCTTGCCCGGGCTTTCCACGCTCCAGCGCGGCGACCGTTGCTGCTGCCGCATCATCGATGTGGATCCGTGGAAGCTTGTTGTTGCGTTTGGCCGACACAGGCAGGCGCCAGCCGATGGCGAGAGAGCCCCCTCCCGAGGGCCACCTCATGGTGGCCCTCGCGAGATCCCGGCCGCCGTGCTCAGGCGTCGGTCCGGGTGAAGACCATGACGAAGTCGGTCATCGTCCGCACCCGGGGCACGGTGGGGTCGGGCAGGGCCAGCAGTCGCTCGCGGGCCTGGTCCACGATAGGCAGGTCGTCCTCGCCGAGCGACCAGGCGCCGGTGAACAGCCCGCCGGACAGCGATCGCCCCATGTCCTGCGGCGAAACGGTGAACGTCGCGGGCCGCTCGCCGGCCGGGCCCTCGTAGACCAAGCCCTGCGCCGCCGCAATCGGGGCGAGCGCCTCCGGGCCGTCCTGCCGGGTCCCCGCGGGATCCAGGCGATCCTCCAACTCGTTCACGATGCGGCCGATGTCGTCCGTGGGGCGCATGCCCCGGGCCGGGATCACCAGATACCGACCGCCAGGACGGAGCACCCTGGCGACCTCGCCAAAGACGGCCCCGCGGTCGGGGCCGGTGTGCAGCAGCCACGTGGACACCGCCTGCGTCACCGACGCCGTGCGCACGGGCAGCCGACAGGCGTCGCCCACGGCCACGCGCCGCCCCATCCGGGCCCTGGCCAGGGCGAGCATGCCCGGAGAGAGGTCGACGCCGCACACCGTATGACCCCGGGCCGTCAACTCGGCGGCCACAATGCCGGTGCCGACGCCGATGTCGAGGACCAAGTGCGCCGGGTCCAGAAGCGGTGCCATCTGGTCGGCGAAACCGGCGGCGCGGGCGGTTCCGCCGCGCGACTGGTCGTATGTGGGGGCTATCTCGTCGAACTCGGCTGTGCTGGAGGCCGGTGCCATGGCGACTTCCTCTCCGGTACGTCCGTTTCCGGCTGCACACGACGAACCCCAGCCGGGAGGGTTCAGCGGGTCGGCGCGGACCCGTGAGCGCCTACTTCTGCGGCGTGAACGTCACTGGCAGCGTGGCCATCCCACGCAGAATGCCCTCGCGGCGGGCCAGGGATTCGTCCGGAGCTGCCAGCGCCAGGTCGGGGAAGCGGCGCAGCAGGGAGCCGATGGCGATCCTGGCCTCGGCCCGGGCCAGTGGGGCGCCCAGGCAGAAGTGCGCACCGTGGCCGAAGGCGAGCTGTTGGGGGACTTCCCGTCGGGCGACGTCGAGGATGTCGGGCCGGTCGTAACGGGCCGGGTCACGGTTGGCCGCGGCGAGTCCGACGATGATCATTTCGCCCGCCGGGATGGTGACGTCGGCGATCTCGAAGTCCTCGACGGTGAAGCGGGCGACGCCGCGGCTGACCGGACCCTCGTAGCGCATCAATTCCTCGATCGCGCCGGGGAGCAGTGCGGGGTCGTCCCGAAGGGCGGCGCACTGGTCGGGGTTGCGCAGCAGGGCGTGGACGCCGTTCGCGATCAGGCTGGCGGTCGTCTCGTGCCCGGCGAGGGTGAGCAGGATGGCCAGGGAAAGCAGTTCGCGGTCGCTGATCCGTTCCTCGGCCTGGGCCGCGCACAGCGCGCTGAGCAGGTCGTGGCGCGGTTCCACCTTGCGCTTGGCGATCAACGGTGTGAAGAATTCGACGAGTTCGGCACGGGCGCGGGCGCCCTTGGCGAGCCGCTCCGCGGTGTTCGGCGGCATAATCAGCCCGACCGCGAGTTCGGCGAAATCCGGTTGCCCCTCGGCCGGAATGCCGATGAGTTCGCTGAGTACGGCCATGGGCAGCGGCAGGGCGAACTCGGAGACCAGATCGGCGGATCCCCGCCGAGCGAAAGCGTCGAGGAAGGCGTCGGTGTGTGCCTGGATGCGCGGCGTCAGTTCGTCCACGCGGCGCGCGGTGAAGGCCTTGGACACGAGGTTGCGCAAGCGGGTGTGGTCGTCGCCGTCGGCCACCAGCATGCTGGCCATCAGTACGTTGGTGCGCTCCTGGTGGGCCATCTCCTCGGCGAGGCCGTTGACCTCGACCGGGCTGTTGCTGAGCCTCGGGTCGGTGAGCGCCGACACCGCCTCGTCGTACCCGGTGATCATCCACACTTCAAGAGTGGGATTCAGCCGTACCCGCTGAACCACGCCATGTTCCCGGATTCGCTCGAAGAGCGGGTAGGGATCGGGCTGTTGGGCGACGTTCACCGGCACATCGTGGACGATCGTCTGGCCCTGCTCGGACATCCGCAACTCCCCGAAGTCATATGAAAGTTCTGAGCCAGGCAGTCATACCACTCAGCGAAGTGGCGTGGTAGCGTCGCCGTTGATCAGTTCGAAGATGTACCAGTGAAGGCGTGTCACCCACCGGTGATTTTGTCGCCTCGCGCTGCTCTGCCGGAAGCATTTACGGCCTCAACCAGGCCTTCTGCACGGGGGGAGACGTTGTCGTGGATCAAGCGGCCGCCATCGATCCGATCCTGGATCTGGCCCGTCCGTCGGTCTTGCGGAATCCGTACCCCGCTTATGCAGAGTTGCGTACCAACACTCCCGTTTTCTGGCATGAACTGCTTGGCTCCTGGGTCTTGACCCGGCACGCCGATTGCCTTGCCGTACTCACCGACAGCGCACGATTCGCCTCCGACTGGCGTCGTACGGGCGAGGACATTCCATCCCCGTTGCTGAGCGTCCAGACGCTCGACCCGCCCGAGCACACCGCGATTCGCCATCTGCTGCTCGACGGCTTCCGGGCCCAGGACCGGCAGGCGCTGCACGACTGGATGGAGGGACAGGTCCAAGGTTTGCTTGCCGAGCTCGCCGGGCGACCGTCCTTCGACTTCGTCGGGGAGCTGGCCGAACCGCTGGCGCTTCGGTTCATCACCGCCTTCCTTGGCGTACCGGCCCCCGACCAGGCATGGTTCGCGCCCATGTCCCGCACCGTCGTCGACGGGATGGACGCCGGGCTGTGGCCGGAGAAGCACGAGCCGGCGGTCGCCGCGCGGGCCGAACTCGCCGAGTACGCTGGCGGCTGGCTCGCCGATCCGCCCGAGGAGGGGCTCATCGCCTACGTGGCCCGGAACTCGGATGCCGCCGGCGTGGACCGGACAGTCCTGCGCAACAGCTTGCGCGCTGTTCTCCACGCGGGCTACGAATCCGCTTCCCGGCTGCTCGGCAACGCCGTCTCGGCTCTGCTGACCTCCCCCGGGGCCCTGGCCGCCTTCCGCGCGGCGCCCCCGGCCACCGCCGTCGACGAGCTGATCCGGTACGACGCGCCCGTACAGGCGGACGCCCGTGTCTGCGTTACGGAGACCGAGCTGGCGGGCGTCGCCATGCGGGCCGGTGACCCGGTCACGCTGCTGCTCGGCGCGGCCAACCACGACCCGCTGCGCTTCCCCCACCCCACCGAGCTGCGACTGGACCGTGCCCCGAACCCGCACCTGGGGTTCGGGCGCGGTGCCCACGCCTGTCTGGGCGCGTCCATGGCGATCCGGCTGACCGGATCGCTCCTCGGGACCCTGGCCAGGGCGTATCCCGACGCACGGGCGGTCGCGGAACCAGAGTACCGGCGCAATCTGACCCTTCGCGGTCTCGACCGCTTCGAGGTCACTCTGCGCCCACGACAGCCGGGAAGGAGGAACTGACATGAAGTACTGGCACTGAACCTGAGAGAGCGCGGGGCCCGCCCGCACGGCGGGCACCGCGCTCAGCAGCGGGGCCGTGACCTTCACCCACCCGTGCCTGCGGCCGGGCAAGCCGCATGCTGGGGCAGGCGGTCCTCGACGTCCCGATGGTCTGCCCGGTGTGTGAAGGCCGCTCACCGGCCCTGCGTACCCGGAGCAGCCGCAAATGATCACAGCCTCCCAAGCTCAGTGTCCTTGACCGGCGATCTTGCGATACGGTGCGGCTTCGCGTGACGACTTGCCGCATACCGCAAGCGCAAGGTCGTGGCCAAGTTCGAGGGCCATTACCACGGGTTCTCGGACCAGGGAATGGTCAGTTCGTGGTTCCGCTTCACCGGTCACAAGCACGCACCCGAGCCGACAGCGGGCATGCTCGACTCGAACACGGATGTCGTAGAGAACACGGTGGTGCTTCAGTACGGCGACCTCGGCGGCCTCGAACGGCTGCGTGAGCACGCCGACGACCTCGCATGCGTCATCTTGGAGCCGATGCCGCCCTCGACGACCACCTTCGACGTGGAGTTCCTGTCCGTCCCGCGGAAGGTGTGCACCGAGAGTTCGCTGGTCTTCGACGAGGTCGTCACGGGTTTCCGGGTGGCGTACGGCGGGGCCCAGACCATGGCCGGGATCGAGCCGGACCTCACCTGCCTGGGCAAGATCATCGGTGGTGGTCTGCCCTGCGGTGCGGTGCGGTGGTGGGACGTGCCGAACTGGTCGAGAAGTGCCGCAGTTCCGAGGACCCTTCCTCGACTACGAGCAGAAGGCCTTCGCCGGCGGCACACTCAGCGGCAACTCGCTGACCTGCCGGGCGGGCACCACGGTGCTCACCCATCTACGCGCGATCCACCACCTGTACGAGGATCCGGAGACCAAGACGCGGTGTCTGAGCGACGAGTTCGTGGAGAGTACGAGCGAACGCGGCATCTCCTGCCGTATCAACGCCCGCGACTCGGTCATGCCCGAGCGCTTCAGACCCTGCTTACCTCGGTCAACCGGTGAGCGCCCGGCCACCTCTCCACCGCCGGGTGCCTTGGTGATAGAGCCGTCGAGGACGAGCCCGACGATCCGGTCGTAGGACTGAAGCGCGATCTGCTTGAGCTGGACGAAGACGCCGAACCGGATCCACTCGTCGCGATGGTGGTCGCCGAACAGGTCGTGTCCGCGAGCGGCGCCGCTATGCGCTCAGTGCTGTCCCTTCCCCCGGCCTACCACGCCGCCGGCATCATGGTTTCGGCCATGCGCGTGCGCGAGGCTCGCGACCACGGGCCGGTACGAACGGCGGTGGCCACGCGGGGAGTTCGCGAGGAGATCGCCGCATGCCCGCCCCAACGAACAACCCTGCTGCCGGGCCGCCGGTCCTAGCCAGGAGCACCGGCCGATCGACGCCCGCACCTGGACGCGCCGACTGGTCTTGGGGCCGGGCCTGTCGCTGCCTGGCGCACGGCCCGTACGCCGCCTTCTCATAGGCATCAGCTTCGTCGTGATCGCCCGCGAGGGCGGCGTCTGGCCGATCCCGGACGGCTCGGGCCGCCGTCACAAGCTGCTGCACATGAGCACTGCCTGGCGCGGCGGTCTCATTTGGCTGCGAGGCCAGCCGCGCCGGGAAATGCCAAGATCCGCAGCAGAGTCAAGCTCAGTGCCGGGCGAGTACGGCGATTTCGGGGCCGAAGCCCACCACCAGGCGGCCATCCGGCGCCACTTCCACTGCGCCTGCGGGCATGGGGAAGGCCAGAGGTGGCCCGATCTGCTCACGCTTGGCCACGTCCCACATGCGCACCGTCCCGTTCTTGCTGCCGGAGATCAGCACGGAGCGGCTACCGATGACGGCTGTCGTGAGAGCCTTGATGGCCTCCCCGCGGCCGAAGTAGTCCTCTTCGTCCAGTTCCTCGCCCGTGGTCAGGCTGCACATTCCCTCCAACGCGCCCCCGTAGGCCGCCGCCGCGTGACCATCCACCACCACGACGGCGACAGTGCTCACCCCCTCAGGCCACCCGGGTGCTTCCTCGAACGGCTCACCCACCTGTTCGCCGGTAGCCAGGTCCCACGCCCACACCGAGCCGCAGGCGTCTCCGGAGACGCCTGCTACCACCACCGTGCGTTCCTTGGCTTCTGCAACCGCTTCACCGCCGTCAATCGCCTCTGTTGCGGCTCCCAGGTGTCCGTCGTCGAGGGCCTCCACCGCCAGCGAAAGCACCATGTCGCCGGGGCCTTTGAGCTCGTGGATCTGCTCGCCGCTGGCCAGGTCCCACACCTCGGGCCAGCCGGTGACAACGACGGGACGACCGTCCAGCACCGCCGTTCCCAACGCCTGCCCGCCTCTTCCGTTGGTCGGGAATTCACGGAGCTGTTCACCAGTGGCCAGGTCTCGCACCCTGACCACTCCGTCCGAACCGCCGAGCATCACGGCGACGGGACGACCGTCCAGCGCTGCAGTCGCCACTGGCGCCCCTCGGCGATCGGTCACGGGCCCCCAGAGCTGCTGGCCAGTAGTGAGGTCCCACGCCCGCACGTTTTCACCGACAGACTCGGGCCCGTCACTGATGACTGCCATGAGGCGTCCGTCCAGCACTGCCGTTGCTATCGCCCGCACCGGCTCGGCGTGGCCCGCGACAGGCTTGCCGACACGCTCGTCGGCAAGCGCCTCTCCGCCACTGCCATCAAAGGTGACGGGGCGCCCGTCCACCACCTTTGCCCCCAGTGCCTCCGGGCGGCCATCCACCACCATCCCCAGCTTCTCGTCGTAGCGAGCCGGGGGGACGCCGAGCTGCCGGCCCGTGGCCAGGTCCCAGACCCGCACCGTGCGGTCCCAGCTCCCGGTGACAGCGACGGTGCGGTCATCGACCATCGCCGTCACTGCCCCCCGTACCTGGCTGGTGTGACCGGTCAGAGGTTCACCGACGGGCCGGCCGGTGGTCAGGTCCACATCCGCACCTTCCCGTCGTGGCCGCCGGTGACGGCGACCGGGCGGCCGTCCACCTTCGCCGTCGCCACCGCCAACACCCCGCCGGTGTGACCGGTCAGAGGTTCGCAAGGGTGCGGCCGCCCACTGTGGCTGTCGCCACCACCGCCACTTCGTCGGGGTAGTAGCCGCCCAGAACGGAAATGTCCTCGGGGCGGAAGAGCGAACTGGTTGCCCACGTCGCCCGCTTGTCGGCACTGAGCGTACTGGCATTCGTGTGCGCAGAGCCAAGGAGGGAACCGCTGGCCCACTCCACACGCCACTCGGCGTCGGGCTCGTCGCCCGCCTCGGCCGCAGCGAGTTCCGCCGCCAACTCCGGTGCCCCATACCGGGCGGCGTCCAGCGCCAGCAACTGACGTCGCACCCCAGGAGCCGCGTACTTGTGCAGGCGCATCGACGCCCGGTACACCGCCGCCACCAGCACCTCTTCAGCGCTGGCGGCGCAGTCCAAACCTGCCCACACCTGGGCCGGGTCGGCATTCACCAGCCACCCCGGATCGGTCAACCGCCTGCTCGCACCCACGGACGGTTCGCGGCGCGCCCCACTATCTTGAAGATCATCAGACATGGACAGCACGGTATCCGCTCCCACCTCTACCAACTCCGCCCCAGATAGACGCTGGAAAGGGAAATACGTAATTCTCCGTACCCCAGGCGCCATGGGGACAGCGCCGTTTCTCCCACCACAACTGTGGCCGACCCGACCACCTGCTGAGCTGTTCGAGCGGGGTGAGACGAACGCGGTGACCGCCAAGGAGTTGCGGGTCGGTCTCCGGTCCGCGCAGCGGTGGCACCGGACGTGGGCGGAGGGCGGCTCGCGGGCTCTGAACTCGGGTGGCCCGGCGTCGCTGCCTCGGCTGAGTGACGAACAGTTTGCTCAGCTGGTGCGGGAGCTCGCCAAGGGTCCGGCCGCGCATGGCTGGGAGGGTCAGCGCTGGACCTTGGGCCGGATCTGATCTTCAAGCTGTACCGAGTCCGCTTCACCGAGCCCGGCGTGGGCAAGTACCTCAAGCGCTGGGGCCTGACCTTCCAACGTCCAGACAAACGGGCCCTCCAGCAGGATCCGGAAGCGGTCCGTCTCCGGCACGAGGAGACCTGGCCGGCCATCCGGCCAGGGCGAAGGCAGAGAACGTATCCGGTCCGATTCACCTCGGGTCTCAGGTGAGCTAGCTGGTCCGCCCCGGCCAGTCCGGTTTCATCCTCTGGCGCTGGCGACTCCCGAGCTGTCCATGTAGTCGCGGGCCCGCGTGATCAGTCCGCTGCGGACGTGGAGTATCAAAAGACCGGGGACGGTGAAGTCGGTGCGTCTGGTCGGCAGCGTTCCCACCACTACGTGCTCGGCGATGATCACTTCCGGATCGGCGGTCTCGTAGGCCGCGATCTTCCTGACCTCCTGCACCTGGACGGGGCTTGTGCCCCAGGCCGCCCGGTATCCCGCGCGCACTGCCTCGCGTCCCTCGTAGCGCGGAGGGAAGCCGGGAGAGGTGAACGGGAACTCGTGCACCGCGTCCATGGCATAGAGATCGGCGAGATCGTCCGGGGACTTGTCGAGCATGGCCTGGTAGTAGCGGTTCAGCACCTCGCGAGGGGTGCGAACAGCAGGTGTATCCACATGCGACACGAGGGCCTCCATCCGCTCAACACTTGTTGACCCACTTACCGTAGGGCCGGCTGGAAGTTCGGTCAACGACTGTAGAGTGAATGGGTGCCCACTCCTCGCCAGTCCCGCGCCGACCGCCGCCGAGCGACCGAGGCGCGCATCCTCGACAGCGCCCGGGAGCTGTTCGCCGAGAAAGGATTCGATCGCACCACCATCCGCGCCGTGGCGACTGCGGCGAGCGTCGATCCGGCTCTGGTCATGCAGTACTTCGGCTCGAAGCGCGAGCTTTTCACCCAAGCCGCGCAGGCGCTTCCCGTACTGCCGACGACCACTGACACCGACGCACTCGTCGATCAGCTGCTGGCCACGCTCGGCCTCAAGCTCGGCGGCCTGCCCGAGGGCACGCTGGCGATGATGCGCTCCATGCTCACCGACCCGGCAGCAGCCGATCACGTCCGCGTCACCCTCGATCGGCAGATCGACGGAGTCAGCGCTGCCCTGCCCGCAGGCGAGGACCCCGAGCTGCGCGCCGCACTGTTCGTCACCACCTTGCTGGGCGTCACCATCGGCCATCAGTTCCTCCACCTGGACGCTCTTCGTGGCGCCCCGGCCGACCACATCGCCGCCCTACTGCGCCCGGCGTTCAAGGCCCTGGCAGCACCTCCGGGCTGAAAGCGGCGGCGCTGCCGGAGCTCGGTGCGCTCATGCGATCCCGTCTTGAGGGGGCGAGTCGGTGAGACTTCGACGGCAATCGGCCAAGGTTCGTTCTCACACGGCGAAAGCGTCTGAAGCGGCTAGTCGCTCGTTGGGTTGACGTCTTCCGCGTTCGTGTCACGGGGGCCCGCTGGGTGTTGGGAGAACTTCACCGGCGACTATCGGGCGGTGACCTCGCGGTCCTTGGCGGGCCATCAATCGTGGGCGGAGCGGGACGCGGTAATTGCTCTGGACTTCGATCCCGCCGTCGTGGCTCTGGCGCCCCAGCCGTTCCGCCTGGTCCGGCCGGATGACGGCCGGGATCCTCACGCCAGGCCCGCCCACGCGTCGGCTCCGAACGTGCCTTTCACGTCAGAGACGACGGTGGTGGCATCCACCTTGGCTTGCAGGGCGTAGACAGTCGTCTTGCGTGCGCCGCGCACGCTGAGGTGGACTGGGCTGTCGCCTGGGTGGTCCGCAAGGATGCGCTTGAGTTCTCCGACGGTCTGTTCGGTGATCCGGTGGGCAGGGAGGGCAAGCCGCACGGGAGGTTTCCCACCTCCGGCGGAGGAGGATACGTCCAGTACCGCGAGTTCTCTGCCGAAGATGTTCACGGCTCCGTCCCGGTCTTCGATCTTGCCCTTGACGGAGATGACGTCGTCCTCGGCCAGTGCGTGCCGCACGAGCTGGTAGGCGGCGGGGAAGAAGAGGACCTCGATGGCGGCATCACGGTCCGCGAGGTTCACGATGGCCCAGGCGTTGCCCTGTTTGGTCATCTTGAGCTGGATGCCGGTGATCAGTCCGGAGAGCTGCACGTCCCCGGTGGTACGGCCGGAGGCGAGCAGTTCGGCGATGGAGCAGTCCCGTGCGCCGGAGAGGACGTGCTCGGCGCCGTCCAGCGGATGGGCTGAGACGTAGAGGCCGAGCATTTCGCGTTCGGTCGCCAGGAGTTGCCTGCGGGGCCACTCCGAGTCGTCGATGGGGAAGTCGAGGCCGAAGGCCGGTGCGCCGCTTTCTTCGTCGCTCAGATCGGCGAAGAGATCGTCCTGTCCGAAGCTTGCCGCTTTCTTCACAGGGATGATCGCGTCGATAGCGCCCTCGTGAATGGCGGTGAGGCCCTTGCGGGAATGCTCCAGGGAGTCGAAGGTGCCGGCCTTGATCAGGGACTCCACAGCTCGTTTGTTCAGTGCGGGCAGGTCAGCCTTGTCGAGGAAGTCGGAGAAGGAAGTGAACTTCCCCTTCCGGCGGCGGGCATCGACGATGGCCTCGATGACGTTGTCGCCGACGTTGCGTACGGACCGCAGCCCGAACCGTACGTCGTCGCCGACGGCGGTGAACTCGGCGACGGACTCGTTCACGTCGGGCTGGAGGACGCGGACACCGTTCTTGCGGGCGTCGGCGAGGTAGATCGCGGCCTTGTCCTTGTCGTCGCCGACCGAGGTGAGCAGGGCGGCCATGTACTCGGCCGGATAGTTGGCTTTGAGGTAGGCGGTCCAGTACGAGACGAGGCCGTAGCCGGCGGTGTGGGACTTGTTGAATGCGTAGCCGGAGAACGGGAGCATGACGTCCCACAGAGCCTTGATGGCTTCCTCGTTGTACCCGTTGCCCCGCATGCCGTCGTGGAACTTGTCCCACTCCGCGGCCAGCACCTCCGGTTTCTTCTTGCCCATCGCACGGCGCAGCAGGTCGGCGCCACCAAGGGTGTACCCGGCCAGTTCCCGGGCGATGGCCATGATCTGCTCTTGGTAGACGAGCAGATGGAAGGTGTTGCCGAGGATCGGCTCCAGTGCGTCGCGCAGTTCGGGGTGGATCGGGGTGATCTCCTGGCGGCCGGTCTTGCGGTGTGCGTAGTTGGTGTGCGCGTTGGCTGCCATGGGGCCGGGCCGGTAGAGGGCGTTGACCGCGGCGATGTCCTCGAACCGGGTGGGTTCCATCTGCTTCAGCAGTACGCGCATGCCGCCGCCGTCGAGCTGGAAGACACCGAACGTGTTGCCCTCGGCCAGCAGTCGGTATGTCTTGGCGTCGTCGAGAGGGATCACGACGGTGGACGGGTCGCCGTCCAGGGGATCCACGGTGGCCAGGCCGACGCCCCGGTTCTCGCGGATGTTCTCGATGGCCTGGTCGATGACTCCCAGGTTCCGGAGCCCCAGGAAGTCCATCTTGATCAGACCCATGGCTTCGCAGGACGGGTAGTCGAAGCCGGTGATCTTCACGCCGTCCGCCGCTCGCATGTGAAGCGGGATGCGGTCGGTGAGCTTCGTTTTGGAAAGGATCACCGCCGCGGCGTGCACGCCCGTGCCGCGGGTGAGGCCCTCCACCCCGCGGGCCGTGTCGATGACCCGCTTCACATCCTGCTCGTTGTCATACATCTGCCGGACCTCGCCGGCCTCGCCGTACCGCTCGTGGGAGGCGTCGAAGACGGCGGCCAGCGGGGCGGACTTGCCGTTCTGGTCCGGCGGGAGCGCCTTGGTGATCCGCTCGCCGTGGGCGTAGGGGTGGCCGAGGATGCGTGAGGAGTCCTTGATCGCGTTCTTGGCCTTGATCCTGCCGAACGTGTTCACCATGGCGGTGTAGTCCTCGCCGTACTTCTCGGTGACGTAGCGGACCATTCGGTCGCGCTGACGGTCGTCGAAGTCGAGATCCACATCAGGCGGGTTGATGCGCTCGGGGTTCAGAAAGCGTTCGAACAGCAGGCCGTGTTCCAGGGGGCACAGCTCGGTGATGCGGGTGGCGTAGGCGACGACCGAGCCAGTGGCCGAACCCCGTCCCGGGCCGAGCGGAATCTTGTTCTCCCGGGCGTGGCGGCAGATGTCCGCCACGACGAGGAAGTAGGAGCTGAAGCCCATGGGGCCGATGACCGACATCTCGGTCTCGAAGCGATCCAGGATGTGTTGGGGAACCGGTGCCCCGTAGCGCATGGCCAGACCCTTGAGAACTTCCTTGCGCAGCCACGACTCCTGAGTCTCGCCCTCGGGCACGTCCGGGAACTGCGGCATCTCGTCGACGTGGTCGAAGACCTCGTCGTAGGACTCGATGCGCTCGGCGATCAGCAGGGTGTTGTCGCAGGCTTCCGGGAGCTCCGAAAACAGTCTGCGCATCTCAGCGGCTGTCCTGAGGTAGTAGCCGGAACCGTTGAAGCGGAAGCGGCCCGGGTCGTCCTTGTTCTTGCCGACACCGATGCACAGCAGGCTGTCGTGAGCGTCGGCCTGGTCCTCGGTGACGTAGTGCGCGTCATTGGTGGCCAGGAGGGGGATGCTCAGTTCCTTGGCCAGGCGCAGCAGGCCCTCGCGAACCTCACGCTCGATGTCCAGGCCGTGGTCCATCAGCTCCAGGAAGTAGTTCTCGCGGCCGAAGATCTCCTGGTAGGCCGCAGCAGCAGCCTCCGCCTCGTCGTACTGGTTCAGCCGCAGACGGGTCTGAATCTCGCCGGACGGGCAGCCTGTGGTGGCGATGATGCCGTTTGGTCGTTCGGCGATCAACTCCCGGTCCATACGCGGCTTTCCGGCAGGGAACTGCCCCTCGTAGCTGGCCTGCGTGCTGAGCCGGAAAAGATTCCGAAGGCCCTGGACGTTCCGCGCCCACATGGTCATGTGAGTGAAACGGCCGCCACCGGAAACGTCCTTCGCCCCCTCACCGTCCGCGCTCGTGGCACGACGGCCTCCCGGCCCCCAGAACTCCTGCTTCCGGACGAACCGAGAGGAAGGCGCCACGTACGCCTCGATGCCGATGATCGGCCTGATCCCCTCGAAGCCCTTCGCCACCTGCGCGAACTCATATGCGCCGAACATGTTGCCGTGGTCGCTCATCGCGATCGCGGGCATCCCCTGACGGGCCACCTCGCCGAACATCGGCTTCAGTTTCTGCGCGCCGTCCAGCATCGAGTATTCGGTGTGATTGTGCAGGTGAACGAAAGAATCCGGCACGTGTGGGTCGCCTCCGGGGTGAGTAGGAAGCCCCATCCCGGCCAGAGACGCGATGGTGGCCTTGTCGGTGGCCGACCGCACCGGCATCGGCAGATGGCTGGACGGCTCGGCCCGTCGCGATGCGGTCTCACCGACGAGGCGGCCAGTGGGTCGCACCGCCCGTGAACGCGATCAGTCCGAACACCTGAAGTGCAGGCCCAGCAGCCACCCGGCTGCCGGGCAGCACTCCCCCTGCCGCACTGCTTGCCAAACCACATGTTGACCAGAGACATCAAAGCGAGCGTGGAGTACCGGAATCAAACAACCATTTCGCCGATCAGACTCAACGATTGGTTGTCCATCTAGGATGGTGACCGTGGACCTCACCGCCGTGCGCACCTTCGTCACCGCCGTGGACGCGGGACAGTTCCAAGAAGCCGCCACCAACTTGTCGATCACCCCACAGGCCGTCTCCAAGCGCATCGCCGTGCTGGAGAAGAACCTCGGTGTGCGACTGTTCAGCCGTACGGCCCGTGGAGCCCGGCTCACCATCGACGGGCAGGCGTTCCTGCCTTACGCCCGGGCTCTCCTCCAAGCCGAGGAACGGGCAGCCGCTTCCGTGCGACCGGGGCGCCGGGCCTTGCGCGTCGACGTGATCGGCCGCAGGCTCTCAGTGGCGGGGCTGCTGCGCGACTTCCACCGTGCGTATCCTGAGACCGATCTTGATGTCGTAACCCTGTTCGATTCCGATACGGCCATCGCCGCCGTCCGGTCCGGGACGATCGACGCGACCTTCCGCGCCGTGACCAGGCCGGGCCGGCAGCTCCCCGACGACGTAGAGGCGACTCCGGTCTTCGACGAGCCGCTGCTCCTGTTCACCGGACCGGCACACGAGTTCGCCGCCGCCCGTGCGATCGCTCCCGCCCAGCTCGCCGGGCGCCGGATCTGGATGCCCGGCAACATGCCTGGCACCGAGTGGGCCGCCTACTATGACGAACTCGCCGCCACGTTCGGCCTCATCATCGAATCGACCGGCCCGAATTTCGGTATCGAGCCCCTCCTCGACACGATCGCGGACTCCTCGACACTGGCGACCTTCGTCAGCGAGCAGACCCCACTGGTCTGGCCTGTCGGCCACGACCTGCGACGCATCCCCCTGCACGACCCGACCCCGGTCTACCCGCACTCACTGATCTGGCGCAGTGACAACCCGCACCCTGCCCTCACTGCACTGCGTAGCCACCTCACCTCTGCATACCCCAGCCGCCCCGACAGCGGGTTCTGGACACCGAAGTGGGCTCAGCGCGCTCAGAACCGCCGAAGAGCCGACGGCCGCAGCTGAGGTGATCGTTCGTCCCGCCCTCAAAAGCGAGCAGCTCCAGCAGCCCGCTCGCTGTCGGGTGGTGCCGAGATGTCAGCGGCGGGCACACCCACACGTCGGCCGACCTCGCCTGATGGTCATCGGCTTTCCGATCCAGCGTCCGCCTCGAAGAGCCCTCGGACGAGACAGCGATCCGATGCCGCCGACATGGCGGACGAAACACTCGACGCCGCAGCTACGGAGGCGGTGTGCTGGACGAGGAGTCCCAGTGCGTCCGAGGACGGGCTTCCGGGTTCGGCGGTGTGGAACTCGATTGGGTAGCCGGGCATGACCGGTTGGTTCATCGCGTGGTGGGTGACTGTCAGAGTGCCGACTTCGGGGTGGTGCAGGGTGCGGTCACCGTAGGTGCATTCGCGGACGTTACCGCTTGCCCACATGGTGACGAACTCGGCTCTGCGGATCGTGAGTTCGCCGATGAGTTCGGCCAAGGCCCGGTCGTCGGGGCGTCTGCCGCTCAGCATGCGGAGGTACGCGACATCGGTACGGGCGTAATGCTCCCGGTCGGCTTCCATGGCGCGTGTGCGGGCATCGAGGAACAGCATCCGGGTGGCTGCTCGATGCCAGGGCGTTCACGACCCGGTCGGGACGATGTCGCACGCTGCTGGCATGCTGCTCGGGTCAACGTTGTCACCGGGATGGGGGGACAGATGTCGGACAAGGTCATGCCGCTGGGCACGGCACCGCGCCTGGGCACGTTCAACGGGTTCGGGCGGATGATGCTGGGCAAGACCCGCCCGGATACCGAGGGCGCCTGCTTCGCGACCCACTGGTTCACCATGCTGCTGCCGATCTGGCCGCTGGGACGCTACTACATCAAGGAAGGCGAGACGGTCAGCTCCGCCGGAAGGCACGGTGCCTCGACGAGCACCACGCAATATCTGTTCCTGGGCGAGGCCGAGCTGCGCATGAGCGAGGTGATCCGGACCTACCTGTTCTTCTGGGTGGTGGTGCCCCTCGTCGTCGCCGGTCCTGTGACGCTGTTCGGGATCAACGGCGACGCGTTCAGCCGCTCACACCCGCTCATGTTCCTCGTGCTGCTGATCCTGATCCCGATCGTCTGCCTGATCGCGCTGGCCTGGATAGTGGCGTTCAATGAGAAGTTCCTGGCATCGGTGCGTGTGCCGGAGTGGGTCGATGCCAGGCCGACGAAGCGAAGGGCCTGAGCAAGCAAGACGCGTCGCCGGGCCGCCGCCGACGGTGGGGTGCTTGTGCCGGTCAGGTGCGTGACCAACACTGCCGCCTCTACTGCTGTCTACGCCGTGAGTGGTGCCCGTCACCGATACCCGTTCGCGTCCGCCGGCCTGCCGGCGTTGTCGACCTCGACCAGGTAACGCCAACAGTCCGGGCGTGAGCCGTCGAGGTCGGTGAAGCCGTATTCCTGTGCGAGTTGCCCGCTGGACAGCGACTGGCCGTTCCAGCGCGCGACGTCGGCGTCGCGGGCCAGCGCCGCGACCGCGCGTCCGACGTACGACGGGCTCTCCGAAATGCAGAAGTGCGGCACCGTGGCCAGCGCGTCGCGCCAGTTGTCCTCGGTGACGCCGAACGTGTCGAGCATCATCTCCGAACGCAGCCAGCCCGGGGTGAGCGCGACCGCCGTCCCGCCATGCGGCTCCAGCTCGTGTGCCAGCACGAAAGCCATGCGCAACACGCTGTTCTTGACCAGGTCGTAGAAGTACGAGTTGCGGTAGTGCGTTCCGTTGTACGCGGACGTCCCGTCGGTCATCTCGACCACGAGCCCGCCCGGTCGACGCACCAGCAGCGGCAGCACGAAGTGGCTGGTGATCGCGTGGGTCTCCACGCCGAGTCGGAGCAGCCGCAGTCCGTCGTCGAGGTCGTGTTCCCATACCGGCTTGTCGAACGCGAACAGCCGCTCTCCGCCCCAGACATCGTTGACCAGCACGTCGAGCCGCCCCTGCTCGGTGTCGACCCGCTCGGCCAGCGCACGGACCTGCTCAGGCACCAAGTGGTCGGTCGGCACCGCGATGCCGGTTCCGCCCGCGGCGGTGACGAGCTCCGCAGTCTCCTCGATCGTCTCGGGCCGGTCGTACTCCGAGCGCCGTTGCCGAGTCGTGCGGCCGGTGACGTAGACCGTCGCACCCGCCGCGCCCAACTGGACGGCGATGCCGCGCCCGGCTCCCCGTGTGGCCCCCGCGACCAGCGCGACCTTTCCGTGGAGGTCCGGTGTCGATGTGTCGGGCATGAATCCCATTGAGTTTCCTTGTCCATCTGCACGGCCTGGTCCACGTCCGTCATCGAAGCGGACCGGTGACACCATGCTCGACCCAAAACCCGACACCTTGTGTCGTATTTTTCACCCGTCTCACGGACACGGGGCGCAGTCCGCGAACCGGGCGTTGTCCGGGAAGAACCGGAAGTACGCTCCCCGCATGGGACTGGACATCAGCGTGCTGATCGCCGACTGGTCATGGCTGGGCGAGGTTCCTCCCCGCGACCGGCTGGCCCGGCTGAGGGATGCCTGGTACGCCGATGAGACCGGCTTGTGGCGCCGCGAAGAACCCGCCGCGGAGGGCGAATGGGAGCGGCCGGGAGGACCCCACGGCGCCTTCTTCGACATCTACGAGTTCCGTGGCACCCTCGGCTCCTTCAAGGCGCTCGTGTCTTCGAGGTGCCCGGCGGCGTTCAGGGCCCCTCGTCGGGATCACGCCCGACTTGATCCGTACGCGGACCCTGGCCGTGGTTCCTGCGGTGTGACCGTTCGTCGGACGCGCGCCGCCGGAGTTCCCGGACCGCTCAGGGGGTCGCCGCTGATACGACATAGACGACAGGGTTCATCGGATCGGTCATGTTCACGGTGATGTTCTGGGTGGGGCGCGGGCGCTCGTTGGTGTGCGTGGTGCTCGCCCACTCGACGCCGGGCCCGAAGCTCCAGCCCGAGATCTTCTGGTCGCGGGCACTGATGGCGACCTCTCCGGGCTGCAGGGCGGCGCGGCCGCTGCCCAGTCGGCTCAGGAACCGGTCGAGCCCGGCGGACGTGGTGCGGAACTCCACGTACAGCCGGCTGGCCTTCCAGTTGTTGGTCTCGTAGTACTGCACGTCCAGGGAGTTGCCGGGCATCGGCAGCTCGAAGATCCGGCGCTGCAACCGGGACGGCCAGCCCTCGCGCAGTCCCTGTACGGAGGCCTCGGCCTCCTTGTTCTGGCCGGAGCGGCGGCTCTGTCCGGCGGAGATCAGCAGGTAGCCGGCCGGGATGCCGATGAGCAGCACGATGATGGTCGCCGTGATCAGACGGCGGCGGATCATCCGGCGCCGGTCCTGCGGCCGCTTGTCGTCGTCGGGCGGCGAGGACTGGCGCGGCAGGACGGGGTGCTCGGCTGCGGTCATGTCTCTGGGGATCCCTAGGAGGTGCGAGTGTTGCGCGTGTTCCGGATGGTGCTGGCGGCCTGGTCGTAGATCTGGGCGTACCGCTCGTACCGCTCGACGCGGCGACGGTTGGCACGGCGGAATCTGCGGGCCACCAGCCGGGCCAGGTCGGCGGCGCCGACCATACCTGCCTCCGGGCCCAGCTGTGCCTTCGCGATCCGGGCCTCGGGGCGGTAGCCGCGGCCGGTGAGGTGGCGTTTGAAGGCGTCCCTGGCGGGGCCGATCAGCAGGTCGTCGGCGGCGCTGACGCCGCCGCCGATGACGAAGCAGGAGGGGTCGAGCGCGGCGGCGAGGTTGGCGATGCCGACACCGAGCCACTGGCCGATGTCCTGGAGGAGCTCGACGCACATCGCGTCGCCCTCGCGGGCCAGTTCGGTGATGAGCGGCCCGGTGATGTCGGGAATGTTCCCCTTCACCCGCTCGATGATCCCGTGGGCCACCGGGGAGTCGGCCGCGGCCAGTTCCTTGGCCTCGCGGACGAGCGCGTTGCCGGAGCTGTACTGCTCCCAGCAGCCGCGGTTCCCGCACGGGCAGCGATGTCCTCCGGGGACCACCTGCATGTGACCGAACTCACCGGCGACGCCGTACTTGCCGCGCTTGACCTGACCGTCCTCCAGGATCGCGCCGCCGATGCCGGTACCGAGCGTGATCATGACGAGGTGGTCCTCGCCGCGGCCCGCTCCGAAGCGCCACTCCGCCCAGGCGGCGGTGTTGGCGTCGTTGTCGACCATGACGGGGACGACGAGGCGGGAGGCGAGGGCGTCGCGCAGCGGTTCGTCGCGCCAGGCGAGGTGCGGGGCGAACAGCACCTTGGAGCGGTCCGCGTCGACCCAGCCCGCCGCCCCGATGCCGACGGCATGCACATCGTGCCGGTCGGAGAGGTCCAGGACCAGTTCGACGATGGTGTCCTCGACGACCTTGGGGCTCTTGGACTTGTCCGGCGTCTCGGTGCGCAGTTGCTCCAGGATGTTGCCGTCGGCGTCGACGACGCCGGCCATCACCTTGGTGCCCCCGATGTCGATGCCGACGGTGGGTACCCGTGGCGCCGTGAGGTGCGAGCGTCGCTCCCGGGTGCCCACGGTCCGCAGGACGGTGGCGCGGGCGGAGCCGCGGTGTGTGAAGTCGCGGTACGTGCTCATCGTCCCTGCGGGGTCTGGGGGGCCGGAGGCGGTGCTCCCGGCGGCGGACGGCGCCCGTCGGGCTCGATTCTGCCACTGCTGGGGCGCCGCGGCGGGCGGACCTGTGGGGGGAGTGTGGGTATCGGTCCGGGCTACCGCGGGCCGTCGGTGCCGGGGTGATCGCCGAGACGGGTCGGGCCCGGGGCCCGTTCCAGTTCGTGGCTGAGCTCCTCCAGCTCGCTGCCGCCCGCCATTTGGCGGGTCAGCTCGTCCAGGGTGATGTTCGCCCTGGTGTGGCTGCCGGACATGGCGCCCCGCTTGAGAAGGACGAAACGGTCACCGACGAGAAACGCGTGGTGCGGGTTGTGCGTGATGAGGACCACGCCGAGACCCGCGTCGCGGGCGGCCGCGACGTACTTGAGGACGACCCCGGACTGCTTGACGCCGAGCGCGGCGGTGGGCTCGTCCAGTACGAGGACCTTGGCTCCGAAGTAGACGGCCCGCGCGATGGCGACGCACTGGCGCTCGCCGCCGGAGAGCGTGCCGATCGGCTGGTCGACGTCGCGGAGGTCGATGCCCATGCGCAGCAGCTCGGAACGGGTCGTCTCGCGCATCAGCCGCACGTCGAGCCGTTTGAACGGGCCCGCGCCGGTGGTCGGCTCGGAGCCGAGGAAGAAGTTGCGCCAGACCGGCATCAGGGGGACGACGGCCAGGTCCTGGTAGACCGTGGCGATGCCGCGGTCGAGGGCGTCGCGCGGGTTGACGAGGGTGGTCTCCTCGCCGTCGATGAGAAAGGTGCCGGCATCGTGCCGGTGCAGCCCCGCGATGATCTTGATCAGGGTGGACTTGCCGGCTCCGTTGTCGCCGAGGACGCAGGAGATCTCCCCCGCGTGGACCTCCAGCGAGACGTCCTGGAGTGCCTTGATGTTGCCGTAGAACTTGCTGACGCGGTCCAGCTCGACGAGCGCCCGGTGGGGCGTCTCCTGGTCGGCCGGCCGGCCGGCCGGTGCCTGGGGGGCCGTCATTTCGTCGCCTCCGCGCGCTTGCGTACCCATGCGTTGAGCAGGGTGGCCAGGAGCAGCATGGCTCCGAGGAAGAACTTGAACCAGTCCGGGTTCCACTCCGCGTACACGATGCCCTTGCTGGTCATGCCGAAGATGAAGGCACCGACCGCGGAGCCGATCGCGGATCCGTAGCCGCCGGTGATCAGACAGCCGCCGATGACTGCCGCGATGATGTAGATCAGTTCGTTGCCGACGCCCTCGCCGGACTGCACCACGTCGTACGAGAACAGCAGATGCTGCCCCGAGACCCAGGCGGCGAAGGCGACCCCGAGGTAGAGCCCGATCTTGGTACGGATCACCGGGACGCCGACCGCGCGGGCCGCATCGGCCTCGCCGCCGACCGCGAAGATCCAGTTGCCGAAGCGGGTGCGGAGCAGGATCCAGGTGGCGATCGCGACGAGCACGGCCCACCACAGAATGGTGACCTTGAACTCGACGCCGCCGATGGTCCACTGCGAGGCGAAGACCTGACGGGCCGAGTCGAAGCCCTCCATGTCACCGATGGTCTTGGTCGACACGGTCCCGCTGATCAGCTTGGTGAAGCCCAGATTGAGGCCGGTCAGCATCAGGAACGTACCGAGCGTGATGATGAAGCTCGGCAGTTTGGTCCGGGTCAGCATGAAGCCGTTGAAGGCCCCGATGGCCAGCGTGACCAGCAGGGACACGAAGACGCCGACCCAGACGTTGGCCGTCATCTGGTAACTGAACATCGACGAGATCAGCGCGGAGCTGGTGACCAGCACCCCGGCGGAGAGGTCGAACTCGCCGCCGATCATCAGCAGCGCCACCGGCGCGGCCATGATCCCTATGGTGGAGGCGGCGTAGAGCACCGTGCCGAGGCTGGAGGCGCGCAGGAAGCTGTCGGCGACGATCGAGAAGAAGATGAAGACGGCCGCGGCGCCGACCACCGAGCCGAGCTCGGGGCGGCCGAGGAGCTTGCGCAGCGGTGAGGTGCGCAGCAGCCGCTCGTCGGCCACGGCCTGGGCGGGCGGACCGGTCACCGTGCTCATCGGGTGCCCCGCTTCGTGTACTCGGCGAGTTCGGCGGCGTCCTTCGAGGTGATGATCTGCGGGCCGGTGAGAACCGGACGGCCGCCGCCGAGCACATTGCCGTTGTAGCGGTGGAGCCAGAGCAGGTCCACGGCCTCGTACCCCTGGAGGTAGGGCTGCTGGTCGACCGCGAAGCCGAGGGTCTTGTCCTGGAGGGCCGTGGCGACCTTGGCGTTCAGGTCGAAGGTGTCGATCTCGGCCTTGCTGCCGGCGGTCTTCTTCGCCTTGACGGCGGCGTCCGCGAACGGCGCGCCGAGTGTGACGACCGCGTCGATGTCCTTGTCGGCCTGGAGCTTGGCCTCGATGGACGCCTGGACGTCGGGCATGTTGGTGCCTTCGACGTACAGGTTCTGCATCTGCCCGTCGAAGGTCTTCTTCGCCCCGGCGCAGCGCTGCTCGTGGCCGACGTTGCCCTGCTCGTGCAGGATGCACAGGGCCTTCTTGCGGCCTCGCGCGTTGAGCTCGTCGCCGACCGCCTCGCCCGCGATGGACTCGTCCTGGCCGATATGGCTGAGCGCACCGAACTGCTTGGACTCCGCGGAGCCCGAGTTCACCGTGATCACCGGGATACCGGCCTTGGTGGCCTTCGCGACGACGTCCTTCATCGCGTCGGGCTTGGCGAGCGTGACGATCAGCCCGTCGACCTTCTGGTCGATGGCCGCCTGGACGAGCTGGGCCTGCTGCTGGGCCTCGTCGTTGTGCGAGTACAGGAACTTGATGTTGTCCTTGACGGCCGCCTGCTCGGCGCCCCGCTGGACGATGTCCCAGAACGTGTCGCCGTCGCCGGAGTGGGTGACCATGGCGAAGGTCCAGCGGGGCGTGTTCACCGCGGACCGGCCCTCGGCGGCAGCCCGCGCCGCGCGCTCCTCCGCACGCTTGCCACCGGTGCTGCTGCATCCCACGAGGGAAACCCCGAGCACCGCCGCAAGCACGGCGCCCATCGCACGTACCCCTGTCCGAACCCTTGCCACGACGCCATGCCCTTCTTGTGCTGCTCGTTGTGCTGCCTGGTGGACCGGGGACGGTTCGCACCCTGCTCTGCCGGCCAAGTATCCCCGAGCCGCCGACGGCGCCGCCCGGCAGGGCGGAGGTCGACGTTCCGGTTGAGGGCGGTCCGGACGGGCCGGGCCCGTTCCCGCCTGCCTCGTTCCCCGTGTGGGAGAACTCGACGCCGCCCCCGGCCGCCGACTCCTTCACGCCGCCGCACACGATGCCCCGGAAGCCACATCCCTCCCCCCGGGTCCGCATCCGTCGCGGGCCAGGGTGACCCCCGTCACCGTACGAGCAACTGGAAGTCGAAGGAATAGCGCGAGGCCCGGTAGATGTGGGAACCGAACTCGACCGCGCGCCCGGTGTCGTCGAAGGTGGTGCGTTCCATCGTCAGCAGCGCGGCACCCTCGGTCTCGGCGAGTGCGGCCGCTTCCTGGGCGGTGGCGAGCCGGGCACCCACGGCCTGGCGGGCACTGTGCAGGGTGATGCCGGCGCCGCGCATCATCCGGTAGAGGCCGGTGGTCTCCAGCCGTTCGGTCTCCAGGCCGACGATCCCGAGAGGCAGGTGGTTGCGCAGGAGTGCCAGCGGCTCGTCGTGCGCGTACCGCAGTCGCTCGACGAGGTGCACGTCGGTGCCCTCGGTGATTCCGAGCGCGTCGGCGACTGCGGCACCGGCGGGCTCGACGGTGTTGCGCAGGACACGGGTGGTGGGGTGTCCGCCCGCCGCTTCCAGGTCGTCGTACAGGCTGCTCAGTTCGAGGGGGCGCCGGACCCGGCTGTGCACGACCTGGGTGCCGACGCCTCGGCGGCGGACCATCAGTCCCTTGTCGACCAGTGACTGGATGGCCTGGCGGACGGTGGGGCGGGACAGCCCGAGCCGGGCCGCGAGCTCGATCTCGTTGCCGAGGAGGCTGCCGGGGGCCAGCCGGCCCTGCTCGACGGCCGCCTCCAGCTGCTGGGCCAGCTGGTAGTACAGCGGAACCGGACTGGTGCGGTCCACACCGAGGTCGAGCGCGGCGGGGTCGGTGGTGGGTTTGGGCACGCGTGGAGGGTATCCCTCACGTCAGAACCTCCGGTAGTCCGGTCGTCCTGTTGTCCGGACAGCATGAACATCGAACAAGCCTCGCCTTGTCAGGACATATGGTTGACAGCGCAGTCGGTGGGCGGCACGTTGGGTCCATGCGCATCGGACTCATCGGCACCGGCCGGATCGGTTCCTTCCACGCGGGCGTGCTGGCCCGCCATCCCGCGGTCGACGCCCTGGTGGTGACGGACACCGACAGGGCACGGGCGGCCGAGGTCGCGGACCGCCTCGGTGCGCGGGCCGCGGACAGCGCCGCCGAGGTGTTCGGCGCGGGCGTGGACGCCGTGGTGATCGCCTCGGCCACCTCGACGCACGCGGATCTGATCGGGCAGGCCGCGCGCGCGGGGCTGCCGGCGTTCTGCGAGAAGCCGATCGCGCTGGACCTGCCGGGGACGCTGGGCGCGCTGTCCGAGGTCGACCGGGCGGGCAGCGTCCTCCAACTGGGCTTCATGCGCAGATTCGACGCCGGGTACGAGGCGGCCCGCACCGCGGTGCGGGCCGGGGCGCTGGGCAGGCTGCACACCGTACGGGCCATGACCATGGACCCCGCACCGCCGCCCGCCGCGTATCTGCCGCTCTCCGGAGGGCTGTACCGGGACTGTCTGGTCCATGACTTCGACATGCTGCGGTGGGTGACGGGCCGTGAGGTGACCGAGGTGTACGCCACCGGGTCGGATGCCGGACCTGGGATGTTCCGGGCGGCGGGTGACGTCGACACGGCGGCGGCCCTGCTGACTCTCGACGACGGCACCCTGGCCACGGCGACGGCCACTCGCTGCAACGGCGCCGGTTACGACGTGCGGATGGAGCTGGCGGGCGAGCTCGGCCAGCTCACGGTCGGCCTGGACGACCGCACTCCGGTCACCTCGGCGGAGCCGCGGGGCCCGGCCGCGCCGCGCCGCCCCTGGCCGGGCTTCCTGGAGCGGTTCGCCCCGGCGTACGAGGCGGAACTGGACGCGTTCGTACGGGTGGTGCGGGGCGAGCTGCCCAATCCGTGCGACGGCCGGGAGGCGTGGTACGCGCTGCTGATCGCCGAGGCGTGCGAGGTGTCCCGGCGGGAGCGGCGCCCCGTGGCGATCGCCGAGATCGCCGACGGGGCGGCCGCCCGGTCCGGCGCTCATGCCGCGGGGTGAGTCCCACGGCGCCCCGCTCCCGGCGGCCGGGAGCGGGACGGAGGCGTCTCAGGACGGTGTGGCGGACAGTACGGTGCCCTGGGCCACCGCGCAGAGCGTCCGCGCCCCCTCCTCCCCCGTGGCGAACAGCTCGCAGCGGACCACGGCCTGGCGGCGGCCGGTGTGCACGACTTCGGCGCGGGCGACGAGTGTGCGGCCGGTGGCGGGCCGGACGTACTGGATGGAGAAGCCGCCGGTCAGCACGGCCGGGCCGAGGGTCGTCCCGGCGGCGAAGGTGATCGAGTTGTCGGCGGCGTAGGCCAGGACCCCGCCGTGCACGAAGCCGTTCTGCTGCTGCAGCTCCTGACGGATGTCCACCTCCAGGGTGGCCGCACCGTCCCCGAAGGCGGTGATCCTCGCCCCGACCAGCCCGCTGAACGGCTGACTGTCGAGCACCTTCTGTGCCATCTGCAAATCAAGTCCCGTCATGGCAGAGCTTTTTACCTCACCAGCGGACGGGCAGCCCACGCACCCCACGGATCAGCATGCCGGGGAGCCAGTCCGGCTCCCCGC
Organism: Streptomyces sp. NPDC088252; assembly: GCF_044740965.1. Taxonomy (NCBI): domain Bacteria; kingdom Bacillati; phylum Actinomycetota; class Actinomycetes; order Kitasatosporales; family Streptomycetaceae; genus Streptomyces; species Streptomyces sp. NPDC088252. Next base: position 53,109 of record NZ_JBIURS010000028.1, on the reverse strand, counting down.
CGTCCGTGTCCAGTACGAGACCGGGGCACCGCTCCAGCAGCGACCGGATCGCGATCCGGCCCTCCATCCGGGCCAGCGGCGCACCCAGGCAGAAATGGATGCCGTGTCCGAAGGCCAGATGCCCCTGGGCGTCGCGGCGGATGTCGAAGCGGTCCGCTTCCGGATAGCGGCCGGCGTCGCGGTCGGCGCCCGCCAGGGAGACCAGGACCGGCTCGCCCGCCGGAATGACCCGCCGCCCGACCCGGACCGTTTCGCGGGGGAAGCGGAACGTGGCGGTCTCCACCGGTCCGTCGTACCGCAGCATTTCCTCGACGGCCCCGTCGATCAAATCGAAGTCCGCACGGAGCAAGGCCAGTTGGCCCGGATGGTCGAGCAACGCCCGCACCCCGTTGGAGATCAGGTTGACCGTGGTCTCGTGCCCGGCGACGAGCAGCAGGAAAGCCATGCCCACGAGCTCGTCGGGCGACAGTCCGTCCCCTTCCTCGTCACGTGCCCTGACCAGCGCGCTCATCAGGTCGTCACCGGGCGAGGACCGCTTGTCCTCGATGAGTTCGCCGAGGTAGGCCCCCATGGCGGCCACGGCCTCGCGCTCCTGCTCCGGTGTGGCCGGGGTGACGACGCCGTTCGACAGCCGACGGAAGGCGTTCCGGTCCAGGTCCGGCACACCGATCAGTTCGCAGATGACGGTCATCGGCAGCGGGAAGGCGAGCGCGTCCACGAGATCGGCCCGCCCGGCCGGCACCATCGCGTCGAGGAGTTCATCGGTGATCTGCTGGACGCGGGGGCGCAGGGCCTCGACCCGGCGTGCGGTGAACTCCCGGGTGACGAGCTTGCGCAGCCGGGTGTGGTGGGGTGCGTCGAGCTCCAGCATGTTGGCGAAGATCGGATCGTTCCCGTCGGGCCGGTCCACCAGCCCTTGCCACTCCTTGCCGAACCGCTGGTCGGCGAGGACGGCGCGGCCCTCGTCGTACCCCACCACGAGCCAGACCCGGTCGAAGTCGTCGGTACGGACGGTGTGCACGGGACCGGCGGCGCGCAACTTCTCGTAGTGCGGATAGGGGTTCGCGGTGAAGTCCTTGACCCCGCGCAGATCGAAATCGACATGGACACTGGCATCGGACATGGGGTCGCCTCTCCCGGTCTGATCGGCTCGATCGCTGGCGATCGACCGCTTCAGCCTATGTGGCCCGGTCTGCGCCGTCCTCGTCGAGCAGGCCCGCGTCGTGCACCAACAGCGCGATCTGGACACGGTTGTTGAAATCGAATTTGGCCAGGATCCGGGACACCTGGGTCTTCACGGTCGCCACGCTGAGATAGAGCGTGGCGGCGATCTCGGCGTTGGAACGGCCCTGCCCGACGGCGATCGCGACCTCGCGTTCCCGTTCGGCGAGGGCCGCGATCCGCTGCCTCGCCCGGTCGGTGCGGTCCACCCGGTCGCCTCGGCCGGACCCGGGGCCGGTACCGGCGGCACGGGCCATCAGCCGGCGGGTCACCGCGGGCGACAGCACCGGATCACCGGCCGCCACCCTCCGCACCGAGTCGACGATCCGGGCCGGAGGGGTGTCCTTCAGGACAAATCCCGCGGCTCCGGCACGGATGGCCCGCAGCACCTGGTCGTCGGCATGGAACGTCGTCAGGACGATGACCTCCGGTGGGTCGGGGCGGGACCGCAGCGCCTCGGTCGCCGTCAGCCCGTCCATGGTCGGCATCCGGATGTCCATCAGCACCACATCGGGGCGGAGCCGGTCGACGAGATCCACGGCCTCGGTGCCGTCGGCCCCCTCCCCCACGATGTCGATGTCGTCGGCGCCGCCGAGCATGAGGGTGAGCCCGGCCCGTACGAGCGGGTCGTCGTCGACGATGAGCAGCCGGACGGGCTGCGCCACGGGATCCATGGGCGTCGGGGTGGTCATGACGACAACCGTAGCCAGACCCCGGCCCCTGACGTGTCCCGGTCCGCGGCGGCCTCGGGGCCTCTCGTCCGGATCGGGCACGGTTCGTGTGCCCCGGCACCGCGCCCCGCCGATCCGGCCCGATCCGAACGGAAGACCCCGGCGGACCGTGCGCCGCTCAGGCCGGCCACGGCAGCCAGGCCCGGATGCCGAAGCCGCCGTCCGGCGCCGGCCCGTGATCGAGACGGCCCCCGGCCAGGGTGGCGCGTTCCGTGAGGCCGATGAGCCCCTGGCCCGAGCCGGGGACCTGCTCGAACGGTTCGGTGGGCGCCGGATTGCGCACCTCGATGGTGAGCCCGTCCCCCGGACCGCCGGCGACGGTCACACCGACCTCGGCGCCCGGTGCGTGTTTACGGGCGTTGGTCAGGCCCTCCTGGGCGATGCGGTAGACCGTGCGGCCGGAGGCGGCGGGGGCCGCGGCGGGGTCGGCGATGCGGCTGTCGAGGGTGACCCTCATACCGGCCAGCCGGGACTCGTCGATCAGGGAGTCCAGGGTGGCGAGGGTGGGCTGCGGCCGGTTGTCGTCGCTCTCCCCCGGGCTGCGCAGGACTCCGATGATCTCGCGGAGGTCCTGGAGCGCCTCGTGCGCGCTGTCCCGGATGACCCCGGCGGCCCGCGCCACCTGGGCCGGGGGCGCGTCGGGGCGGAATTCGAGGGCACCGGCGTGGACGCTGAGGAGGGTCAGCCGGTGGGCGAGCACATCGTGCATCTCCCGGGCGATGGCTTCGCGGGCCAGCCGCTGTGCCTGTTCGGCGCGGAGCTCCGCCTCGGTCTCGGCCCGGCGGGCGCGCTCGCGCAGCGTGACGACGAGCTGGCGTCTGGACCGTACGACCATGCCCCAGCTGAGCACCAGCAGCGACAGCAGCACGCCGACGACCGTGGCCGCGGTGAACGAGGTGCCCGGGTCGGGCCGCAGATACGGCTGTACGGGGGTCGTGATCAGAGCGAGTGCCCCGATGACCGCCACGGGGCGGAACGGCCGGTGCACGGCCACGCTGAACAGCGCCACGAGCAGGGCGCCCGCGGCGACCGGTTCGACGGTGGAGACCAGGATCAGGCCCACTGCGAGGCCGACCGGCCACCGCCGTCGCACCCACAGGGCGCAGCAGGCGGCGGCCCCGATCAGGCAGTCGACGAAGACGACGCCGTCCGGGGTGGTGCGGTCGGCGTCGAGGGCCGACGCGGCGAGCAGACCGATGCCGGCGGCGCAGAGGAAGGCGGTGAGGTCGACGATCCAGTCCCGCACGGTGCGTCGTGAGCGGCCTGCCTGGTCACCGGGCAGCTCCGGGTCGGCCATCGCCGAGGGCAGCAGCCAGGGGTACTCCGTACGCGTCATACGACAAAACTACCCAGGTCAGGCACGGGTGCCGACGATCCCGGCGCAGCGAGACACCAAAGTCGCCGAACGCGAGACCTTCGGCGCGGCGCGGCAGTCCGGTGGCCGACGCGGCGGGCGGACGGGAGCCGGGAGGCTCCTGCCATGAAGAAAATCTGCGAGTCGGTCGGCTTCCTCGTCTTCGTCCAGGGGGTCGCCGGACTCATCAACGAATGGACGGGATGGTTCCGGTTCTGGACGCTGGTACGGCGGCTGGACTTCGTCGGTCCCTACGCGACCTTCGTGAACATCGTGCTCGCCGTGGCGGGTGCGGCGGTGATGGTGGCGGCCGACCGGCTCAAGGAGTAGTGGGGTTCACCGCCCGGCGTCCCCAGCCGGTGCCCACCCGCACCAGCACAGCGCCCACCGCACCGAGGACGCCGAGCCGTTCACCGCCGATCGCGATGCCCACGGCGGCGGCCCACAACGGTTCCGTACCGAGCAGCAGACCGACCCGACCCCTGGACGGCGAGGTGCGGCGCACCGACCACATCTGCACGAAGAAGGCGAAGAGCGTGCAGAAGACGGAGAGGAAGAGCGGCCCGCCCCATTCCCGGACCCCGAAGCCCGCGGCCACCGTCCACGGCGCCTGACCGGTGCCGGGCGCGGCCGCGAGCACGGAAGACGGCGACGGCACTGCCGAGCCGGACCGTCGTCAGCGACAGCGAGTCCGCCCCCGCACCGTCTTCATGCGGGCCATGAGCAGCACGTGCACGGTACGGGCGGCCACGAGCATCAGCAGGTCGCGCGCCGACGGGCTGGTGAATCCGCCGCCCCGGGTCAGCAGCGCCACACCGGCCACCGACAGCCCGGCGGCGCCGAGAAACGCCCGGGACGGCCGGACACGGGTCACGGCGGCCTCGGCGAGCGGGGTGAAGATCATCGTGAGGCTGATGACGAGCCCGGCGTTGGTGGCCGAAGTGTGCACGACTCCGTACGTCTCCACCGAGAAGATCCCGCTGAGGACCAGGCCCAGCAGACCCGCTCCCCGCCACTGCGCCGCGCTCAGTGCCCGCAGGCCGCGCCCGCCGGCCACGGCCAGCACGGGCAGCACGACGCCGGACCGGTTCGGTACGCCGGACGAAGTGGCCTCACTGATCGCCTACTTGGCCAGTGCCGAAGCGACGTACATCACGGGTACGGAGGTGACGGTGGACGAAGGCCACGCGGCCTGATCCGCTGCGCGACGGAGACGTTCCGGCCGACACCCCGGACCCCGGCCGGATCCCGACGGCCCGAGGGCCATGGGGAACCGGCCGGGGGTCGGCCCCGTCGGCATCCGTCCCGTCGGTGCGTCCCAGTCGGGCGACGCGGATCCACCGGCGCGCGGATCACCGCGAGCGCGGGGTGAGCTCCGTCATCCGGGACCAGCCGTCACCCGGCACCTCGACGTTGATGATCTCCGGCGTCTCGGAGACGAGATCCGCCATCCGGTCCATCGCCGCGGCGAAGTGCTGCGACTTCACATGGGCCTGACCGGCCTCGGGGGAGGCGAACGCCTCCAGCAGGACGAATTCATCCGGGTTCTCGACGCTGTAGGACCACTCGAAGAACAGGTTGCCCGGCTCCTTCCGGGTGGCGAGGGTGAAGTCCTCGACGGCCGGGAGCCAGTTGTCGCGGTCGGCGCTGTGGACGGTGAATTTGACGACGATGAAGATCATGCCATCAGAGTCCCACAAGCCCCGAACATGAATATGTCGGGCACACCAGGACGAGGCCGACCGGTCCGCGTTCCGGTCCGGCCGGCCCGGCCGGTGATCCGGACGAGAGGCCCTACCCGCCGAGCTCGCGGTGGCGCGCGGCCAGTCGCGCGGCCCCCTCCTCGGTCGGTGAGCCGAAGACCCGCAGCCGGGAGATGCCGCCGTCGGGAAAGATGTCGATCCGGATGTGCGTGGCCCGCACCGCCGCGGGCAGAACGAAGCGGTGGTTCGTGTCGGGCTGGAGCCGGGTCCGGGGCAGCACCTCGGTCCAGTCGCCGCTCTCCCCGTCGCGGGCGGAAAGGCTCGCCCAGCCCGCCGAGTTGCCCTTGAGATACGCGGTGTCGATCTCGACGGCGCGGATCTCCGCCTGCTCGACGAGGCGGTAGCGGATCCAGTCGTTGTCCCGGTCGCGTCGTCGGCGGGTCTCCCAGCCGTCGTCCATCTTGCGGGACCTGCCCGGCTGGATGGTGTTGGTGGCCGGTGAGTAGAACCGGTCGGAGGCATCCTCGACCGTGCCGCCGTTCTCCAGGGCGACCAGGTCGAAGGTGCCGAGGGCGGCCAGCCAGCCGGGGTCGGGGGTGACCTCGCCGTAGACCCGCAGCCGGGCTATCCCGCCGTCGGGGTGCTGATTGACCCGCAGGTGGGTGACGCGCTGCCCGGCCGCGACGGCGAAGCCATTGGCGGCGTGTCCGCCGACGGCCGTACGCGGCAGGAGCGTTGTCCACTTCACCTCGGGCGCGAGGAGGTCCTCGGGTGACGGGGAGCCGGGGACACAGGCCGCCTCGACGGAGACCGCCTGCGGGTAGTTGCCGCGGAAGTGGGCCGTGTCGACGACGATGCCGCGTACGACTCCGGGCGCACCGAGCCGTACCAGTGCCCAGTCGTGGTCCTCGTCGGCGGGGTGCGGCCGGTCGGCGCCCGCACCGCGTCGGCGGCGGGTCTCCCAGCCGTCCATGATCTTGCCCTTGTGACCGAAGCGCTCGGGGTCGAACTCCGCGGGCTCCGGCTTCAGAAGGTTCTCGCGCTCGGCGAAGAACTCGTCGTTGGCGGCGATCACCCCCGCGCCGAGCCGCCGGTCGGCGAGGTCGACGAGGCCGGTGAAGGGGAAGTCGGCCGTGCGGTAGTCGGCGTACGGGTCGCCGCCGCCGTACGGGTTCGCGTCGCCGGTGAAGCGGGCCGTCGCCGTCATGGTCAGTGCTCCCTTTCGAGAAGGCGCCCGGTGGGTCCGGCGACGCCGCCGTCGGCCGCGATCCGTACACCGCGCAGCCAGGTCGACTTCACGACGCCGTGCAGGGTCTTGCCCGCGTAGGCGGTGACCTGGTTGCGGTGGAAGAGCTCCGCGGGGTCGACGGTGAAGGTCTCGTCGGGGGCGAGGACCGCGAAGTCGGCGTCCCGGCCGGCCTCGATGGCACCTTTGCGGGTCAGTCCGGCCAGTTCCGCGGGGGCGGCCGACATCCAGCGGACGACGTCGTCGAGCGAGCGGCCGCGCCTGCGGGCCTCGGTCCAGACGGCGGGAAGGCCCAGTTGGAGGGAGGAGATGCCGCCCCAGGCGGAGGCGAAGTCCGGCGTCTTGAGGTCGGTGGTGCACGGCGAGTGGTCGGAGACGATGCAGTCGATCGTCCCGTCGGCCAGCCCCTCCCACAACGTGTCCTGATTGGCGGCCTCCCGGATCGGTGGGCAGCACTTGAACTCCGTCGCGCCGTCCGGGACCTCCTCGGCGGTGAGGGTGAGGAAGTGCGGGCAGGACTCGACGGTGACCCGTACGCCCTCGCGCTTGGCGGCGGCGATCACCGGCAGGGCGTCACTGGAGGACAGATGCAGCACATGGACCCGGGCGTTCAGCCGCCGGGCGTGTGCGATGAGTCCCTCGATCGCGGTGTTCTCGGCGTCACGGGGCCGGGAGGCGAGGAAGTCGGCGTAAGCGGGCCCGCTGCGCTGCGGGGCGGACGCCAGATGGCGCGGGTCCTCGGCGTGCACGATCAGCAGCCCGCCGAAGCCGGCTATCTCGGCCATGGACCGGGCCAGCTGCTCCTGGTCGAGCTCCGGGAACTCATCGACGCCGGAGGGCGAGAGGAAACACTTGAAACCGAAGACCCCGGCCTCGTGCAGCGGCCTCAGGTCCTTGACGTTGGACGGGACGGCGCCGCCCCAGAATCCGGTGTCGATGTGCGCCTTGGGGGCCGCCACCTGCTGCTTGGTGCGCAGGTGGCCGACGGTGGTGGTCGGCGGAAGGGAGTTGAGGGGCATGTCGAGCAGGGTGGTGATGCCGCCCGCCGCCGCCGCGCGGGTGGCGGTGTGGAAGCCTTCCCACTCGGTGCGACCGGGGTCGTTCACATGGACGTGGGTGTCGACGAGTCCGGGCAGCAGGACGTCGTCGCCGAAATCCTCCAGCCGGGCACCGGCCGGCATCCCGCTGTCGTACGGCAGGACGGCGTCGATTCTCCCGTCGGCGACGGCGACCGCTGCGGGGCGCGTCCCGTCCGGGGTGACGACACGCGTCGAGCGCAATACCAGATTCACGTCCGCACCGGACACCCGTGCTCCTCAATTCGGACTTTCGACCACTACGAATTCAACGAACTGTTGAAGGAGTCTTCACTCGGGATTCGGACCCGTCAAGACCCCACTCTCCTCGCGGGACGACCGACGGACCACCCGCGCCCACAACTAGAGATTTCCGCAAAGTAAAAGATAAATTCCGAAGAGCGGAACGTAACATGGAACCAGTGCGGCATCGCAGAACCGCCCCCCGGACTGCCGACACCGGGACAAACGGGCTCTGACCGGCCAGGACGCCGCACCCTGAGCAGTGGGCCGATCGGGAACCGCCCGGTAGGCTGCGGGGTGCCTCGCCGGGCGGGGCACCCGCACTTCCGCCTCGAAAGGACCGTTGACGTGCCGCCGTCCCACGCCAGCACATCCGACTCCAAGCCCGCCGCGTCGAGCGGTGGTGTGCAGTCCCTTGAGCGTGCATTCGACCTGCTGGAACGGATGGCGGACGCCGGGGGCGAGGTCGGCCTCAGCGAACTCTCCGCGAGCAGCGGGCTTCCGCTGCCGACCATTCACCGTCTGATGCGCACACTGGTGATCTGCGGATACGTACGCCAGCAGCCGAACCGCCGCTACGCACTCGGCCCGCGTCTGATCCGGCTCGGCGAGTCCGCGTCGCGGCTGCTCGGCACCTGGGCCCGCCCGTATCTCGCGCGCCTGGTCGAGGAGACCGGCGAGACCGCGAACATGGCGCTGCTCGACGGCGACGAGATCGTGTACGTGGCACAGGTTCCGTCCAAGCACTCGATGCGCATGTTCACCGAGGTGGGCCGACGGGTGCTCCCCCACTCCACGGGGGTCGGCAAGGCGCTGCTCGCGCACACGCCGCCGGAGGAGGTGCGGGCGCTGCTCGCCCGTACCGGCATGCCTGCCGCCACCGAGAAGACGATCACCACTCCCGACGGTTTCCTCGAAGCGCTGGAACAGGTCCGCAGGGTCGGTTACGCGGTGGACGACAACGAGCAGGAGGTCGGTGTGCGCTGCCTGGCGGTCTCGGTGCCCGACTCCCCCACCTCCGCCGCGATTTCGATCTCGGGGCCGGCCGGCCGGGTGACGGAGGCGGCCACGGAGCGGATCGTGCCGATTCTGCAGCAGGCCGCGAAAGAGCTGTCCGACGCGCTGGCCAGCAGCGGGACCACCGGCTGAGACACCACCGAAACGCGTGGAGGGGCGGCCGGGCCGCCCCTCCACGCGTTTCTCAGGCCGGTGCGGGCACCGTCAGACGGCCGTCGTCCATCGTGACGACGCGGTCCGTCCGGTCCAGATGGGCCCGGTCGTGGGTGACCATCACCGTCGCCGTCGACCGCTGCCGGGTCAGTGTGACCAGCAGTTCGAGCACGGCGGCCCCCCGCTCGTGATCGAGCGCGCTGGTCGGTTCGTCGACGAGCAGCACCGCCGGCTCGTTCATCAGGGCCCGCGCGATGTTGATCCGCTGGCGCTGCCCGCCCGAGAGCTGATGGGGCCTGCGGTCGGCCTTGTCCGCGAGGCCGACCGCGTCCAGCAGCTCCAGCGCCCGGCCGCGGGCGCCGCGCACGGCCCCGCCCGACAGATGGGTCATCACCTGGAGCTGTTCGGCCGCGGTGAGGGAGGGCAGCAGATTGGGCTGCTGGAAGACGATGCCGACGCTCTCGCGGCGCAGCGCCGCCTTTTCCGCACGGCCGAGGGCCGCGGTGTCCGTACCGGCGACGACGACCCGCCCCTCGTCCGGCGTGACCAGGGTCGCCGCCACCGCGAGAAGGCTGGACTTGCCGGAGCCGGACGGTCCGACGACCGCGGTGAGCGAGCCGGCGGGCACGTCCAGCGAGACCCGGTCCAGGGCGGTGAGCCGGCCGTCGCCGTCGGGGTAGGTGAGGGTGACATCGGCGAGGGTCAGGGTCATCGGGCACTCCCGAGTGCGGTGAGCGGGTCGACGGCGGTGATCCGCCGGATGGACAGCGCCGCCCCGACGGCACCGAGGACGATCATGACGGCCGCCGGCACGAGGACGGTCGCCGCGTCGAGGACGAACGGCACGGCACCACCGCTGACCACCGCGCCGATGCCGGAGGCGAGCGCGGTGCCCACTGCGGTACCGATCGCGAGCATCACCACGGCCTGTCCGAGCGCGTCGCGCAGCAGATACGGGGTGGAGGCGCCCAGCGCCTTGAGGACGGCGACATCACCGCTGCGCTGGATCGTCCAGACCGTGAAGAAGGCGCCGATGACCAGGGCCGAGATGGCGAACAGGAAGCCGCGCATCAGCTGGAGCGAGCTGTTCTCCGCCTGGTACGAGCCGATCGCGGTGAGGGAGTCCCCGAGGGAGAGCGTACTGGTGCCCGCCGCCTTGTCGCCCGCGGCGAGGTCGGCGCCGTTGGTGGTGGTCAGGGCGATCACCGTGGCGTGCGGGGTCCGGCCGGCACCGTCGGCCCCGAAGCGCTGCCAGTCGTGGAGCGAGGTCCACACCACCGGTGTATGGCTGTACGAGGCGTCCGTCGCGACCGCGGCGACGGTGACTTCGGTGCCGCCGAGGCGCAGCCGGTCTCCGGCCCCGGCGGCCAGGTCGTCCGCGGCCCCTCGGGACAGCACCACCTTCCCCGTACCGACGGCCCTGGCACCCTCGGGTGCCGGTCCCGCGCCGGGCTCGACGCCGAACGCCGAGACGGCGGCCGTGCGCCCGCCCTCGACGGCGACGGCGTTGAGGGTGCGGATACCGAGCGGCTCCGCGTGGCTCACACCGGGCCGCTCCGCCCAGCTGCGCCAGGCACTCTCCTCGACGATCGAATCGGTGAAGGACACCGACCGGCCGTCGGGCGGGGCGGCGAACGCGAGATGGTCTGCGTTCAGCCCCGTGACGGCCGAGGTGTTCTCCCTGGCCAGACCGGCCGTGAGACCGGACAGCAGGCCCACGAGCAGCGTGATCAGAACCACGACCGTGCCCATGAGCGCGAACCGGCCCTTGGCGAACCGGAGATCTCTCCATGCGACGAACATGCTTCCAGCCTCGGACGCCGACCGCCCGGAAACATCGCGCGGCGGTGGGGCCCGACATCAAACTTTCGATTGACCGGGCGCGGGCGCCGCCCGTCTACGCTGGAGGAATCATGGATTCCCGTGCCCACCCCCCTGTCACCGCCGCGCTGCGGCTCTGTCTGCACGCGCTGCTGGTGGGACTGCTCGCTCTCGCGGCGCTACGGGCCGTCGGCGACGGGACGCCGCACGCCGCCGCGGTCGTCGTGGTCACCTGTGTGATGGCCGCCGGGTACGCGGCGGGCGCGCTCGCTCCCGTCGTACGGCCGCACAGCCGCGCGGCCGCCCTGTGGCTGGCGCTGTTGTGCGCCCTGTGGCTGGTGCTGCTCGTCCTGTCGCCCGACGCCCTGTGGGTGGCGTTCCCGCTCTACTTCCTGCAGCTGCATCTGCTGCCGACGCGCTGGGCCCTGCCGGCCGTCGTGATCACCGCCGTCGCGGCCATCGCGAGCTTCGTGCTGCACGGCCAGGCCGTCAATCCCGGCACCTTCATCGGTCCACTGCTCGGCGCGGCGGTCGCGGTCGCGACGGTTCTCGGGTACGAAGCGCTGTTCCGGGAGAGCGAACGGCGCCGCGAACTCATCGAGGAGCTGATGTCGACCAGGGCGGAACTGGCAGAGGCGGAGCGCACGGCGGGCACGCTCGCCGAGCGTGAGCGGCTGGCCCGCGAGATCCACGACACCCTGGCGCAGGGCCTGTCCAGCATCCAGCTGCTGCTGCGCGCCGCCGAACGCACCCTGTCCGCCGACGCTCCCGCCACCGCGCACGTCCGCCGGGCCCGGGAGGCCGCGCAGGAGAATCTCGCCGAGGCCCGCCGCTTCGTCCGTGCCCTGTCGCCGCCCGATCTGGAGAACGGCTCCCTCGCAGCGGCCCTGGAACGGCTCTCGTCCCGCACGACGGGCCCCGGCCTCACGGTGCAGTTCGCGGTCAGCGGCAGCCCGGTGGAGCTGCCGACCCCGTACGAAGTGGCGCTGCTGCGCACCGCCCAGTCCGCGTTGGCCAACACGGTGCGGCACGCCGGGGCGCGGCGCGCGGAGATCACTCTCAGCTTCATGGACACCTCGGTGTCTCTGGACGTCGTCGACGACGGCCGTGGGTTCGCCCCCGGGAGCGGGCCGGTCGCCACGGAGACCGACACCGGCGGCTTCGGCCTGCCCGCGATGCGTTCACGGGCCCGTTCGCTGGGCGGCACGCTCAGCGTCGAATCGGCGCCCGGTCAGGGCACGGCCGTCGCCCTGACCCTTCCGCTTCCGCTGCCCGACGGCCGGCCAGGACAGGACGCCGCATGACCACCCCCATCAGGCTGCTGCTCGCCGACGACCACCCGGTGGTACGGGCGGGGCTGCGGGCCGTGCTCGACGCCGAACCCGACTTCCAGGTGGTCGCCGAGGCGGCCACCGCCGAGCGGGCCGTGGCGCTCGCCGCGACCGGTGGGTTCGATGTCGTCCTCATGGACCTGCAGTTCGGCGCGGGCATGCACGGCTCCCGCGCGACCGCGGCCATCACGGCGGAGGCGGGCGCGCCCAGAGTGCTGATCCTCACCACGTACGACTCGGACGCGGACATCCTCGCCGCGGTCGAGGCGGGCGCGGCCGGCTATCTGCTGAAGGACGCCCCGCCGGAGGAGCTGGCGGCGGCGGTACGCACGGCCGCGGACGGCCGGTCGGCGCTCGCGCCGGCCGTCGCCCACCGTCTGATGGACCGCATGCGGACCCCGGCACAGGCCCTGACCAAGCGGGAACTGGAAGTCCTGCAACTGGTCGGCGAGGGCCTGTCGAACCTGCAGATCAGCAAGAAGCTCTTTCTCAGCCAGGCGACGGTGAAGTCCCACCTGGTGCACATCTACGCCAAGCTGGGCGTCGACTCCCGGACCTCGGCGGTGGCGGCGGCGACGGCCCGCCGGCTGATCCGCCGCTGATCCGCCGCTCGTCCCGCCGTCAGCCGCGCGGCGGCTCGCCGAAGAGGTCCACGGCGACCCGTACGTCCCTGAGCGCGGAGGCCAGTGCGCTGACCGAGCCGATCGCCCCCGCGATCAGCAGCAGCGAACGGCGCAGGCGCGGAATCTCGGGTGCGCCGCCGGTCGCCATCTCGTCCAGCGCGGCCAACTCGTCCTCGGCGATCCCCCGGTCCGGGAACTCCGCGGGGTGCCCCGCGAGCTCACGGCGGAGTCGGGAGACCGCCGTACGCAGCTCCGTCACCCTCGGGTCCTCACCACTGCAGGTCACTCGCGTCTGCCCCACGCTTCGCAACAAAGCACTCCCCCTCGCACATCCTTGTGCCAGATTTCCGACCGTTTCCCGGACCGTGGTCAAGTGTCCGGAGATGCCCGCAAGTTAACGCCATGAAAGGTGTCGAGCGCCACTCCGCGGACGGAAATCAGGGGTCCCGTACGGGTGATGCGCGGATCGTTCCGTGGACGTCGCCGCCCGACGGTCACGCCCTCACCCGCCGGTTCCCGCTTGCGCGAACGGGGTGCGTCCGAGGTATCCAGTCCGCATGACTCGAACAACACAGGCACCGGCGGTCGCCGGGCTGCTGCTCGCCGCGGGCGGCGGGCGGCGGCTCGGCGGACAGCCCAAGGCACTGCTCGAACACCGCGGCCGGCCGCTGGTGGAGCACGCGGTACGCATGCTGCGGGAGGGCGGCTGCCACCACGTCCATGTGGTCCTGGGGGCCGCGGCCGAGGAGGTGGTGGCACGTGCCGACCTCACCGGCTGCACGGTGACCGTCAACCCCGGGTGGACCGAGGGCATGGGCTCGTCGCTGCGGGCGGGACTGGGGGCGCTGTCCGGTACGGGGGCGGACGCGGCGCTCGTCCTCCTGGTCGACCAGCCGGGCATCGGCGCGGACGCGGTGGCGCGGGTGCGATCGGCGTACCGCTCCCGGACGAGTCTGGTGGCCGCCTCGTACGACGGGGAACGCGGCCATCCGGTGCTCTTCGGTGCGGACCGGTGGCCGGACATCTCGGCGGGAGCGGTGGGCGACCAGGGCGCTCGGGCGTATCTGCGGGCGCACCGCGATGCGATCACGCTCGTCGAGTGTTCCGATGTGGCTCAGGCGTACGACATCGACACGGCGGAGGACCTGAAGCACCTTGAGTGAACGGGCCGGCACGCTGCGCCGACGTTGCCCCACTTCTGTCGACCCGGAGAATCTCGACATCAACAAACCATTGAACTTCCACCATGAGGAAACTACTATCCACTGGTCAGAAGCCCTCTGCACCTCAGACGGCGCCCACGGCCGTATCCCGGAGCCCTGGCACGCCGTGCCATTTCAGGCGACCCGGCGGCTGTGGGACGCCGCCCGCACCGCCCGCTGAAGGAGTGACAGCTCATGTCCGCACCAGCGCCGTCCCCGCTGGCCATCGTCGATGCCGAGCCCCTGCCCCGGCAGGATGAGGTCTTGACCGACGCGGCCCTCGCGTTCGTGGCCGAGCTGCACCGGCAGTTCACGCCCCGCCGTGACGAACTGCTCGCCCGCCGTGCCGAGCGCCGCGCCGAGATCGCCCGTACGTCCACGCTGGACTTCCTGCCCGAGACGGCGGCGATCCGCGCGGACGACTCCTGGAAGGTCGCGCCGGCCCCGGCCGCGCTCGACGACCGCCGGGTGGAGATCACCGGTCCGACCGACCGCAAGATGACCATCAACGCCCTGAACTCGGGCGCCAGGGTCTGGCTCGCCGACTTCGAGGACGCGTCCGCCCCCACCTGGGAGAACGTGATCCTCGGCCAGCTCAATCTGATCGACGCGTACACCCGGAACATCGACTTCACCGACCCCGGGACCGGCAAGTCGTACGCCCTCAGGCCGGCCGAGGAGCTCGCGACGGTCGTCACCCGCCCCCGCGGCTGGCACCTGAACGAGCGTCACCTCCAGCTCGACGGCACCCCGGTGCCGGGCGCGCTGGTCGACTTCGGCCTCTACTTCTTCCACAACGCCCAGCGCCTCATCGACCTCGGCAAGGGCCCGTACTTCTACCTGCCGAAGACGGAGTCGCACCTGGAGGCCCGTCTCTGGAACGACATCTTCGTCTTCGCACAGGACCGTCTCGGCATCCCGCGGGGCACGGTCCGCGCGACCGTCCTCATCGAGACGATCACCGCCGCGTACGAGATGGAGGAGATCCTGTACGAGCTCCGCGACCACGCCTCCGGGCTGAACGCGGGCCGTTGGGACTACCTCTTCTCCATCGTCAAGAACTTCCGTGACGGCGGGGCCAAGTTCGTCCTCCCCGACCGCAACACGGTGACGATGACCGCCCCGTTCATGCGCGCGTACACCGAACTCCTCGTCCGTACCTGCCACAAGCGCGGCGCGCACGCCATCGGCGGCATGGCGGCCTTCATCCCGTCCCGCCGCGACGCCGAGGTCAACAAGGTCGCCTTCGAGAAGGTCAAGGCCGACAAGGACCGCGAGGCCCACGACGGCTTCGACGGCTCCTGGGTCGCCCACCCGGACCTGGTCCCGATCGCCATGGCCTCCTTCGACGCGGTCCTCGGCGAGAAGCCGAACCAGAAGGAACGCCTGCGCGAGGACGTCTCGGTGGCGGCGGGCGACCTGATCGCCATCGACACCCTGAACGCCAAGCCCACGTACGACGGCCTGCGCAACGCCGTCGCGGTCGGCATCCGCTACATCGAGGCCTGGCTGCGCGGCATGGGCGCGGTCGCCATCTTCAATCTGATGGAGGACGCGGCCACCGCGGAGATCTCGCGCTCGCAGATCTGGCAGTGGATCAACGCGGACGTGGTCTTCGAGAACGGCGAACACGCCACGGCGGACCTGGCCCGCGAGGTCGCCGCCGAGGAACTCGCCGCGATCCGTGCCGAGCTCGGCGCCGAGGCCTTCGCGTCCGGCAAGTGGCAGCAGGCCCACGACCTCCTGCTCCAGGTCTCCCTGGACCAGGACTACGCGGACTTCCTGACACTGCCCGCGTACGAGCAGCTGGGCTGAGTCCCGCGCCGTCCCGCCGACGAGCTCCGCCCCCGGTACCGCACAGCACCGGGGGCGCAGTGCCGGGGCTTTCCCGAATGCGGTCGGGCCGCCCCGCGAGGAGGGGTCCTCAGTCCGTTCCGGTGTCCAGGCCGACCTCCGCCCGGACGCACTTGCCCGGGGCTCCGGTACGCGGCACGGCACACCAGCGGTCCGCGAGCCGCGAGACCAGGAGCAGGCCGCGCCCGGACTCCTCGTCCGCCGCCGGGCACTGCGGCACCCCGGCCGGGGGGAGGCTTTCGGTGCGCGTGTCGGTCACCTCGATCCGCAGCGTGCGCCCACCCGTTTCCGTCAGCCGCAGATGGAAGTCGCGCCCCGGCACGCGGCCATGACGCACCGCGTTCGCGGCCAGTTCGGCCGCGATGAGGGTCATCGTCTCGTTCGGCTCCGAGGTGTAGGGGTACCCCCATTCGTCCAGCCGGAGCGAGACGAGCCTGCGGGCGAGCCGTGCCCCGCGCGCGGTGGCGGTGAAACACATGGCGAACTCCCGTACCCGCACGCCTGGTTCCGCGCCTCGCACGGACGGGTCAATTGCTTCGTTCATGAGGAAAACCCTCGCGGCGCGTGCGTAGCGTTGGCCAGGACGGACGCGCGGACGGCGATCGGCTGTACGCGAGTGCGGCGTGGGCTGTACACGGCACGCCGCGTGACCGGGTGCGGCGGTGCGGGCGAGCGCGGAGGTGTGGGACATGCCGGAGCAGGAGCGGCCGGAGCAGACGTACGAGCCGGGGGCGGGCATTCTGGCCTTCTTCGGACGGCAGTTGAAGCTGTTCCGGGTGGCGGCGGGTCTGGAGCGGGCGGCGTTCGGGACCATGACCGGCTACTCCGCCTCGACCGTCGCGTCCTTCGAGCAGGGGCGCCGGATTCCGCCGCCGAGGTTCATCGACCAGGCGGACGAGCTGCTGAACGCGCACGGGGTGCTGAAGGCGGCCAAGGAAGAGGTGGCCCGCGCCCAGTACCCGGCGTTCTTCCGCGACGCGGCACGCCTGGAGGCGGAGGCGGTGGAGCTGTGCGCGTACGACACCCTGGTCGTCAAAGGGCTGCTCCAGACCGAGGAGTACACACGTTCCCTGCTGGTCGAGCGGCGTCCGCTGCTGGACGAGGCGACCATCGAGCAGCGGATCGCGGCCAGGCAGGCCCGGCAGGAGATCTTCGGCCGCTGGCCGGCCCCGCTGCTCAGCTTCGTGATGGAGGAATGGGTGCTCACGCGCGGGCTCGGCGGCCGCGCGGTCCGCCGGGGCCAGCTCGAACAGCTCCTGCTGATCGGCCAGAAGCGCAATGTGGAGCTCCAGGTCATGCCCGCGGACCGTGAGGACAACGCGGGAGTCGACGGCCCGTTCACCGTCATCACCCGGCAGAACGGCGACCAGATCGGCTACCTGGAGGTGCAGGGCAGGAGCACACTGATGACCGACCGGGAGGAGGTCCGCGCGCTGGCGGCCCGCTATGGGATCATCCGATCGCAGGCTCTCACTCCGCGCGAGTCCCTGGCCTTCATCGAAAAGTTGCTGGGAGAGGTATGAACGTCGAAGAGACCACTGATTCCGCCACCGCGCTGCGCTGGTTCAAGAGCAGTTACAGCGGCGCCGAAGGTGGCGACTGCCTTGAAGCCGCCACCCGTCCCGGCGTCGTCCACGTCCGCGACTCCAAGGACCGCACGGGACCGGTTCTCTCGCTGACCGCGCGGGGCTGGTCCGCCTTCGTCGAGTTCGCCGCCCGGGGCTGACCCGTCGGAACACGGCCGCCCCCCGCGGGGCGGCCTTCTGTACGCGGCTGTACGCGCTGCCGCCATCGCCGCTCCACCGGCGCGGCGACGGCCCCGCGGAGCCTGCGCTCTCCGTGGGGCCGGACGTTCCGTGCCGTTACTTCAGTCCGGTGTCCAGCGCGTTGAGCAAGGTGCCCTGGGCCGTGTCACCGGACATCTCCCAGACCATCACCCCCAGCAGCCCCTTGGACTTCACGTACTCCGTCTTCTTGCCGATGGACCAGGTGTCGTCGAAGGACCACCACTGGTTGCCGGTGTAGCCGTACGTGGACACCGACTGCTCGTCGTGGTGGACCGTCATGGTCGGGTAGGCGCCGATCAGGTTGGCGTAGCCGCGGGTTCCGGCCTCCTCCGCGAACTGGCCGGGGGCGGCGCCCTGCGCGGACTGCCATTCGCCCGCGACGCCGCCGTCGGTGACGTTCTGCCAGCCGCGGCCGTAGAAGGGGATGCCGAGGGTCAGTTTCCGGGGTTCGACGCCCGCGTCGGTGTAGGCCTCGATGGCCGCGTCCGCGCTGAAGTGGAAGTCGTACGGGTCCTGGTCGTCCGTGTAGAGATTGGCCTGGTGGCCGGTGCGGTCGGGCTCCCAGGAGTTGTCGCTGCCGGAGCCGTGGAAGTCGTAGCCCTGGACGTTGGCCACGTCGAGGGAGTCGAAGACCTTGCCCAGGTCCCAGCCGTCGTCGATCTTCTGCGGGTCGGCGGGGGTGAAGGCGGTGAGCAGGCGGTGGCCGCCTCCGAGGGCGTCCATCTGCTTGCGGAATTCGGCGAGCAGCAGGGTCAGGTTGTCCTTGTCGTTCGGCGAGTAGTGGTTGCCGGGGTGTCCGGTGCCGGTGCCCGGCCATTCCCAGTCGATGTCGAAGCCGTCGAAGATTCCCGCCGCGGTGCCGGGACCGCCCGCGCCGCCGTACTCGGGCAGATTGCCCTTGATGTACATGTCGATGCAGGAGGAGACGAACTTCTTGCGGGAGGCGTCGGTGGCCGCCACGTCGGAGAAGTACTTGGAGTACGTCCAGCCGCCGAGCGAGACCACGATCCTCAGGTTCGGATGGAGCTTCTTGAGCTTCTTCAACTGATTGAAGTTGCCGCGCAGTTTGCCCCAGCCGTCGTCCGCGACGCCGTCGACGGACTGGGCGGCGCCGAACGGGCGGGCGTAGTCGGCGTCGGCGTCTCCGGCGCCGGTGCCCTGATCCGGGTCCTCGGGGTCGGCGGTGGTGCCCTTGGTGACACCGTTCAGGCAGGTCAGGTTGGTCGGGTCGATGTTGGCGAAGGCGTAGTTGACGATGTCGAGCTTGTCGGCGGCGCCGGAGTCATGGAGGTTCTTGACGAAGTACTGGCGGCCGTAGATGCCCCACTGGACGAAGTAGCCGACCTTGGCGTAGTTGCCCGCGCCGACGATGTCGTCGGTCTTCACGGTGAGCGCGTTGCTGGCCGAAGAGGCGTTGTCCGCCGCGTCACGGGCCTTGACCGTGAAGGTGTAGGAGGTCGAGGGCGAGAGCCCGCCGATGGTGGCGGTGGTCGTCGTGCCGGAGACCGTGGCCGCCAGTGCGCCGCCCCGGTAGATGTCGTACGCCGCGACGCGCTGGTTGTCCGTCGCGGCGGTCCAGGCCAGGGTGACGGACGAGGAGTCGGCCGCCGTGGAGTGGAGCGAGCCCGGTGCGGTGGGCGGGGAGGTGTCGGTGGCCGGGTCGACGGTGGTGACCGCCGACGGGGCGCTCTCGGCGGAGGTGTTGCCGCGGGTGTCCCTGGCCCGGACGGTGAAGGAGTAGGCGGTGGCCGGGGTCAGCCCGGTGACGGTGGCCGAGGTAGCCGCGGTGGCCGTGCCGACCACCTTGCCGCCGGCCAGGATGTCGTACGACGCCACGGGGAAGTCGCCCGCGGTGGCCGCCGTCCAGGACAGCGAGGCGGTGCGGGCGGTGACGTCGGTCTGCTTCAGCCCGCTCGGCGCGCCCGGCGGCACGTCCGCGGAGCCGTCGCACTTGTCACCGTTGATCCGGCAGCCGGTCGGTGCGGTGATCGGTCCGGTGGCCACGAACCAGAAGCTGTACGGCTCGGTGGTGCCGTGCGCGGCGACCGTGCCGTTGTAGTGGGCGTTGACCGCGGTGACGTGGCTGCCCTGCGTGGTGACGGTGCCGTTGTAGGAGGTGTCGATCGTGACCCCGGCAGGGAGGTCGAATTCGAGGCTCCAGCCGGTGACGGCGGTGTCGGTGTCGTTGTGCAGGACATAGGTCCCCTTCCACCACGAGCCGTTGTCGGCGGAGGTGAACGTGGCGGTGAGCTTGCCCGCCGCGTGTGCGGGGGCGGTCTGCAAGGACAGCAGCGCGAGGAGGAGTCCGAGGACGGCGACGAGGGTGGTCGCCGTTCTCCTTCCGGAGGTCATGTGCTCGAACATGGTTCTCCCTTGGGGCAGGGACCGGTGAGGCGGTCCTGAGGGGGAGTGGGATTCCTTGGTGCCATGGAGCACAGGGGAAACTAAATGGTCTGGACCAACTCGTCAATAGGTACAGACCATTTGTCGACCACCCGCAGCCTGCGGGAGCCGTCCGGCTCCGGCACCGGCCACCCCGGTCGCGAAGCCGCCCCCGGAGACCAACCGAGGTACTGGTGTGCGAATTTGACGCCGGTGCGGCTATGATCACGCGCGGCAAGGCTGTAGCGCAGAGGTCGTCGCGCCCTAGCATCAAGCTGGAGGACGTCGGTTCGAATCCGACCGGTCTTGCCGCCTTTTCGTGGAGGAGAGTCGATGGCGTCGGTTCGTCCTGAGCGGGCGGACGCGGTCGTCCCCTCCCGGCCGGGTGCCGGCGGGGGACCTGGGGAGTAGTGATGTTGCAGCCGATGCCCGTGCGTTGTCCCGCGATCGAGCACCCGGACATTCCGCTCGCCGACCCGGCCCTGCTGGATCCGCTGCTGGAGCGACTGGGAGCGGCGCACCCCGTCGAGTCCGACGAGACCTTCGCGCTCGGCGCGCTGCGGGCGGACGGACGGGTCGATCTCTGCAAGCAGGGACTCGGCGCGGCAGGCGCGGTCAGGGTGATGCCCGCGGTCGCCCGCTCCCCGTACGCCACACATGTCCTGCTCGGCACCAACTCGCTCGGCGACGAAGGGGCGCGGGCCGTCGCCGATTCCCTGAGCCGGGGCGGCCACGGGCTGCGGACGGTCTATCTCGGCTGCAACCGCATCGGCGCCGACGGGGTCACGGCACTCGCACAGGCACTGAGCGAGGACGACACCGTCAGGGCGCTGTGGCTGAAACGCAACCCCGTGACGGACACCGGTGTCCGGGCCCTCGTCCCGATGCTGCGCCGCAACACCGTGCTGCGCACCCTCGATCTGGTGAACACCGGCCTCACCACCGACGGACTCGGCGCACTGCTCGCCGTGCTCGCCGAGCGGTCCCGGCCGGTCGAGCGGCTGTTCCTCGGGGGCAACGGCCTCGGTGCCGAGGCCGCGCCACTGCTGGCCGCGCTGATCCGGGACGCGGGGGTGCGGGAGCTGTACCTGCCCTCCAACCACCTCGGCGACGCGGGGGCAGCCGTGCTCGCGGCCACCGCCGACCCCGCCCGCCCGATCCGGCTCGGTCTCGGCGGCAACGGGATCGGGCCCGCCGGGGCACGGGCGCTGGCCGACGCGCTCGACGGGATCGAGGCGCTCGACCTCGGCCGGCCGCCCTCGGAGCGCAGCCTCGGGGCCCGGTCCAATGTCACCGGTGACATCGGGGCCGACGCGCTGGCCGGTGCGCTGCGCGGCAGTCCGCTGCGGAGGCTGGAGCTGCGCCACACCGGGCTCACCGGACGGGGCGCGAAGACGCTCCTCGCCGCCGTCGACGCCGATTCCCGTCTGGAGTACGTGGGGTTGGGCCCCGGTCTGCCCCGCAAGGTGAAGCGGTCCTTCGCGGCGCGGCTGCGTCCGGACCACGGAACCCATGCCGACCTGCGCGCGGTCAGGAGCCTCTACCGGTGAGCCGGGACGCGATGGCGGAGCTCTTCGATCCGGAGGAGATGTCGAGTCTGCGGCAGGTCCGCCGGTACGCGGTGCCCCGGTGGATGATCGCTGCGTCCGCCGAGCGGCGCGCGGCCGGGGACTGGCGGGGCGCCTGCGAGGCGGCCCGGTTCGATGTGACATTCGATCGGCCGGAGATCACCGCGCGGTACGGTCCGGACGTGGTCAGGGCTCTTGAGTCCGATCTCCTTCACCTGGTGCCGGACCTGGTGCGTTGGCACCTGCCGCGCGTGCTGGGCGGGCGCTCGACGCTCGCCACCGACCTGATCGTGATCCTGGCGGGGTACGGCGTCACGACGGACGCGCCCGGGGCCGGCGCCCCGTATCTGTATCTGCGCACTCCCCCGATGGTCGACGGTCCGCAGCGGATCTCGCTCCGGTTCGGACCGCTGCGTCATGGCGGCTCGCCCGGTACCTTCCGTGTCGGGGGCACGGACTGGCGGGCCTGCCGGTACCTGTGGGACGCGCGCCGCATCGACGAACTGCGCCCGCGGGCCGGCGGGGCGGACCGGTTGCCGTTCCTCCGCGCCGACGGCACCCCGCTCGGGCCGGACGAACTGCCCGACGCGGACCCGGGCGCCGGTGACCCGGTGGCCCGCGACGAGTGGGTGACGCTGCTGTACCAGCGGGGCCGGGTGGCCGACGCCCTGGCGGCGGTGGGCATCGAACTGGATCCGGCCGAGCCGGCTACGCCGCGGTGGCACCGGGCGGATCCGCCAACGGTCCTGGCCCAGCTGGGTCTCGATGTTCCCCGGCTGGAGTCGGAGGCCCGGCGGTTCGCGGAGCTGTACTCGGCGGCGCGCGTCCAGATCGGTGAGGACTGGCGTGCCCGCGTCCTGCTGGAGCTCACGGGCCGCGACAGCGGGCTGCGCATAAGGCTCGTCGAACGGGACGCCGCCGGGGACGCCCTTTTCCTTCCCCCCGCGCTCCGGCAGCGCCTGCCGGACCTCGACCTGCTGCGGGCCGGCGCCGTGTCTCCCGCGGACCTGCATCCGCTGGTCGCCGGGGCCCTCTTCCCCGGCCTCGACACGGCAGGGGGACCGCCGGGGCCGACGCCTCCCGCGCCGGTGCGGGTCAGGTGCCGGGGCGAATGGCATCAGGTCGTCTTCCGTGACGGGAGGCTCGACTCCCCGCACAGCCCGCAGGAACGACAGCGCGAGCAAGCCCTGCGGGCCTTCGGCGGCGCGGTCACCGGCTGCTTCGCCGTGGAACACTCCTGCACCACCGGCACCGGCCGGCTGCCCAAGGCCCTGCGGGCGCAGCGACGGGATCTGTTCCTGCGCGCCCAGCACGGGGACACACCGGCGGTCCTGGAACTCCTGGACGCGGGCGTCGACCCCCGGGTGCGGGACGGCGGGCAGCGCAGTCTGCTCCATGTGCTGCACCTCCTCGACCACGAGCCCCTGCTTCCCAGGCTGCTGGCAGCCGGTCTCGATCTGGAGGCCCTCGACCACCGGGAACGCACCCCGCTCTGTGTGGCCGTCAGCGACGGCGGCTCGGCGGAACTGGTGTCGGCGCTGGTCGGGGCCGGGGCCCGGATCGACGTCCTCGACCAGATGGAACTCTCCCTGGGCCAGCTGATCCGCAGATACCGCCGGACGGACCTGGACTTCCTCCGGGAACGGGTGGAGAAGGAGCATCCGGACATCGGGGCCGACTGGTGGGACGAGTGGCAGGCGGAGAAGGACGACGAGGACGAAGAAGGTGAGGACGGGTGAGCACCATCGCGCCGGGCACACCCGGACAGCCCCTTGCGCCACAGCCTCCCGCCGTACCGGGACAGCCGCCCGCACCGCCGCACCCGAGCTCCGCGGCGGGACCGCTGGACGCCGCCGACGAACTGAATCGCCGACTGCGCACCACCCGGACCGAAGCCGCCGTCAACCCTCAACTGGAGGCACTGGCACTGGCGGTGACGGCCAATCAGCCCGTGTTGCTCTGGGGTGAGCCGGGCATCGGCAAGTCGGCCGGCATGGAGCAGCTCGCCGCCGGGCTCGGCCTCGGTCTCGAAACGGTCATCGCCAGTGTGCACGAACCCTCCGACTTCGCGGGGCTGCCCGTCGTCGGTGACGACCCGGCGGTGACCGGCGTACCGATGGCCCCGCCGGACTGGGCGGTCCGGCTCGCCCGCGCGGGCCGGGGTCTGCTGTTCTTCGACGAGTTGTCCTCCGCTCCCCCGGCCGTGCAGGCGGCCTTGCTGCGCGTGGTGCTCGAACGCCGTGTGGGCAGCCTGACCTTGCCGGAGTCCGTACGCATCGTGGCGGCGGCGAATCCGCCGTCGAGCGCGGCGGACGGCTGGCACCTCAGCCCGCCGCTCGCCAACCGTTTCGTGCACCTCCAGTGGACGCACGACCCGCGCACCGTCGCGCGCGGCATGGCCGGCACCTGGCCCGAGGTGGCCGTCCCCGTCGTCGATGCCACGAGGGTCGCGGGTTCCGCGGCGCGGGCCCGCGGCGCGGTATCCGGTTTCCTGACCGCGCGGCCGGGGCTCGTCCACCACATTCCGGCCGACGCGGAGAGCCGGGGCCGGGCCTGGCCGTCCCCCCGGACCTGGGACATGGCGCTGCGGCTGCTCGCCACCGGATACGCGACGGGCGCCGGACGGGAGGCGCTGGCCGCCGCGCTGACCGGGGCCGTCGGGGACGGCGCGGGCATCGAGCTGCTGTCCTACCTGGAGAACCTCGACCTGCCCGATCCCGACCGCGTGCTGGCGAACCCCGACGCGTTCGCCCTGCCCGAACGCGGCGACCGGCAGCTGGCCTTCCTCATCGCGGTCGTCGCGGCAGTCCAGGGCGATCTCACCATGCCTCGCTGGGAGGCGGGCTGGGCGGTGCTGGCGAAGGCCGTCGACGCGGGTGTGCCCGATGTGGCGGCCAGGGCGGCGGTGGACCTGGCGACGATGCGGGACACCGACTGGCCGGTGCCGGAGGGCATCGACGCCTTCGTGGAACTGCTGCAGCTGTCCGGCGCGCTGCCGCAGAGCGGCTGAGTCGGGAACACCGGTGCCGGAACCGGAAACCGCCCCGGAGCGGCCCCAGTTGGACATGACCAAGCTGCTCGCCGCCCGCTACCGGGCGGCGACCGACCGCCCCTACCTGGCGTCGGCCCTCTATGCCCTGACGGTGGTTTCGAGCACCGGTGTCCCGACCATGGGCGTGGACCGGCACTGGCGCTGCTACGTGTCACCCGCGTTCGTCGACGCGACACCGGTGGCGGAACTGGCGGCGGTGTGGCTGCACGAGGTGGCGCATCTGCTGCGCGACCACCATGGACGCGCCGAACGGCTGCCCGCCGCCGACCAGCGCGACCATCACCGCCTCAACGTGGCCCAGGACTGCGAGATCAACGACGACCTGCTCTCCGACGGGCTGCCCCTGCCGGCCGGCCGGATGGAGCCCCGGCTCTTCGGGCTGCCGACCGGGCAGCTCTTCGAGGCGTATCTCCCCGGTCTGCCACCGGGCCCCGACTCGCTCGACTGCGGGTCGGGCGCCCATGGGCGACCGGCGCCCTGGGAGCTGGCCGGGGCCGACGGGCCGACCCGTCTCGGTCCGGTCGAGGCGGAGGCGCTGCGGCGCCACACCGCGGAGGCCATGCGGGCGCACCGGCGCAGCCGGGGCACCCTCCCGGCGGGCTGGGAACGCTGGGCGGACCAGATCCTGGAGCCCACCGTCGACTGGCGGCAGGCGCTCGCGGGCGCGGTCCAGGAGGCCGCGGCGTGGGCCGCCGGGGCGATCGACTACACCTACCGTCGCCCGTCCCGCCGCAGTGCGGCGCTCCAGGGCGTCGTGCTGCCCAGCCTGCGCCGTCCGCTGCCCCGGGTCGCCGTCGTCATCGACACCTCGGGGTCGATGGGTGACGAGGAGCTCGCCTCGGCTCTGGCGGAGGTCACCGGGGTGCTGCGGGAGGTGGGCGTCCGGGGCAATCGCGTCACTGTCCTGGCCTGCGACGCCGATGTGCGCAGCGTGTCCCGGGTGACGGCCGCCGAGCAGATCACCCTGGGCGGGGGTGGCGGCACCGACATGCGCGTGGGTATCGCCGCCGCTCTCGCTGCGCGGGACCGCCCGAACATCGTCGTCGTCCTGACCGACGGCTGCACCCCCTGGCCGGACGAGGCCCCCTCGTGCCGGCTCGTCGCGGCGCTCATCGGCGCGGACGCCCCGCAGCCCCCGAGGTGGGTGGAGACCGTGCGCGTCACCGGCTGATCCGGTGGGCGACGTCCCGTCACCGCCGCCCGCACCCCGGGGGGACCGATGGGCCTTCCACGGGCTCAGTCGCCGAGCACGACCGTCCGCTGGGCGGAGAAGTCCCCCCATTTCCCGTCCGGGAGCTTGGCGCGGATCTTCATGGAGTAGCGGGTACCGCGCGGGTCGCCGACGGTGAGCCGGTAACTCGCCCGGCCCGCGGGCGGGGTGGCGCCCCACACGATCGTGGTGGTCGGCCTCCCGTCCATGAAGAGCTGGTACGCGGGGATCTCGCCGCCCGTCTCGGGCTGCTTCCAGTTCAGGGCGACGGCGTACTCCTTGCCCTGCACATGGTTGCTGATCCGCAGGTCGGTGGGGGCGGTGCCGGCAGGTGCGCCCGGAGCGGACGCGGTGGTGAGGTCGATGGCGTTGCTGTCCGGCGAGGAGGTGTCGGCGGCGTCGCGGGCCCGGACGGTGAAGGTGTAGACGGTGCCGGGGCGCAGTCCGGTCAGATGTGCCGTCGTCCTGGTGCCGGACACGCTGTGGATCCGGGAGTCCTCCTGGTAGATGTCGTACGCGGTGACGCCGACGTCGTCCGTCGAGCCGCCCCAGGAGAGGTTCACCGCCCGGCTGCCGTCCGCGGTGCCGCGCAGCTTCACCGGGCGTGTCGGCGGCTCGTGGTCGGTCGGGGTCGGGGCGGGCGTGGTGACGGTCGCGGCGGCGCTCGGGGCGGAGAGGTTTCCGGCGGCGTCACGGGCCCGGACGGTGAAGGTGTAGGCGGTCGAGGCGGTCAGCCCGTCGACGTCGGTCATCACCTTGGCCGCCGGGACGGATGTGACCCTCTCGCCCTTGTTGTAGACCTCGTAGCCGGTGACCGCCCTGTCGTCCGAGGCCCGCTCCCACATGACGTGCACGGAAGTGGCGCTGCCGGCCTGCGCCGTCACATGGCCCGGCACCGTGGGTGCGCGGGTGTCCGCCTCGGGGGTGGAGCCGCAGGCGGTGAGCGCGGCGAGGAGCAGGGCGGCGGAGCAGACCGCAGCGGTGGTTGCGTGGGGGCGTTGCACGGTCGTGCCTTCCATCCGGCGGCAATGGTCCAGACCTGTATCGCATGGCGCGGGGGTCGCCGACAAGGGGGTGGATCGGAACGTTCCGCAATGTGCCGGTGTGCTCGGGCGATTCGTCGGCCGACCCGGACCGGGTGCCGGCGTGTACCGCGGTCCGCCGGCCGAGGCCCGGGGACCGGGACCGGGGTTGACATACCGTCGGACGATGTTGTGCATACGTGGGGTCGTGCTGCCGGAACGCGAGGAACGGGTCTTCTGGATCGATGGCGAGGTGCTCCGTGCGGGCGGTCCCCCGGGCGGCACCGCGGGCAGGGACGCGGAGACGGTCGTCGACGGCGGGTGGCTGCTGCCCGGACTCGTCGACGTGCACACCCACCCCGGAGCGCCGGATCCCGGTGCGCCCTTCGACGAGGGGCTGCTGCGCAGGCAGTTGGGCGAGCACCGGGACGCCGGGGTGCTCGCGGTGCGCACCCCGGGCACCTCGCAGCGGATGCCCGCGTGGGTGGAGGAGGAACCCGAACTGCCGCGCGTGACATCGGCGGGACGATGGCTGGCCACACCCGGCCGCTTCTTCCCCGGCTTCGGACGTGATGTGAGCGAGGCCGAGTTGGTGCGGGCGGCCGTGGAGGAGGCGGCGGCCTCTTCCGGGTGGTGCAAGGTCGTCGGCGACTGGGCGCTTGACGAACCTGCCGTTCCGCAGGCCCTGTTGACCTCGGTGGTGGAGGCGGTGCACGCGGCCGGCGGCAAGGTGGCGGTGCACTGCCAGACCGCCGAGGGCACCCGCAACGCCGTACTGGCCGGCGCCGACAGCCTGGAGCACGGTATGCATCTGGACCCTGCGCTGCTGGACCGGATGGCCGCACAGGGCACGGCGTTCGTCCCGACGCTGAGCGTCTTCGGCTCGAAGGCGGACGCCATGCGGGCGCGGGAGCCGAGCCTGCGCCGCGATCTGTGGCTGGCGGGCTGGGACACCATGTTCAGCAATGTGCGCGCCGCCCACGAAGCGGGGGTGACGGTATTGGCGGGAACGGACTCCTTCCCGTGCGGAACGGTCGCGGGCGAGATGGACTGGCTGGTACGGGCCGGTCTGCCGGCCCACGCGGCACTGGGCGCGGCGTCCTGGACGGCGCGGGCCTGGCTGGGCCTGCCGGGCCTCGTCGACGGCGCGCCCGCCGATCTCGTCGCGTACGCCGACGACCCGACCCAGGACCCCGCCGTGCTGAATCGTCCCGGCCGGATCGTGCTCCGGGGACGCGTCGTGCGATGAGCGATGAGTTCCGGGCGCCGGAGCGGTCTGCACTGCATGAACAAGCACACGGGGACGACCCCGACGATTCCCGCAGTCGACCTGGAGCCCGCGGCCCGGCAGATCGCCGACCTGCTTCCCGGTATCCATGAGCAGCAACTGGCCGGCCCGACGCCCTGCCCCGACTACACGGTACGGGAGCTGCTCGCCCACGTGGCCGGGCTGGCCACGGCCTTCCGCGACGCGGCGCGCAAGGAATTCGGGCCGACGACCGACACCGCCCCGGACGCCGCGCTTCCGGTCCTCGCCGAGGGCTGGCGCGAGACGTTGCCGACGCTGCTGGACGAACTGGTGACGGCCTGGCGCGCCCCCACCGCCCGGCAGGGGATGACCAGGGCCGGCGGCGTGGACCTGCCGGGCGACGTGGCCGCGGTGATCGCGCTGGACGAGTTGGTGATCCACGGCTGGGACCTGGCCCGGTCCACCGGCCAGAAGTACGAGCCGGACGAGGGGAGCCTTCGTGTCTCGCTGGCCATGCTGACCCCCAGTGACGCCGTCCCCCGGTCGGAGAGCATCTTCGGTCCGCCGATCCCGGTGGCGGCCGACGCCCCGCTGGTCGACCGGGCCGTCGCCATGAGCGGCCGTCGCCCGGACTGGCAGCCTGGCGACTGACGGACGGGCGGCGGCCGGCCGCCGAGGCCGATGGGCCGCCACGCCGCCGGCGGCGCGTCCGAGGCCAGGTGCAAGGGGGGCGGTGGCCTCGGACGCGGTGGCCGGGCGCGGCCCGGCCGGACGCCGGTGGGCGGGCCGCGCCCTGACGGCCTGGTGCACGATGGAGAGTGGATCAGGCCGTAACGGTCTCGCCCCCGATGGGCAGTGGGAGAAGGAGCGGCGTCCGGGGCCTTCGAATCCAAGGCGGAGGAGGGAGTCGACGCGGAGCGTCGGCGACTGACGACAACGTCGGAGGCGGAGGTCCCGGACGCCGCGACGCCGCTGCCCATCGTGGGCGAGGCCGTTAGCGGGCGCGGCCCGGGTTCAACCGAGCACGCGCGCCGCCTCCCGCGCCTGCTCGCGCAGTCGCTCGTCGGCCGGAGCCACCCCCGGTTCCAGGCCTGAGGACACCACCCGCAGATCCCGCTCGGCAAGGGCCCTCAGGCGGCGGTGGTGGTCCTCGGTGAGGGCCGTGCGGCCGAGAGCGACGAGCGCTTCCAGCGCGGTCACCGCGTCGGCGTCCTCCTCCGCGGAGTCCAGGAGGAGTCCGGCCAGGCGGGGGCCGTCGAGGGGCTCGGGCGCGATCGCGTGCAGCGCGAGCACCGCGGCCGGGGTCTGCAGCGGATCCGTCAGCAGGCCTTCCAGCGCGGGGACCAGTGGGCGGGCCTCGGCTCCGATGCGGGCCGCCACTCGCGAGGCACGCGTGAACGTCCAGCGCATCCAAGGCTGTTCGGCCTGCGCGAAGACTCCGGCCAGCACCGGCACCGCTTCCTGCGCCCCGCCGGTGATCCGCCACAGGGCCGCGGCGATCTCGACGTCGCCGTCCAGCTGCGGGATGGTGCGGTCACCCTCCGGTGCGCTGAGCGCGGACCGCAGAGCCGGCACCAGGCCGGCCGCCTCCGGGCCCAGCTCGGCGGCCAGGCCCGCGGCCTCCCGGATGCCATGGCCGCCGTGGGCGAGCTGGGCGGAGACCGCCGTCAGCAGCGGGCCGGTCTCCCCGGTCAGTTCGCGCACGGCCCTCGCCGCGGCGAGCCGTTCGTCCCCCGTCCCGGAGCGAGCCGCGGCGGTCAGGAGTTCCGCCGTCGCCGCGCGCTGATCCGGTGGGCAGACCGCGGCCAGCGCCTTCGGGACGGCTTTCGGGAACCTCGGCAGCGCGGAGCGCAGTTCGGGCAGGGCGGCGGACGCCCGGCTCCCCCAGGCGGCGAGGAGGGACACGAGCAGGAACGGCTCGTTCGCGTCGAGGTCGTCCGCCCCGAGCCTGGTACGGATCGCGTCCAACAGTGCGCAGTCGTACGGGAACGAGGCGTCGGCCGTACGCGCGGTGGGAAAGCCGCACGCCTCGCCGAGCGCGCGCGGACGCCGTCCCAGGTCGCGCGCCAGGAGCGGCGCGGCCCGCTCCGGGGCCACGGCGACGAGCGCTTCCAGGGCGCGGTCCGCCCGGTCGCCCTCGCCCGCGGCGAGCCGGGCCAGCACCGGAGCGGTCGCCGCGGCGTGGGGGCCCAGTTTCTTGAGGAGCGAGTACGTCGTCGGTGCGCAGGCCGGGTCGGCGGCCAACGCCTCCACGGGGGCGACCAGCCGCTCCGGTGCACACCGCGAGAGCCGGCAGGCGGTCTCGGCCGCCCACAGCGCCTCCTCGCGCACCTCGGGCAGCCGGCTGCGCAGCGCGGCATCGAGCAGGGCGTACGCCGCTTCGCGGTCCGCGTCGGTGTCGCGGAGCAGCAGTGCTTCGACGACGTACCGCAATGGTTCGTTCCGCGTCAGGTCCAGACGGCCCTCGACCAGTCCGTCCGCGGGCAGGAGGGACAGCATCGCCCGATGGTGCGCAGGGTCCCAGGGCAGTGCGGCGTCCACGAGCGCGAGCAGTGCCGCGATCCGCACCTCGGCGGGCTCGGCCGCGCCCATGGCTCCGCTCACCTCGGCGGCTGTTCCCGCCGGATCCAGATGGGCCATGGCCCCCAGGATCTCGGCCCGCACGAGGGGATCCTTCTCCGCCTCCCGGCGCCGTCGGAGCACCGGAAGCACCTGACCGGCCGCCCCGGTCATCGCCGCGGCCCACACGGCGGCCTGCCGCGTCCCGGCCTCCTCGGCGTCGACCGCCGCGAGAATCAGGGGCAGTTGGCCGATGACGGCCGCCCGGCACGCGGCCTCGTCGGTGTCGCCCCGGTCGTCGCCGCCCTCCGCTATTCCGCCGAGCAGGGCCAGGAGATCCTTTGTGCGGTACCCGGCCCCGGCGAGCCGTGCCAGATACGGCACGGCTCGGGCCGTGGCCTCATAGACCGACCCCTGGTGCAGGATGCTGCCGTACAGCTCGGAGACCGCCTCGGACGCGGCTTCCCCGTCGTCCCCGGCGAGCGCCCGCAGGCAGTCCGGCACGTCTGCGGCGCTGCCGTACGCATGCTGCAGCTCGGCCCACGGCTGGGCGTCGACATCGGCGAAGAACAGTGCGAGTTCCATGAAACGGATCATGGCACCCGGCACTGACAACGCCCCCGGCCGACGGCCAAGGACCCACAGGACAGCGCTCGGCCGCCGCGGCCCGTCAGCTGGTGAAGAACTCAGTGATCTGCTGGGCCACCTGGTCGGGGTGGACCTCGTGCACCCGATGACCGCCCGCGATCGTGATCAGCCGGCAGTCGGGGATCAGCGAGGCCATGTCCTGCAGCCGTCCCTGGGGCATGGTGGACTCCGGGCCGCCGGCGATCATCAGCGTCGGCGCGACGATCTCGCCGAGTCCCGCCGCCCACTCCGGATCGGGGTCGGCCACTTCGGCCCTGATGGGGGCGACGACGGCCCAGTCGTAGTCCACCGGCCCCTCCGGCTCGGCGGCCGGCTTCGGCTCGCTCGGGAACGGCGGCGGGGTCTCCACCAGCACCAGACGCTCCACCCGGTCCGCGTGCTCCTGGGCGAGCAGGTGGGCGACGACGCCGCCCATCGAGTGGCCGACCAGACCCACCCGGTCGAGTTCGCACTCGTCGAGGAAGCCGATCACGTCGTCCCGCATCAACTCGAAGGAGTACTCGTCCGGCCAGTCGCTCTCGCCGTGGCCGCGCAGGTCGAGGGCGTACACCCGCCACTCCTCGCCGAGCAGGCTCCCGGTCGCCTCCCAGCTCGCGGCCGAGCCGCCGAGGCCGTGCAGCAGGACCACCGGCGAACCGAAGGGATCGCCCCAGGTCCGATACGCCAGCCGTACATCGCCGACATCCACAACAGACTGATCTTCCATACCCATGACGCTACCGCCGAATCGGTGAGGACCATGACGCGCGGCCTGGCAGGGTTGGGGCATGAAGATCGTTCCGCGCCCGCTGCCCGTCGCCTCCACCGCCGCGGTCGCCGCCGCCGTGCTGGCCGTCTCCGTGCTCTCCGGATGCTCGACGGGCGGGTCCGCCGACGGGGGATCGGACGACGGGCTCGACGATCCGGCGAAGAAGGAGATCGCCATGCGGTTGGTCTCCAGCGCCGAGAACTCCTCGCTCGACTGGAAGGCCCAGTACAAGTACATCGAGGACATCGACGACGGCCGCGGCTACACCGCGGGCATCATCGGCTTCTGCTCCGGCACCGGCGACATGCTGAGGGTCGTCGAACGGTACGCGAAGGCGCGTCCGGGCAGTCCGCTGGCACGGTTCGTGCCCGCCCTGCGGGCCGTGCGGGGCAGTGACGCGCACGACGGTCTCGGCCGCCCGTTCACCGAGGCCTGGGCCGAGGCCGCCGCCGACCCCGCCTTCCGGTCGGCACAGGACGCCGAGCGCGACCGGTCCTACTTCGACCCCGCGGTCGCCCGCGCCGAGGCGGATGGACTCGGCGCCCTGGGGCAGTTCGTCTACTACGACACGTATGTGATGCACGGGTACGGCGACTCGGACGGCGCGGCCGGCTTCCGCACGATCCGGCGCGAGGCGCTCTCCGCGGCTGCTCCCCCGGCGCGCGGCGGGGACGAGACGGCCTGTCTGAACGCCTTTCTCGACGCCCGTGTCACGACGATGCGGAAGGAGGCCGCGCACTCCGACACCAGCCGGGTCGAGACGGCCCAGCGGGTGTTCGTGAAGGAGGGCAGGCTCGGGCTGGAGACGCCGCTGCGATGGCGGGTGTACGGCGACAGCTACCGGATCGACGCCCGCTAAACCTGCGATCGACGGGCACGGGAAGCATCCGGAGCGTTGACTGCGCACGCCGGTGCGCACATGGCACGACCTGCGCTTTCACTCCTGCGCAGAGGGTGATCCGGACCCGTGACCCGGTGGTCGGCAGCGCCGTTGAGGCCGACGAACGGCACACGCGGATGTGGGCCGGAAAACGGAGGAGAGAACCGCATGATGAAGAAGATGATGCCGGCCGCGTTGGTGCTGATTGCCGGTATCGGGCTGGCCGTGAGCCCCACCGCCCAGGCCGTGCAGAGCCCCGCGGCCGCACCGGCCGCGAAGGCACCGGCCGCGGTCTGCACCGTCAACGACAACGGGGTGAACTTCCGCGGCGGGCCGGGCAACGACTACCCGGTCCTCGGCCAGGTGAACCGGGGCCAGAACCTCAACTACCGCGGCAAGCAGGGCAACTGGGTCATGGGTGACCTGTGGGGCGGCCCCACGGGCGTCTGGATCCACGTGGCGTACCTGAACTGCTGAGGCCCGCACGTCTCGGCCCCGCACCGCTCCTGCCGCGCGGTGCGGGGCCTTCCCGCGTTCCGGCGGAATGTTCTCAACTCCCCTGTGTCGTATGGGTGTACGACGCCCTTCCACCCTGATAGGAAAGCTTCCTAACAGGTGATGGAACGACGAACTCCCTTTGGAGGACTGGTGCACACCCCACATGAGCGCACCGCACGTCGCAACACCCGCTCCGTACGCATCGCTGTCATCACGGTCGGACTGGCCCTCACGGCGATACCCGTCAGCGCCCACGCCGGTGGCCCCTCGCACCATGCGGTGCCCCAGCGGACGGCGGTCGCCCGGCAGGCCGCCGCGACCGGGCTCGACGACCCGGCGAAGAAGGAGATCGCCATGCGGTTGGTCTCCAGCGCCGAGAACTCCTCGCTCGACTGGAAGGCGCAGTACAAGTACATCGAGGACATCGACGACGGCCGCGGCTACACCGCGGGCATCATCGGCTTCTGCTCCGGCACCGGCGACATGCTCGACCTCGTCGAGCTGTACACCCAGCGCAAGCCGGGCAACGTCCTCGCGAAGTACCTCCCCGCGCTGCGGAAGGTCAACGGCACCGACTCGCACAGCGGTCTCGACCCGAACTTCAAGAAGGACTGGGCGACCGCGGCGTCCGACTCGGCGTTCAAGCAGGCCCAGAACGACGAGCGGGACCGGGTGTACTTCAACCCCGCCGTCAAGCAGGGCAAGGCGGACGGCATCGGCACGCTGGGCCAGTTCGCGTACTACGACGCCATCGTCATGCACGGTGACGGCGGCGACAGCACCGGCTTCGGCTCCATCCGCAAGCGGGCCCTCGCCAAGGCGAAGCCGCCGGCCCAGGGCGGCAACGAGGTGACGTACCTCAACGCCTTCCTGGACGCCAGGGTCTGGGCGATGCAGCAGGAGGAGGCCCACTCGGACACCAGCCGGGTGGACACCGCCCAGCGGGTCTTCCTGAAGAAGGGCAACCTCGGCCTGAACCCGCCGCTCGACTGGAAGGTGTACGGCGACAGCTTCCACATCGGCTGACCCGCCCCGGTCACGGCCGTGGCGCGTACGGCAGCACCCGCGAGGGTCGCCGTACGCGCCACGGTGCCGTGCCGGACGGTGCTCTTCTCGTCAGTGTGCGGCCACCGGGGCCGGGGCCGCCGGGCTCGTCTGCGGCTCCGACGGTTCCCGATCAGGCTTCCTGCCGAGGTGGTTGAAGGCCAGGTTGAGCAGGATCGCCACGACGCAACCGGTGGATATCCCGGAGTCCAGCACGACGAGCAGATCCTTCGGGAACGCATGGTAGAAGTCCGGCGCGGCGATCGGGATCAGCCCGACGCCCACGGCCGCCGCCACGATCAGCGCGTTCTCGCCCTTCTCCAGCGCGGCGGTCGCCAGCGTCTGGATGCCGCTCGCGGCGACCGAGCCGAAGAGCACGATGCCCGCGCCACCGAGGACCGGCAGCGGGACGAGCGCGATGACGGACGCGGCGACGGGGACCAGCCCGAGCACGATCAGGATGCCGCCGCCCACTGCCACCACGAAGCGGCTGCGGACCTTGGTCATCGCGACCAGCCCGATGTTCTGGGCGAACGCGCTGCACATGAAGCCGTTGAAGAGCGGGCTGACGGCACTGCCCAGGGTGTCGGCGCGCAGGCCGCCCTCGATGGTCCGCTCGTCCGCCGGACGGCCCACGATCCGGCCAAGGGCCAGCATGTCCGCGGTGGACTCGGTCATGCAGACCAGCATCACGATGCACATGGAGACGATCGCGGCGGCCTCGAACTGCGGCGCCCCGAAGTGGAACGGCGTCGGGAAGCCGACCAGGTCGGCGTTCTTGATGGCGCCGAAGTCGGTGATGCCGACCGGTATCGCGATCAGCGTACCGGCGACCAGCCCGAGCAGGATGGCGATCTGCTGGAGGAAGCCGCGCAGCAGTTTGCGCAGGGCGAGCACGATCACCAGTGTGACCGCCGCCATGGTGATGTTGGTCGTCGAACCGTAGTCGTCGGCCCTGGCGTTGCCGCCCTGCGACCAGTTGAAGGCGACCGGCAGCAGCGAGACGCCGATCAGGGTGATCACGGTGCCGGTGACGACGGGCGGGAAGAAGCGGACCAGCTTGCAGAAGTACGGGGCGAGCAGGAAGCCGAGCAGCCCGGCGACGATGATCGCACCGAAGATGACGGCGATGCCGTCGTGCCCGCGGTCCTTTCCGATCGCCACCATCGGGGTGACACCGGCGAAGGAGACCCCGTTGACGAACGGCAGCCGGGCGCCGATGCGCCAGATGCCGAGCGTCTGGAGCAGGGTGGCCAGACCTGCGGTGAACAGGCTCGCCCCCATCAGGAAGGCGGTCTCCTCGGCGCCGAGTCCCACGGCGGGGCCCACGATCATCGGCGGGGCCACCACACCCGCGTACATCGCAGCCACGTGCTGGAGGCCGCTGGTGAACATCTTCAGTGGGGGGAGCGTTTCGTCGACCGGGTGTTTCCGGTCGGCCGAGGCCGGTTCGGTGAGGGGGTCGGCGGGTGCTGCGACTGCGTCGTTGCGAAACCTGGGCGTAGCTGCCACGGCGGTTCCTCCGGTCGGGTACACGTCTGCGGTGACGTGGGTGTCAGGGAGGTGGTGCAAGTGGTGCGTTGGTGCAGGAGGGGCAGGTCGTGCAGCTGGTGCGGCAGCTTTATTCACCGGCACGGGGGACGCGTGCGTGCGAGCACGCGCCCCCTGCACCGGCTGCCGCGGACCCCGCTCGGGTCCACGGCGGCCGGCCGAGGGCCGTCCCCCTCGGCCGACCGGTATCGGGGGTGCTCCGGAGGGTCAGGCTCCGGCGGCGATCTGCGCGAGGCGGCGGGCCTCGTCGCGGGTGGCGCGGGCGATGGCGTCCTCGTCCGCGGTGATGAGGTGGTTGTCCTCGACGACCGGCTTGCCGTCGACGAGCGAGAGGGTGACGGGGGCCGCGGCGCCGAAGACGAGTGCGGTCACCGGGTCGGCGATGGAGGCGTGGGCGAGGGTGTCGAGCCTCCAGAGCACCAGGTCGGCGAGCTTGCCGGGCTCCAGGGAGCCGATCTGGTCGGCGCGGCCCAGTACCTGGGCGCCGCCGTACGTTCCCAGGCGCAGGGCCTGGCGGGCGTTCAGCGCCTTCTCGCGGTGGGCGCCGAGGCGGTTGATGAGGAGGGCGTTGCGCAGTTCGGTGTGGAGTTCGCCGGACTCGTTGGAGGCGGTGCCGTCGACGCCCAGGCCGACCGGGACCCCCGCGGCGAGCATGTCGGGCACCCGGGCGATGCCCGCGGCGAGCCGGGCGTTGGACGAGGGGCAGTGCGCGACGCCGGTTCCGGTGCGGGCGAAGGCGGCGATGTCGGAGTCGTTCATATGGACGCAATGCGCCATCCACACGTCCTCGCCGAGCCAGCCGGTCGACTCGAAGTAGTCGGTCGGGCCCATCCCGAACAGCTCGTGGCAGAACTTCTCCTCCTCCACGGTCTCCGAACCGTGGGTGTGCATGCGCACTCCCTTGCGGCGCGCCAACTCGGCGCCCTGACGCAGGAGTTCGGTGGAAATGGAGAACGGCGAGCAGGGCGCGGCGGCGACCTGGGTCATCGAGTCGAAGGAGGCGTCGTGGTGTGCGTCGATGGTCGCCTCGGTGCCGGCGAGCGCACCGTCGAGCGTCTCGACGGCGAAGTCCGGCGGCAGCCCGCCGTCCTTCACGCTGCGGTCCATGGAGCCCCGGGCGAGGGTGAACCGTACCCCCATGTCGCGGGCGGCCCCGATGACGGCACCGGACAGATCGCCGCAGCCCTGCGGGTAGACGTAGTGGTGGTCCATGGCGGTGGTGACACCGCCGCGGGCCATCATGGCGAGAGAGCCCTGCGCGGCGGCGCGGACCATCGGCTCGTCGATGCGCGCCCACGTCGGGTACAGCGCGACCAGCCAGTCGAACAGATTGTGGTCGGTGGCCAGACCGCGGGTGATCCACTGGTAGAAGTGGTGATGGGTGTTGATCAGGCCCGGCGTGACCAGATGTCCGGTGCCGTCGATGCGGCGTACGACGTTCTCCAGGCCCTCGGGTGCCCGGCCCGCACCGATGGACTCGATGCGGTTGCCCGCGACGACGACATGGCCCGAGGCGTACTCGGTGTCGTCGGCGTCGACGGTCGCGATCGAACAGTTCTCGATGACGATGCGTTCCGCGTACTCATGAGCTGCCGATGCTGCCATGGTGCTTCCTTCTCTTTTCCGGCGATGCGGGCACGGCAGGACCCTAGGAGGATTTGAGTGCCACGGCCTGGCGGCCGTGGGTGCCGAGATGGTGGAAGAACAGGTTGAGCAGGACCGCGACGAGCGCGCCGGCACTGATTCCGGAGCCCAGCACGGTCTGCGCCCAGGACGGGAATCCCGCGTAGAAGCCGGGCGCGGCGAGCGGGATGATGCCCGCGCCGAGCGCCACGGCGACCAGGATGATGTTGGAGCTGTCGTCGAGGCCGGCCTCGGAGAGCGTACGGATGCCGCTCACCGCGATCGAGCCGAACAGAACGATCCCGGCGCCGCCGAGCACGGGCATCGGCACGAGCGAGACGACCGCGCCGAGCACCGGGAAGGCGCCCAGGACCAGCAGCGCTCCGCCCGCCGCCGCGACGACGTAGCGGCTGCGCACCTTCGTCAGGGACACCACGCCGACGTTCTGCGCGAAGGCGCTCGTCGGGAAGCCGCCGAAGACCGGGCCGAGCAGGGTGGCGATGCCGTCGGTGCGCAGTCCTCGGGTGATGGTCCGGCCGTCGGTGCGCCGGTCGCAGATCTCGCCGAGCGCCAGCATCCCGGCGGACGACTCGGTCATCAGGACGAGCATGACGATGCAGAGCGAGAGGATCGCGGCGGGCCGGAACTCCGGGGCACCGAACGCGAAGGGCGTGGGAAGCGCGGCGACCGGTGCGGACTTCAGCGCGGAGAAGTCGGCCAGCCCGAACGGGATCGCGGCCAGAGTGCCGATCGACAGACCCACCAGCAGGGCTACCTGCTTGAGGAAGCCGCGTCCGAAGCGCTGGATCAGCAGAATGACGACGAGAGTGAAGGCGGCCAGCGCGAGGTACTTCATCGCGCCGAAGTCGGTGGCGTTCCTGTCGCCCCCCTGGGCCCAGGAGACCGGGACGGGCATCAGGGTGACACCGATGAGGGTGATGACGACGCCGGTGACCAACGGCGGGAAGAAGCGCAGCAGGCGGCCGAAGAACGGTCCGACGGCCAGGCAGAAGCCTCCGGCGACGAGCACCGCCCCGTGGATCGCGGGGAGTTGGTGGCCCGGCGCGCTGGTCTCGGCGATGGCGAGCATCGGGGCGATTCCGGCGGAGGACGCCGCGTTGACGAACGGCAGCCGGTTCCCCGCGAAGCCGCCGATGCCGAGGGTCTGCAGGATGGTGGCGCATCCGGCGATCAGGAGGCTCGCCGCGATCAAGCGGGTCATGCCCGCCGTACCGAGGCCGACGGCCTGGCCGATGATGAGCGGAGGGGTGACGACGCCCGCGTACATGGCGGCAATGTGCTGGAGCGCGGCGGGGACCAGCCGCGAGGGGCGGAGCTTTTCGTCCACCGGATGGACCGAGGTCCCCGGTGGGGTGGGACACGGGCCTTCTGCTTCTGCCGGCCCGAGTGCAGGCTGTGCCATGGGAGTTCCCTCCGGTCCGGCCGGTCCCCGCCCGGCTGTGTGCGGGCGGGGACCGGCTCAGCGCCGCGTCAGAGGTTGGTCATGTCGACCGGGATCTGCGGCTCGACGCCGTCCCGGAGGACAGTGGCCTCGATCAGGCCGTACGGGCGGTCCGCCGCGAAGTAGACCTCGTTGTCGTTCTTGAGCCCGAACGGCTCCAGATCCACGAGGAAGTGGTGGTTGTTCGGCAGTGAGAAGCGGATCTCGTCGATCTCGCTGCGGCTGTTGATGACGCGCGAACCCATCTGGTAGAGGGTCTGCTGCAGCGAGAGGGAGTACGTCTCGGCGAAGGCCTGCAGGATGTGCTTCTTGGCCTGCTCGTACGACTTCTCCCAGTTGGGCATCCGGTCGGCGTCGCTGGTCCAGTTGTAGCGCCAGACGGTGGAGACGTCGGTGCACAGGATGCGGTCGTACGCCTCCTTCAGCGTCGTGTACTTGTCCTTGACGTAGCCCCAGAACTCCGAGTTGGTGGAGTTCATGACCGTGAGGTCCTTGAGGCCGGAGACGACCTGCCACTTCTCGCCGTCGAAGGTGATCTGCGTGGTGCGCAGTTCCTGTCCCTTGCGGACG
The DNA here is from genome assembly GCF_044740965.1 of Streptomyces sp. NPDC088252. Taxonomy (NCBI): domain Bacteria; kingdom Bacillati; phylum Actinomycetota; class Actinomycetes; order Kitasatosporales; family Streptomycetaceae; genus Streptomyces; species Streptomyces sp. NPDC088252. Next base: position 13,681 of record NZ_JBIURS010000028.1, on the reverse strand, counting down.
AAGGAGTGGTTGACCTCGTCCGAGCCGATGAACCTGGAGTTGTTGTCCGAGGTCGCGATGCGCTCCCAGGAGTACTCCTGGATCCGGACGCGCGCGACCTTGATCGGCTCCTGCGACGTCACGAAGTGACGGGCGAGGTGGATGCCGAACTGCTCGGCGGACTCGATGCCGTACTCCTTGGCGAACGCGAACACCGTGTTCTTGGTGGTGTCCGTCGGCAGGACGTTGGCGTTGGAGCCGGAGTAGTGCACGTCTTCCATGTCGCCGGAGAGGGCGACCGAGACGTTCAGGTCCTTGATGTGGTGGGTGTCGCCGTCCCGCGTGATCCTGACGACGCGGTTCTCTGCTTTGCCGTACTGGTTCTGGCCGAGGATCACCGGGCGGGGCTGGTGGGAATGGACTGTCATGTCTGCTAGCTCCCTCGGTAAACGGAGTAGCCGAACGGGTTGAGCAGCAGCGGTACGTGATAGTGCTCGCCCGGCTCGACGGCGAAAGTGATCGCCACCTCCGGGAAGAACGCACCGCTGTCCCTTACGCGGGGGGCGTCCTGCTGCGCCTCGGCTTGCCTCTTGGAGAAGTACGTCTCGACCTCGAAGTCGAGCCGTACGTGGGTGGTGCCTTCCGGCAGGGCCGGCAGGTCCTTGCAACGCCCGTCCGCGTCGGTCGCGGAGCCACCGAGCGTCACCCACTCGGCTTCGCGGCCCGAGCGGGCCGCGAGCGTGATGGCAACGCCCTCGGCGGGGCGTCCGACGCTGGTGTCCAGGATGTGCGTGGACACCGATGCGGTGGTTTCGGTACTCATCAGTCCTTGTCCTCTTCCACGAGACGGGTCAGCCGGATTCGGTTGATCTTCCCGAGTTCGGTGCGCACGTGTCCGCGCTCCTGCTCGGGCGAGTTCCCGATCCGGGACCTCACCGCGTCGCGCATCTGCTCACCGGTGGCTCCGGTGGCACAGATCAGGAAGACGTGTCCGAACCGTTCCTGGTAGGCCAGGTTCAGTTCGAGCATCTCGGCCTTGAGTTCCTCGGTGGCACCGGCCATCCCCCGCTGTTCACGGGAGGAGGTCGGGTCTCCGGGCTTCGGGCGGCCGATCGGCGGGTGGCCGGCCATCGCGTCGGCCAGATCCTCCGGGGTCAGTGCGGCCGTGGCGGCGTCACTGGCCGAGAGAAGGGCTTCCGCGGTGGCGTACGGGCGCCGGGAGAGGATCGCTCTCCCCCACGCCGCACTGGCACACACCTCGTGCAACGCGGTGGTGGCCTCGTCGTCCGCCAGGGTGTTGAACCGGGCGAGGCCCGGTGTGGAACTCGAAGTCACGGGAACCTCCGTGGCTGATTTCGCTGTGCGTGCTTCGCGTCGCGTCGGTCGGGCTGCGGATAGCTAACGCCCTCCGCAACACCACGTCAACACTTTGTTGAAATTACGCGAATACAAAGAGCCGCCACCCGGTGATCCGGGCGACGGCCCCGGCGAGCTTCCACGGCCTTCGCTCGCCTACGGCCTCAACTACTCGCCCTTGGCGGCATTTTCCCTGTTGAGGTAGTTGTAGACGGTGAAGCGGCTGACCCCCAGCGCACCCGCCACGGTCTCCACACCGTGCCGTACGGAAAAGGCACCGCGTGCCTCCAGGGTCCGCACCACCGACTGTTTGGTCTTGCGGTCGAGCTCGGCGAGCGGCATGCCGAGGCGGCGTTCCATGGCGGCCAGGATGTGGTCGAGCGACTCCGAGAGCTGGGGCAGCCGGACGGCTATGACGTCCTCACCCTCCCAGGCCAGCACGATGTCGTCGGCCTGCGCCTGATCGGGCCCGAGCAGCTCGGCGCCCATGGCGTCGACGAGCGGCTTGACCGCGGTGACGAGGGGGTGGTCCGCCGGTTCGGTCACTTCGACTCCTCCCCAATGACGTTGACCTGGAGCGACACCCGGGTGGCACCCGATGCCAGCGCGCTGCGCAGCAGGGAGTCCACCGCGGTGAGCACCTGGTCCGCGCCGCCCTCCGCCGTGTTGCCGAAGGGACCGACGTCCACGGCGTCCAGGTCGGCCGACTGGATGACCTCGCGGGCCACGACCGCGTGGGCGGGCGCCTCGTCGAGATCGAAGGGCTCGGTGGTGAACTCCACTCTCAAGCGCACTGTGCCTCCCTCATGTTCTCGCCGCGCCCGGGTGAGGCCACGACTCGGGGCCGACCTTAACGGACAGGGGCGGGGGGCGTCCGGTGACGATGCGCCTCAGAGCCTGGGTGACCTCGGATCGGATGGCGGGCGCGGTCCGGTGCGTGCGATTCCCAGGCGGAGGAGGGAGTCGACGCGGAGCGTCGGCGACCGACGACAACGCGGGAAACGTGCGCACCGGGGCGTGGCCGCCCGGTCGGAGGTCACCCGACAGGCTCTCAGCCGCGGGACGGGCCCGGCCCCGGGTACGGCAGCACACAGACGGCCACCGGCGCGGGGAAGGCGCCACCGGTGCGGGTCAGCTTCCCGTCCTTCCCGCCGACCCGGAAGACCGTCACCGTGCTCGACTTCTGGTTGGCCGCGAAGAGCAGCCCTCCGTCCGGCGAGAAGGCGATCTGCCGAGGGAAGTCGCCGCCCACCGGCACGGTGCCGAGCAGCCTCAGCGCGGCCCCGTCGTCCTCGACGGCGTAGCGCGTCAGACTGTTGTGCCCCCGATTGGCCAGGTAGGCGAACCGGCCGTCGCCGGTGACCAGGAACTGCGCCGGATAGCTGCTCCCGTCACCGGTCCCGGTGGACTGCGGGGCACCCGGGGACAGGGTGCCGGTGGCCGGGTCGTACCCGCAGACGACGGCGGTGTTGTCGACCTCGCAGGCCAGGTAGGCATGGCGGCCACCCGGGTGGAACGTGAGGTGCCGCGGCCCGGCTCCGGGGCGCAGGGCCGCGTACGAGACCTGGGCGAGCGTGCCGCGTTCCTCGTCCAGCCGGTACGTGTACACGGCGTCGTTGCCGAGGTCCACGGCGAGGACGTGGCCGCCGTCGGGGGTGGTGACGATCTGATGGGCGTGCGGCCCGTCCTGGCCGGGGCCCGGCTGTGGCGCCGTGTGGGCGATCAGGTCCGTGCGCTCCCCCAGTGAGCCGTCGTCCCCGATGGGGTGCACCGCGACACTGCCGGAGGTGTAGTTCGCGGTGAGCAGCCACCTTCCCGTGGGGTGTACGGAGAGGTGGGTGGGGCCCGCCCCGCCCGTGCCGTGGGTTCCGAGCACCCGATGGGTGCCATCCGCCGACAGGGCGACGGCCGTCACCCCGCCCCGGTCCTGCTCGTCGACCGCGTAGACGGTGGCTCCCGAGGGATGCATCGCCAGGTAGGAGGGGTTGTCGACGCCGGTGATGACGGGGCCGGCAGAAATCGCTCCGGTGGTGGCGTCGTACGAGGCCGTGCCGATTCCCCTGCCCCCGCCCTCGGCCGAGGTGTACGTGCCGAGCAGCAGCCGCCGGACGGCGCCCGGGCGCGAACCGACCGCGGGCGCGGGATCCGGCGCGGCCCCCGGAGGCCTGGAGGAGCCGGGCGGGGCGGGTGGGGCGGGGGCCACGGACAGCGCGGCACCGGCGATCAGGGCTCCGAGGACGGTGCGCCGGCTGGTGGCGTGGTTCATGCGAGGCACCTCGTGTGGGGGGGGTCGGCTGCATCGGACGCACCTGCCACCCTGGCCCGCCCCGGGCCCCGTCGGCAACCGGCGCAATTCCGGCCCCACCTCGCAGAACCCGCACGAAGTCACCCGGCCCGAATTCCGGGCACCCCCTTGACAGGCCTCTCAACGCCAGGCAATCTTCCGTTACGTAGAAACTAACTTCCGCAATACGGAAGGAGCGCCGAAACCCTCATGGGCTACCCGGACCAGCGCTTCGATGTGAACCTTTCGATCCTCTTCACGGAACTCCCGCTCCTGGAGCGTCCCGCGGCCGCCGCCGCGGCGGGCTTCACGGCGGTCGAGCTGTGGTGGCCCTGGATCGAGACCCCCACTCCGCCGCAGGCCGAGCTCGACGCCCTCAAGAAGGCGCTCGACGACGCGGGCACGCAGTTGGTGGGACTGAACTTCTACGCCGGGCAGCTGCCCGGCCCCGACCGCGGCGCGCTCTCCGTGCCCGGCACGGAGTCGGACCGCTTCCGCGCCAACATCGAGGTGGCGGCCGACTTCGCCGCCTCGGTCGGCTGCAAGGCGCTCAACGCGCTCTACGGCAACCGCGTCGACGGCGTGGACCCGGCCACGCAGGACGAACTCGCCCTGGAGAACCTGGTCGTCGCCGCCCGCGCGGCCGACCGGATCGGGGCGATCCTGCTGATCGAGACCCTCAACAAGCCGGAATCGCCGCGCTACCCCCTGGTCAGCGCGCCCGCCGGCATCGAGGTCGTCGACAAGGTCAACGCGGCGACAGGGCTCGGGAACGCGAAGTTCCTGCTCGACCTGTACCACCTGTCGATGAACGGCGAGGACCTCGGCCGGGTCATCACGGAATACGCCGACCGGACCGGCCACGTCCAGATCGCCGACAACCCGGGGCGCGGCGCGCCAGGCACCGGCTCGCTCCCGCTGGAGCAGCTCCTCGACGAGCTGACGAAGGCCGGTTACGACGGCTGGATCGGCCTGGAGTACAAGCCGGGCGACCGGCCGAGCGCCGAGGCCTTCGAGTGGCTGCCGGTCACCGCGCGGGCCGCCCGCTGAGGGCGGCGAACTCTCCCTCGTACACACGCTTATCGGAAGGCACCCTCATGAGCAACAACCTCCCCAAGGTTGCGTGGATCGGACTCGGCATCATGGGCTCCCCCATGTCCGAGAACCTGATCAAGGCCGGGTACGACGTCACCGGTCACACCCTGGAGCAGGACAAGATCGACCGGCTGGTCGCGGCCGGCGGCACGGGCGCGGGCTCGATCGCCGAGGCGGTCCGGGACGCCGATGTCGTCATCACGATGGTGCCCGCCTCCCCTCAGGTCGAGGCCATCGCGTACGGCCCCGGCGGCATCCTGGAGAACGCGAAGCGCGGGGCGCTGCTGGTCGACATGTCGTCGATCACGCCGCAGACCTCCGTGGATCTGGCGAAGAACGCGAAGGACAAGGGCATCCGGGTGCTGGACGCCCCGGTCTCCGGTGGTGAGGCCGGCGCGATCGAGGCCGTGCTGTCGATCATGGTCGGCGGCGAGCAGGCCGACTTCGACGCCGCGCAGCCGATCCTCCAGGCACTCGGCAAGACCATCGTGCTGTGCGGTCCGCACGGCTCGGGCCAGACGGTGAAGGCCGCCAACCAGCTGATCGTCGCGGTCAACATCCAGGCGTGCGCCGAGGCGGTCGTCTTCCTTCAGAAGTCCGGCGTGGACCTCGGCGCCGCACTGGATGTACTCAACGGCGGACTGGCCGGTTCGACGGTCCTGACCCGTAAGAAGGACAACTTCCTGAAGCGGGACTTCGCGCCGGGCTTCCGGATCGACCTGCACCACAAGGACATGGGCATCGTCACGGACGCCGCTCGCAACGTCGGCGCCGCGCTGCCCGTCGGCGCCGTGGTCGCCCAACTGGTCGCCTCGCTGCGCGCCCAGGGCGACGGCGGCCTGGACCACTCGGCACTGCTGCGCTCGGTCGAGCGCCTGTCGGGTCGGCCGGTCCAGGCCTGACCGGCCGGGCCCCGCCGGGCCCGGCAACCAGAGACTTCCGGATGGCGTCGGCGCTGACACCTGTCCTGTCGCGCCCAGGCGTCGACGCCATCCGGAACACCAGACCCCTATTTTCAACAAACTGTTGACGTCGGGTTCGGGGCGTACCTACGCTCCTGGAGCCCTGAACCGTCGCAGTTCAGCAGCTCCCGTACGGAAGGTCGCCCCGACACCATGACGCAGCGTGTGCTTACGACCGAGTCAGGCGCCCCGGTCGCCGACAATCAGAACTCCGCCACCGCCGGCGTCGGTGGCCCGATCCTCCTCCAGGACCAGCACCTCCTGGAGAAGCTGGCGCGCTTCAACCGGGAGCGCATTCCGGAGCGCGTGGTCCACGCCCGCGGTTCCGGCGCGTACGGCTACTTCGAAGTGACCGACGACATCACGGCCTTCACCCGCGCCGACTTCCTCTCCGCGGTGGGCAGGCGCACCGAGACGTTCATCCGCTTCTCGACCGTCGCCGACTCGCTGGGCGGCGCGGACGCGGTGCGCGACCCGCGCGGCTTCGCCCTCAAGTTCTACACGGACGAGGGCAATTACGACCTGGTCGGCAACAACACCCCGGTGTTCTTCATCAAGGACCCGATCAAGTTCCCCGACTTCATCCACTCGCAGAAACGCGACCCGTTCACGGGCCGTCAGGAGCCGGACAACGTCTGGGACTTCTGGGCCCACGCCCCCGAGGCCACGCACCAGGTCACCTGGCTGATGGGTGACCGGGGCATCCCCGCCTCGTACCGCCACATGAACGGCTACGGCTCGCACACCTACCAGTGGACGAACGCCGAGGGCGAGGCCTTCTTCGTCAAGTACCACTTCAAGACGAACCAGGGGGTGCGCTCCCTCTCCAGCGAGCAGGCCGCCGAACTCGCGGGCAAGGACGGCAATTCGCACCAGACGGACCTGCTGCAGGCCATCGAGCGCGGGGTGAACCCGTCCTGGACCCTGTACGTGCAGGTCATGCCGGCCGCCGAGGCCGCCGACTACCGCTTCAACCCGTTCGACCTGACCAAGGTGTGGCCGCACGCGGACTACCCGCTGCGGCGGGTGGGCCGACTGGTTCTCGACCGCAACCCGGACAACGTCTTCGCCGAGGTCGAGCAGGCCGCGTTCTCCCCGAACAACTTCGTGCCCGGCATCGGCCCGTCCCCGGACAAGATGCTCCAGGGCCGGCTGTTCGCCTACGCGGACGCGCACCGCTACCGGCTGGGCGTCAACCACACCCAGCTCCCGGTGAACGCGCCGCGCACCGCGGTCGTCGACAACTACGGCCGGGACGGGCTGCACGCCACGCGCAACGGGCGGCGCCACGACAAGAACTACGAGCCCAACTCGTACGCGGGCCCCGCCCAGACCGACGCGGCGCTCTCCGCCCCGCTCGCGATCCACGGCTGGACCGGCACCCACGCGGCACCCGCCCACACCAAGGACGACGACTTCTTCCAGGCCGGTGAGCTGTACCGGCTGATGTCCGAGGACGAGAAGGGCCGACTGGTCGCCAACATCGCCGGGGGACTGTCCCAGGTGACCCGCGACGACGTGATCGAGAAGAACCTCGCCCACTTCCACGCCGCCGACGCCGACTACGGCAAGCGCGTGGAGGAGGCCGTCCGCGCCCTGCGCGAGGACTGAGCCTCCCACTGAGCCCTGCTCGCGCCGCGTACCTGGATGAGGGGTCTCGTACGGTGCGGGCAGGACGAGGTCGCGGCGGCCGTGCGATGCCAGTGCGGTGGTGAGGGCAGGGGTGTCCCGCCTCCTGACCTGAAGGAGACGAGGCCCTCCGGCCCGATCGCCGCCGCCGCGACCCCTGTTTCGCTCCACCCGTGCCAGGGCGCGGAGTACGGATACGGTCCCGTACTCCGCGCCCTTCCTCGTGTTCCGATCCGCCGGCCACGCGCCCTTCTCCACGTGCCGGCCCCGGACTCGGACTCGGACTCGGCCACGCCCCGGTCCCGTACCCCGCACGCCCGTTCACTTCCCGGTCCCCCGGCCCGCCGGCCCCCGCCCGCGGCGGGTTCCGTTCCCGCGCGCCGGCCGACGAGCCGGGTCTCATGCCTGTGGCCCCCGTCCCCGAGTCCCGGGGGCGGGGGCCACAGACGGACCGGCGTGCGGTCAGGAGGCCGCGAGCGGGCGGATCGCGGTCGGGGCGTGGGACGGCTCCGTCGCGATGTCCTCGAACTCGTTGACGGACGCGATGTCCGTACCGCTCATCGCGATGTTCGTCACGCGCTCCAGGATCGCCTCGACCACCACCGGCACCCGGAACTCCGCGGCCAGCTTCTTCGCCTCCTCGAAGGCCGGGAGCAGCTGGTCCGGCTCGGTGACGCGGATGGCCTTGCATCCCAGGCCCTCGACGACCTTGACGTGGTCGACGCCGTAGACACCGAGCTCCGGCGAGTTGAGGTTCTCGAACTCCAGGTTGACCTGGAAGTCGATGTCGAAGTTGCGCTGTGCCTGGCGGATCAGCCCCAGGTAGGAGTTGTTCACCAGGACATGGACGTACGGGATCCGGTGCTGCGCGCCGACCGCCAGTTCCTCCAGCATGAACTGGAAGTCGTAGTCGCCGGAGAGTGCGACGACGGACCCGTCCGGATCCGCGGTGGCGACGCCGAGCGCGGCCGGGATGGTCCATCCGAGCGGGCCCGCCTGGCCGCAGTTGATCCAGTGACGCGGCCGGTAGACGTGCAGCATCTGCGCACCGGCGATCTGGGAGAGGCCGATCGTGGTGACGTACCGGGTCTCGGGGCCGAAGGCCCGGTTCATCTCCTCGTACACCCGCTGCGGCTTCAGCGGCACGTCGTCGAAGTGCGTGCGGCGCTGCAGCGTGGCCCGGCGTTCCTGGGTGGAAGCGGCCCACTCCGAGCGGTCCTTGAGCCGTCCGGCCGCCTTCAGCTCGCGCGCCACCTCGACGAACAGCTCCAGCGCGGCCTTGGCGTCGGAGGCGATGCCGAGATCGGGCGCGAAGATCTTGCCGAGCTGGGTCGGCTCGATGTCCACGTGGACGAAGGTGCGGCCCCGGGTGTAGACGTCGAGCTTGCCGGTGTGGCGGTTGGCCCAGCGGTTGCCGATGCCGAGGACGAAGTCGGACTCCAGGAAGTTCGCGTTGCCGTAGCGGTGCGAGGTCTGCAGGCCGACCATGCCCGCGTTCAGCTCGTGGTCGTCGGCGACGATGCCCCAGCCCATCAGGGTCGGGACGACCGGCACTCCGGTCAATTCGGCGAATTCCACGAGGAGTTCGGACGCGTCGGCGTTGATGACGCCGCCGCCCGCGACGAGCAGCGGACGCTCGGACGCGTTCAGCATCTCCACCGCGCGCTCGATCTGCTTGCGGGTAGCGGCGGGCTTGTGCACCGGCAGCGGCTCGTACAGATCGGGATCGAACTCGATCTCGGTGAGCTGGACATCGATGGGCAGGTCGATGAGGACCGGGCCGGGACGGCCGGAGCGCATCAGATGGAAGGCCCGCTGGAAGACGCCCGGGACCTGGGCGGCTTCGAGGACGGTCGTCGCGGCCTTGGTCACGGGCGCCGCGATCGAGGCGATGTCGACCGCCTGGAAGTCCTCCTTGTGAAGGACGGCGGTCGGGGCCTGGCCGGTGATGCAGAGGATCGGGACGGAGTCGGCGATGGCGGAGTAGAGGCCGGTGATCATGTCGGTGCCGGCCGGTCCCGACGTGCCGATGCAGACGCCGATGTTGCCCGGCCGCGCGCGGGTGTAGCCCTCCGCCATGTGGGAGGCGCCCTCGACGTGGCGGGCGAGCGTGTGATGAACCCCGCCGGAGGCCTTGAGGGCCGCGTAGAAGGGGTTGATCGCCGCACCCGGCACACCGAAGGCGTTGCTGACGCCTTCGCGCTTGAGGATCTCAACTGCCGCTCGGGCAGCGGTCATTCGAGGCATTGAGTGCTCCTGCTCGGACCTGGTGGATTCGGGCTCTGTCGCGCCACCTGAGAGCACCAATTCCGCGTGAATTCCGCATTGCGGAAATTTGATTCTGTTATACGGAAGTAAATCTAAAGCGCGGTCGGGCGACCGTCAAGGGAGTCCGGACGGCGGGACCCGTGCGCGCGCAGAGCAGCGAAGTCGCCCAAGTCGCTCCCCGGGACCTCGCTCCTGGTGGACCATGGGGGGACGGAGCGGAGCCGGCCCGTATCGGTCGCCGTCGGCGCGTTCCGGTGTGCCGAGGTGCCCGGTCGCAGGGGCGCGCGGGCCGGAGGGAGACATGGTGGAGTCGGTGCCGGTACGCTGCCCGGCCTGCCGCCGCGACCACACGTACGGCCCGCCGGCCTACCCCTGCCCGTGCGGTGCGCCGACCTCACCGCCCGTGCTGCACGGCGCCCCGGTCGTACCGATCACGCACCGCACGTGGATCGACGACTGGGTGACGGTGCGCTGTCGTACCTGCGGGCGCCACGACCAGTGGCCGCAGCCGGAGCTGTGCTGCCCGTGCGGGGCCGTGCTGCGGATACCGGTGCGTCCGGCGGCCGAGGGCGACGGCCCCGCCCCCGACGACCGGTCCCGGCCCTGCCGTCCCGCACACATTCCGCTGCCGCGTACGGCGCCGCCGCCCCGGCCGGCGTTCCGGCCCCTGCCCATCCGTACGGCGCACGAGGCGGTCGCGAGCGCCGCCCGGTACCTGAAGTGGCTGGGCTACCACGATGTCCTGCGGCCCGCGGACCGCTCCCCGGACCGGATAGACCTGCGGGCCACCGGGCTGATCGTCCAGGTCGACACCGCCCCCCTCCCGACCGCTCTGCGCGATGTCGAGTGCCTCTGGCTGAACGCACTCACCGCGTCCGTCACCAGCGTGTTCTTCTCACTCGCCGGCTACGCACAGGACGCCCGGGCACGCGCGGACGGCCTCGGCATGCCGCTCTTCGCGCTGGACCCCGCGGGAACGCCGCGGCCGGTCAACAGCCCCGCGGACGAGCTGATCAGCACCGGCGCCTGAGACCCATCGGCACCGGGCGCACCACCCCCCATGCGCCGGTGGGTCCGCGCCCTCTCCGGAGCGCCATACTGGCCGCATGCGTATCCGTACCGCCCGCCGCTCCGATCTTCCACTGCTGCAGGACATCGAGCGCGCCGCCGGTGAACCGTTCCGCGCGCTCGGCATGTCCGCCATCGCGGACGACGACCCGCCGGCGCTCGACCTGCTGGACGACTACCGCCGGGCCGGTCGCGCCTGGGTGGCCGTCGACGCCGGCGACCGCCCGGTCGGCTATCTGATCGCCGACCCGGTCGAGGGCGCGGCCCACATCGAGCAGGTGTCCGTCCATCCCTCCGCCGCACGACGCGGTCTGGGCAGCACACTCATCGACCACCTCGCCGGGTGGGCCGCCGCCCGGCAACTGGACGCGCTCACACTGACGACCTTCTCCCACGTCCCGTGGAACGCCCCGTACTACACCCGGCTCGGCTTCCGCGTGCTCATGGACGCCGAACTCACCGACGGCCTGCGGAAGATCAGGGCGGAGGAGGCCGAACACGGCCTGGACCGCTGGCCCAGGGTCTGCATGCGGCGCGAGATCCCGCACGCCGCGCACGGACCGCTCCCCAGCGGAACCGACCGGCAACAGTGAGTGCGATCGGTCACGTTCGGGCCGGGGGCCACAAATGTTCGGTCGGTTGTCGGTGGCGGGCCTTAAGGTAGGGGCATGGCTTTAACTCCACGGCATATGCCACCCACCGACCCGTTGCACACCACCCGACCTGTGTCCCCGTCCGCCGCCCAGGCGAACGAGGCGATACGGGCGTTGGTCGACGCGCGAGCCGGCCAGGACTGGTCCTCCGTGGAGTCCGCCGCCTACGAGGTACTGCTGATCGAATGGGCGGCGGCGACCCGGGGCGTCGCCGGCGACATCATCGAGGCCGCCTGACGATGCGGCGGGGGGATCTCCGCGCGCATGGCCCAGTCCCGGGGCCCGCCGTCAGGGTCGGGCCGGGCTCTCGTGCCCCTCGTTGATTTGCCCTGATCCGGGCGGTGGGGCCTGGCGGCCGTAGACCTCCCGCAGTTCGATCTTCCGGACCTTCCCGCTGACCGTCATCGGGAAGCTCTCCAGGATCCGCAGGCGGCGCGGGATCTTGTAGTGCGCCAACTGTCCGTGGCAGTGGTCCCTCACCTCCTCCAGGGTCGGCGGGTTCGCCGGGTCCCTCGGGATGACGCAGGCCAGGACCTCCTCGCCGTACGTGTCGTCCGGTACACCCACCACCTGCACGTCCGCGACCTTCGGGTGCCGGTGGAGGAACTCCTCGACCTCCCTCGGGTACACGTTCTCGCCCCCGCGGATGATCATGTCCTTGATCCGGCCGACGATCTGCACATAGCCGTCCTCCCGCATCACCGCGAGATCCCCGGTGTGCATCCAGCGGCCCGCGTCGATCGCCTCCGCCGTGCGCTCGGGCTCCTCCCAGTAACCGAGCATCACGCTGTAGCCGCGGGTGCAGAGTTCGCCCGCCGAACCACGCTCCAGGGTCACGCCGGTCACCGGGTCGACGACCTTGACCTCCAGGTGCGGCATGACCCGGCCGACGGTGCCGGTGCGGCGCTCCAGGTCGTCGTCGCGACGGGTCTGGGTGGAGACCGGCGAGGTCTCCGTCATGCCGTAACAGATGGACACCTCGTCCATGTGCATCTCGGCGACGACCCGCTTCATCACCTCGACCGGGCACGGCGACCCGGCCATGATGCCGGTGCGCAGCGAGGAGAGGTCGTAGGAGGCGAAGTCGGGGAGGTTCAGCTCCGCGATGAACATGGTGGGGACGCCGTACAGCGAGGTGCAGCGCTCCTGCTGAACGGCTGCGAGCACGGCGGCTGCCTCGAAGGCCGGGGCCGGGATCACGATGCAGGCACCGTGCGAGGTGATGCCGAGGTTGCCCATGACCATGCCGAAGCAGTGGTAGAAGGGGACGGGCAGACAGACCCGGTCCTGTTCGGTGTAGGCGACCAGCTCCCCCACGAAGTAGCCGTTGTTGAGGATGTTGTGGTGGGAGAGGGTGGCACCCTTCGGGAAGCCGGTGGTACCGGAGGTGTACTGGATGTTGATCGGGTCGTCGCAGGACAGCTCTGCTTCCCTGGCGGCGAGTTGTTCGACCGTGACCGATCCCGCCGTGGCCAGCAGCTCGTCCCAGCTCGGGTCGCCGATGTAGTGCACGGCGCGCAGGGCGGGGCAGTTGGCACGGACCTGCCCGACCAGCGCGCGGTAGTCACTGCTGCGGTGCGAGAGCGAGGCGACCAGGATCGAGATCCCGGCCTGCTTCAGGACGTACTCCAGCTCGTGCGCCCGGTAGGCCGGGTTGACGTTGACCATGACGGCTCCGACGCGGGCGGTGGCGTACTGCATCAGCACCCACTCGGGGCAGTTGATCGCCCATATGCCGACCCGGTCCCCCTTGGCCACCCCCGACGCCATCAACGCACGGGCCAGCTCGCCGACGGCCGCGCCGAATTCCGAGTACGTCCAACGCCGTCCGGACACGACGTCGACGAGCGCCTCACGCTCGCCGAACGCCTCGACGGCGCGGTCGAGATTGCGTCCGATGGTGTCGTCGAGCAGCTCCGTGGTCCCGGTGCCGTGCGCGTAGGACAGCTCGCTCATCGCAGATCCCCCTCGTCGTACTCGGTGCCGGTGCCGCGGGCCGTGCGCTCGCGCAGCTCGATGCGGCGGATCTTGCCGGAGACGGTCTTGGGCAGCTCGGCGAACTCCAGCCGCCGGATCCGCTTGTACGGGGCGAGAACCGCGCGGGAGTGCTCGAACAGCACCTTCGCCGTGTCGGGTCCGGGCTCCCAGCCCTCCGCGAGCACGACGTACGCCTTCGGTACCGCGAGCCGTACCGGATCGGGGGCCGGGACCACCGCGGCCTCGGCCACCGCCTCGTGCTCCAGCAGGGCGCTCTCCAGCTCGAACGGCGAGATCTTGTAGTCCGACGCCTTGAACGGACCCTCTCCCTCAGGTGACACATCGTCGCCAATGAAGAGCCGGGGGTCGATGCGGCCCTCGATCTTCAGCGGCGGCAGGACGATGCCGGA
>NZ_JBIURS010000027.1:0-96899 GCF_044740965.1 Streptomyces sp. NPDC088252 | reverse complement strand
CCACCCCCCAGGCCATCCGTTCGACAGGGGGACACAGTCATACCGGGCCCGGAGGCCGGCGGTCCCGTTGCAGGACCGCGAAAAAGATAACGGGGCGGCTGGGTCGGTCTGCACGCCGCGTCAGCCAGCGAGCGCGCGACTGGGGCTGGTACGAGGGCCTGGTCGGCGCCGTCTTCGACCGGCACCCGGCCGTGCAGACCGGCCGGATCAAGGTCCTCGACCACGCGCACCCCTCCACGAAGGGCCTTCCGGACCTCTGGGAGCGTACGAAGGAGTGGTACGACTGGCGCACCGATCCGACCTCCAAGGTCCACACCCTCGCGCAGATCAAGCCCGCGCCACTTACGGTCGACTTCTCCAGCGCCGGTTCCGGACTGCCCGACGGCCGGCCGGTCCCGTACGCCTGGGACTTCGACGGGAACGGCACCACCGACTCGACGGACGCGCACCCCTCGTACACCTATCGCACGAAGGGACTGGTCACCGCGCGGCTCACGGTCACCGGACCCGGCGGTCTCACGGCGCAGACCGTGCAGGACATCACCGTCGGCAACACCCGCCCGGAGGTGGCCATCAAACAGCCCCCGAACGGCGGGGGGTTCAGCTTCGGCGACACCATCCCCTTCACCGTCGGGGTCAAGGACAAGGAGGACGGGAAGGATGGGCCGATCGACTGTTCACGGGTGGTCGTGCAGTCGCAGCTCGGCCATGACACCCATCTGCATCCGCTCGACAACTACACCGGCTGCACAGGGGAAATCGTCACGGATGCCGGGGACAGCCACGGTCCGGGGCAGAACCTGTACTACGGAATCACCGCTCAGTACGAGGACAAGGGCGCCCCCGGCGCACCCGCGCTGACCGGTTCCACCTCGCTCGCCCTGCGTACCGCATTCCGCGAGGCCGAGCACTTCACGGCGACCGGCGGTACGCACGGCGGTGCGGTGATCGGGAGCAGGGCCGACGCCTCCGGCGGGAAACGGCTGACCGAGATCGAGGACGGCGACTGGATCAGCTTCGATCCGGTGAACCTGAAGAACATCGACTCGGTGACCGTCGGTGCGGCCTCCGGCGGGATCGGCGGGAGTGTCGAATTCCGGTCCGGTTCGCCGACAGGTCCCCTGCTCGGACGGGTGACCGTCCCCCACACCGGTGACTGGGGCAAGGTCGTCTCACCGACGACGGCACTGACGGATCCCGGCGACAGCGCGACGCTGTACGCGGTGTTCAGCAACCCGGAGTGGAGCAGCGACAAGGCCGACCTGTTCGCTGTCGACTGGCTGCACTTCAACGGCCCCGGTGTCGAGAAGCGACCGGGGACGAACGTCACGGTGAAGGCGGCTCCGACGACGGGTGCCGCCCCGCTCCCCGTGACGCTGAGCAGCGCGGTCCAACCGGTGGCCGGGCGCACGGTCTCCTCGTACCACTGGGACTTCGGCGACAACACCTAGGCGACGGGCACGGAGGGTGCGACGGCCACGCACATCTACGACCGCAAGGGTGCGTACACCGCGCATCTGACGGTCACCGACGACAAGGGCGACACCACCACCGGTTCCGTACGCACCGACGTGAGTCGAGAGGGGAGAACCGCATGGACCGCACATGACGCACCTTTCTGAGCACGGCTGTGGGTGTTGCCGCAGCCACAGCGCTCGGCACCACCCCCGCGTCCGCCGTCGAGGCCGGGCGACGCAGGCGCATCCCGCCGTCGGGAATCGGCATGCACCTGTACACCATGCGTACACCATTGGCGACGGACTTCCGGGGCCCCCTGGAGCGGCTGGCGGAGATCGGCTACGCCACGGTCGGGGTGAGCGGCCGGCACGGCCACGGCGCGGCCGACATCCGGCGGATGCTCGACGAGGCCCGGCTGCGGGCCGTCCTCGAACATGTCGCCTACGACATCGTGAAGGGGGCCGGACTCCCCCAGGCCCTGGAGGACATCCACACCCTGGGCGGCAAATGGATCGTCGTCCCCAGCCTGCCGGGTTCGCTGCACAGTCCGGCCGGATACCGTGAAGTGGCCAGGGAGTTCAACCGGGCGGGGCTCGCCGCGCGCGAATCCGGGCTGAAGCTGCTCTACCACAATCACGGGACGGACCATCAGGTGGTCGACGGCGTCAGCCTGTACGACGTCCTGCTCACCGAGACCGACCCGGACCTGGTCGGTTTCGAGCTGGATCTGTACTGGGCAGCCGACGGGGGCGCCTCGGCGCCCGGGGAACTCTTCGTACGCCACCCTCGGCGCTTCCCGGCGCTCCATGTGAAGGACATGGCACCCAACGGGGACTTCGCCGACGTCGGTTCGGGGGTGCTGGACTTTCCGGCGATGTTCGACACGGCGCGGCAAAGCGGTGTGAAGCAGTGGCTGGTGGAGCACGACGCGCCGACTGATCCGTTCGCCTCGGCGCTCGCGAGCTACACCTGCCTGTCCCGGTTGCGGTACTGAGCGGACCGGACCGACACATGGAGCGGCGGCGCCGGACCGCGCGCGACGTGGTCCGGGGCCGCTCCGGTCTCAGCGGGAGGCCGGCAGTCCCCGGTACCGGTCGGGCGTCGAATCCAGCGTGTGGGCAAGGAGGTCGGGGACATGACGGTACGCCTTCGCGATGGCCGGGGAGTCGACGGTCTGCGCCTTCGTGTGCTGGCAGCACATCTCGGCGTACTCCGCCATGAAGACCTCGTCGAGCAGAGCGGCCGTTCCGTCCGCCACCGCCCCGGACGGGCCCGGTCCTTGGGCCCGTCCGGCTGCCGATGACACCGTCAGTCGTGCGCGGAAGCCGCACCCAGCAGGTCGCGGATGTGGGCAGCCGCGTCCCGGAACTCCGGGCGGCCCAGCGTCTCGCCGTACTCCCGTTCCGCGTCCAGCCCCACCTCGATGATCTCGGAGATCGTGCCGGGGCGCGGGCTCATCACCACCACGCGGTCGGCCAGATAGACGGCCTCCGAGATGGAGTGGGTGACCAGCAGGACGGTGGTGCGGGTCTGACGCCAGATGCGGTTCAGCTCCATGTTCATCTGCTCGCGGGTGAGCGCGTCCAGCGCGCCGAACGGCTCGTCCATCAAGAGCACCGGGGGTTCGTGCAGCAGCGCGCGGCACAACGCCACACGCTGCTGCATTCCACCCGACAGCTCATGCGGATACGCGTCCTCGAAACCGGCCAGGCCCGTCATCCGGATCAGCTCGTCGGTCCGGCCGCGCGCCTGCGCCGGAGGCATCTTCCGGATCTCGGCCTGGAGCAGGATGTTGCGGCGCGCCGAGCGCCACTCCAGGAGGGCGGCGCGCTGGAACACGTAACCGATGTCGTGCCGCACCCCGTCGACCTGCTCGCCGCCGAGCCGGACCTCCCCCGAGGACGGCTTCAGCAGTCCGGCGACCAGCTTGAGCAGGGTCGACTTGCCGCATCCGGACGGTCCGACGATCGCGACGAACTCACCGGGCGCCACATCGAGCGAGACCTCGCGCAACGCGGTGACATCGCGCTTCCTGCTGCGGAACCGGACCGCCACATCGGACAGTCCGACCGCCACCGCGGCAGGAACCGATGCCTTGGTCCGCGTCGTGTACTGCTTCGGCATCGTCATCCCTTCAGCGCCGTCTTCTCGTCCCAGTACTCCGCGACGGCCTTCGGCTTGCTGACCATGCCGGCCTCGGCGAAGACGTCGATGGTCTGCTGCCAGTCGGCCTCGTTGTTCACTCCGGGCGCCTTCCCCTCGGTGGACGGGGTGTGCAGCAGTGTGAGCGTCGTCTTGAACTGCTCGGCCAGGACCGTGGCCGGCGGCAGTTGCTCCGAGGCCCCGTCCATCGCCGAGACCGCGGGCCCGGGGGCCTTCTCGGCGGCCGCCCACGACTCGCTGACCGCCTGCACCATGCGTTCGGCGAGATCGGACTTCGTGGTGAGGATCTTCTGTCCGGCGAGCAGACCGTTGGAGTAGAAGTTCAGGCCGTTCTCGGAGAAGCGCAGATACGAGACCTTCTTCTTGGCCTTCTCCTGCATGGTGGGGCCCTGGTCGCTGGCATAGCCGAGGAGCCCGTCGGTCTTCCCGGAGATCACCGCGGCGATCTTGCCCGCCGGATCGGTGTTCTGGACCTTGACGTCCGACGCGTCGAGGTCGTTCTTCTTCAGGAAGATCGGGAAGGTCTTGGAGAGCGCGTCACCGGCGGTCCCCGCAATGGTCTTTCCCTTGAGGTCCGCAGGCGACCCGATGCCCTCGGCGTCGAAGGACTGCACCGACGCCGGGGTGGTCTGGAGGAAGACCCCGAGGCTCTTGACCTGGACGCCCTGGTCGACACCCGCGAGCAGTGCCGGGGTGTCGGCCCAGCCGAAGTCGGTCTGACCGGCGGCGGTCGCCTGCACCGTCTTCTGCGAGCCCTGGCCCGCCTGGATGCTCAGATCGATGCCGTGCTTCTCGAAGATCTTCTGCTGCTTGCCGTAGTAGAACGGCGCGTGTTCGCCGTACGGATACCAGTTGAGCGTCAGCGTGACCTTGTCCAGCTTCTTGCCCGAGTCGCTCGTGGTGGTCGACGCGTCGTTGCCGCCGCAGGCCGTGGCCACCAGGACGAGGGGTACGACACCGATCAGGAGTCTGCGCGCATGCATGAGCTGGCCCTTCTCGCGACGAAGTCGGTAGGACGGAGTCAGTACGTGGTGGTGGCGGAGGTGTCCCGGCGGCTGGCGTGCCACGGGAGCAGCAGCACTTCGGCGATCTCCACGGCGACGAAGAGCACGACGCCGATGAGTGACATCACGAGCAGTCCGGCGAAGAGCATCGGGGTGTCGAGGTTGCCGTTGGCCTGGAGGATCACATAGCCCAGGCCCTCGTTGGCGCCGACGAACTCGCCGACGACCGCACCGGTGACCGCCAGGGTGACCGCGACCTTGAGCCCGGAGAAGAGATGCGGGAGCGAGGCCGGGAAGCGGATCTTGAGGAAGGTCTGCCAGGGCCTGGCGCCCATCGTCGCCGACAGCTGGAGCATCTCCGGGTCGACCGCCTTGAGGCCGGTCACCATGGAGATCACGACGGGGAAGAAGGCGATGAGCACGGCGATGAGGATCTTCGGTTCGATGCCGAAGCCGAGCCAGACGACGAACAGCGGCGCGATCGCGATCTTCGGTACGACCTGGGCGAACAGCAGAATGGGATAGAGCGTGCGCTCGACGGTCGAGGAGTACACCATGACGACCGCCGCCAGTACACCGACGGCCACGGCGATCAGGAAGCCGAGCAGCGTTTCGTATGTGGTCACCCAGGTGTGCTGCCAGAGATAACCGGCCTTGCCGGTGAGGACATCGAGGGTCGCCCCGGGTGACGGTACGAGATACGGCTTCACCAGCTCCGCCGCCGAGATCACCCACCAGATGGCGAAACAGGCCAGCAGCAGGGCGACGGGCCGCCAGCTCTGCTCGGCCGCCCGCGCGAACCGCGCCCCCGCCGAGGGACCGGCCCGTCGGACAACTCCTTCCGCTTCAGGGGGACTTTTGGTCAACGCGCTCTGGCTCACTATGAACTCCCGCCGCTTCGGGTGCAGTTGTGGAGAGCTGTGCGATCCTGCGATGACGAGAAGGCGCTTTCAGAAAGCGCTTTCTGATAAGGTTTTCGCCACGCTAATGACTGCCTGCACGCACGGTCAATAGGTCGTCGACAAGTTTCGTGGCCTTCCACCACCGCGCCCTTGGGGGTCGAGTTGAGTGAACGGGGAACAGCGCATCGCCCGGAGCCGCGCGGCGGCCTTCCCGCAGCGACGCACGTGACGCTCGATGCCGTGGCCCGGGAGGCAGGTGTCTCCTCCGCCACCGCTTCGCGCGCTCTCAACGGCACGACCCGGGTCCGGGACGACCTGCGCGAACGGGTACGGGCGGCTGCGGACAGGCTCGGCTACATACCCAACGCGCACGCGCAGGCCCTCGCCGGTTCGGCCAACAACCGTACGGTGGGCCTCATCTGCCATGACGTCAGTGATCCGTACTTCGCCGCCGTGTCGAGTGGTGTGATGCGGGCCGCGGCCGAGCAGGACCTGCTGGTGATGCTGGCCTCCACCTTCCGGGAACCCGCCCGGGAGATCGCCTATGTCTCGATGCTGCGGGCCCAGCGCGCCCGCGCGATCCTGCTCATCGGCTCCGGGTTCCAGGACCGGGCGTGGGAGCGCGCCCTGGATGCCGAACTGGAGCCGTACGTACGGGGCGGCGGCCGGGTGGCCGTCGTCAGCCGGCACCGCAGCCTGCGCGTGGACACCGTGCAGCCGGAGAACCGGGCGGGGGCGGCCGCGCTCGCCCGGAGACTGGTCTCGCTCGGGCACCGGAGATTCGCGGTGCTCACCGGTCCGCCTGCGCTGACCACGGTCTCGGACCGGTTGACCGGCTTCCGGGAAGGCCTCGCGGAGGCGGGGATCGGGCTCGACCGGGTCGTGGAGGGCGCGTTCACCCGTGATGGCGGGTACGCGGCGGCCCGCGCACTGCTGGTCGGCGACGGGCCGCGGCCGACCTGTGTGTTCGCGGTCACCGATGTGATGGCGGTCGGTGCGCTCGCCGCGCTGCGGGAAGTGGGGCTGCGGGTACCGGAGGATGTCTCGCTCGCCGGCTTCGACGACATTCCGCTGGTGCGGGAGCTGTCACCGGCACTCACCACGGTGGCGCTGCCACTGACCGCGATGGGCGAGGACGTGATCGCGCTGGCGCTGCGGGAGCAGTCCGCGCGACGGCGGGCCCGGGTGGTACGGGTCGCGGGAGAGGTGGTGGTGCGGGAGAGCACGGGAACGCCGCCGGTCGGGTGACCGGCGGCGCCCGGGTGCCTGAGGGCTGTCCCGCAATCCGTGGTGGATCAGCGCGCGGCGTCGGATGCGGTGCATCGCAAGGCGAAGGAACATCCGCATTCTGGATGTATGCGGATGTTCCGGCAACGCGACGAGGTGCCGTGGCTGTCGTCGCGCGCCCGCCAGGAATTACGGGCGGCCCTTGGGTGTCCGTCGTGGTGTCCGGCGACGGAGAGCCGACCGTTACGGGTGGACGAGCACCTGGGAGAGTGCCACGCGGCCCGTGCCGGAGGTCACGATCCGAACCGTGCGGGTCCGGCTGTCCAGATTCAGCACGGTCGGGCGCAGTGCCTTCCCGCTGACCTGGACGTTCCCGTCGTCCGTGACGACATCGAAGTCCGCTGTCGTGGATGAGGAGTTGTTCCAGATCTCGATCTGCCGGATGTGTCGTTCACGGCCCAGGTCGACCTGCCACCAGGCGCCCGCCTCCGACAGCGTGCGGGTGTCCGTGTTGGTGTCGGCGTCCAGGGCGAGCGCCGCCCCGGCGGTGCCCTCGGTGGAGGACTGGGTCGCGGTGCCGGTTCGGGCCAGGTCGGTCCTCAGCTGCTCGACCGTGCCGCCGTCGACACCCGCTCGCGCGGCGACGGCGAGGGCTTCGGCCGGGAGTCGGTCCAGACCGGTCAGGTTGTCCGTCATGACCGATCCCTCGCCGCCGAGAGCCGGCGCGGCCGTGTCGGTCCAGTTGCCCCGCGCGGTGTTCTGGATGCCGTAGTCCGCCCAGTTGGAGACCCACTTGTAGCCGATGCGGGTGATGACGTTCCGCTCGACGACGATGTGCGAGGACTGTTCGTCGAGGTAGATGCCGTTGCCGTCGCGCTCGGTGTTGCCGAAGGCGGAACGGTTGATGTAATTACCGGAGACGACCGTGCCCGGCTGGGCACCCTGGGTGTAGATCGCGCCGCCGTCGTGCTGTGCCTGTGCGACCTCCATGACGTCGGTGATCCGGTTGTCGGTCACCTTGTTGTCGCGCAGTACGGACTTCTGGGCCTCGGGCTGGTTCCAGCCCCAGCCGACCGAGATCCCGGAGTACGGGAGGTGGTCCAGGCTGTTGTGGTCGACGGTCAGCTGGGCCTCGTAACCGGCCCAGATCCCCACCGAGTCGGTGTACTCGACGCCGGTGCGGCTGATGGTGTTGTACGCGACGGTGTTCCGCTCCCCCGCGAGCGCCGCCCCGGGCATCGGCTCGGTGTCGCCCACGTACACCGCGCCGGAGGACAGGTCGGTGAAGGACGAGTGGGTCAGTGAGCTGTCCTTGGTGCCCGCTTCGAGGATCGCGCCCGCGCCGCCGAGACGGCTGAACCGGGCGTCGTCGATGCTGACGCGCCGGCCGCCGCGGACGGTGAGCGCGGCGGCCGGCTTGGTGTAGAAACGGCCCGCGTGGTCGACGGGGCCGGTGGCTCCGGTCAGGGTGAGACCGGCCTGCATGCCCGCGTAGCCCTCGTCGGTGTCCGGCTGGCGGTACGCCGCGTAGGCGAATCCGATTCCGCTGACGGTGAGGTCGTGGGCACCGTCGACGACGAGCAGCTGCTCGGTGTGCGGGGTGACGGCCTGCGCGCTGCGCATGTTCTCGCCCTTGCGCGGCAGGTATGTCACGGTGCGGTCCTGCGAGTTCCACACGAACTCGCCCGGTTCGTCGAGGAGTTCCGGGGCGTTCTCGAAGTAGGCGACGCCGCTGTAGCGGGTGGAGTCGACCGCGGTGGAGTCCCAGGCCGGTCCGGTGCGGTTGGTGCCGCTCGCCGAATTCGTCCAGCACGGCTGGGCGAAGGTCATGACATCGCCGCTGACGTCCGTGATCCGGCAGTGGTAGTTGCGCCAGCGGACCCGGATGACGGCCTCGGCGTCGGTGGGGTGCCGCCACCCCGCGATGCCGGTGGCGGTCGCGCCGGTCATGCCGGTCCCGGTGGCGTCACAGGTGCTCGCCGCGCAGGCCGCGCCCCGGGCGCGGGTCGCGCGCCGGCCGTCGATGAAGAGCTGGCGGGGAGTGACGCCCGCCGGGACGTCGGCGGTCCAGGTGCCGTCGGCGTTCTGCCGCCAGCCGGTGATGTCCTGTCCGCCGGAGAGGACAGGGCGGGCACCCGGCGCCGCGGTCCAGGTGACGGTGTGTCCGTCCTTCCCGGAGTCGGCGACGCCGAGCTTCAGGGGGGCGTCGCGCTTGTACGTACCGTTCTTCAGGAGCACGCGGACATCGCGCCCGGTCTCGGTCCGGGCCTCGTCCCGGGCGCCTTCGGGGGTGCAGGGGCGGGCGGCCGTACAGGAGCTGCCGTGTCCGTCCGGGGCCGCGTAGAGAGTGCGGACCCCGGGTGCGGCCAGGGCGGCCGGGGCGGAGAGGAGTGCGGCCAGGACGGCAGCGGTGGCGGCAGCGGCGGTTGTCCGTACGACGTTCAGAGGGCGGCGGTTCACGCGGAGGCCTTCCAGTCGGGGTGGCCGGGCATGGGCGGGTTCACGGCTCCGAAGAGCCAGTCGCGCAGGAACGGGTCGAGGGAGGATTCGCCGGTGACGTCGACGGTGTGCCGGATGAAGGCTTCGCTGGTGCAGGTGGAGTCCTTGAAGCGCTTCACCCACTCCCGCATGACCTTGTCGAACTTCCGCTGCCCGATCCTGAGGGCGAGGGCGTACAGGACGAGAGCGCCGCCGTCGTAGATGTTGGTGCCGCCGAGCGCCTTGGGCAGTCCGGGCGGGCCGTCGGCGGCGCGGACCGCGTCGAGCTTCTCGTACGTCGCCTTCATCTTGTCCTCGAAGACCGACCAGCCGTGCTCCTCGCCGTACAGACCGGCGTAGTACACGGCGGGGCCCTCGTTGAGCCAGGCCTGCTGCCAGTCGTTCGGGGTGACGGAGTCGCCGAACCACTGGTGGACCAGTTCGTGGACCATGGTGGTCTCGTAGCCCGGCTGACCGTTGGCGTTGAACTTGAACCAGTTGGTGGAGAACAGGGAAAGGGTCTGGTTCTCCAGGGCGTCGGTGTAGCCGTCGTAGATGTGGACGCCGTAGACGGAGAACGGGTAGCGGCCGAACCTCGCCTCCAGCCAGGCCAGATGGTCCGCGGTACGGGCCACGGCCGGACCGTACTTCTCCTCCTGCCCCTGCGGGACGATGTGCCGCAGCGGCAGGCCTCGGTGGCTGGTGCCGTACAGATAGGTGCCCTTGACGACGGCGATGCCGATGAGTTCGGTCGCCATGCGCTCGCGCAGGGCGAAGTGCCAGACGGTGGAGCCGTCGGCCCGCGGGGTCTTGTGGAGCAACTCGCCGTTGGCGGTGGCGACATAACCCTGCGGTGCGCTGATGTGGAAGGTCCACGTCGCCTTGTCGGACGGGGTGTCGTTGCAGGGCAGGAAGGTGTCGGCCCGGGAGGACTGGGCGGCGGAGGCGAAGCCGCCGTCAGAGCCGAACTTCCAGCCGGACAGACCGAGTCGGGGTGCTTTGCCGTTGCCCCGGTAGTGCACCTCGACGGCGAAGGCCTGCCCGTCGTGGAGCGGGCGGGCGGGGGTGACGGTGAGCTCCTGACCGCTCTGGCCGGGCGACAGCACCCAGGTCGCGGGGCGGCCGGCGACGGTGACGGAGTCGATGGTGTGACCGTCGGTGTCCAGGTTGAACGCGGAGAGATCCTGGGTGGCCTTGGCGTTGATCTTCACGGTCGCGGTGAAGTCGTAGGTCACCGGAGTGAAGTCGAAGGTCAGGTCGTAGTGCACGACCTGGTAGCCACCGTTGCCCAGGGTCGGGAAGAGCGGGTCTCCGACGCCGTCGGAGCCCGGCTTCGGGTCGAAACCGTGCGATCGCGCGGAGGCGGGCGAGCCGAGGGCCGGTACGGCGACGGCTGCGGCCACCGCCGCGCCGCCGAGTCCGAGGGCCGAGCGTCGCGTCGTCACTTCTTCCCCTTCTGGAAGGCGTCCTCGAACTCACCGCGGGCCTGCTCGCCGCCCTTGGCCAGGTAGTCCTTGACGAGCTGGTCGTAGGCGGACATGGGCTTGCGGCCGGCGATGATGTCCTTCAGCGCGTCCTGCTTCAGCGTGTAGAGGCTGCCGGAGCCCTTGGAGTCCCAGGTGGGCGAGGAGTACCGGAGCGTCGGGTCCTGCTCCATGATCGGGATCATCCTGGTGAAGGCGTCGTGGACGTGGCGGACGCCTTGCTCCGAGTCCGCGCTGAAGATGGCGGGGACGGCCGAGGCCATGAACTTCCAGGGCACGGTGACATCCTGGGTGCCCTGCTTGGTGAGGGCCGGGTTGCCCTTGGCGTCACGGGTGAAGTCCTTGCCCTCGACGCCGTAGTTGATGAGTGTGTACTCCTCGCTCCCGAACGGCGAAGCGGCGAAGTCGGCCAGCGCGAGGACCTGCTTCACCCGGTCTCCGGACGCCTTCTTGATGTGCGTGTTCTGGAGCTCGATGTTGTCCATCCACGCGATGGCGTCCTTGCCGAACGGGACGAACGGGCGGGGGTCGTACTTCTTGTCGATCGCCTCCATGGCGGCGATGTACCCGACACCAGGCGCCAGGTAGGTGGGCATGCCGTCGTAGACGTAGGCGCCCTTGCCGTTCTTGAACATGTCCGTGTACTGGGCCTTCTGCGCCCCGGACATCTGGAGGGTGCCCGGGTAGAAACAGCCGGCCTTGTACAGCTCACGCGCGGTCTCCACGGCCTGGCGGTACTCCGGGGTCTCCAGGTCGGTGGTGAACTTGCCGGTCTTCTCGTCCAGTCGCCAGAAGTAGGGCGCGCCCGCCGACATGGCCAGTACGTTGGTGACACCCGCGATGATCGCGTACTGGTCCTTCTTGGGCCGGGTCAGTTCCTTGCAGAGCTCGACGAACCTGTCGAGGCCGGTGATCTGGTCCAGGCTCGTGACGCCGGCCTCTTCGAACAGGTCGTGGCGGTAGAAGCCGGCGCCGCCGGTGCCGGTACGGGCGATCGGGATGCCGTACAGCTTTCCGCCGAAGATGGCGGCCTGCCAGGCGCCCTTCGGGATCGCGGCCAGGTTCGGGTAGTCCTTGACCTTGTCCCCGGCGAGATACGGGGTCAGATCCGCGCACTTCGCCTGGAGGAAGGCGGCCTTGTTGTCGACGCCTCCGATCTCGGGGTACATGAAGAGGTCGGGCAGGCTGTCGCTGGCGAGCATGGTGGAGAACTTGGTGCCGTAGTCGTCGGCGGGGACGGCGGTGATGTTCACCTGGGCGCCGAGGAGCTTCTCGATCTCCTGCCAGGCGACGTTCTTGCCGCGCGCGGGCGGCGGCGGGGAGAAGGTCTCCATCGTCGCGCTGATCGGCTCGGCGCCCTTGAGCGGCGTGCCCTTCGTGGCCCGCAACGGCTTGGCCGGGTAGCTGAAGAAACCTTGCGGAACGCCGGCGGCGGTGCCCGCGAGGTCGGGCTTCAGACCGATGTTGCGGACCGCGGTGTTGGGCAGCAGCGAGGCGCTCTTGGCCTCCGCCTTCGCGGTCGTGCCGCCGTCGCCGCAGGCGGCGAGCAGCGGGGCGGCGGCCAGTGAGAGGCCGACGCCCGCACCCATGCGGAACAGTGCTCTGCGGTTGATGGGGGTGGAGCTCGACACCTGAATCTCCTTGGGAGAGGGGACAGAAGGAGTGGGGGGCGGTGGCTGCGCTCAGCCCTTGACGGCGCCGGTGAGGACGCCCTTGGTGAAGTAGCGCTGGAGGAACGGGTAGACGCAGAGGATCGGTACGACGGCGATCACCAGGACAGCCATCTGTACGGCCTGCTGCGGGGCGAGGACCTCGCCGGCCGAGGCGGCGTTCAGGCTCTGGCCCTGCAGGACGTAGGTGCGCAGCACCATCGGCAGCGGCCATTTGTCGGAGTCGTTGAGGTACAGGAGCGCGTTGAAGAAGGCGTTCCAGTACGTCACCGCGTAGAAGAGGCTGATGACGGCGAGGACGGCCTTGGACAGCGGCAGGACGATCCGCACCAGGATGCGGAAGTCCCCGGCGCCGTCGACCTTCGCGGCGTCGTACAGCTCCTCCGGCAGGTTCATGAAGAAGGACCGCAGGACGACCAGGTTGAAGGCGCTCACCAGGGTGGGCATGACGAGGGCCGCGTAGGTGTCGTACAGGCCGAGGCCCTTGACCAGCAGGAAGTTCGGGATGATGCCCGCGTTGAAGAGCATCGTGAACAGGGCCGTCATCAGGATGAAGCGGGAGCCCGTGACGTCGCGGCGGGACAGTCCGTACGCCATGCCCACGGTGACGAGCAGGCTCGCGAGGGTGCCGAGGACGGTGATGCCGACGGAGACGATCAGCGCGCGGGTGACGACTCCGCCGGTGAAGATGGTGCGGTAGGCGTCCAGGGTGGGGTGGTCCGGCCACAGGACGAGACCGGAGCTCTTGATGATGTCGGTCTGCGAGGCGAAGCTCGTGCCGATGACGCCGACCAGCGGGTAGGCGACGGCGAGGACGACCACGACGACGGCGACCGCCTTGGCGATCTGCCCGATGCGGGTGGGCCGTTCCATCCACGGCGGTCGGCCGTCGGACGCGCGAACGGTGGCGGGCCGGGGCGTCGGTGCGGTGGATTTCGTCGTGGCGCGCGTCTTCTCAGCGGTCAGCACCGCGGTACACCCCTTCGTGGCCGAGTCGGTGGGCGAATTTGTTGGCGCCCAGGACGAGTGCGGTGCCGATGACCGCCTTGACGAGTCCGACGGCGGCGGCGACGCCCCAGTCGTTGTCCTTGATTCCGTGGTAGTAGACGTAGGTGTCCAGGACCTCACCGGCGTCCGGGCCGACCGCGTCGCGCTGGAGCAGGATCTGCTCGAAGCCGACGGACAGGATCTGTCCCAGGTTGAGGATCAGCAGCAGGATGAGTACGGGGGCGATGCCGGGCAGGGTCACGTGCCACAGGCGGCGCCGCGGCCCCGCGCCGTCGATCGCGGCCGCCTCGTACTGCTGTTTGTCGATGTTCAGCAGCGCGGCGAGGACGATGATCGTGCCCCAGCCGGCGTCCTTCCAGGCCACCTGGAGGGTCAGCAGCCACGGGAAGGCGTCGGGGTCGCTCATCATGTCGTAGCGCGGCAGCCCCAGTCCGCCGAGTACGTCGGGCAGGAGTCCGGCGCCACCCAGGATCTGCTGGAAGATCGAGACGATGATGACCCAGCCGATGAAGTGCGGCAGGTAGACGACGCTCTGCACGAAGCGCCTGACACGGTCGCTGGCGATGCTGTTGAGCAGCAGGGCCAGGGCGATCGGGATCGGGAAGAAGAACACCAGCTGGACGAGGGCGATCTCCAGGGTGTTGAACGTCGCGGACCAGAAGGCCGGCTCACCGAACGCCGCGGAGAAGTTGGCGAACCCCACCCAGACGCTGTGCATGTACCCGAGGTACGGCTGATAGTCCTGGAACGCGACCACGTAGCCGAGCAGCGGCACGTAGTGGAAGACGACGAAGTACAGCAGGCCGGGCAGGGTGAGCAGCAGCATCACCCGATCCCGCTTGATCCGCTGCCAGAGCGTCAGCCGGTGCTGTGCGACGACGGCCTGGGCAGCGGGCGGGGAGGAAGTTTCGGCCTTCTGTCGCCGTTTCTCCCGCGGCAACGGGGGTGCTGTTTCAGCCATGGTGCGTCCTGTTCGGCTGGGTGGCGCATGGTGAGCCTTCTGGGGCCGCAAGTTAGTAAGCGGTTAACCCAAGCGTCAAGAGATCCGGCCGAAAGTCGTCGAGACGCGATGACCCAGTCGGTGATTCCCACCCAGCGGATCAGCAAAAATACTTCTGAACTGGACAGTTGGGATGGCCGCGAGCTTGACGGTCGACCATCGCGCTCCTTAGCGTGCCGGTCATCCCATAGAACGCGATTACTATCCGGAGGCAGGGTGCGAACCACCGAAGAGGCACCGGCTCATTCCGGTGGCGATGCCGCGGCACCGCGCCCACGACGGCCGCGCACCGTCCTGGTCATGAGCCCCGGACTGCTCGACGACGTCTTTCCGCCACCGGTACGGGCACGTCTGGAAGAGACCGCCGACCTGCTCCATCCGTCTGCCGTCAGCGAGTTCGACTCCCCGGAGGCCTCGGCGGCGCTGGGCGGCGCCGAGGTCCTGCTCACCGGCTGGGGCTGCCCGCCCGTCGACGCCGCCCTGCTGGACCGGGCGCCCGCGCTGCGTGCCGTGATCCATGCCGCCGGCACGGTGAAAACGTTTCTGTCCCCGGCCGCGTTCGACCGCGGGATCGTCGTCTCCTCGGCCGCCGCCGCGAATGCCGTACCCGTCGCCGAGTTCACCCTGGCGGCGATCATCATGGGCGCCAAGCGCGTCTTTCCGCTGGCCGGGCTCTTCCGAACCCGGCGCACCCACCGCACCGGCGCCGACCTCGACCGCCAGCACTGGCTCGGCACGCACGGCCTGACCATCGGCGTGGTCGGGGCGTCCCGGATCGGCCGCAGGGTCATCGAACTGCTCCGGGTCCTCGACGCGGAGGTCCTGCTGTACGACCCGTACGTCGGCGGGACCGAGGCGGAGCGGCTCGGTGTCACCGCGACCGATCTGGACACATTGATGGCGACCAGCGACGTGGTCACCGTCCATGCCCCCGACACCCCCGAGACCCGCGGCATCATCGACGCCGGGCGGATCGGCCTGATGCGGCCCGGCACCCTGCTCGTCAATACGGCGCGCGGCCCTCTGGTGGACACCGAGGCGCTGACCGGCCACCTGGTGAGCGGGCGTCTGGACGCGGTCCTCGATGTGACGTCGCCCGAGCCACTGCCGGACGGCCACCCCCTGTGGGACCTGCCCAATGTCTTTCTCACCCCGCACCTGGCGGGCGCCCAGGGCAACGAGGTGGGGCGCCTCGGGGCACTCGCCGTCGACGAGCTGGCACGGTACGCGGAAGGCATTCCTTTCGACCACCCGGTGCACCGGGCCGACCTGGGGAGGATCGCATGAACTCATTCCCGGCGCAGGCTCTAGGCTCGGCGTCACACAACAGTCACCAGGGGGTGAGCCGGATGCGCCGGCAGAGCACAGCCGCGGACGGACAACGGCGCGCGACGGTCACCGATGTCGCGCGGCGAGCGGGCGTCTCGACGGCCACGGTCTCCCGCGTACTCAACCGCAACTACCCGGTCGCCGAGGCGACTCGGGAGCGTGTCGAGACCGCGATGCGCGAACTCGGCTATGTCGTCAACGCCCACGCGCGTGCGCTGGCCGGCGTCTCCAACCGCACCGTCGGCATCATCGTCAACGAGGTCATCGACCCGTTCTACGCGTACATCGCCCGCGGAGTGGAACGGGAGGCGGCGCTCGGCGGACGACTCTGTCTGGTCTGCTGCACCCAGGGCGACCCGCAGCGCGAGCTGGCCTTCATCGATCTGATGCACGAGCGCAGGGCGGACGCCGTGGTCGTGGTCGGCGGCTCCCTCGCGGACCGCGGCTACACCACCGAGCTGGCCCGCAGGGCGCGCGAGCTGGACGCGGGCGGATCGAAGCTCGTACTGTGCGGCAGGCCTCCGCTGGGCGAGCAGGCACCGACCGTCGCGGTCGAGTACGACAACGAGGGCGGCGCCTTCGCCATCACCGACCATCTGCTGATGCAGGGGCACGAGCGGATCCTCTACCTCGGCGGACCGCCCAAACTCTCCACCACCCGCGACCGGCTGGCCGGGCATCAGCGGGCCCTGGAACTGCGCGGTGTCGCCATGGACCCCGAGCTCGTCCAGCCCGGCGCCTTCAGCCGTAGCTTCGGGTACCGACGGATGGCGGAACTGCTGCGGGACGGGCCGGACTTCACCGCGGTCTTCGCCGCCAACGACATGGTGGCGGCGGGCGCGGCGCAGGCCCTGGAGGAAGCCGGGATCCGGGTACCGAAGGACGTGTCCCTGGTGGGGTACGACGACATTCCGGTGGCTCAGGAGCTGAGGCCGCGACTGACCACCGTCCATGTGCCGCTGGAGGAGATGGGACGCCAGGCGGTACGGCTCGCCGTCACCGGCGGGGACGAGGACGACTGGCGCGAGCCGACCTCGGGCGCGCTGCGGCTCGGGACCCACATCGTGGTACGCGATTCCGTTGGGCAGCGGCCGGGCCGGTCCACCCGCATGTGACCGCTTACTTCCCGCCTGTCCACAGTTGGCCATAGAAAATCACAGTAACTTCGTGACTCCCCTTGCGGCTCGATAGCAACCGCTTACATGCTGGCGCCGAGCAGCACCCGTTCCGCACGCTTCCGCCCCTCACTCGTTTCTGCAGGGAGAGTTCCGCATGCGCACAATCACTGACTCCGTCGGTTCCGCCACCGCCCCTTCCTCCGCCCCCTCCCTCGTCGGGCGGCGTTCCGTTCTCGCCGCCGCGGCCGGAGCCGGCGCGGCGATCGCCCTGGGCGCGGGCACGGCCCGAGCCGCGACGGCCGACGCCTCCTCCGGTCCGGGCGCGGGCCGTCCGGTCCGGCTGACGCCGACCGCGCGGCCGGCCGCCGAGGCCGAGCGTCTGCGGCTCGGGCAGGCCCTGCGCGGCTCGGAGTTCCAGCCCACCGGCCTGTACGTCCCGGCCGGCACCCCGCTCTCCCTCACCGTCCAGCCGTACGACGGTCTGCTGCCCACCCTGTGGATCGGTGCCTGGGACTACTACGGCGAGATCACCGAGCCCCGGAGCTACCCGCTGACCGCGGGTGCCAATACCGTGACGGACCCGCACGGCGGCCCGGTCTACCTCACCCTGACGGGCAGCGGCGAGCGCGCCGGGGTGCTGGTCCGCTCCGGTGCCGTCACCATGCCGGTCTTCACGCTGGGACGCACCACCGAGGCCGACTACCAGCGGCAGTTGGACACACTCACCACATCGCCGTACGTCGAGCTCCACGCCCCGCACACGATCATGACACTCACCCGCGAGGGCGCACTGCTCCACCGGGGCGAGGACCATGCCGCCCTGCTCGGACTGGTCGAGACGATCATCGACTCGCATGCCCGGATCAGCGGTCTCGACGGTTCGAAGCCGGTGCACCGCCGCAAGGCGGGACCGTACCACTTCACCGAGGTCAGCAAGGTGCCGACCGGTGTCGGCGCCTACGCCACCCACGGCTACAACGGCTTCCCGCGGGCCTATCTCGACCGGGCCACGACGGTGGAGGGACTGCGCACCCGCGGCTGGGGCCTCTACCACGAACTCGGCCACCTGCACCAGCAGTTCGCCTACAAGCCCGGCGGTCTGACCGAGGTCACGGTCAACATCTACTCGCTGGCCGCGCAGCGCACCCTGAAGCAGCCGTCCAACCTCCTCACGGTCGATGCCACGACGGGACTCACCTACTTCCAGTCCGCACAGCGCAAGTTCGGCACGGACGGCCTGAGTTACGAGAAGTCGTTCGGCGCCTACGAAAAGCTCGTCCCGCTGCGCCAGCTGGAACTGGCCTTCGGCGACGACTTCTGGCCCCAACTACACAAGCTGGTGCGCGAGGAGAACCCGCAGTCCCAGTACACGGAGAACGACAAGCGCTACCGGGCCCTCGCCACGTACTCCAGCCGCGTCGCCGGCCACGACCTCACCGACTTCTTCGTGAACACCTGGGCGTTCCCGATCGACGCCACCGGAAGGGCCGAACTGGCCGCCCTGAACCTGCCGAAGCCCTCCGTCGACCCGTCCACACTGACCGACTGACCGAGGCGGATAAGGAACCACCGTGAACCTCAGCAGAAGGACCCTTCTCGCGGCGGGCACCGCCACGGCCGTCACGGCCGGGACGACGCTCATGGCGTCGGCGGGCGCCGCACACGCGCGGCCCGTCGCGGCCGCGTCCGACGGAACAACGGCGGCAGCGGACTTCGGCACCCTCCTCCAGCGGGCCGAGACACTGCTCACCGGCGGCGGGTTCGACCCGTCCGACACCGATTTCACAGCGTCGCTCGCGGCCCTGGACAGCACGGCCGAGGGGCTCTGGAACACGCTCGACCGCAGTGCCGGACGGACCGCCCTCTGGTCCGACCTCGCCCCGGTCACCGACCCGGGAAACTTCGGTCAGAGCTACACCCGGCTGCGCACCGTCGCCACCGCCTGGGCCACCGAGGGCACCTCCCTCGCCGGGAGCGCGGAGGTGGCGGACGCCCTCGTCGCCGCACTGCGCTTCACCCACGACACCGCGTACAACCCGGCCAAGCGCGAGACCGGCAACTGGTGGTTCTGGGAGATCGGCGCCCCACGTGCCCTGATGGACTGCTCCGTCCTCCTCCGCGAGAGGCTTCCCGCAGCCGATCTGAAGGACTATCTCGCGGTCGTCGACCGCTTCTGCCCGGACGCGGACCGCCGTACCAACTCCCCCACTCTCGCCGAGACCGGCGCCAACCGCACCGACAAGGCCGTCATCGTGGCGCTGCGCGGGCTGCTGGGGCAGGACGCCGGCAAGCTCGAATCCGCCCGTGACGCGCTCTCCGACGTGCGCGACTCGGGGCGCAACAGCCTCTTCCGTTACACGAGTTCGGGTGACGGGTTCTACGAGGACGGCTCGTTCGTCCAGCACGACGTGGTCGCCTACACCGGTTCGTACGGCATCGTGCTGCTCAACGGCACCGCCTATCTGCTGGCGCTCCTCGCGGGCTCCGAGTGGGCGGTCGCCGACCCGGACGTGTCGGTGATGTACGAGGCGGTGGAGCGTACCTTCGCCCCGGTGGTCTTCGACGGACTGATGATGGACTCGGTGCGCGGCCGGGCGATCTCCCGGGAACGCGCCGGTGACCACCGCGACGGTGCGACGGCCCTCTCCGCGATCCTGCTCCTCGCGTCCGGCGCCCCCGCCCCGTACGCGGGCCGCTGGCGGGCACTGGTCAAGGGCTGGCTGACCCGCAACCGCACGACGCCCTTCACGGCCCTGGCGTCGCTGCCCCAACTCGCCCTGGCAAAGGCCGTGCTGAACGACCATACGGTAAAGGCCGAGTCGCGCACGACGGGTCACTTCGTCTTCGCCGACATGGACCGCGTCGTGCACCGCCGTCCCGGCTGGGCCTGCGCGCTGTCGCTGTCGTCGAGGCGGATCTCGGCGTACGAGGCGGGCAACGGCGAGAATCTGCATGGCTGGTACACCGGCGACGGTATGACGTATCTGTACGACGGAGACGACCTGGGGCAGTTCAACGACGGCTTCTGGCCCACCGTCGACCCGTACCGGCTCCCCGGCACCACGGTCGACACCCGGCAGCGGTCCGATCTCGGCACGGGCGCCGGTACGTCCACCCACCGTCCGGCGAACGCCGTCGCGGGCGGGGCCGTGCTGGACGGCCGGTACGGGGCCGCCGCGATGGAGGTGATCGGCGCCCAGGGGACCACCCTGAGGACCAAGAAGTCCTGGTTCCTGCTGGACAACGCGGTGATCGCGCTCGGCACGGGCATCACCGCGAGCGACGGCCGGACGGTGGAGACGATCGTCGAGAACCGCAATCTCGGCACGGACGGACGGCACGGGCTGCTGGTCGACGGCGTCCGGCAGCCCGTCGACCAGGGCTGGACCCAGGACTTCGAGCGAGCCCGGTGGGCGCATGTCGACGGCGTCGGCGGCTATGTCTTCCCCGAGGGGACCGCCCTGCGCGCCCTGCGCGAGCAGCGCACCGGCACCTGGCGGGCCATCAACACCGGAGCGGACACGGGCGGCAGCACCGATCCCGTCACCCGGCGCTACCTCACGCTCTGGGTCGACCACGGTCTCTCCCCCACCGACGCCCGGTACGCCTATGTGCTGCTGCCCGGCGCGTCGGCGGCGGCGACCTCGGTCTGGTCGCACTCCCGACCGGTCCGGACAGTCGCCAACGATGCCACCGCGCAGGCCGTGGAGGTGCGCCGGGCGGGACTGACCGCCGTGAACTTCTGGGGCGCCGGAACCGCGGCCGGGATCACGGCCTCCGGTCCCGCATCGGTGCTCGTGCAGCGCCGCGGCGGGCACGTCTCGGTCGCGGTCGCCGACCCGGGCCGGACGCTCACCACACTCTCGGTCGAGCTGCCGTTCCACGTGCGGTCGGTGGTGGACGCCGATGACACGGTGAGCCTCGTCCCGGGCCGCAGGCCCGTACTCACCGTCGCCGTCGGCGGCTCGCGCGGCCACACCCACCGAGCCGAACTCATCCAGTAGTCCACCCCTTCGCCCCCCCTTCCGAGGAGCAGCACCACCATGTCCGTCGCACCGCATCTGCAACTGCCGCCGCCCGACCGGATCCTGTCCTCCCGTACCGGCTGGACCAGGGCCCACTGGGAAAAAACGGCCGACCGGATGCTGGACGCGCTGGTGCCCTTCGCGACCCCCGGCTTCGCGCAGTACCGGCTGCCCGGCCGCAACAGCTGGTCGGGGATCGTCTCGGACGGTCTCGAAGGATACGCCCGGTCGTTCCTGCTCGCCGCCTGCCGGATCGCAGGCGCGGGCGGGGCGGTCGACCCCGCACTGATCGAGCGGTACACGGCGGGACTGGCCGCGGGCACGGACCCCCGGAGCGGTGAGTCCTGGCCGCGGCTGACGGACTGTTCGCAGCAGATGGTGGAGGCGGCCTCGGTGGCGGTCGCGCTGCACGAGACCCGGCCGTGGATCTGGGACCGGCTGGACGCCCGGGCGCAGGAGCGGGTCGTCGACTGGTTCTCCGGGTTCGTGGGCGGCCGCACCTGGGACAACAACTGGCGGCTCTTCCAGGTGGTGTCCGAGCAGTTCCTCGCCTCGGTCGGCGCCCCGTACAGCCGCTCGGACATCGAGAGCGATCTGGACAGGATCGAGGACTGGTACGTCGGTGACGGCTGGTAC
Source organism: Streptomyces sp. NPDC088252 (assembly GCF_044740965.1). Lineage (NCBI taxonomy): Bacteria > Bacillati > Actinomycetota > Actinomycetes > Kitasatosporales > Streptomycetaceae > Streptomyces > Streptomyces sp. NPDC088252. The sequence goes on along the minus strand of NZ_JBIURS010000027.1, from coordinate 75,397 downwards.
ACCGACGGGGACGGCCGCAATTTCGACTACTACATCGGCTGGGCCATGCATCTGTACCCGCTGTTGTGGTCGCGGATCGCGGGCCCCGACGACGGCGGCCGGAGCGAGGTCTACCGGCAGCGGCTCAGCCGCTTCCTGGAGGACTACCCGCACTTCTTCGGATCGGACGGCGCACCGGTCCACCAGGGCCGGTCACTGACGTACCGCTTCGCCGCGCTCGCACCGGTGTGGATGGGGGCACTCGCCGACTGCACCCCGCTGGCGCCGGGGCTCACACGCCGACTGGCCTCGGGCACGATGCGGCACTTCGCGGAACGCGGTGTGCCGGACGAGCGGGGGCTGCTGCCGCTCGGCTGGTACGACACCTTCCTGCCGAGCACCCAGCCGTACTCCGGCCCCGCCTCGCCGTACTGGGCGAGCAAGGGCTTCCTCGGACTGCTGCTCCCGGCGGACCATCCGGTGTGGACGGCCCGCGAACTCCCCCTGCCCATCGAGGAGTCCGATCAGTACACCGCGCTGCCCGCCCCCGGCTGGCTGCTGCACGGTACCCGCGACGACGGCATCGTGCGGCTGATCAACCACGGGAGCGACCACAATCCTCCGTACGACGAGGCGGACGATCCGTCCGAGGGCACCCACGATCCTCACTACGCGAAGCTCGCCTACTCGACGGCGACGGCACCCGAAGCCGCCCCGCACGCCGTGGCGCGCTCCATCGACGGCCATCTGGCGCTCGTGGCCCCGGACGGCACCCCGTCGTCCCGCCGCCGCATCCATCCGCTGCGCTGCGAGGACCGCGTCGCCGCCTCCTGGTACGCGGCCCGGCTGCCCGGTGACGACCAGCCGTACCGGATCTCGACGACGAGTGTGCTGCACGGCCCGTGGGAGATCCGGGTGCACCGGGTCGAGGCGCCCGAGGGAGCGGTGGTGCGGGAGGGCGGTCACGCGGTCGCTCATGAGGAGAACCCGTTCGCCGTGTCCGGTCCCGACTGGGCGCTCGCCCGTACGGCCGACGGCCTGAGCAGCGCCCTGGTCGCGCTGTACGGCTGGGACGGCGGCACCGAGGGAGCCGGTGTGGCGCGTGACGTCCAGTCCAACGCGTACGGCCCGCGTTCCGCGATCCCGTATCTGCGCAGCCGGCCGCATCCGGGCGGGCGGAGCATCCATGTGTCGCTGGTCGCCCTCTCCCGGGACACTGTGCATCCGGAGGCGCTGCGCGATTCGGTGCGGGTGCGGGTGGGTGCGGACTCGGTGGTGCTGACGTTCCTGGACGGGAGGACGGTCGAGGTCTGATGCGCGGCGGCAGGTCGAGGGCCGAGGCCGGTCGGGCCCTGGGGAACGGTCGAGAACCGGGGCCGGTCGGGGGCAGGCCGTGGTCGATGCCACACCGGCTCCGGTGCTCCGTCGGGGCCGATGTCACGCCGTCCCCGAACGCCCCTCGCGGCCGGCGTCGGCTGGTGCTGTGGCCGGAAAGGTTTGCCGGGAAGCTCGCGGCGTCCGGTGCGGTGCGTCGCAGGGCGGAGGATCGCCCTCGTGCCGGACGCACTCGGGTGATGCGACAACGCGGCGAGGTGCCGTGCCGGGCGTCGCGAGCCGGTGAACCTTCCCGGTCACAGCACCAGCGCACCGGGCAGCCCCGGCCCGCGCCTCAGATACCGAGGCTGTTGCCCTCTCGCTGATCGATGTGCCCGACAAGTTCCTGCGCCAGGGACTTGATCGTGTCCAGTCCTGCCCTTCCCCACCGCCGGGGCACGGTGTCGACCGCGCAGACGGCGCCCAGCGCGACGCCCGTGCGGTCGATGAGGGGCGCGCCGAGGTAGGAGCGGATACCTATTCCGTCGACCACCGGATTCCCGGCGAACCTCGGGTAGTCGCAGACGTCCTCCAGGACGAGCGCCTTGCGCCGTGCGACGACATGCGGGCAGTAGCCGCGGTCCAGGGCCACGTACCGGGCCCCGCGGCCACTGGCCGCGGCCGTGGCACCCAGGCCGGAACCCTTGTCCGCGCCGGCCGGGGTGTGCAGTCCGGCGAAGAACTGCCGGTTCCCGTCGATGAAGTTGACCATCGAGAAGGGCACTTCGGTCACTTCGGCCACCCGGTCGGCGAAGGCGTCGAAGTTATCGAAGGAGGCGTCGGCACGTTCCCCGAGGCCGAGGGTCCGAAGCCGCCGCGTACGGACGAGGGCGTCGCGGTCGACAGGCGTGAGCAGCAGCCGGTCGGCGACGTGTCGGATCACCGGTGGGCTCCGAAGGCGGACATCGAGGCCGGTGCGGAGGTGGCGTTGATCAGGTGCTGGACCAGCGTGACCAGTGCCCCCGTGCCGGAGCTGGCGATCCGGGCGTCGCAGAGCACGACGGGCACGTCCGCCCCCAGATCGAGTGCGGCCCGCACCTCCTCGGGCGCGTAGCGGAAGGCGCCGTCGAACTCGTTCACCGCGACGATGAATCCGATGCCGCGCCGCTCGAAGAAGTCGACGGCGGCGAAGCACTCCGCGAGCCTGCGGGTGTCCGCGATCACCACCGCTCCGAGCGCGCCCTGGGAGAGTTCGTCCCACATGAACCAGAAGCGTTCCTGGCCGGGGGTACCGAACAGATAGAGGACATGCCGCTCGTCGAGCGTGATGCGGCCGAAGTCCATCGCCACGGTGGTGGAGGTCTTCGACTCGATGCCGTCGAGACTGTCGGTCGCCGCGCTGACCTGGGTCAGCAGTTCCTCCGTGCTCAGTGGCGCGATCTCACTGACCGCGCCGACGAACGTCGTCTTGCCGACGCCGAACCCGCCTGCCACCAGCACCTTGAGCGCGACGGGAAAGCCTTCGCAGCCGCTCGGTCCGTCGCTTCCGCGGGAGTCGTAGGTGCTGCCGGAGTCATAGCTGTCGTCGTAAGCCATCGAGCACTGCCTCCAGCAGGGATCGGTCGGTGGGCATGTCATGGAAGGCGGGCGGATGCGCGGTCACCGCCCCGCAGTCCACCAGGTCGGATACGAGCACCTTGGTCACTACCGCGGGCAGCCGTAGATGGGCGGCGATCTCGGCCACGGAAGTGGGATCGCAGCACAGTCCCAGCGCCACGGAGTGCTCGGGCCCCAGATGCGTCTGCGGCTCGGTCCCCGTGGCCATCACCAGGGAGAGCAGGTCGAGCACGGCCGTCGGACGGGTGCGGCCGTTGCTCACGGTGTACGGGCGGATGAGCCGGCCTGCCGCGTCGTCGACCAACGGCCCGTCCGGTGCGACCGACACCCTCAAAGCCCCGTGGGACTCGAGGCCCCGGCCGCTTGTCTCGCCGGAGTCATCAGGTAGGGCCGGACGCTCTTGACCAGCATGGTCATCTCATAGCCGAGCACCGCCGGGTCGGCCTCGCGGCCCGCCAGTACGGCGAGGCAGGTGCCCGACCCGGCGGTGGAGACGAACAGCAGCGTCGAATCGAGCTCCACCACCACCTGGCGTACGTCGCCGCTGTCGCCGAAGCGCGCGCCGGCGCTGCGGCCGAGTGAGTACAGGCCCGCGGCCAGCGCCGCCATGTGATCGGCGCTGTCGGCGTCCATGCCGTGGAGGGACTTCACCAGCCCGTCGGCGGAGAGCAGGACGGCGCTGCGTGTGTACGGTACGCGCTGGACCAGTCCGCTCAGCAGCCAGTCGAGGTCCGGGACCTGACCGGACGACATATCGGTCGACATGGTGCATCTACTCCTTGGAGGTGTTCGCTTCGAGAGGGTCGGTGGCCGGGACCGCGCCGGGCTCCGGAACGGGGGCCCGGTGGTACGGGGCGACGGTCGCCGTCCGTCCGCGGACCGGCAGCGGGACCTGGGACCGCCAGGCCTGCGAAGGTGCCGATTCGTGGTGCGTGTCCGGGGCCGGATCGATGTCCGTCTCGGACTCGGTGCGGGCCTCGGCCAGTTCGATGCCCCGCCGGAAGGCCGCCATGAGACCGGGGTCGTGCAGGACCTGTTCGCCCTCGGCGCGTGCGGCCGGTGCCTCTCTGAGCTGTGGAACCAGATGCTCCTGATGGGCGCGCCTGGGGAGTTGCGGCCGCCCCATGGTGCCGCGTACGACGCCGGCCTCGGAGGGGAGTGGCGCGGGTGCGTCGTCCGTGCGCCGGATTACGGTTCGGGCCTCGGCCGGGGTGGGACGGTCGAGGCGCTCGGCGCGCAGGGGGAGCGGCGGGGCTTCGGCCTGATGCCGCGCCTGCCGGGGTGGCTGGTGCAGGCGCAGCGGATGGCCGGGGACGTAGGACTGCCGGTCGGTTCCGGCCTGTGGACCGGGTGCCGGGCCGGGGTTCAGGCTCGGGTCCGGCCTGCGGTGGCTGCCGGGGCCGTCCTCGGCGGGCGGGCGGTGCACGGGGCCCGGCGGCGGGACCAAGGTCGCGTCGCTCCCGGCCGGGGCGTCCGCGTCCGCGCCCAGCAGGCACTGCGGGAGGACGAGTACGGCCTGTGTGCCTCCGTAGATGTTGCTCTGCAGCCGGACCGCGATGCCGTGCCGCCGGGCGAGCGACGCGACGACGAACAGGCCGATCCGGCCGTCCTGCAGCAGACGGGCCACACTGACCTGGTCGGGGTCGGCCAGCAGGGCGTTCATCCGCTTCTGCTCGTCGCCGGGCATGCCGAGGCCCCGGTCCTCGACCTCGAGCGCCAGCCCGGCGGTGACCTGCTGGGCACGCAGCAGCACTTGGGTGTGCGGGGCGGAGAACACGGTGGCGTTCTCCACCAGTTCGGCCAGCAGATGGATCACATCGGCCACGGCGTGACCGCGTAGGGTGCCGTCGATCGGGGGTACGAGTTTGACCCGTGGGTACTGCTCGACCTCGGCGATCGCCGAGCGCAGGACCTCGGTCACGGTGACCGGGTTGCTCCACTGTCGTCGGGAGACGGCGCCTCCGAGCACGGCGAGGTTCTCGGCGTGCCGGCGGATGCGCGTGGCGAGGTGGTCGACCTGGAAGAGGCCCTTGAGCAGATCGGGGTCCTCGACCTCGTGCTCCAGCTGGTCGAGCACCTGGATCTCACGATGCACCAGTGACTGCAGACGGCGGGCGAGGTTGACGAAGACCTCGACCTTCTGTTCCTCGCCGGTGTGATCGGGGAGCCGGGACGCCTGCACGACAGCGGCCACGGCGGCCTCCTGCTGGCGGCCGAGTTCCTGCGCGAGCAGCTCGAAGGCGTCGCTGCCGGGAGCGGCGGGCCGCGCGGGCCGTCGTGCGGGCACGGGCCGGCCGTTGCGGAGCTGTTCCACCACCCGCTGCAGTTCGACCTGACCCTGTGCGCTGGCCCGGCGGAGCGCCAGACAGCGGCCGAAGACGGTGGCCGCGACGCGGTCGGCGGCCAGGTACGCGGACAGCACGGCGGCAAGAGCCAGCGCGCTTGCGACGCCCAGGGCGGTCCACAGCTCCGCGGTCGGCCGGACGCCGGTGGAGCGGACGGTGAAGACGACCGCTGCGGCACCGCTCAGCACGGCGGCGACGGTCGGCAGCACCGCTGTGCGCAGGAGCTGGGGGCGTATACGCGCCTCGGGGGATGGCTGGGCGGCGCGCGGCCTGGCCGTGGCCGAATGGGAACGGGCACCGGGTCGGCCGTGCCGTCCGCCCTCTCGGCGTTCCGGTCGCGCTTCGGGTGCGCGAAGTTGAGACATCAGCGTCCTCGGTACGTGGGGCACCAGGAATCGGCGTTCATGTGGTGGCACCTACGGTGGTCGGTCAGGCTCGGTTCATCGGTCGGGCAGGCTCGGCAGTGATGAGCCCACCGTTGATCACCGGGCACACACGGTAGTCGTCAATCACGTATGCGCGACGGGCAGTTGTCGAACTTGCCCGCCATCCGTCCCGCTCTGGTATGAGCTGTCGCACGGTCGACCGATTACGTCGCATTGGCACCTGGTCGACGGACACCCGAACGGCCCAGGACGTGTCTTCGAACCGGCGTCGTTCGGCGGACGGCAGTTCGAAGACATGGTCCAGGACGCCCAGTTCCTGAGCACAGGGAACGGCCGGGCCCGTCCGGTCATGTGCCGGACGGGCCCGGCCGTCTGTCGTTCCGCTGTTGTCGCTCACCGCGATGTTGTCGGTCCGGCCGGGGCCGCCGTCGGCCGTCGGGAGAGACGTCTCGTGCTCTGCTCACAGGCCGGGGGCCTGGAAGCCGTTCAGGTACCAGAAGGCGGCGGCGTACCAGATCAGGGCGATCGCGGTGACGAGGGCGCCTCCGGCCAGAGGGAGTGCCCAGCCGGGCCAGTGACGGTGACGGACCACGATGACCTTGGCGACGAAGGCCCCGTAGAGGAAGCAGCCGGTGAGCGAGTGCAGCGCCAGGCGGGGATCGGTCAGCTGGACGCCGTAGGTGGTGATGCAGTGCTGAGCGATGGGGAGGGAGAGGAGGAAGGCGATCAGACCGATGAGGCGGTGCGTCGTGTGGACCCGGTGCGGTGCGGTACGCAGTGCGGGCAGGCGGCCGTACATCCAGAGGGCGAGAAGCAGCTGGATCAGCGCCAGGCCCAGCAGTGCGGAGCCGAGTTGGGCTTTGAGCAGTCTGGCGTCGTCGCCGCGCTGCCCGAAGAGGCTGTTCTCGTAGGCGGGGGTGTGTACCCGGCCGTACCAGTAGAGGCCGACCGCGACCGCCACGGGCAGAAGCATCCACAGGACGCCGTAGCGCCGTCGGTGGTTGGCAGGGCGAGCGAGACCGTCCACGTGATCAGCCGCCCCCGCTCTCGGTTTTGCCACCCTGAAGCTGGACGGTACTCCACGTGGTGCCGAGCGCGGCGCGGGGAGTGCCGGTGGTGCGGATTGACGGCCCGGAAGCAAGGCGAGGATCGGTGCGGGCGGATGCGACCGCCGCCGGTGCGGGCTGCGGGCTCACGCCGACCGTCGTCCTTCTGCCACCGGGGCAACCGATGCGCACCGTGACACGCATGGCGTCAGCGGCGACCGAGGCGGTCGCGAGGCGAGGGTTTCTCAACAGGTTCTCCAGGCATTACGGGCCGATCTCGCCAGTACGTCCGAAGCGTCCCGTCCGGGTCCAGTCGGCGCGCCAGCAGGTACGCGGATCAAGGAGAGCGGTTGGACCGGACGGCCGATGAGAGCGACATGCCGACCCGGGTGAAGGACGGACCGCGTTCGTAGAGCCATGGGCGCCCGGGTCTTCGGACCGCCTACGGCACCGGCCGGGACGACGAGGGCGGGCGGACATCGCCGAAGTGCGGCCCTTCGCAGGTGCACGACGGCGATCGGAGCGTGCTGTGCGGGCTGGGGCCCGCAGCGGCCGTCGCGAGCCATACGTGCCTCGCGCACCGAGTCGGCCTCAGGCGCGACGGCTGCGCCCCCCGCGATGACGTGTTCCCATACCTGGCCTGAGGGTTCGGAGTCATGGTCTGTGGAACGACGGCTCGTGCTGCTCACCCAGTACGGCCTGCCCGATGGTCGCCAGAACGTCGTCGTCGTTGTCGTGGAGCTCATAGAAGGTCAGGTCGCGCAGGATCCGCTCCACGGGGCTCGGGCGGATCAAACTGCGGGCACCGCACGCGCGGATGACGTGGTGCACCGTCTCTTCCGCCACATGCTCGATCACATGCCAGGCCCTGCTGCCGGCGATCCGTGCCTCCTCGACCCTGCCTTCGTCCCACAGACCGGCGACGTGGCGCAACCAGAGGCGGGCGGTGTCGATGTTGACCGCCATGCTGCCCACCCGCTGCTGCACATGGGGATCACCGCCCTTGCCCTGCCGCAGCAGATACGCGAGCCCGTATTCGTTCGCGGCCAGAGCGCCACCGAGGAAGCTGGCAGCGTAGTGCGGTATGAAAGCGGTCTGCCAGTGCCCTGCGAAGTAGCCGCCGGGGCGGCCGATGAGATGCTCGCGCGGTACGAAGGTGTCGTGGAACCGCACCACATGGCTGACCGTCGCGCGCATGCCGATCGGGTCCCACCACGAACTGTCCACCGTCACAGTCGGATCGGACAGGTCGCAGGCGAGCAGCAGGAGTTCTCCTTGAGGCTCTCGGCTGCGCCGGGCTCCGCCGGGGCCGGCCGGATCGACGAGCAGGATCGCCCACTGGGCTCCGGTGGCGCTGGTGGCGAACGCCTTGCTGCCACGAAGGGTCCAGCCGCTGGGGACGGGTGTCAGCATGGTGCCGAAGCCACCGCTCTCGCCCGGCTTGGGGGCCTGGGGTTCGCCGCTCCAGGCGGCCCATTTCTCTCCGTGTTCGACCACGCCGGTGAACCAGTGTCGCTTCTGCTCCGGGCCGGCCAGGGCGTCGATGAGGACGAGCGCGTTGGCGTGCCCCTCCCAGCAGCGGGCCAGTGACAGATCGGCCTTGGCCAGCGTGGTGGTCATCTCCCACAGGGGCAGGGTGTTGCGCTGCTGGGGGCCGTAGCCCAGGCCGCCGTGCTCCCGCGGCACGGGGGCGGCCAGGAACCCGCCGGAGAACAGATCGTCGAAGTCCTCGGCGGGGAAGACGGCCCTGCGGTCGTATTCCTCGGCGCGGGGGGCGAAGTTGTCCGCGGCCAGCTTCGCCACGGCGTCGAGGACGACCCGGTCGCCCCTGGCCACCGGATCGCGGGCCGGACCGTGGCCCAGGTCGTCGGTCATGGGAGGACGGCCCCTTCCGAACGGTAGAAGTGGGCGCGGTACATCACGTTCGGTATCCGCGGATCGACGGCATGGACGGCATGGACATCGATGGTCAGCAGGCCGCGGTTGAGGTAGCCGCAGAGGATGACCTGGCGGGAACCGAGCGGACCTTCGGCGAGGAAGGCCACGGCCTCGAAGGCGTCCATGTCGTCGGCCAGCGGGACGGCGGGCAGGGTGGCGCCGGTGACGGGCGATGCCGGCGGTACCGGCGTCTCTTGTGACGGGTCCGCGTCGCCGCGCTCGGTGATCCGCAGCATGAGCCGGCTGCCGTCGACCGCGGCATCGACCAGCTGGATACCGGTGGCGGTGGTGTCGAAGTTGACCCAGCCACCGGCCAGCGGCGCCGCGTCGACCGTCCGTGCCGTCATGTCCGCACCACCGCCCTGTGGAAGAACGAGCGGGCCCAGTGGTCGGCCCCCTCGCTGCCATCGCTGAGGATGCTGCTCGTGGTGGCCACGAGGATGCCTGTCTTGTGGTAGGCGCACAGGACAGTGCGCAGACAGCCGAAGTCGTAGATCGCCGAGAACGACCAGGCGGCCGATGGGGTTCCTGGCGCGGTGTACACGACCGCCGGCACCTCACCCCAGTCGCGCGGCTGCGGGCCGCCGGTGCCGAAAGCCCTGACGAACAGGCCCTTCTCGTGCCACGTCACGTTCAGCCGGAGGGCGCCCTTCGAACTGCCCTGGTCGGTGTTGACCCAGTCGCCCAGCAGAGCCGAGACGTCGGGGGCGACCGGCGGCCGCGGTGCGGTCGGTCCGTCGGAGGAGGCCGAACGGGTCGTCATGGTGCCTCTCCGCTCGTGGGTTGCATCGGGGACTGTGCCGGGGGCGCATCCTCCGGCTCGATGAGGTCGTGGACGTCGACGCGCTCGACCTGGCCGGAGCAGAGGGAGCGCAGTGGCAGCGCATCGGGGAGCGGATGGCCTGTCAACAGGTGGAATTGTGCGCTCACTTCGGCGAGCAGGACGTCCCTGCCGTCGATGCCGATCAGTCCGCGGGCGCGGGCGGCGTTCATGAGCGCGGTCGGAGGGTCGCGGTAGACCATTTCCACTATCGCCGCGTCCGGGTCGACGGCGGAAACCGGAAACGGTTGCCTTTCCGCCAGGGGCGTGGCATGGACGAGCACAGCGTGTCCTGCCGGGGAGAACCGGGAGAGCGGTACGTAGGGAGCCCCGAGGCGCGAGGAGGCTTCCCGGCCGCGCGCGTGCCTCCGGTTGACCAGGGTCACCCGGGCTCCGGCCTGGAGCAGGGCCAGCGCGACGGCCTGCCCGGTGCTGCCGCAACCGATGACGGCGGCCTTGCGGCCGCTGGGATCGATCCCGGCTCGGGCAAGGATGTGCAGGGCGGCGGCGATGTCGGTGGTGCCCGCCCGCCAGCGCCCGGCGTCGTGCCACAGAACGTTGGCCGCGCCGCACCGCAGCGCCTGCGGGCCGACGATGTCGGCTGCTTCGACCGCGCTCTGCTTGTGGGGAGCGGTGACGGTCAGCCCGAGCAGCGGCAGCCGGGCCAGCGCCCCGAAGTCGTTGGCGCAGTGCCAGAAGCGGGGGAACGCGTCCACTTGGAAGGGCAGGTAGAGCGCGGGCAGCCGCAGCTCCCGCAGCGCCGCATTGTGCAGCCGGGGTGACAGCGAGCGTCCCGGGGCATGGCCGGCGATGCCGAACAGGGCGCTGAGCGGTGGCAGAGCGGGCAGTCCGTAGTCGGTCACGAGTTGGCCCACGCTCGGCATTCCGTCTGCCCCCGGGGCACCGGCCCGGCCGAAGGCGAGGGGCGCGCCCAGCCACGGTGCCAGCACCCGGGTCCAGGCGCCGACGGGGCCGGACGCGAACGCCGTCACGTCGGAGCGCCCGAGCCCGGTGAGCAGCAGCGGCGAGGCGGACCCGTACTGGGCTCCCGGCTGCGGCACGAGGAGGTACAGCAGCGCGGGTGTGGTGGCCATCGCGGCGAACCGCTCCCGCAGTTCCGCGGATGCCTCCAGCACGCCGGCCCCGCGGTCGGCGCTCCGCTCGGGGCGTGCGGGTTCCGGCTGGTGCCAGGACACGCGTCGCTGCCTGGCGGGGATGCCCGCCAGCAGTTCCGGGACCAGATCGTCCACGGCCTCCAGATCGACCACGTCATAGTGGTCCGCCGCGCGGAGGAGGCGGGTGCGGCGTTCGACCGGGCCGGCAGCCGAACGACCGCCGTGGCGCGGGGAGCGCAGACTGTAGGTCACCGGCCCGGTGAAGTGTCGGCGCAGTCGGTGCGGATCGGGGTCGCCGACGAGGTCGGCACGCACCTCCAGCGCGTCGGCCACCCCCGCGAGGCCGCGCAGGCGGGGCGTGGTGAGATCCTCAGGTCGGGCGACCACCGCGACGATGTGAGCCCGCCGCGTGACGGGGGCATCGCACCCGCGCGTCAGCCGCTCCATCGGACGTACTCCTTCATAGGGGCCCGCGGCAGGACGAACCGAGTGACAGCCGGGGTGCACACGAGGGGACCGTCGGAGTCGATGCCCAGCCGCAGGCGCAGGACATCCGCGCAGCCGGCGGTTGGCGGCCCGTGGAAGCGCAGGTTGTCGCGGAAGCGGGCCCGTGCGGCGGCGGTGTCCGCGGCGGATTCCCCCCTGGCCGGCAGCGTTCCCGACCTGGTGGCGAGGGCGCGGCGTCCGACGCCGTCGTCCGGCGACGGCGTCCGGTTGGCGTGATCAGGCGTGGGCCGATCACGCCAACCGGACGCCTCGCACGGGGCGTCCACCAACGCCTCCGGGATGCTGCCGATCACCGCGACCACCTGCCGCATCCGGGTGTTGCGGCTCGACGGTACGCAGCGAGGTGGTCGGAGCGGAGGAGTTCGCCCAGGCGGACGCGGACGGACCGCTGGATGTGCCGCGCGCACCGGCTGTACACCTCCGGGGACTGCCCTTCCGGATTGGGGATGTCACCGCGCGGATCCAGACACAGGGTGCGGCCCTCGGCCTCGGGTGCCATGGCGATCACCCCGTGGCGATGGGCCCGGGTCATGCAGTAGATGACGGAGCTGTCCCGGCAGAGGTCTGGGGTGACCGGGCGTGCTCGGTGAGGCCCGGGATTCCCCCGGCCCCGCAGTCGGCCCAGTCCGAGCTCGGCGAGCGCGGACCGGGCGTCGGGAGCCATCGGGTCCCCAGGCCGCGTCGTCGCAACACCCGCGCTGGAGAACCGGAAGGCGTCCGCGACTCCCGCCTCCGCGGCCTGGGCCCACGCGATGACCTCGGCCATGGGCGAACGCGAGGTGTTCCCGCCGCAGACGAACAGCACGCGGCACACCGCCCCGGTGGCGCGTGCCCGCCACCAGGTGACGGCCGACGGGTAGGACAGCGCCGCCGCCGCGCCGACGCCGAAGACGAGCGCGAGGAGCTGGGCGTTCCCCGGAGCTTGGAGCCCGGCCATCCACGCCAGCGAGAAGGAGGCGACCAGACCGGACATCAGGCTGGCGAACGCCCATGCCGGCACGCCCCAGGTGTACTCGCGCCGGTCGAGGTAGATCAGCGAAGCGAAGACGAACAGCACCTCGTACGCCACGCCTATGCCCGCCGCCGCCAACGCGACCGGGGTGCCGAGGAATGTGGTGAAGCCCGCACGCAACTGCGCTTGCCCGGCCAGTGCCCCTGCCGCCAGCAGCAGAGCCAGCCAAACCGGAGCGGCGACATGCTCCTCCATGAAGAAGCGGCGGTCTGTTGCGAGAACCCCCGACTTGGCCACCCGGCTCATGATTTCGAACCGGCCCATGTAGCCGACGAGATAGATCAGGACGCTCAGCACGGCAGCCAGCGTGAGGTGGTAGCTGTTCACATCACCGAGTGCCACTGAAACCGCGATCAGGCTGAGGCACAACCCCACCCAGGAAGATGCCGTCACCCGTCGTTTGCGCGCCTTGTCGACCAGCGGGGAGACAACCAGAACTCCCCCGCGCATCAACAACAGCATGAAGAGGATCGAGACGCCGGAAAAGGTGTAGTTCATCGTGGTGGTGCCGATAATGAGCGAAGCGAAGAAGCCGGATGCCAACGTTTCCCGACCTGCCAGTGGAATCCGACGCCCCCCGATCCCACCCCGCCGCATATGCCGCCACCAACCCGACAGGGCTACGAACACAGGCATCACCACGAGCTGTCCGAGGACGGCTGCGGGCAGCAGCTCGAAGCCGCTGACCGGCTTCCCCGACAGCGGAGTCACTCCGCTGGCCAGCGCCTTCACCAGCATGGCGTACGGAACATACGATATGAAGTAACCAAAGGTGAGCCATCCCATGCGCAGGCCCCGTTTCTGATCGAATATTCGGGACATTCCTACAGGTGGAGTGGCGAAGTGCGGCAGGTGGCACCAAGCCTTGAGGGGTGCCCTGGGGTCGACGTGTCCGCCCGTCGCTCGAAAGCAAAACCCCGATAACCGCTCTGGTTTCAGATCGACACACACGGTCGAATCGTGCATCGGTCCGGCTGGTGACCACCTATTGTGTCGGCGTCGCGAACCGTTACACGGCTCAGTTCAATGCAATCATGTCGACCCACTGCGCGCATCCCGTGGCCCGCGCAAGAAAATTCGAACCCAGTAATCAGCCAGGTACGCTCTTTAGAAAGGTGCGCTCTTTAGAAGACTTTTACCGTTCGCGCGGTCACGCGGCCGGCTCATGAAGCGCACGCTTTCCCCTCCACGCTCCCCCTTCGACGGCCGGTCTGCCACTTGTCGGCCGGCGGGTGGGCCGCCGCGCCGACCGGCGTCAGATGCGTGGCAGGCGCGTCGGTGTCTGGTTCATCTGTCCGGTGTCGTGGTGCGGTGGTCAAGTCGCACTCGGCTGGTCGCGTCATGGTGCGGCCGGGTGCGCCGGTGTCGCCGGACCTCGAACACCTGCCAGGCCACGACCGTCAGCAGGGTGAGCGTCTCGGCGATGAGGCTGAGCAGCGCCTGCGGGGCGGGCTGCAGACCGCGTTCGGTGAACCCGAACAACCCGATGGTGCGGGATGTGGCGAACCCGGCGAGCGCGCCGATGGCGACAGCGGCGGCGGCGATTCGGAGCAGCAGGGGTGCCGCCAGCAGGAGAAGTGCGGCCACTGCGAAGGCGGCGCTGGCCTGCAGCAGGAACAACGGGCCGATGACGTGGATGAAGCGGTATCCGTCGATGTAGAGCTGGGCGTGGATGTATCCGCTTGCCGCGAGCGTGGCGGCGAGCACCAAGCGCAGTGCGAGGGCGGGCAGGCTCCAGGTGTTCATGTGAGTTTCTCGTCCTTGACCGCCAGTGCGTGGCTGCCCTGCCGGTAGTTGACGGTGCGGATGCCGAGTGCGTCCTTGAGGCGTCCGGCGGGCAGCACCTGCGGAATGGGGCCGGGGCCCTGGCCGGGTTTGGGAAACGGGTAGCAGGTGGGGGCGGCCGAGTGGAAGGTGATGTTGCCCTCGGTCTTGGTGAACAGCTGATGGACGTGCCCGTTGAGGCACGTGACTGAGGAGAAACGGCGCAGCATCGACAGCACCTGCACCGCATCGTTGGTGCCCCAGCCCCACTTCGGGTACATCGCGAACAACGGGATGTGGCTGAAGACGACGATCGGGGTGTCCGACGACAGGCCGGCGATGTCCTTGCGGACGAAGTCGATCTGATCGCTGCCCAGGTGGCCGAGTTGCTCAAGGTGCAGAGTGTTGACCAGCGCGATGAAGTGCACACCATGGGTGTCGAAGCTGTACCAGCCGTCGCCGAGGGTGTTTTTGGCGAAGGCCTGTCGGTATGCGCGTCCGTTGTCTCCGATCGAGTCGTGCTCGCCCGGCACGGTGAAGATCCGGTCCGTGCGCAGCTGCGACAGCATCTGCTTGACCTGGTCGAACTGGGCGGGGGTTGAAAGGTGCGTCAGGTCGCCGCTGTGCATGACGAAGTCGGGCCGGAACCCGAGGGAGTTGACCTGGGTGAGCGCTGCGCTGAACGTTCCGGCGACATCCATGTTGGCCGGGCCATGGAAACCGATGTGGCTGTCGGAGACCTGCACGAACCGCAGGTCTGCGCTGCCCGCCGGGGTGGGGTCCGACGAACCGGGGATATGGCTGATCACCTCTCCCCCGGTGACTGTCAGGATGACGGCGCCACCGAACCATGCGGAGTGCCGCATGAGCTGACGGCGGGTCATACCGTGCTCGCCGTCGCCGTCGGAGCCGCGTGTGGGTTCGGTCATGGGGTCACCTCCACGGTGGCGGTCATGAACGGGTGGATGCTGCAGTAATAGGCGTAGGTGCCGGGTTTGGTGAAGGTGTAGCTGTAGGTGGCGTTGGTGGCCAGGCCTGCCGACTTCAGCGGCCCGCCCGATCCTTGTTTGCTGGTGACGGTGTGAGTGTCGGGGTCGGTGTTGGTCCAGGTCACCTTCGTGCCCGCCTTGACCGTCAGTTTGGCCGGGGAGAACGCAAAGTTCTTGATCGTCACCGCGTTGGCGGAGGCCGGAGCGGACGATTGGCCGGCGGTGGGCGAAGTCGAGGGCGTGCTTGGTGGTGGGGTGACCACACCGCCCGTTCCGGAGGCACCGGGCGTTCCAGGCAGGGTCTGGCCAGTGCCGGGACTCAGTGCGCCCGATGGTTTGGTTTGTGATGATCCGCCGCACGCACTGAGCAGTCCCAGCGCTCCGGCAACGGCGACAGCGGCCAGGCATGTGCGCGACCGCCGGACCAGCACAGAGAAGTTCGCATTCATGGCCATCGTTCCTTTTACGCATTCCCCGCCGCACGGGCGGGTGTGATCCAAGACCGATCCGCGATCGGCCTGTTTCAGGCAGATGGGCGACCGGGTCACATCCCCGAGGGAGGTATTTGAAGGGGCGTGACCCGGTGGGTCACTTTAGGTGGGCGGGCAGTGGATTCCATTCAGCAAATCGAATGCCACAGCGAAGTCTTCGTTGTTTCACCGTGACGGCGGGTAGCAGTACGCCTGGAGTCGGGAGAGTTTCCGCGATGTCTGTAATGGACCGCAGGCAAAGACGTACAGACACTGCACTTAGACCCGACCGTGGACCTGCTGCCTCAGCCGACGCCCGCACCGGTGGCTTCATGCGCGCCGGAGGCGCGATCGGCCAGTTCGGTGGAAGAACGGTCAGGGCCCTCGGCCCCGACGGGCGAGGAGCCCTTCGTCGAGATCCACGGGTCATTGGGGGGCCACGGGACGACGGACCGTCGCAGCTGCCTGCCAGGCTGCGAGGATCAGCAAGGTACCGGTCTCCAGCAGGACGCTGAGCAGGGCTTGGGGGGCAGGCTGCAGACCGCGTTCGGTGAACCCGAACACACCGATCGTGCGGGAGGCCGTGAACCCGGCGAGAGCACCGAGCGCGACGCCGGCAGCCGCAACCCTGAGCAGCGCCGGTGCCGCGAACAGCACCAGGGCGGCGACCGCGAAGGCGGCACTCGCCTGCAGCAGGAACAGGTCGCCGACGACGTGGATGAAGCGATATCCGTCCAGGTAGAGCTGGGCATGGATGTACCCGCTCCCGGCAAGTGCGGCAGCGATGGCCAGGCGTATCGCGAAGGCCGGACGCCTCGCGGGGGCGATTCTTGTCATGGCGTGGTCGCGAGCTGACTGATCGAGGACGGCGCCCGGCGCCTCGCCGTGCTCGTCCGGGTACTGGTTCATGGGGTCACCTCTACGGTCGGGGTCATGAAGGGATGGATGGAGCAGAAGCAGGCATCGGCGCCGGCTCTGGTGAACGTGTAACGGAAGGTGGCGCCGAGGCCGCGCGGCGGGGAGGCCCCGAGGGGCGGCGGAACCATCTCGGTCATCTCGGCTCACTCCTGCGGAATGGAGGAAAGGATCCTGAGGATCAGTGTTTGTCGGGTTCCACGGGCGCCGAGGGTCGTACGGTTCGGCTTGCAAGCACCTTTTGTGAGATTTGCAAGATTTGCCGAATATGCAATGATCGCGCTATGCCGTGGAGCCTTCCGAAGCGCGGTTCGAGGAGTGAACCGGACCGCTCCGGGAACCGTGTCTCTGATACGGGGACCATTTCCCGCGCGGACGAGGAACTGCTCCGCACGCTGTACGCCGAGCATGCCGGGCCGCTGTTCCACTTCGTCCTGCGACTGACCTCAGGGGACTGGCAATGGGCCGAGGATGTCGTGCAGGAGACACTGCTGCGGGCCTGGCAGCACCCTGCGGCGTTCGATCCCGAACGCGGTCCGGCGCGGGCGTGGCTGTGTACGGTTGCCCGGCATCTGGTCGTCGACGCCCATCGGGCCCGCCGGGCCAGGCCGACCGAGGTCGGTGGCGAGGCGCTGGAGCGGGTCGCGGAGCGGACGCCCGGGGAAGACGAGATCGAGCAGGCGCTGCAGAGCTGGGCGGTGGCCGACGCCATCCGGACCCTGTCCCCGGACCACCGGGCCGTGCTGCTGGAGACGTACTACAGGGGCCGGACGATGGTCGAGGCCGCGAAGGCGCTCGACATTCCGGTAGGCACCGCGAAGTCGCGGACGTACTACGCCTTGAAGGCTCTGCGGCTGGCGCTGCAGGAACGGGGCATCGAGCCGTGACACCGGCGCGGAGGAGGTGCGGAACATGAATGCCGACCGTGACGCCATCCGGTTCTCCCTCGGCGGGTACGTGCTGGGCACGCTGTCCCCGGAGGAGATGGAGCAGGTACGCGTCCACCTTGCGGAATGCGACGAGTGCCGGGCCGAGCACGCCGAACTGGCGGGGTTGACCGCGCTGCTCGCCAAGGTCAGCGAGGCCGAGGTGGAGGCTGCGCCCGCAGCAAGCGAGGAACTGGCCGACCGGCTCGTGCGGCGGGCCGCCGCAACCGCGCAGCCGCAGCCTGCGACCGCTGCCGTACCGCAGCGAAGTCGGCTCGACCGGTTGCTCCAGCAGGCCGCGTCCCGACGTCGCACCGTCTGGCGGAGGCAACTGGCTGCGGTCGCAGCGGCCATGACGCTCATCGCGGCGGCAGCGTCGGGCGGCACGTGGCTGGCCACCGTCGCGGCCACGAGCAGCCAGGTGGCACAGCCCGCCGCGACGACACCGGCCCCGTCCCGCACCTTGTCCGCAAGCGACCCCGCCACCGGCGTGTCCGCCTCGGTGAAGGTCTCGCCCGCTGCCTGGGGCAGCGCCCTGCAGGTCTCGGCCAAGGGAGCGCCCCCCGGGATGACGTGCAGGCTGCAAGCGGTCGGGGTCACGGGCGACGCGGCGACCGCCGCCACCTGGCAGGCGGGCAAGTATCCGGGCGGCGCCATGATTTCCGGGACGGTACCCATGTCCCCGGGAACGATCAGTCACTTCGACATCTACGCCGGAAACGGCCAGAAGCTCCTCACCATCCCCGCGTGAGGCCTCGACCGGCGCCGACACCACGTGGCCGACGTTGATGGCCCGCGTCAGCGCACGTCGCCACCGAGCCCCGCGCGGAAGGCGATGTTGTGCGGCTTCGGCGCGTTCGGCGCCCCGCTCCGAGCCCGGCGGCTACCTGGATGACATGGCCTCTGACGGTGCCCTCGGTCACGTGCGACGCGGCGGCGATGTCGGTGTTGTGCCCCTGGGTGAGAAGCCGCAGCACGTGGGACCGGTGTTTGTTCAACGACGCGACACGTGCCGTGTCGGGCGGGTTCGTCCCGGAGGACGGCGCGCGGACGACGACGTCGATGGCCTGGCTCGTGACGGCGGAGGCGAAGACAAACCGGCCTCCGGCCGAGGCGTGCAGGGCCGTGGAGGCTGCTCCGGGGGCGCGTCCTTGGCGGGGAACCCTTCAGCGCCCGTGTCGAGTGCCTGCTGGTCGTACGGTCGCACCCGAAGGCGGCGAGCAATGAGCACCGAGGGAGGAGGCCGGCCGGCTCGCGCAGGTCGCACCCCGGCCGCCGCCGCGATGGGGAGACCGTCGTGATCATCCGGGTTCCGCTCGGCGACGACACCGACGGGCTGCGCGGCACTGGCGTGGATCACGGACTCCACCCGGAGCATCACGGTATGTGCCCAGGTAGCGGGCGGGCGGACCGCCGAGACCACACCCGACGTCGCCCCGGTCGACACCCGGATGCACGGCATGGGCGGTCTGGCGCCACCGGGGCGCTGGCACTGCCCCGCCGCGCGTGATCACCTGACGACGTTCCACGACGATGCGCAGGTCACCCAGGCGCTACGGGATTCCGCTCAAGATGACCCCCACCCGGACGACCTGCTGCGGGCCGTCCGCGACGCTCGCAGCGACTGCGCCGCGCTCGGGCCGGCGGTCGCCCGGCCACTGCTCGACGCACGCGGGTCGCGCCCGCGCGTCAGCCCCGAGGAACAGTGCAGGCCGGACGAGCCGATCCCACGCGAAAGCGACGTGCCGCGGCTGCTCGCCCTCTGCCTCACCAACGCGCGGCGACCGGTTCCACCGCGACCAGCCGTGTCCGAGCCGCCCGCATCGCCTGACGGCCGGAATCGAATCAGCGGGGAGGCCGTCGCTGGGGGCGCATCGCATCGAACATTTCGCCTTCGAGTCCCCGATGGCAGCAACGTCTGGGCCGCATGGCCAGGGGTCTGTGGAGAGCATCCGCTGGATCACGGTCGTGACCTGCGGATCGTCGCGGTGGTATGGGAGCGACACGCCGACGTAGTAACCGAAGCCTCACTGGGTTCGGTCATGCCGAGCACTGAAGGCAAGCGTGGACCTGGCGGCCGTCCAGAGCTTGATGAACCTCGGTCGATTGTGCGAGGCACTCGACGATACCGTTGCCGCGGCCGTGTTCGTCCGGGGCGACGTCTTGGTGGGGGCGTTCCGTGGCGGTTCCGGAGTCGACGACCACGATGTGCAGCGTGTGGTGGTCGACGGCCAGCTGCACCGTCATGTACTCGTGGCCGTACCGGGCGGCATTGGCGGCGAGTTCGTCGACGATGAGGACGGCAGAGTCCCGCTCGTTCTGGGGGATGCTCCAGTTCTCCAGCAGGTCCGCCGCGAAGTGACGGGCGGCGGAGACATGTGCTTCCTGCGCCGGCAGAGTGAGCAGCGCCTCGCGGCGGCAGCCTCGTGGGGGCAGCGGACTCGTGATGGTCGAGTTGGTCGCAGACATGGGCTTCTGCTCTTCTTTGGAGGCGCGAGGGCGGAAGGGTGAACCTGGGGGCGGAACACGGGGCGAGGGGAGCGGCGAAGAGTGCGGGTCGCGGCTGCGACGTCGCCGCCGGAGGCTGATGGCCGTGGTCCGCCGGGCACTTCGGCATGTGGCGTGGAGACGAGCGTCGCAGACGCCGCGACCGCCTGTCGGGAGCAGCTGGGTCATGTCAGCTCACTCCTTGCGGGTGGGGAGGGATGGGGAGCAGATCTCGTGAATACCAGCGTTTGTCTACTTTCACGGGTGGAAGGTGCCTCACGGTTCGGCACGCTCACGTCTTTTGGTCGATTTCGGCATGGGTGCGGTGAGGAGCCGCTGTTGTGTCGGTCGAGGAGGCTGCGGATCGTACGGCGGTCCCGATCGGGTGGTCGTGTGACGGCCGGCGCACGGAGTAAGGGCTTCTTGGGAGCTCGAGGTTGTTGACCGTTCGAGGTTCCAGGAGGCCCTGGTCGCAGCCCTCCGTGCCGGTACGGGTGGGTCCGACTCGGCCGCCCGATCGCGTGACTGCCTCGCGCAGGGGACGCGGGCAACCGTCCGTATCGGCAACGCCGGTATCCGTCGGACCTGACCGATGCGGAGCTGGCTGAAGCGCCGCCACCGGCCGGAGGGAGCGCCCGACCGCAGCCTCGGCTCGGCTCGGCCCACCGAGGTCGAATCGGCCGTCGCCCGGTCGGTGAAGGTGGTGGGCCAGGGCGCCACGGCTATCCACACGGACGGCGAGTACGGGATGGTGTGAGGGCCACTTCCGTTCGGGTACCGCCGGCCGCGGCAGCACAGCGGCCTCGACAACCCGGCAGGTTGATCTGGTGGCCGAGGCCGCACATCGACTCCGAACCGGCAGCGAGCAACACCACGTCGACAAGATCCTCAGAGATCGCGGCGTCGGATTCATGGAACGAAGCCGCATCCTTACCGCAGCCAAGAATCTCAGCAAACGCTCCTGAGCATCGACCTCCGCATCAGCAACCGAGAGGTCTCCCGGCCTGGCGGCGTCCGCGTACCGTTTGACGGTTCGGCTCGTCATGCCGGGCTGCCGCTGGATCGCGCGACGGCTGTGCCGCGCGGAACGGCATGCACGGTGTCGAGGCTTGGATCAGCGCCGGGTGACACCCGCGGCGGGGGCCGGTTCCGGTGACGGGTCCGGTGGTGTCGGCATGGTACGGGCGCTCTCCTGCACGGCGACAGGTGTGTTGCTGCTTGCCGCAGTGATGGCGAGGAAGCGTTGGCCGGGCGCCGACTTCGCGGAGCTCGGCGGCGTCAGCACCTCGCGTAGCAGCCCGATCATTGACTCACCTGTGCGCCCGCGGCGTTGGCGGTGAACATGGTGAGCGCCTGCTTGCGACCGGAGGGCGCGGTCCGCCGCTCCGTGAGCCAGAGTGTGTACGTCTTACCGGGCACAAGTCCCGTCGCCGCGACCTGGATCAGGTCAAGGGCGCCGAGCGCGTTCACCGAGACGGTGGCATGCGCACGCCCGCCCTCGCCCATCCGCGCGGACAAGCTTCCGGTGCGGGCCTGTCCCTCCCCCTCGCGTCACTGCCTGAGACGCGTCCCGGTGAGCCACGGGCGTTGCCGCCAGGCGGCTCCGCATCACGCCGATCCCCCGCTGCTGGGTGACAATGATCTCCTCCGCCAGCCTGCGCGGGACGGGGTCCTTGCCGTGCTCCAGAACCGCCTTGGCCAGGCGACGGCTCCCTGGTGGTGAGGGACCATCATGGCCGCGAAGTCACGGTCGGCGTCACCCGTCATGGGAGCGTCCGCCATGGCCTTCACCATGGTCTCCATGCTCGCGTCCCTCTCTGCGACGAAGGGGCTGTGCGCGCCGCTCGCGTGAGCCACACGCGCTTGTGGTGAGTCGGGCGCCTGCCCGGCCTGGCAGGCGATCAGGCCCCATGCCATGGCACCCGCTGTCGCGGTGATGCGGAGCCGACGATGTGCGGTGCATGCCACGGCTTTCTCCCTGGCTGTCACCCTTGCGCTTGCATCGGCCCCGTCTTCTCGGTCGACGAAGGGGTGTCACCTTCAGGCGTGCAGGCAGGTGATCCGCGGGGCCGCACATTCGGCTACGTGTGGGCTGCTCCGTCCTCGGCACAGGGCGCGGGCCTCGGCCTCGGCCTCGACGTCGTAGCCGTACATCCGGGGCATGCCGGAGATCGGGGCTTCGTCCGCAGCCTTGAGGTCAGCGTTGCACCGGGAGCCCTGCTGGAACCGGGCCGCACGATCGCACCGCAGTGTCTGGCAGCGGTGCCTGGTTGGCGCCCGGCCTCATATTCGGCAGCACCGGATGAGCCGCGACGCCGAGCAACGCAAGCAACTGTCATAGGGAGATGGCTTTGTGACTGCTCGTCATCGAAGCACGAAACCCGGCACCATGTCGTCGTCGGGGTCGACGATGAACCGGTGCTCGCCGGTCTGGTAGGCCCGGCCGGTGACCACCGGCACCACGGCCTCCCGGCCCGCCTCGTGCGTGGTCCTTTGCACCCGCGCAAGCCAGGTCGCCTCGGTGATCGAGCTGTGCGCGAGCACTTGGCCGGGCTTGAGCCGGCCGGTCGAATGCAGCGCGGCGACCCGCGAGCAGGTACCCGACCCGCAGGGCGAACGGTCGACCTCGCCGTCGGCGAACACGGTGACATTGCGCTGCCGCAGGCTGCCGTCGGGACCGATCCCCTGGTCGTCGACATAGATGACGCCGTAGATGCCGCTCAGCCTGTCGTCGAGCGGGTGCTCGGCGAAGGCGGTGGGATTGAGGAAGCCCTTGATCTCGCGGCTCAGCTCGATCAGCGCGGTGAGCGAGGCCACACTCACGTCGAGGCCGACCGCTGCGGCAGGGACGTGAGCATAAATGGCGCCACCGAAGCTGATCCCGCACCGGACCTCCCCGCGCGAGGTCGGCACCGCCACCTCGTCGTGCAGGACGTAGCTGGCAACACTGACGAAGTCGACGCTGACGACCCGGTCGCCGTCGGTGGCCACATGGGCGCGGACCCGTCCCGAGGGCACGTCGATCACCACCTCCGTGACCCCGCCGGGATCGATCGGAACCCGGCCGCTACGCACCGCCCACGCGCCAAGAGCGATGGTGCCGTGACCGCAGGCGGTCGAAAAACCGTCCTTGTGCCAGAAGAGCACACCGAAATGGGCCCCCGCGTCGTTGGGCGGAACAATGAACCCGCCGTACATGTCGGCGTGGCCGCGGGGCTCGGAGCACAACAGGGCACGCAGCCCGTCGATCCCGGGATCGGAGATCGCGCTCACACGCTTGTCCGCCACGGTGTCGCCCGCGATCACGGGCACGTCGGTGACGATCCGGAACGGCTCGCCGCCGGCATGGTAATCGACGGTGCGGATGTCGGTGGTGGTCATGGTGGGGTCCGATCCTGATAGGGGACAGCGGGGCGGGCCGTCAGGCCATGGGCGCAGAGGGGGAGTTCGGCCGGCGCGGCGAAGGTCCCCTTGATCGACCGTGCGGACACCCGACACCTCCCGAGCCGGCCTCATTGCCCGCGAGTGAACCATGTGACATGGCACTGCGCAATGACACATCCGGGATTCTCCGCGGAGCTACCCAGCGAACGCCGACCGCCATTGCCGAAAGCCCGATCCATGCCGCCGCCCAGCGGGGCGGCAGATCGTGCGGCAGGCAGTCGGGCCGTGCCCCAAGGCCCGCCTGCGGTACCCGGCCGTCAGCCGGTTGGTCCGGCAGCGGCGGCGGGCGTCGCGGGGCCGCCCAGGCCGAGCCGGTGTCCGAGGCCGACGCCGTGCCGGTAGAGGGCCATTCCTTCAGCGAGCCGGTTCTTCTCCCACGCCCGCAGGGCGCCGTCAAGGGAGGGAACCTGCTGCAGGGCGGTGAAGAGGGTGATGGCGTCGGCGGCCGCCTTCTCCGCGCTGGCCGCGGTGTGCGGCCGGACGACAAAGGCCGCGTCGCCGGTCAGCAGCATCCGGTCGTCGCGCATCCGGGTGACCCGCCCATCGAGGATCGCCTGCGCGAACGGCTCCCTGGTGTGCTCCACGAGCTCACGCATGGGCTCGGGAAGCAACTTCCGCGTGCGGTCCAGGAGCTCGTCGTGCACCCGCGGGGCCATCAGCCCCGGGGGCAGGGAGAGTCCGTGGGCGGTGCCGTTCCGGTCGGTGGTGATGCGGTCCAGGCCGGCCGCGTCGGCCCGTACGTACCACACCCAGTTCATCCGGCGCTTTCCCGGCGTGGTCGTGCCGAAGTCGCCCGGGATGAAGTAGCACAGGAACTGGGTGCGGTCCCCGTCGTAGAAGCTGAAACGGTCGCGGAAGACTGCGCTCAGGCCCTCGGAGAGGTCAGCCTCGCCGATGACGCCCCGGTAGGCGACATACCCGGCGTAGCGGGGAGCACTGTCGGGTGCGACGAGCCCGCGATGGCGAGAGGCGGAGCCGTCGGCGATGATTGCGAGGTCCACGGAGCGGACGGTGTCACCGAGGTGGACGTCTACGCCGTCGGGCCTGGGTGCGAGCGCCGTCACTTGCTGCCCGTCGTGGTAGCGCGCGGGGTCGAGGCCGTCCCGCAGGGATGTGTAGAGCGCGCCCCAGGAGATCATCTGTTGCCGCATGAGCGTGTGATGGCTTCGCCCGTCCCGGCTGAAGAACTGCCGGTGCGTGACGGGCACGCTGATCCGGTCGGGGTCGACGCCGCAGAACATGTTGAGGAACCAGGCAACGCTCGGCTGGAGCACGATCCCCGCCCCGCGGTCGTCGGGACGGCCGGAGGACCGCTCCCAGACGGTGACGTCCAGTCCCAGCTCGGTGAGCGCGACCGCCTGGAACAGGCCCCCCAGCGAACCGCCGACGACGCCCACTGACTCGATGTCCGGCACGGTGGTCACAGCGAGCACACTCCGTTCTCGCACACGGCGCCGTCCGGCGCCTGGGTGGCATGGCGTCGAAGGATCTCCACGAGCGTGCCGGTGCCGACGGCGCCGTTGATCGCCTTGCCGCCGGTGATCAGCAGCGGCACTCCGCGAAGGCCGATGCGTTCGGCCAGTTGTTCGTCCTTCGCCACGGCCGTCTCCGGCGCAGGGTCCGTCAGCCGTGTGGCCACGTCGTCGCCGAGCCCCACCTCCTTGCCGATCCGGGCCAGCACGTCCACATCGCCGATGTCCTGCCCCTCGGAGAAGTAGGCCACGAGCAGGCGGTCGGCCATGGCCGCACTCGGCTGTGCGCTCTGCTCGGCCAGCGCGATCAGCCGGTGTCCGGCCCGGGTGTTCGGTGTCCTGGTGATCGCCTCGTAATCGAAGACGATGCCCTCGTCCCGGCCGACCGTCACCGTGCCGGCGTCCAGCCGCTGCGAATGCTCCCAGCTGCCGAACTTCTCACTGCGATAGGTACGCCGGTCCACACCGACCGTCGGCATCGCCGGGTTGAGCTCGAAGGCGTGGTGGCGGATGCGGAACTCCTGACCGGTGCGTTCCGTCACGATGCCGACGGCCCGTTGCAGCCGGCGCCCGCCGATGTAGCACCAGGGGCAGATCAGATCGCTGAACACATCAAGGTCGATCATGGGTAGAGCCTCCCAATCGAACCGACTAGTCTGTTCGATGACAACGGCGGTGGGGCCTCCCCCATTCCCGCGCTTCACCGGAGGTGCCGATGACCGCTTCTGAGACCACCCGCGCCAGGATCGTCACGGCGGCGGCCGACCTCTTCACCCGCTGCGGCGTGCGCGCCGTGGGTATCAATGAGATCTGGCGCGCCTCCGGGGTGGCCAAATCGACCCTGTACCAGCACTTCCGCTCCAAGGACGAACTCGTCGCCGCTGTTCTGCGTCGGCGCAACGACGCGTGGTGCGCGCGCCTGCGCGCAAGCGCCGCGGCCGTGAGGACGCCTCAGGACCGGCTCCTTGCGATCTTCGACCTGCTGGCCGGGGAGTTCGCCGACCCCGCCTACCGCGGCAGTGATCTGGTGAACGTCGCCGCCGAATACCCCGACCCCGACCACCCCGTGCGTGTCGCCATCCGCGACCACAAACGCGAAATCCTCCACTACCTGGGAGCACTCGCCGAGGAGGCGGAGGAGATGGATCCCGAGGCGACCGCGGCCACCGTGCTCATGCTCGCCGACGGAGCGGCCTGCGCCCGTGTCAGCCTCGGCGACACTGCCGCCGCCGGCCTGGCCCGGAAGGCGGCGTCGCGTCTGCTGGCGCACGCCTGAACAGGGCCGGATCAGTCGCCGACGCGCTGAGTGCGGGCATCTGCCCCGGCAGAAGTGGATGCGCACCAGCCACTACGGACGACGAGGCCACGCACCACCGGAAGCCGACCCACCGTCCCCGTGGTGTTCCTCGGCTTCGCCCTGACGGGAGCCGAGGGCCTGTCCGCACTCGCCTCCGTCGTCTCTCTGGCCGCCTTTCTCACCGGCGCGCTGGCCGGCGGCCGCTTCGGCGTCCGGTTCGCCATGCACCGAGGCCGGTTGCTCGCCTCGGCCATGGCCGTACAGGCGGTGCTGTTCGCCGGAGCGCTCGGCACGACCGTCGCGGGGCACGGCAAGGTGGGGACCACCGTCCAGTACACCCTGATCGTGCTCCTCGGCCTCGCGATGGGGCTGCAGAACGCGGTCGCCCGGCGGCTCGGCCTCCCCGACCTGACGACGACCGTGCTCACCCTCACCCTCACCGGGCTCGCCGCCGACTCCGGCCCGGCCGGCGGATCCTGTCCGTGCCGGCGATGTTCCTCAGCGCCCTCGTCGGAGCCGTACTCCTGAAGATCGGGATCTCCCTCGTCCTGGCGGTGGCGCTGGCACTGCTCGCCACGGGCGCGGCGGTTCTGTGGCGATTCTCGGTCCCGGGTGCGGGGTGGGCCGCAGCGCCGTGAGCCGGATCATGCGCTTCAGCGGGAGGGGGTCTCCCGTACCGGGTGCTTGCTCAGGATCGAGACCCGGTTGAAGGCGTTGATGGTGATGGCCACCCAGATCACAGCGGACAGCTCGTCGTCGCTCAGCGCCTCGTGGGCCTCGGCGTACGCCCGCTCCTGGGCGAGGGCGTCGGCGGGGTGGGTGGTGGCCTCGGCGAGAGCGAGGGCGGCGCGCTCGCGGGTGGTGAAGAGTTCGGTGTCGCGCCAGGCCGCGAGCACGCCGAGGCGCCGGGTGGTCTCACCGGCCCGCAGCGCGGCCCGGGTGTGCACGTCGAGGCAGTAGGCGCAGCCGTTGAGTTGGGAGACACGGAGGTTGACCAGCTCGACCAGGATCCGGTCGAGACCCGCATCGGCAGCGGTGGTACGGACGGCGTCGGCCGCCTTCACCAGTGCCTGGTACGCGGTGGGGCTCTGCTTGTCGAGGTGGATCCGTCCGGTGGACCGGAGGGCCGCCGTGACCTGTGCCGTCTCGCTCACCCTGTGCTCCTTCGTCTGTTGCCGGGCGTTGTCGTCACGACTATCATCCTCCATGATTGTTGAAATCAAAACTAATTGGAGGGGTCAGGAGATGGGTGACACAGAGGTCGAGGTCCTCACGGCCCGGGACGTCCCGCTGGGCGGCCCGCGCGCCATGACCGTACGCCGCACGCTGCCCCAGCGGGCCCGGACACTCATCGGGGCCTGGTGCTTCGCCGACCACTACGGCCCCGACCTGGTCGCCGACTCCGGCGGCATGGACGTCGCCCCTCACCCGCACACCGGACTGCAGACCGTGAGCTGGCTCTTCACCGGCGAGATCGAGCACCGCGACAGCCTGGGCACCCACGCCTTCGTACGGCCCGGAGAGATCAACCTCATGACCGGCGGACACGGCATCAGCCACACAGAGGTCTCCACACCCGACACCACCGTCCTGCACGGCGTCCAGCTCTGGCTCGCCCTTCCCGACGAACACCGCCACGCCCCTCGCGACTTCCAGCACCACGCCCCGGAGCCGCTCCGCGTCGACGGCGCCGAACTCAGGGTCTTCCTGGGCACGCTGGCCGGCGAGACCTCCCCCGTCCGCACCTTCACCCCGCTCCTCGGCGCCGAACTCCTCCTCGACCCCGGCGCCACCGTCACCCTCGACGTCGACCCGGCCTTCGAACACGGCCTGCTCGTCGACGAAGGCGACGTCCACCTCGCCGGCACGGTCCTCCACCCCGCCGAACTCGGCCACGTGGCCACGGGGCGGACGACACTCACCCTCACCAACGCCTCCGACCACCGCGCACGGGCGGTCCTGCTCGGTGGCACGCCGTTCGACGAGGAGATCGTCATGTGGTGGAACTTCATCGGGCGCAGCCATCAGGACATCGTCGAGGCGCGGGAGGAATGGGAGCGGGCCTCCGACCGTTTCGGCAGCGTCGACGGCTACCCCGGCGACCGGCTGCCCGCCCCCGCCCTGCCGAACGCCGTCATCACACCCCGCAAGAACCCCTCCCACCGCTGAACCCCCCACCGAAAGGACCGTCATGAACGAGCCGACCACCACCCCCCTCGTCCGACGCGTCGACGCCCGCCACCGCTACGAGATCCTCGTCGACGACAAGCGCGCCGGCCTGACCGCCTACCGCGACCGCGACGACCGGCGGGTCTTCTTCCACACCGAGATCGACGACGCCCACGCCGGCCAGGGACTCGCCGGGATCCTCGTCGAGCAGGCCCTGATCGATGTCCGTGCCTCCGGGATGCGGATCGTCCCCGTCTGCCCGTACGTGGCCAAGTTCCTCAAGAAGCACCAGGAGTTCGCGGACATCACCGACCCCGTGACCCCCGAGGTCCTCACATGGCTCGACGCCCGGCTGGGACGCTGACGCCACCGGACAAACAGCTCGAGCCGACCGAGCAAGGCGTAAAGTGTGGACGGGCGCGGCGTGATCACGAGGAGTAGGTGTGACCGCGGTCAGCCTTGAGCACGCCACTGTCCCCGCCGACACCGGCGAGGTGACCCTTCTGACAGCCGGCCGGGTGGAGCCCGGTTACGAAGCCGCCTTCGCGCCGTGGGCGAAAGGCATCCTCGACAGCGCGGCCGCCTTCCCCGGCCGTCTGGGACACGGACTCTTCCGCCCCTCCGGCGGCGACGCCCTCTGGCTCCTCGTCCACCGCTTCCGGGAGGCGGAGGCCTGCCGGGCCCGGTAGGAGTCGCCTGCCACTCTCCGTGGGCGTGGGCGCGGACATGTCCCTGTCGTCTCCCCGGACTCAGGCCGTGTGCAGTGTGCAGGGCCGCGTGCAGCGTGCGAACGGCCAGGTCGATGGCGGCCTCCGCGGCGTAGGTGCCGCGCAGCACGTTGAGCGTCACGAAGTCGTGGATGAGGCCTGGAACCGGACGGCGGTGACGGGTCTGCCCGCCTCGCGGAGCTTGTTGGCATAGGCCTCGCCCTCGTCGCGCAGCACATCGGCCTCGCCGGTGATGACGAGGGCCGGCGGCAGTGACGCTCGTGCAGACCGCCTCCAGCCTGCCCGTCGTGCTGCTGGCCCTGCCCTCCGGGGTGATCGCCGACCGCTTCGACCGCCGCTCGGTGCTGCTGGTCGCGCAGTTCGCGATGCTCGCGTGTCCGGTGCGCTGGCCGTGCCGGCGTTCACGGACGCGCTGTCGCCGACGGTGCCGCTCGTCCTCACCTTCCTGTTGGGGTGCGGTACGGCACTGATGGGCCCGGCCCGGCGCGCGATCCAGCCGGAGCTGGTGGAGGGCCGACGGCTCGGTCAGGCGGCGGCGCTGGGCGCGGTGATCCTCCGATCGCCGGGCACCTGAGGACTACGACGGCGGGTTCCTCAAGTAGTCGACGGCGGCGAGGTCGTCGTTGTCGTGGCCGGCTGCGACGGTCGCTTCGAGGCGGTCACGGACGGCCTGGAGCAGAGGGGTGGGATTGGCGGCCGCTGCGGCCAGTTCGATGTCCTTCAGGGCGAGTTGCACCGCGAATCCGGGCGTGTACGAGGCATCGTCCATGACGCCTACCTTCTGCAATTCGTACGGCATGGCGAGCGGGCCGGCCTCAAGCACCCGGACGAACGTCGTGTGATCGACGCCGAGCGCGTCGCACAGCACGAGGACGTCGCTCATGGCGACCGTCGAGGCGGCCATCCACGCGTTGACGACGAGCTTGACGGCGCTGCCCTCGACCCCTGTTCCGACGTGGAGCACGGACGAGCCGAGATCGTCGAGCAGGGGACGCGCCCGTTCGAGGACGTCCTCGGGGCCGGCTGCCAGCCAGACAAGCCTGCCCTGCCGAGCGGGCGCGGTACTTCCCGAGACCGGTGCGTCGAGGTACGCAACACCGTGATCACGGGCCAGAGCGGCCAGCAGGCCGGCGTGCCGCGGCCCTACCGTGCTCGCCTGCACCCAGACGGCATCGCTTTCGAGCCGACCGAGGGCATCCGACATGACTTCCGCGACCGCATCGCCGTCACGGAGCACGGTGATGACGACGGGCGCGCCGGAAACCGCATCGCCCACCGTCCTCACCGCCGTGACCCCGGCAGCGTGCTCCGCCACCGTACGGGCCCTCTCCCCCGTGCGGTTCCAGAGCCGTACCTCGTGGCCGGTATCTCCGAGGCGCATCGCCATCGCGGCGCCGAGTGCGCCTGCTCCCAGAACAGCGACGGTGGAAGCGTGAGACATGGAAGACCCCTTCTCTGTTCCCCTTGTCCATGTTCCGCCGGCAACCCGCGTCCCGGGGTATCCGGGTCCCGGGCGCCGGCGTCTTCGACGCGGGCACTCACGGTTTGGCGGTACGCCGCACGGTCAACTCACCGCCACGCCGTAGGGGCTGGCACCGAGAGTGACGGTCGCGACGACCTTGTGGGAATTCGGGTCGATGACCTTGAGGGTGCCCGCTCCCTGGTTCGTGACGTAGATCGCCTCACTGGTGACCTCCAGGTTGAACGGGTCGGTGCCTGGAGGGCCCAGGGCAATGGTCGAAGAGACACGGTGGCTCCCGGTGTCGATCACGGACACGTTGCCCGGACCGAGGTCGGCGGAGTAGGCGAAGCGGCCGCCGGGCTCGACGGCCACGTCGAAGGGGCCCTCGCCGACGGACACGGTGGTCACCTTTCCGGTACGGGTCTCGACGGCGAGGACGTGCGCTGCCACCTCGTCGGCGACGTAGGCCGACTTGCCGTCCGGTGTGATGGCGACGCCCACCGGAGAGCGCCCTGCGGGAAGGTCCCGGTCGACCCGGCGCGTGCGGGTGTTGATGACCGACAGGCTGCCGGACCCGGAATTCGCCACGTAGGCCGAACCGCCGTCAGGGCTGAACGCCACGTTCACCGGAGACTTGCCGACCGGGATGGTCGAGGCCACCCGGTGGGTGCGGGTTTCGATCAACGAGACGTTGTTCGAACTGCCGTTGGTGACGTAGAGGAAGGCGCCATCGGGGCTGAGGCCGACACCGGTGGGACTCTTTCCCACCGGCACGGTTGCGACGATCTTGTTGTTCCTGGTGTCGAGGACCGAGACCCGGTCCGAGCCGCTGTTGGCGATGTACACGTGCTTGCCGTCCTTGGCGACCGCAACACCTTCGGGCGCCACGCCGGCCGGTACGGTCGCGATGACCTTGTAGGTACTGGCGTCGATCACCGAGAGCGTGTCGTCCTGCTGGTTCGTGACGTACACGCGGCCACCGGCACCGGTGTGGACGGGCGCGACCGGCACGTCGGAGTCCTTGCGGACCGAGGTGGCGGGCGTACAGGAGATCAACAGGATCCCGATGCCCGCCGCGAGTACCGGCCGCAGCGTCCCGCCGGTGCGCCGGCGGCCGTTGCCGACTCGGGTCCGCAGGGCAGAGAACATCTCGCCTCCTGTGCGCATTGCGATGGTTCGGTCGGGGGCCGGGCGGGGCGGCGTCTCGCCGACGCCCGCCGGGGGCAGTGAAGGATCAGGTCAGGAGCCCGCGAGCGTAGTAGTCCTTCTCGTCCCGAACTCCGGGCAGTGCGAAGAAGTAACCGCCGCCCCGGGGGCTGATGTACGGCACCAGTGTTTCGTCCTCCAGCCGGGTCTGCATGGCGACGTAGGTGTTCAGCTCTTGCTGGAAGCAGACGAAGGCATGCCCCATGTCGAGTTCCGGTGGGTTGGGGCTCCGGTCGTAGTCGTAACTGCGCCGCAGGATGGTGCTGGTCGCCGCGGTCTGCGGAGTCTGGGGATTGGCGAGGCGGATATGAGAATTCAGCGGGGTGATCAGGCCTTGCGGGTCGTTCGTGTAGATGGGGTCGAGGAGATCCGTGACGTTCTCATCCACGGCGTACATGGGGGCGCCGCTCGCCTTGCGGCGGCCGAAGATCCGCTCTTGTTGAGCAACGGGCACCTTCTGCCAGGCCTCGATATGGAAGTGCACGATACGCACCACGTGGTACGTGCCGCCTGCGGCCCAAGCCGGTTCGGCGCCCTTCGGCTGGACCCAGACCACCTGATTCATCTGGGCGTCGTCGGTGACGCTCGGGTTGGAGATGCCGTCCTTGAAGCCGAACCAGTCACGCCGGACACCGACGGGACGCTCCGGATTACGCTGGCCGTCAATGCGCCAGCGCAGCTTCATCGCGGACTTGGTGTGGGTCAGGATGTCGAGCAGCGCGTGCACCGTCGTGTCGCGGTGATCGGCGCAGATCTGGATCAGCAGGTCGCCCTGGCTCAGCGAGGGGTCCAGATCGTCGTGCCGGAAGGGCGTCATCGTGACGAGCTGGACCGGCTTGCGCGTGCTCAGTCCGTAGCGGTCGTCGAAAAGGGACGCGCCCACTCCGACCGTGAGGGTGAGACCATCGGCCACGAACGTGGGTCCCATGATGCCGTTGTCCGATGGCGTTGCGGTCGGGGGCACCTCCGGTGGCTTGCCGCCCGCCGTGAGGAAGCGGCCCCGCGCGGTCAGCATGCGGAACAGGTCGGTGAGCTCCGCGCGGTCGGAAGCGGTCACGTCGAACGAGACGAAAATCGCGTCCTGTTGGGGCTCAGTGGCGATGCCTGCCTGGTGATGACCGTGAAAGGGGACCGTGCGGGATTTCGGTTGCTCCTTGATCTCGACCATCGTGTCGGCGAGCGCCTCACCGCTGCCAGAGGCGGCCCCACCCGCCACTCCGGCCACGCCCGCGGCGGCGCCGTGCAGAAACGACCGCCGGGCCAACGCACTCGCCGGGCACCCTTCGCCGCTCCACCCGTCCTCCGGGCTCGCGGATGTCTCGTCAGTCATGGTTCCTCTCAGGCAAGGAGCCCGGTGTCAACCGTACGGCGCTGCCGCCGTCGGATTCCGTGAACCGGCCCCGGCCCAATCGGCGCGCGACCGCACACGGCAGCCCAACCGGCCTCCGGACTGCCGCCGGTGACACACCGGTTTACAAAACGTAATATATGGGACGATCAGGCTCACGCCACTTGAACAGACACCGCTCGGCAGACCTGTCCCCACCGATGTCGCGCCGGGATCACGGCCCGTCGAGCGCGCGACGGCGAGAGCGTACCGGTGGCGCAGACATGGGCCAGGTACTCACGTCGACGGTCGGGGGCAGTGCCGCATGCGATGTCCCCCTGAACGCCGCCACGGACGTACGTGCAGGCCACGACAAGATTCCGGCGCATATCGGTCGCTTACGCCGGGCGGGTGCGCACCGCGTGGTCGCCGAAGCACAGACCTCCTTGCGCTCGCCGTCGTGACTGTCGGCCTTCTCCGGGATGGTCTGCCGGAGTCGCATCGCCCCACCACCCCGCTTCGGGATTCGAGGGAGCCGGCCCCCATTGCGGACCGCGGGCCGCTGTGCGGTCACGTCCGGTTCGAGGGCGGCCATGCGCACCCGTCCGGGTCCGGGAACGGCACAGGTCCCGACCGAAAGGGACACCTTCAAAACTAGGCAGGAAGCCTGCTAATGTTTGTCAGGTGGCCTGCCTATATACACCGGGATCTCCGCAGCAGGCATGCTCCATCGCAGAGGTCCCGGAGGATGGAGTCGCTCCGTGTCCCTTGCCGGTGACACCAACGCTCCGCGGCAGACAGCCGGGATCAGCGCGCCCGCAGGCGATCCGTTCGGCCCGCGCTTCGTCGCCCCGCTGTACCTCGGAGCCGCACTCAACCCGGTCAACAGCTCGATCATCGCGACGGCGCTGGTCGCCATCGCCGCCGCCCTGCACGTCTCCGTCGGGGACACCGCGATCCTGATCTCCTGTCTCTACCTCACCAGCGCACTGGCCCAGCCCGCCTCCGGGCGCCTCGCAGAGGAGTTCGGACCCCGACGGGTCTTCGTCACCGGCATCGTGCTGGTGCTCGTGGCCGGGATCGTCGGCTCGCTGGCTCACTCACTGACGGCGCTGATCGTTGCCCGGGTGCTGATCGGCGCGGGCACCTCGGCGAGCTACCCGTCGGCGATGCTGCTGATACGTCGCCGCGCCGAGCAGGCCGGCCACGAGGCCCCGCCGCGCGGGGTGCTCGGCGGCCTGGCGATCACCGGAGCCGCCACCGTCGCCATCGGTCCCGCCATCGGCGGGCTGCTGGTCGGCCGGCTCGGCTGGCGGACCGCCTTCTGGATCAACATCCCGGTCGCGACGGTCGCCCTGGTGTTGGTGCTGGTCGGGCTCGCGCCGGACCCCGACCCGGTGCGTCCCGGTCCGCCGCGCGCCCTCGTCTCCCGCATCGACCTGCTCGGCATGCTCGGCTTCGGTGGCTCACTCACCGCCCTGATGGTCTTCCTCTCCGCCCTGCCACGCCTGAACTGGCCCGCGCTCGCCGCCGCCCTAGTCCTCGCCGCGCTGCTGATCGGCTGGGAACTGCGCGCCGGCCACCCCTTCCTGGACGTCCGCCTGCTCGCCTCCAACGGAGCCCTGACCCGCACTTATGCGCGCAACGGCCTGACCCTGATGGGCACGTACGTGATCCTGTACGGGCTCACGCAGTGGTTGGAGGCGGCCCGCGGGCTGTCCGCCTACCAGGCCGGGCTGGCGCTGCTGCCGATGGGCGTGCTGACCGCTGTGACCGCCCGGGTGGTATCGCGGCGGACAGGGGTGCGGTTGCCGCTGATCGCCTGCGCGGTACTGCTGCTCGTCGGGGCCGCGGCCGTGCTGTTCGTGGGCAGCAGCACCCCGATGGCGGCGGTCGTCACCGTCAGTGCGGTGTTCGGCCTGACCTCCGGTGCCGGGACGGTCGCCAACCAGACCGTCCTGTACCAGGAGGCCCCCGCCGCCGCGGTCGGCACCGCCTCCGGGCTGCTGCGCACCTTCGGCTACATCGGGTCCATCGCATCGGCGGCGATCACCGGCACCGCGTTCCACAGCAGCGTGGACGACAGCGGCCTGCACCTCATCGCGTGGGTGCTGATCGCGATCGCCGCCCTCGTCCTCGTCCTGACCGTCTGCGACCGCCGGTTGGGCAAGACCGGCCAACGGCACGCGAACTGAGATCCGACCAGTTGGTGCCCTCACCCGGGGCCCGTTCCGGCCCGCGCGGGCGAGGCGCCGGCCTGGGCCCGCACCCACGGCACGACGTCGTCTTCGTGCGCGTCGCGCTCGCCGCGACGGACGCTGCCGCCGTCCCCACCCGCAACAAGGCCTTCGCCCAGGTCGCCGCGGCCGGACACCTCACCGACGGCACACCCGCAACGGCGGTGCACGAGTCCTTGGAAATGTGGGAGCACGACCTGACCGTGCGCAAGATCCGGTTCAGCGCCTTCGCCGGCGACACCGATCTGCGCGCCGAGCGGCACGCCCGGGACGTGGACACCCAGGTCCTCGCGGGACTGTCCACCAGCGGCGTGGTACTTACGACCCTCCGGCAGGCAGCCGACGATGACCACCGCTTGTTCGTACTGGCCGACGCCATCGCCGACCCCGACCCCGAGGTGCACCGGGTGCTCATGGAGAAGGTCTTCCCGCGCCAGGCCGAGATCGTCGCCACCGCAGACCCCGTCGCACTGGGCATGGCCCGCGAGCCAGAGACGCGGAACCAAGGGCCGCCCCGTAACCCCTGGCGGGCGCCCGACGACAGCTACGGCACCTCGCCGCGTTGTCGGAACGTCTGCAAACATCCAGTATGCGGACGTCCCTCCGCCTTGCGATGCACCGCATCCGACGCCGCGCCCTGCTCCACCAGGGATTACGGGACACCCCTCAGAGGTCGGTATCCGCCAGGCGATTCATGATCTCCGCAGCCTTGTCGAGTGCCTTGCGCTCGTTGGCCCGAAGCGTGGACCCGATCACCTTGGACAGCCACGCCTCACGCGCCGCCGGGATCCGCTCGCACAGCACCCGCCCGGCGGGCGTCACGCTCACCAGAGACTTGCGCCCGTCGTTCGGATCCTTGGAGGTGATGATCAGCCCGCCGTCGCGCAGCGTGGCCAGAGTCTCCCCCATCGACTGCCGCCGCACGTGCTCGGCCTGCGCGAGCTCGGTCGCGGTCACCGGCCCGTCCTGCACGATGCGGTGCAGGGTGGTCAGATGCGACCAGTTCCACGGCAGGTCGTCGAGCGGGGTCTCGCTGCGCAGCCGGGCCCGCAGCCGTGTCATGGCCCGCATCAACTCGACGGCGGTGTCCTCGGGCGGAACCGGATGGCTACTCACCGGGCCAGCATATTGCAAGGCGTAAACGCCCTGATCAGGACCGCGATTCCGGCGCGCGAACGGGGAGGCGACTCCTCGGCCGACGCGGTGGCAGGTCCAGTGGGTGTCGGCCGGCTGTTGCACGAAAAAGGTTCAGCATGCACAGCAAGATGCTCCGTGGGCTCGGCGGCGGTGGCTGGTTCGCCGACGAGGACCCGGGCACCGAGATCCACCCGGACCGGGTTCATCCGATGGTTTTCCGTTGTTCCTGGGCCGCGCGCGTGATGGCGCGTCGGATGGGTTCGTAGCCTGTGCACCGGCAGATGTTGGAGCCGACGACGCCCGCGATGGCCTCAGGGTGGTCAGCGAGGTCGGGATCGGTGTCGAGCGCTCCTGCGGCCACCATGAGGAAGCCGGGTGTGCAGAAGCCGCACTGGAGCGCGTGCTCGGCCGAGAAGGCACGTTGCAGCGGGTGGGGTTCGCCGTCGGGTCCCGCGAGGCCCTCCACCGTACGAACGGAGCTGCCGTCGCACTGCACGGCCAGCACCAGGCACGCCCGGGCCGGCTCGCCGTCCATGAGCACCGTGCAGGCCCCGCAGATGCCGTGCTCGCACCCCAGATGCGTACCGGTCAGGCGCAGGTCGTCACGCAGGACGTCGGCGAGCAGGCGCCGGGGCTCCACGTCGAGGCGGTGTGCGGTTCCATTCACAGTGAGCGTGATCTTCATCGGTGGTCCCCCTCGCGTGCGGCGAGACGTGCGCGCAGATCGAGCGCCGCCTCTCGGAGTGTTCTGCCGACCAGGACGGCGATGGCCTGCCGCTTGTACTCCACGTCGGCGTACGGTTCGGCGAGCGGTGCGGCGTCCTCCTGGGCGGCGACGCGGCCGGCGCGGGCGAACGGATGGTCGTCGGGCAGCCGCCGCCCCGCGGGGAGCGGGCCGATTTCGGAATCGAGCAGGGTGCGTTCGGCGGCACGGGCCCGTACCGGGCGGTCGGCGGAATTGACCAGTCCGATCCGGGCGTCGCCGATCACTCCGTCGTGCACCGTGAGCGCGGCCGCGACGGCGACCTGGGCGAAGCAGAAGTGGGTACGGCGGTGCTCGATGAAGCCGACCCCGGTGTGCTCACCGAGCAGCGGGAGCCGTACGGCGGTGATCAGTTCCTGCGGTCGGCGTGCGGTGCGGTACGGCCCCAGGAAGTAGTCGCCGGCCGGGATCGCGCGGGCGTCGTCGGGGCCGGTCACCTCCACGACGGCGTCCAGGGCGACGCCGATGGCGCACCATTCCGAGGCGGGATGGGCCCAGCCGAAGCTGCCGGCCATGGTCCCGCGAGAACGGATCGGCGGGTGGGCGATGTTGACGACGGCCCG
The DNA here is from genome assembly GCF_044740965.1 of Streptomyces sp. NPDC088252. Classification (NCBI taxonomy): domain Bacteria; kingdom Bacillati; phylum Actinomycetota; class Actinomycetes; order Kitasatosporales; family Streptomycetaceae; genus Streptomyces; species Streptomyces sp. NPDC088252. The sequence continues at coordinate 37,962 of NZ_JBIURS010000027.1, read as the reverse complement.
TGACAGCAGGGTGCCGAGCGGGCCCGGTACGGCACCGGCCGGCTCGAAGGCCGCGTGGCGGACGAGGGCGCCGACGCGCAGTTCGTCGCCCTCGACGCTCATGCGGTCCAGTTCCGGGATGCGGTTGATGTCGACGACGAGTTCGGGGCGGATGCGCTGCAGGTGCATCTCCAGGATCAGGCTCTGTCCTCCGGCGAGCACCTGGGCCTTGCGCCTGCTGCCGCCGAGTGCCTCGACGGCCTCGGCGACCGTGCGGGGGACCACGTAGTCGAAGGATGCGGGTTTCACCGGACGCCTTCCTCATGTTTCGGGGCCTGCGCCGCCCGCCAGACACTGTCCGGGGTGAGCGGCATCTGCAGCAGGCCGGGATCGGCGATCCGCAGGGCATCGGCCACGGCGTTGACAATGGCGGCCGGGGTGCCGATGCAGCCCGACTCCCCCGCTCCCTTGGCGCCCAGCGGGGTGCCGGGGCCGGGTGTGCGGGTGTCCTTGATGTCGATGGGCGGGACCTCCGTGAACGTCGGGAGCAGGTAGTCCAGGAATCCGTTCGCCAGCTGCGGCACGCCGGCGTCGTCGAACGTCATGCCTTCGTAGAGGGCCTGGCCGATACCCTGTACGGCCGATCCGAACGCCTGCCCGCGCACCACCGTGGGGTTGAGGACCACGCCGCAGTCGTCGACTGCCACGAGCCGCAGGACGTTCACCGTGCCCAGCTCCGGATCCACCTCGGTCACCGCAGCGTGTGCGCCGAAGGGGAACGCCATGGCGGCCTCGTAGCGCTCCTCCACCCGCAACGGGCCGGTCGACTTGACCAGATCGCCGAGGCCGGTGGCCGCCGAACCGTCGTGGGCGGCGTGTACGGCGCCGTCCGCCCACTCGATCTCGTCGACCGGCAGGTCCCACAGGTTCGCCGCCCGGGTGCGCGCCTCCTCGATCAGGCGGGTCGCGGCGTGCTGGAGCATGGCGCCGTCGACCTGGGCCGACCGGCTGGCGAACGAGCCCAGTCCTTCGGGCTGTTCGTCGGTGTCGCCCTCGACGAGGCGGACCTGCGCCTCCGGGATGCCGAGGACCTTGGCCACCAGGGCGGGGAAGACGGTCTCGTGCCCCTGGCCGCTCGGGGCCGCGCCGCAGCGGGCGGTGACGGTGCCGTCCTCGTGGACTTCCAGGCTGCCGAACTCGTGCAGGCCACCGGGTTCGCCGCCCGAACGCTCCACGTAGCACGAGACACCGATGCCCAGCGGCAGCGCGTCCGGATCCTCGCGGCGACGGGCCCGCTCCGCGCTCCATTCCTCGTGGCCGAGCGTCTGCAGCGCCAGGTCCAGGGCGGCGGCGTAGTCCCCGCTGTCGTAGCGGCGTCCGGTCGGCGTCTCGTACGGGAAGGCATCGGGCGGAATGAAGTTGCGCCGCCGCAGCTCGATCGGGTCGATCCCGAGCCGCCGGGCGAGCAGGTCCATCGCCCGCTCGATCGCGATCGCCGCCTCGGGACGCCCGGCGCCACGGTACGGGTAGGTCACCATGGTGTTGGTGAGCACCGACCGCAGGGTCGCATGGACGCGTGGGGTCGTGTACGCGCCAGTCGCCATCCACGCCGTCTGCATCGGCAGTCCCACGCCCAAGTGCGGATAGGCGCCGACATCGGCGTCGATCGTCAGCTCGTAGGCGAGGAGCCGTCCTTCCGCGTCGGCGGCCAGGCGCACGGTCTGGTCCTGTCCCCGGCCCCGGGTGGCGACGAGCGTCGACTCCAGGCGGTCCTCGATCCAGCGGACCGGCCGGCCGAGCTTCACCGCCAGGTGGACGACAACCACGAACTCGGGGAACGCGGCGCTCTTCGACCCGAAGGCGCCTCCGGTGTCCGGCACGACGACCCGGATCCGGTCGGCGGACCAGCCGAGTACTGCTGCCAGTTCACGCCGCAGCCGGTGCGGCATCTGGTGTCCCGACCACACCGTCAGCCGGTCTCCGTCCGGTACGGCGAGGATCGTCCGGCATTCCATGGGGCTGGGCATCAGCAGTTGCTGACGGTACGTGGCCTCGACCACGGCGGCGTCCTGCCAGACGGTCGGATCGACGGGCTCTCCCGCCTCGCCGCGCAGGGCGATGTTGCTCAGTCCGTCGAACAGCTGGACGGAGTCGTCGAGCGCCGCGGCGGGTGTCACCACGGCGGGCAGCGGATCGATCGTGACGGTGACCTCGGCGGCCCCGTCCTCGGCCCGGTACCGGTCCTCCCCGAGGACGACCGCCAGCGCCTCGCCCGGATATCGCACCCGGTCCGTCACGAGGGCCGGCCACTCCCGGCCCGCGACGGCGTCCTCCGTGGAGAGCCTGGCCAGCAGGGTGTACGGAACCGGCGGGAGCTCCGGCAGATCCGCGGCCGACCAGGCTCCCACGACCCCGGGCACATCCCGGGCCGCCGTGCAGTCCACGGCACGCACTACGCCGTGGGCCACCTTGCTTCTCACGAATGCCGCGTCCAGACATCCGGGAACGTGGATATCGGCAACATACCGGCCTTTCCCGGAAAGCAGCCGCTCGTCCTCACGCCTTGTCCATTGCTCCACAGCAACACCCCGTTCGTGTCTTTGCGGGAACTGACTCCATTCCGAGGCCATTTCGATGGAACGGCACGCCGGTGGAATTCAGCTGCTCGGATACTAAGGGCTGCCCCGTGATCCCTGGTGGATCAGCGCGCGGGCGTCGGATGCGGTGCCTCGCAAGGCGGAGGGACGTCCACATGCCGGATGTGTTCGGGTGTTCCGACAACGCGGCAAGGTGCCACAGCTGTCGTCGTGCGCCCGCCAGCGGTTACGGGACATCCCTTGACCGCGAGGGAAGCGGCAGAGCGAGCGATGGGCGGGCCCTGTGCACTCCGGGGACAGAAGCGGTGCGCGGTCAGCCCAATTCCGTGTCCAGCCACGGCAGGACATCGGACCGCACGGGGTCGGTGATATCGGCGAACTCCTCGTGTCGTTCCGAGAACTTGGCCACGCACGGACACACGGGCACGATCCGCTTCCCGGAGTTGCGTAGGTCGGTGAGCACTTCCTGGACCAGCCGGGAGGCCACGCCCTGTCCGGCGAAGGCGTCGTCGATCTCGGTCGTAATGGAAGACGCGCTGTTCCCCGCGGTCACGGTAGGCGGTCAGCCTGGATCGTGGCGTGTCCGCCTCTCCCGGATCCGGCGCGCCGAGGGGCACCCCCGCGTGCGCTCACGGACAACGCGGCCGTCGGTCCGGCCCCTGGCGTCGACCGCGCACGTTTCGGCACGACATCGCAGGAGGCACGCCATGACCACCAGCTCCCAGCCCACGAGCAGCCAGCCGTGGTTGCACCAGAAGGGCTCGGTCATCCAGGAGTTCGGGACCGTCAAGCAGTTCCCCGTCGTTTTGTCCCTGCCGAGCTGCTGGGCGGCGCCGAAGCCACCGCCACCTCGGTCCCGGACCTGGCGCTCGGCACCCTGGGCACCGCCGCGACATCCGTGTACAACTCCGGGACGCCGTTCCACCGGGCCGAACTGCGGCGGATCGGCGCCCTCCTCGACGACGCCGGCAATCCTGCCGCGCTCGCCTGGTCCCAGGCGGTCGTCGACCCGCACCGGCAACGGGCCCGGCTCCTGGGCCTCTTGAACGACGCGCTGGCCGCCATGTCACAGGACTCCCTGGCGGACCTCACGGCGCTCGGCGGCACCACCTGGATCCTGGACGGGACCGAGCAGGCCATACGCATTCTCGGACGGACCACGGACGTCATACGGCGGGCCGGCAGCGCGGGCACGAACGCGACCGTCACACAGGCGCTCGCCCTCGCCCTGTTCGAGAGCGGTTCGTGGACGGCGGCCCAGGACGCCGCGGACGAGGCGTTCTGGACGGCGACCGAGGCGGGAGCCGACAACGTGACCCTGGGCTCCTGCCTCCTCCAGGCCACCCTGCGCGCGCTGCGGGGCGACCACGCGACCGCGCGGACGCAGGCCCTGGAAGCCGTGCGAGGCGTCGACCTGCGCAGATCCCTGAGCCTCCAGGTCCGGCACCGGCACGCGCTGGGCATGGCCGCGTTCGTCGCCGGGGACCACGCCGACGCCTACGAACAGTTGCGCGCCGCCTTCACCCGCGACTTCCGCCCGGCGCCCGTCCACTACCACGCCTCCGTCTACTATCTGGGCGACCTGGCCGCCGCGGCGGTCCGTGCCGGGCAGCGGGAGGACGCGCGCACGGTGGTCGAGGCCGTCGAGCACGGCCTGGAACCCGACAGATCGCCCCGGCTGGCTGCCGTCCTCCATCGAGCCGCGGCCCTGCTGAGCGAAACCGAGGACGCCGAGCGGCACTTTCGCGCCGCCCTGGCCGACCCCGCCACCGACTGCTGGCTCTTCGAAAGGGCACTCACGCACCTCGACTTCGGCGAGTGGCTGCGCCGACGGCGGCGCAGCGCCGAGGCACGACCGCACCTCGGCGCGGCACTGGAGTGATTCCAGCGGCTCGACGCCCGGCCCCGGACCGACCGCACCGCCGCGGAGCTGCGGGCGGCGGGAGCCCCGACGGCACCACCGACGACCACGCGCGCCCCGAGCGAACTCACCGCGCAGGAACGGCGGATAGCCGAACTGGCGGCGCAGGGCCTCACCAACCGCGACATAGCGGCCCGGCTGTACCTGTCACCCCGCACTGTCGGCTACCACCTGCACAAGATCTTCCCCAAGCTGGGAATCCGCGCAAGGGCACAACTCCGCGACGCCCTTGAGCAGAATCCGCCGCAGTGACCGGATGCCGGGCGGACGTGGATCACCGTGACAACGCGACGAGGGCCTGGTCATGGCCCATACCGTGGCCGTCCCTGCGGCCTGCTGACCGTACGACGGGCACGTACGCTGCTGGACGCGTCACCCCGCGAAGGGTGGGGCTCAGCGATCCGAGCGTTCCACCATCAGTCCTGCCACGGGCGGCAGGTGGGCGACAAGGTCATCGACCTCCTCAACGAGTACCCGGCCGACAAGTTCCACGGCGTCTTCGCCGCGGACCTTCCCGGTCGGTCATCGACATCATGCAGGCTGCCCAGAGGCCGGACAGTGCGGCTCACCTCACCGATGTCACTCGGGCCGCCGCCTGGAATGACCTTCCCTCCTGGGAACTCGTCGCCGGTGCGGACAAGGCCATTCCTCCGGTGCTGCAGCGCTGCGAGTACCAACGCGCCTGTACTCGCGGACGGTTGAGATTTCCGGGGCTGCGCACTCCGTCATGGTCAGCCACCCCGACGCGACCGCAAAACCCCTCAAGGCTGCCGATCGCGCACACGCCGAACGTATTCGATCAATGGCAACCGCCCATCCGCTTACGGACAGGCCGTCCCTCGTCGACTTGATGTCTTGACCCCGCACTTCATGAGCGAAGGGCTCCAGTCGGCCGGACCGGACAGACGAACGCGGCGACCAGCCGTGATCCCATTTCTGTCAAGGTCTGTGACGATCTGTGACGAGGAGATCTCCTGCCGTTGGGGCGCCGTGGTCACTGTGCGCGTCACAGTTCATCGACAGCGCCAACCGAACATGCGGGTTCCCCCTCTTTGCGAGCGGGCTGACAGCCCCCGTCCGACGCCTGCACCAGCCGAGGAGACATCCGCCATGCCCAAGACTCCCGCTCCCGCGAACCTGCGTCCTCGTGGCCGGGCCACGGGACTCGCCGTGGCCGGTACGGCCCTCGTCCTCGCCGCCCCGATCCCGGCGACGGCCGTGGCCGGCCGGGCCGGCGCCTCCTCGGTCGACCCGGTCTCGGTCATGAGGTACACCGCAAAGGAACGTCGGGAAGCACTCGCCTACTGGACGCCCGCCCGAGTCAAGGCCGTCGGGAAGTCCGTGGACCTCGGTCCGACGGGACCGAAGGCCAAGCCGTGGCGCGGCACCACCCTGAAGACCGTGGGGCGGCTCTTCTTCGTCAACTCAAGGGGCGCCGACACCTGGTGCACGGCCACTGCCGTGCAGAGCGTCAACCGCTCCGCCGTGATGACCGCGGCCCATTGCGTGCGCCTGGGCTCCTCTCCCTACAACACCAACAGCACGATGGTGTTCGTCCCCGGCTACAGCAAGGCCAAGAGGCCGCACGGCGCCTTCGCGGTCCGCTCCGCCGCGACCCCGCGCAGCTGGGAAACGGACTCCACCAACGACATGGCCACGCTCGTTGTCGACACCGACAAGAGCGGCCGCAAGCTCACCGACGTCGTGGGCGGCCAGCCCATCGCCTTCAACCACCCCGTTGGCGGCATCATCTCCGCCTTCGGCTACTCCGCCACCCGCCCGCAACTCGGCGAGGAACTCTTGCACTGCGTCGGCAAGGCGAAGAAGAAGCACGGCGTGCGGGCCATCCCCTGCGACATGACCGGCGGCTCCAGCGGCGGCCCATGGCTTGCCGACTTCAACGCCGCCACCGGCAAGGGCGTCCTGGTCTCGGTGAACAGCGCACTGGACTCCCTGACACCGACCGAGATGCAAGGAGAGGTGCTGGGGACCACGGCCAGGAAGGTGTACGACCGGGCCCAGCGCGGCTGAGGTTGGAGACCGAGCAGTCGAGCTCGTTGCACTGACGTCCAACGTCGACCGCATCGCCGTCTTCGACGCCTTCCGTTCCGTCGAACTGATCGCTCCACGTCCCCTGTTGATGATCGTCGGGCGTGAGGCCGTGACCTCCTGGATGAGCGTGGAGGCGTACCAGCAGGCGCACGGACCGAAGGAACTGCTCCGAATCGACGGCGCTGTGCACAACGACCTCTACGACAAGGACGACTACGTCGTGCCCGCCGTCGCGGAGCCGGCCGACTTCTTCGCCACGTATTCGGTGCCCGGTCCCGAGCACCGCACGCTCTCGGGGTCGGTCTGAAGTGCGCAAACCGCTGCGACCGGGCAGCGCCTCGAGCCGCGCCACCATCCGCCGCCACGACGCTCACCGCTGCGGCTGGGGGCGCGGCTGCCGGCCCGGAGCGTCGGACGCCCGGCGCCACCGAACGGGCAGGACTCTGACCTGCGTGTGAGAATTGGGTACCGGAGCGGGCCCGGCACCCGACGTTCCCTGCCGCTGATCCCATCGACACGCTGGGAGGCTCTCTGTGAGCGAACGTCTCAATACGTGGCCGACGCTGGTCCATGAGGACCTGGCGCCGATGGTCGACTACGTGAACCGGGTGGTACAGGTCGCGGGCAAGTACACCCTCGACGAGCCCTTCGAAGTCGGCTGGGGAAACATCGTCCTCAATGTCACCCCCCGGGGACTCAGTACGCCGACCCTTCGGCAGCGGGGCGTGACCTTCGCGGTGCATCACAGCCTGCTCGACGGTGACGTGGTCATCGAGGCCGACAACGGTTCGCGAACGGTGCCGTTGTCCAAGGGGTCGGTCGCCATGTTCTATGCGTCCTTCTGCGATGCGGCGGACGAGCTCGGCATACACCGACCGCGCACCTCGTTGATCTGCGAGATTCCTGATGCCCCGCCGCGCTTCGAGGACGATCACGTCGAACGCATCTGGGATGGCCACGCGGCCCGGCTGATCTGGACGGCGTTGAACCTCGCCGCTGACGGGCTCGAGGCGTGGCAGGCCCCCTTCCTGGGACACCGCCCCCGGGTCGGTGTGATGTGGGGCGGCTTCGACCTGTCCGCCACCCGCTTCCGGGCGCAGCCCACCGTGCCGCCGTCCCACCAGCCGCCGTTCATGCAGAACGCCCAGCTCGACGCGTACGTGTCGGTGGGATTCTCCTTCGGGGACGCCAAGGCCCCGAACGTCGGCATGTACGCGTACATCTGGCCCCAGCCGGACGGTCTTGAGGGCCGGTCCTGGGGTGTTGAGGGCGCCGCCTGGCATCCCGACGCCGGTCTGGTTCGTCTGCCGTGGGCCGAGCTCAGGCAGACAGCGGACCCGCACCAGGCCATTGTGGCGTTCGGTGACGCAGTCTACGAAGCCGCCGTCGAGACGGCAGGCTGGCCGTCCGACCTCGTCGGACCCCGCGTCGAGGGTTGGTACATGAGCAGGACACCGCCCGCGCTCTTCCAGCACCAGCACGGCTGACTCACGTCGAGATTCCCGACTCGGAACTGGGCTGGGAACGAAGCCGGCTGTCGCATCAGGTCAGCCGCATGGAGACGCGCGGCATGGTTGCCCGCGAGCCGCGCGAGGACGACGCCCGCGGCTCGATGGTGCGCATGACCGCCCAGGGCCGGGCCGCGATCGAGGCCGCCGCGCCGCAGCACGTCGAGACCGTCCGCCGCTACTTCTTCGACCCGCTCTCCCACGACGAGGTCGAAACGCTGGGCGTACTCTTCGACCGGCCCCTCGCCTCACTCCCACGCGACACGGGCTGACCGTTCCTCCGTCCGTTCCCTCACGTAGCTGATCATGGGCGCAGTGCCCGCACGCGCCGCGCGGCGCCGCACTGGATGGCGCCGTCAAGCAGACCCTGCGTGACCCCGGCGCACAGGCGACCGTCACCGACGCGAGTCGGTCGACGCCGCTGCGAGTGTCGGCTGTGGCAGACCTGCGTGAGGAGTCGGGATGAAGATCATCGTTGTGGGGCGAGGACGCGTCGGAGGCGGCCTGGCCGGTCTGTGGGAGAAGGCTGGCCACTGGGTGACCGGTCTTGGCCGCGACGGCGGTGACGCGGCCGGTGCCGACGTCCTGGTGGTCGCGGTGCCGGGCATCGGCGGTCGCCGATGCGCTGGCGCGGGTGTCGGGGCTGGCCGGACAGGTGACCATCGACGCCTGCAACCTCTACGGACCGCGGGACGACTCCTTCCCCTCGCTGCCCCACCAGATGAAATCGATCGTCGGCGGACCGACCGCGAAGTCGTTCTCGACGACTTCGCCGCGATCTCTGACCAGATCCAGGCGCAGCGCGTTCGCCCGCGCGGCGGACGGCGACTGGGGCAGGCGTCCGAGATCGGTGGCGCCATGGCGTACCTCGGATCGGATCTGACGAGCTACGGGACCGGAACCGCCCTCGTCGTCGACGACGGCCCGACCCCGGTGATCTGACACCTGTTCAAGACCTGTGCGAGCCGAACCGACCGACCGCACCTTCCACGAAGGAATCCCATGAACGAGAACAGTCCGAGCGAGGCCGCCAAGGCGATCGTCCGTCGCAACACCGAGGAGGTACAGGGTGGCGGGGACTTCGCCCTCTTCGACGAACTGTTCGCCGACGACTTCCTCGACCACACACCGCAACCGGGACGTACGGCCGACAAGGCGGGCGCACGCCGGCTGTACCAGGTGCTCCGCGAAGCCTTCCCCGACTTCCACGCCGTCATCCACTGGCAGTCCGCCGACGGCGACCTCGTCACCACGTACAAGACGTATCACGGCACCCACAAGGGCGAGTTCTTCGGCATCGCGCCCACCGGCAAGCAGATCAGCTTCGAAACCGTGGACGCCATGAGGGTACGCGACGGGAAGATCACCGAGCACTGGGGCGTCGCGAACCTGTTCTCGCTGATGCAGCAGCTCGGCGCGCTGCCTGCTGCCGTATAGGTGCTCGGCCTCCCCGTACGAGAATCCGGCCCGGCAGACCCCCACGGTGGCCGCCGATCGGCGGCGCGGTTCAATCGGCGGGGTTTTGGTGACGGCCGACGGTCCGGGCGGGGCGGCCCTCTTCGACGGCTTCACGTTCACCTACGCCGTCCTCGTGGCCGTGCATATCCGTCCGCTGCCCGTGCCTGGTCCGGTGGCGGCCGGTCAGTGACAGAGGAAGCTTCTTCACCGAGACCGCCGACCGTCCTCCAGACCTTCCTGGACCAGAACAAGATCCCCGACCCACGTCCTGGCGAACCCTCGGTAGCTGAGCCCGACCATCCAAGAACCCCGACAGAGTCACGTCAGAAATACGGAAGCCTCACCCCGCCGTTCTGGCCGGAAGGGTGGGTCCTCGGTGTCAGGACTCGACGATCCGCGTCTCGACTGCCGGATGGCATTCGTGGAGGGGGCAGTGGGATGTACTGCCATGCCTCAGCAGTCCTCCCCTCCCCCGTCGAGTGGGACCGTCGAACACCTGGATCGCCCGCCTCTGTTCGGCGTCCGTCAGCTCGGCGAACGACTGCGTCATTGCGTTCAGGCTTTCACCCCTGCCCCGACCCGAGTCACCGCTCACCCGCAAGATCAAGATCGCGATTGCCCTGATCCTGAGCAACGTCCGTTGCCGCGCTGCGGCGCCAGGGGTGCGCGATCGGGGCAGCCACGGCCCGCCACCAGGGATCGAGGGGAAGCGTTCCTGCGGGCTCGAAGGGCTCGCCCGGCCGGGGAAACGCGGCCGGCTGCCCGGCTTCCTCGGCGGCATCCTTCGTCCACTCGCCGGGCTCTGCCCACGGGTGCGGAGCGAGGTTGAAGGTGGCCCAGTGGATCGGGAGCATCGCACCGAGCGGCTCGCCGCCCTGGAGATCCAGATGGGCCCGCATGCCTTCGGCAGGCGTCATATGGATGTCCGGCCAGTACTCGGAGTACGCGCCGATCTGGATCATCGTGGCGTCGAACGGGCCGTGTTCGGCGCCGATGTCCTTGAAGCCGGGGAAGTACCCGGTGTCACCGCTGTGGTAGATCCGGTGCTCGGGCCCCGCGACGACCCAGGACGCCCAGAGCGTGTGCTGCTGGTTGCGCAGGCCGCGGCCGCAGAAGTGCCGGGCCGGGGTGGCGGTGAGACTGATCCCGGCGATCTCGGTGGTCTCGTTCCAGTCCAGCTCACGCATCCGGTCGGCGGGTACGCCCCACCGCTCCAGATGTGCGCCGACGCCCAGCGGGACGGCGAACACCGTGTCCGTGCCCGCGAGGGTCCGGATCGTCGGCAGATCCAGGTGGTCGTAGTGGTCGTGGGAGATCACCACGGCGTCCAACGGGCCGAGCGCGGCGATGGGCAGGGGGACGGGGTGCAGCCGTTTGGGCCCGGCGAAGGCGAAGGGCGAGCAGCGCTCGCCCCACACCGGGTCGAAGAGCACCCGTCGGCCGTCGATCTCGGCGAGCACGCTGGAATGGCCCATCCAGGTGAGCCGCAGCCCGGTGGCGGGCGGCTCGGCGAGGTCGGCGTACGTGGTGGCGTGGACGGGCACCGTGCCGACCGGCGCCCGGCGCACCCGCTCCTCCTTGCGGAAGTAGACCTTCGCGAACTCCAGAGTCGATCCGGACGGCCTGGTCCGCGCCCCCACCGGGTTCTGGAAGACACCGTCGGCGAAGTTGGGTGAGCGGCGGATGCGCTCCATACGGGCATCCGCCGGATCGGCGCCGAATGCGGCGGGGCGCAGCGAACGCAGTCGGGTGCGGAGCGGGAGCAAGGGGTCGGCGCCGGTCACATCATCTCCTGAGGGAGTCGGTGTCGTCTCATTATGGGTGGGGGGTATGACGGTGCGAGTGCGAAGCGGCCGGCGGACGGACGGCCGGACCGGACGCCGTCAGCCACGCGGCTGCCCGTACGCGCGCTCGATGTGCAGCCGCAGCACCACACGCCGGTCCCGGACCATCGCCGCGCGGTAGTCGTCCCAGTCGGGGTGTTCGCCCTGGACGTCGCGGTAGAGCGTGATCAGTCCCTCCACCGTGGCATCGTGCGGGTCGGCCGCGACCGGGGACAGTTCGGCCGCGCCGTCCACGACCGTCCAGGCCCAGCGGTCCGCACTGGTGACGTGGTAGCTCGCCCGCGGGTCGCGGCGGAGGTTCTTCGTCTTCGCCCGGTCCTCGGTGATCGAGACACGGACGACGCGCTCCTCGGGACAGTAGAAGTGTTTGACATTGGACAGCTGGGGTCTGCCGTCGCGCCTGAGCGTCACGAGCACGCCGCCGCTCTCCTCGCCGAGCAGCCCGAGCAGCGCGTCCTGCTGTGCGTCGATTCCCGTCATGCCGAATCCAACGTCCGTACTTGCCAGAGGATTCCGCATCCGGCCGCACTCCATGTCACATCCGGGGCTGCCCCGTCCGTCCCATCCGTGAACACAGCCGCCGATGCCGTCCCTCGGGGCCGCCGGACGGCATCGGAGCCGTACTGAAGGAGACCGGTCATGACGAACGCCCGCATCTCGCTCGACCCGCCCCGCACCCTCCTGTTCCGCGCCGTGTCGTGGTACTCGAACCGTACGTACGGCAAGGTCATCGATCCCGTACGGGTCAGTGCCCATCACACCGGGGTGCTGTGGGCCGGAAGCCGGTTCGAATTGGCGGTGGGCCGCTGGAAGAAGCTGGACCCGCAGCTCAAGGCGCTGGCCGTCATGACGTCCGCGGCCACCGTCGGATGCAGCTGGTGCATGGACTTCGGCCATTGGGAGAACCACCGCCACGGCATGGATCCGCGCAAGCTGCGTGACGTGCCGGTGTGGCGCGAGAGCGAGGCGTACACCTCGCTGGAGCGCGACGTCATGGCCTACGCGGAAGCGATGAGCCTCACTCCGCCCGAGGTCGGGGACGAGCTGGTGGAGCGGCTGCGGACCGCGCTCGGTGAGGCGGCGCTCGTCGAGCTCACGACCATGGTCGCGCTGGAGAACATGCGCTCGCGCACCAACTCCGCCCTCGGACTGACCAGCCAGGGCTTCAAGGACCGGTGCGAGGCGGAACCCCCCACGAGCCGACCGACGCGGCCCGGCCACTGAACGACGATTCAGCACAAGCTGCATTGACACGAGCGCTCCCGCCTCCCAATACTGACCGATGGTTCAGTAAATCGATTGGTCGGCACCGACCTGTCAGTGGAGGGAGGCCGGGTGGCCGGGCAGCCGAGAAGCGCGTCGCCGACCGGTGGCGAGGCCGTGGTCCGCGCCCTGGTGGCCCACGGGGTCACCACGGCGTTCGGGATTCCGGGAACGCACAACCTGGAGATCTACCGGCATCTGACGCAGTACGGGATCGCTCATGTCACGCCCCGGCACGAACAGGGCGCGGGATACGCGGCGGACGCGTACGCACGGGTCACCCAGCGGCCCGGCGTGGCGATCACCACCACCGGACCGGCGCTTCTCAACATCACGGCCGCGGTGGGACAGGCGTATTCGGACAGCGTGCCGCTGCTGGTCGTGTCCCCCGGGATGCCGTTGCGCCACCCGCGTCAGCCGACCGGTCTGCTGCACGAGATGCGAAGCCAGTCCGAGGCACTGCGTGCGGTCGCGGCGTTCAGCCACCGGGTGTCGACGATCGAGGAGATCGGCTCCGCGGTGGCGCGGGCGTTCACCCTGTTCCGTTCGGGACGCCCGCGTCCGGTCCATGTCGAGGTGCCGCTGGATCTGCTGGAGACGGCGGGGCCCGTGGGACCGGTGCGGCTCACGCCACCGCTGTCCGCCCCGGTCCCGGCCGGATCCGCGCTCCGGGACGCGGCCGAGGTCCTGCGTGCGGCCCGGCGGCCCGCACTGGTCCTGGGCGGAGGGGCGCGGTCCGCGTCCGCCGGGTGCCTGGCGCTCGCCGAGGCGCTGGCCGCCCCGGTCGTCACCACCGCCAACGGCAAGGGGATCGTCGACGAGACGCACCCGCTCTCGCTCGGGGTGTCACTGCACAGCCCCTCCGTACAGAAGTGGCTGGCGGGCTGCGACGCCGTCCTCGCGGTCGGCACCGAGCTGGCCGAGTCCGACCTGTGGTCCGCGCCGCCGTCACTGGGCGGCACGCTGATCCGGGTCGACATCGACCCCGCCCAGATGTACGCGGGACTGCCCGCCGGTCTGGCGCTGGTCGGCGCGGCGCACCCCACGCTGGAGGCGCTGCGCGACGAGCTGACGCAGCCGGGTACCGGCAGCCCGGAGATGCGGGAGAGTTCCGCCGCGGTACGTGAGCTGCGTGCCGCGCGGGATGCCGAAACCGCGCAGCGCGACGTCCGCTGGGTACCGTATCTGCGAGCCGCGCGGGCCGTGTCGGCCGCCGACACCATCTGGACCTCGGACAGTGCACAGTGCTGCTACTACGGCGCGCTGCCCCATCTGCCGGTCGGCCCGCGCGGGCGCTATCTGCACCCGACCGGCTTCGGCACGCTCGGCTACGCGCTGCCCGCGGCGATCGGCGCGAAGACGGCGTACCCCGGCCGGCAGGTCGTGGCACTCAGCGGGGACGGCGGGCTGCAGTTCTCCGTCCAGGAGCTCGCCACGGCCGCCCAGCTGCGGCTGCCGCTGCCGGTGGTGGTGTTCGACAACGGGGGCTACGGGGAGATCCGCGACGAGATGGCGGCGCGCGGCGACACCCCCATGGGCGTCGATCTGCCGTCGGTCGACCTGCCCGCGCTGGCGCGGGCGTACGGCGGCCACGGCGCCCGTGCCGACACCCCCGAGGCGCTCGCCCGCACCCTGTCCCGGGCCCTGAGGACCCCTGGGCCCACCGTGATCGCTGTGACCGAGGAGACCCCCCGATGACGACACCTCCGGTGTCCCGCGCCACCACCCCGCCCGCCCCGCTGATCTCGCTCACGTGGACCGATCACGTCACCGGCCGTCAGGGCCATCTGGTCGTCGACCGGCTGGTGCGCGGGGTCTCCAGCGGCGGGCTGCGGATGCGGGCGGGCTGCACGCTCGACGAGGTGGTCGGGCTGGCCCGCGGCATGACGATGAAGGAGGCCCTCCACTTCGATGTCGACGACATGGGGGCCCGTTACATACCGCTCGGCGGCGCGAAGGGCGGCATCGACTGCGATCCCCGTGACCCCGAGGCGTACGGCGTTCTGGTGCGCTATCTGCGGGCGGTGCGCCCGTACATCGAGAACGTGTGGACGACCGGCGAGGACCTGGGGCTCACCCAGGACACCGTGGACCGGGCGGCGGCCGAGGCCGGGCTCGTCTCCTCGGTCCAGGCCGTCTACCCACTGCTCGACGACGAGACGGCGGCCCGCCGACGGCTCGCCGACGCGTTCGCCGTCGAGGTGGACGGCATCGGGCTCGACGAACTGGTCGGCGGCTGCGGGGTCGCCGAGTCGGCGCTCGCGGCGCTGGACCGGGCGGGCGTCGCGTACAGGGAGGCGAGGGTCTCCGTACAGGGGTTCGGCACCATGGGCGGGGCGACGGCCCGGTTCCTGTCACGGGCCGGGCTGGCCGTGGTCGCCGTGGCCGACATCAAGGGCACGATCGCCAATCCGGCCGGCCTCGATGTCGAGGCGCTGCTGGCCGCCCGGGACGGGTACGGGACGGTGGACCGCGGCGCGCTCCGGGACGACGACCGGGAGCTGCC
Organism: Streptomyces sp. NPDC088252; assembly: GCF_044740965.1. Lineage (NCBI taxonomy): Bacteria > Bacillati > Actinomycetota > Actinomycetes > Kitasatosporales > Streptomycetaceae > Streptomyces > Streptomyces sp. NPDC088252. The sequence continues at coordinate 22,834 of NZ_JBIURS010000027.1, read as the reverse complement.
CGCGGACGCCTGGCTCGCGCAGGATGCCGAGCTACTGGTCCCGGCGGCGGTCTCGTACGCGATCGACGCCACCAACCAGTCCCGGATCCGGGCCCGTTGGGTCGTCGAGGCGGCGAACATGCCGGTGCTCACCGAGGCGGAGACGATGCTGGCGGCGCGCGGGATCACGGTACTGCCCGATGTGGTCGTCAACTCCGGTACGAACGCCTGGTGGTGGTGGACCCTGTTCGGTGACATCGGCGCCGACGCCGACGAGGCGTTCGGGCACACCCGCCGCTCGATGCGGGCCCTGATCGAACGGATACTGGACCGCGCGGAGGCCGACGGCAGCACCCCGCGGGCCGCCGCCCATGCCATCGTCGCCGACCGGCTGCCGGTCATGGCGGAACGATTCGGCTGGTACCGCTGAACCCGATCGGCCTGTGGCCGGATCCTTTCCGGCCACAGGCCGACGTGTTCGGTGCATGGAAGCGCGCCTGGCGGGCGGGTACGACTGCCCGTGCCGGCATCCCGGGCCGCCGGCGCGGGCACTCCGGGCGTCCGGTCTGCCGGGCGCATCTTCCGTGCGGCTCCGCCCCCGGACTGCCTCCCGGGCGCGCATTCGTTAGGGTGACGCCGTGGCAAGAGTGCGGTTGAGCGTGGCGGAGCGGCGCGAGGAACTCCTGCGCGCTGCCGTCGAACAGATCGAGGTGCGGGGGGTCGCGGCGGTACGGATCGCCGATGTGGCCGCTGTGCTCGGCGTGAGCAACGCACTGGTGCTGTACCACTTCTCGACCAAGGAAAAGCTGGTCGCGGCCGCCTTCGCGCATGCCGCCGAGGCCGATCTCGCCCATCTGCGCAAGCTGCTGAGCCGCCGTACCAGCGCGGTGCGACGCCTGCGCACCGCTGTCCGCTGGTACGCGCCGACGGGCCAGGCCAAGGGCTGGCGGCTGTGGATCGAGGGCTGGGCCGCCTCGCTGCGCGATCCGGCGCTGCGCAATGTGGCCGGTGATCTCGACCAGCAGTGGAAGGCGGAGCTGGCCGAGGTCATCGAAGAGGGCGCCGCGGCCGGCGAGTTCCAGTGCGACGACCCGATGTCCGTGGCCTGGCGACTGACCGCTCTGCTGGACGGCCTGGCCGTGCAGATGATCTCGTACGCGGGTCCGCTCTCCCGGGCCACGATGCTGGCCTGGACCGACGAGGCCCTCGCTCGTGAACTCGGCATCGACCGGGCGGCGCTGACGACCTGAGACGCTTCCCCGTCTCGGTGGTTCATCCGGGCGTGTCGGCTGTCCGGCGGTCCTGGTGGTGGATGCCCAACCGTTCGGCGTCGTGTTCGGGGCGAATGGCAACGAACGCGAAGACCCCGGCGGCGACCATGACCGCGGCTGCCATGAGGAAGGCAATGAGGTAGCCGACCGACTCCGAGCCCGCGGTGTCGATGATGCGGCCCGTGAGGAAGGGGGCTACGAGGCCGGGCCGTGTGCCGGTGGCCGCGACGACACCGAAGAGCGCGCCTCGTTGACGGGTGGGCACGACTTCCGCGCTCGCCGACCAGGGGCTGCTCGACCGCGACGCCCTGGTGTCCCGTTACGTCCCCGAACTCGCCGGAACGGCATTCGGGGACGCCCGGGTCGACGACCTGCTGCACATGAGCACCTTGATGAGCTACGCCGGTCGGCCGTACGACAAGGCGACAGAAGCCCAGCGGTACTTCGCCATTCTCGCCCCGCAGTTGCGCCCCTACGGCTACAGCGGCCCCACCAGCATCCGCGAGCATCTCGCCACAGCTCGGGCCACCGGCAGACCGGGGACGGAATTCCGCTACGAGAACGGCAACGTCGAGGCCCTCGCGGAGACCCTCCGCCGGGTCACCGGCATCAGCACGTCGGCGCTGCTCAGCGAGGTGATCTGGTCCCGCATCGGGGCGGAGGAGGACGCCTACTGCATCCTCGACTCCGAGGGAGCCGACGCCGCGTGCGGCGGCTTCAGCGCCACCGCACGTGATGTGGCCCGGCTCGGCGAGATGATCCGCTGCGGCGGCGCCATCGGTGACCGGCAGATCGTGCCCGAGGGCATCGCCAGGCCGATCGCCACCGGCACCCCGGACGGCTACCCCCGGCGTGTCCGCTTCCCGGCGGCGCCCCCGAGCTCGCCCGCGACGCTCTCCTATCACGACTTCTGGTGGATCCTGAACGACCCCTACCAGTCCTTCATGGCCAGTGGCATCCACGGACAGCTCCTGTTCATCTCTCCCGAACTGGACCTGGTCATCGTGCACTTCGCGTCCCAGGTCATGTCACCGTCCGTCCCCCCGGCGCCGCTGGTCCAGGCCTTCATCCGGATCGGCACCCACCTCGGCGCCGGCGTTTGAAAGGCACGCCGTACGCTCGGACCTCCGGCGGTCAGGTCTGGCGCAGGGGTGCGTATGCATCCCCCTGGAGCCCGAACGTCCAGGCCACCCCCTCCTTCGCGGTCCTCGTGGCGGGCGGTACCCGCAGCCAGTAGGTGCGGCTGGTGCCGTCCGGCTCCGGGGTGGAGTTGACCACTTCGACCATCACCACGTCCTCGTCGCCGTCCAGCGCGATCCGCCACAGGACGCCCGTCTCGTCCCGGTGGACCGGCTCGGCGCCCGACTCGCTGAGATAGCGGTCGTAACCGTAGAACTCCAGCATCACGCGGCGCAGTTCCGCGTTCTCCTCCTCACGTATCCGTTCGGGGGTCAGGGAGTTCAGTTCCGCGAGGAATTCGGCGGGCACGGGCATGCCGCGCCATGCGTGGAGCGCGAAGCCGTCGCGGTAGGCGAGCGCCGGGCCGTCCCCGCGGTCGAGCCGGCCCGCCTCGTCCCGGTGGAGTGCTTCCGGGCGCTCACTGATCACCACGACGCGCTCGTAGGGCCACCACCAGCCCGCATGTCTGGCCACCTCGGCCAGGCCGTTCAGCCGCTCGCCCCGGCCGTCGAACGCGGCGAGCCAGGCCGCGTCGTGCTGGCCCAGGACCGCGTCCAGCAGCACCAGCCGGACAGCGGACTCGTCCTCGGGACGCTCCGCGAGGTCGGCGACGACACCGGCCCTGATCCGGTCGGCGAGCGCGACCGTGGTCTCCCACAGCTGTGCCCCCGTGGCCGACCACAGGGCGGACCAGCCGGCCGGGCCCAGCTCGTCGTACATCCGGCGCCGCTCCTGCGCCCAGGGCCGGGTCCGTACCTCGTCACGCACCGACTTTCCGGCGTCGACGAGCTTCCCGACGGCCTCCACGGCGGCCCTCGGCGAATCCACCCAGACGAACCGCTCCGGCTCCGCCAGTCCCGCGCTGCGGTAGGCGAGCCGCAGCCCGTCCTCGGCGGCGGCCCGGTCCGCACCGCCGGTCGCCGCTGCCACGGCCCGCCATGAGTCCACGTACTGCATCGGTCTTCCCCGTCCCCTGAATCCTGAGTTCGTATGCGGTATTCGGTGTGCTGTCTTCTGTACTGCGCGCTTCACTGATCGGATGCGCCCCGTCGCCGAGGCGTGATCGGGTGAGCGCCCGTCACCGAGGTGCTTCCCCGATTCGCCGCCACCGGCCGGGCGGCGGCGTCAGTCCGCGACGATGCGGACCGCTCCCGGCACGTACTCCCGCTGGCGCACCACCCGGTACCAGCCCTTCGACAGCGGTATCGCCGCGTGCTCCTCGTGCACCACCCGGCCGCCTTCGGGAAGATGGAGCAGCATCGGCCCGAACGCCCCCGCCTCGCGCATCAGCCGGCCCGGCCCCTGCACCGCGTGGGCATGGCCGGTGACCTCGCCCAGGGCGAGGATCATGCGCCCCCGGCCGTCCCTCGGTTCACCCGGCGCGTCCACAAGATGCGCGGGCACCGCCGACTCCTCCAACGACACGATCAGTACATCGCCCTGCCGGTACACAGACGTCTCCCCTCGATGGCGGCACCCGCTGTGCCGACCACGGGGAAAACGCTACGGGGAGGGTCTGACAACCGGCCGGTGGCCGGCCCCGGCGGGCGTCGGTGGACACGTCCCGGACGGTCCCCGGTCGCCGGGTTGTCAGTGCCGCTTGATAAACCTTGCGGACATCAGCCGTCCCCCAGTACCAGGAGCTCAGGGCCATGTCCGGTGTGGACCATCTGCACGAGTTGCTCGGCCTTCCCGCGGTCGACTTCCAGCACGCGACGAAGGAGGCGCCGATACAGGCCGCCGACGCGGCTGCCTGGCGCATCTCGGTCGATCCGTACGACGACGAGTCCGAGACGACGTGGGAGGAGGCCTTCCAGGCGTTTCTGCAGACGGTCGATCCCTCCGGTGTGCGGGCACTGATCATCGGTCAGTGGGGCGAGTCGTGCGACGAGACCTCTTCCTATCCGATCGATCTGGTCATCGCCGCGGCCGACCGGCTGACCTCGTTGGAGGCTGTCTTCGTCGGCGATCTGACCATGGAGGAGTCCGAGATCTCCTGGATCGAGCAGTCGGATGTCACAGCACTCCTGAGGGCCTTCCCCGGCCTGCGCGAACTGGGTGTGCGCGGCGGCACCGACCTGGTCTTCTCCCCCTCCGAGCACAAGCGGCTGCGTTCACTGACCATCGAGACCGGCGGTCTGCCGGTCGGGGTGATCCGAGGCATCCTGGACAGCGAGCTGCCCGCGCTGGAGCGGCTCGATCTCTGGCTCGGTGTCTCCGAGTACGGGGGCGACGCCGATGTTGCGGACCTGGCCCCGCTGCTCTCCGGCTCCCGCTTCCCCGGTCTGACCCACCTCGGCCTGCGCAACAGCGAGCTGCAGAACGAGATCGCGACGGCCGTCGCGAGTGCCCCGGTCGTCGCCCAGTTGCGTGTCCTCGACCTGTCGCACGGCACGCTGGGCGACGAGGGCGCTGCAGCGCTGCTGGACGGCCAGCCGCTCACCCATCTCGAACGGCTCGATCTGCACCACCACTTCATGACCGAGCCGATGCAGGACCGGATCACCCAGGCCCTGGAATCCCACGGTGTGCGGGTCGATGTGTCGGAGCGCAACAAGCCGTGGGGCGACCGCGGTGCCGAAGGCCGCTACACCTCTGTCGCGGAGTGATCCACGATGACCGACATCGAACACCCTGAGACGTTTCACGGCCTGCCCGTCCTGACCCTGCCGGGGCCGGACCGGTCGCTCGCCGGCCCACTCCCGGCCGCCGACTCGGTCGCATGGCGGCTGGAGAGCGACTGGGACGGCGATCCGACGTTCGCCACGCTCTGGCAGCACTTCCTGGACACGGTCGACACCTCGCGTGTCCGGGCCCTGGTGATCGGTCCCTGGTGGCACGGCGACTACGAGTCCATCGCTCCGGTCATCGCACTGCTGACCGGTCACGCGGACCGCTTCCCGGCCCTGCGGGCACTCTTCCTCGCCGATGTCGTCGGCGAGGAGTGCGAGCTGTCGTGGCTCGTCATGTCCGACATCACGCCGGTCGTCGAGGCATTCGGCCGGCTGGAGGAACTGACGGTACGGGGCTGCGGCGAGCGGAGCGAGGGCCGGACGACGCTCGATCTGCGCCCGGTGCGGCACAAGTCGCTCAGGAAGCTGCGGTTCGAGTCGGGCGGGCTCCCGTCCGGCATCGTGCGGGCGATCGGAGCGTCGGAGCTGCCCGCGCTGGAGCACCTCGAACTCTGGCTCGGCGTCACCGAGTACGGCGGAGACACGACGGTCGAGGACCTCGCGCCGCTGCTGTCCGGCGCGGCGTTCCCGGCCCTGCGTCATCTGGGGCTGCAGAACAGCGAGATCCAGGACGAGATCGCGGCGGCGGTCGCCTCCGCACCGGTCGTGGCCCAGCTGGAGTCGCTCTCCCTCGCGATGGGAACGCTGGGCGACGAGGGCGCCGAGGCGTTGCTCTCGGGCCAGCCGCTCACGCATCTGACCTCGCTGGACCTGCACCATCACTACATCAGCGGCCCATTGATGGACCGTCTCAGGAGTCTCCTGGGTTCCGACCGGGTGAACGGCGAGGTCGACGAGGTCGAGTACTGGGATCCGGAAGAGGACGACGACCGCTATGTCGCCATCAGCGAATAGCGCAACCGGCCCGGGGCCGCGTTTCGCCGTCGTGGGTGTACCCGGCAACCGCCGGGTCACGCTCTTCCAGGACGCCGTGCGGGCCGCCGGTCTGCCTCCCGCGCGGGTCGTGCCCTGGTTGGACGTGCTCCGCGGCGAGGCCGTCTTCCGGCCGGGTGAGACCGTCCGGATGGACTCGCCCGGTGAGGACACCGATGTGGAGCGACTGCTCCGGGCGGTCGACGATCCGACGAGGGTCGAGGGGACCGCCCTGTGGTACGCCCGGTTCACCGCGGCCGTGCGAGCGGTGGCCCGAACGGCCACCGCTTCCGGTGCCACGCTGCTCGACGGCCCCGGGGATGTCGCGGTGCTGTTCGACAAGCGGCTCTGCCATGCGCTGCTGGACGGCTCCGGTGTGCCCGTGCCCGCGTCGCCGACGTCGGGGGCGGCCGCCCCCGTACTGCGCGACTGGGCGGACGTACGCGACCGGATGGCGGCGCTGGGCATGCCCAGGGTCTTCGTGAAGCTCGCGCACGGCTCGTCCGCCTCCGGGGTCCTGGCCGTGGAGACGGCCGGGCCCGGCCGGATCAGGGCGACCACCTCGGTGGATCGCGACCCGACCGGCCGGCTCTTCAACTCCTTGCGGGTGCGCCGCTGCACGACGGAACGGGAGATCGCGGCGATCGTCGACGCGCTCGCACCGGACGGGCTGCATGTCGAACGCTGGCTGCCCAAGGCCACGCAGCGTGGCCGCGCGGCGGATCTGCGGGTCGTGGTGGTGGCCGGCCGGGCCACCCACGCCGTCGTGCGCACCAGCCGCTCCCCCATGACCAATCTTCACCTCGGCGGCGAACGCGGAAGTCTCGACGACGTCCGTGCGGCCGTCGAGACCGCGGGCGGCAGCTGGGCGGAGGCCCTGGCCGTGTGCGAACGGGCCGCGGCCTGCTTCCCGGACACGCTGTGCGTGGGCGTGGACCTGCTGCCCACGGCCGGCTGGCGGCGCTTCGCCGTCGGCGAGGTCAACGCCTTCGGTGATCTGCTGCCGCGGCTGACCGGACTTCCCGGCAGCGGCGCCGAGGGCCTGGACACCTATGCGGCGCAGGTCGCCGCCGTACTGAACAGAGCAAGGAACCACCGTGCGAACGCCACTGCCTGACACCGCGCCCGCCCCCGCCGAGGCCCGGAACCCGGACATGAGTGAGATCGTGGGCAGCCACGATCTGCTGCTCGTCACCCTCGACACCCTGCGCTACGACGTGGCGGCCGAACTCGCCGCCGCCGGACGCATCCCCCATCTGGCGCGCCATCTGCCGGGCGGGGTCTGGGAGAAGCGGCATGCGCCCGGCAGCTTCACCTACGCCTCCCACCAGGCGATCTTCGCGGGATTCCTGCCGACACCGGTCGGCCCCGGGCCACACCCGCGGCTGTTCGCGGCACGCTTCGCGGGCAGTGAGTCCACGGCTTCGGGCACCTTCGTCTTCGACACCCCCGATCTGCTGTCCGGCCTCGCCGAAGTGGGCTACCACACGGTGTGCATCGGCGGCGTCGGCTTCTTCAACCGACAGGGGCCGCTCGGCTCCGTACTGCCCGGCATGTTCCAGGAGAGCCACTGGGAACCGGAGTTCGGCGTGGCGTCGCCCACCTCGTTCGAGGCCCAGGTGGCCCGTGCCGAGCAGATCGTCGCCGAACTCCCCGCCGAGCAGCGTCTCTTCCTCTTCGTCAACGTGGCCGCCCTGCACCAGCCGAACTGGTTCCACCGGCCGGGGGCCACGCGTGAGGCGGGCGACTCCCGCGCCACCCATGCCGCCGCCCTCGAATACGTCGACGCCCACATCGGCCAGCTCCTCGCCGCCGCGAGCAGCCGACGCCGCTGTTTCGCCATCGTCTGCTCCGACCACGGCACGGCCTACGGGGACGACGGCTACACCGGTCACCGGCTCGGCCACGAGTCCGTCTGGACCGTTCCGTACGCGCACTTCTTCCTGGAACCGGGGGTCACCGCACCATGAGCCGCACCACGACCGTCCCGCACACCCCCCGCCCGTACCAGAGCTATGTCTACGCCTATCCGCACAAGACCGCCTATCGCCCCCTCGCCGAGCGGCCGGCGCTGCGCGAGCTGTGGGCGGCCGAGCGCAAGGACGCGCTCTCGCTCTATCTCCACATACCGTTCTGCGAGGTCCGCTGCGGCTTCTGCAACCTCTTCACCCGGATCGGCGCCCCCGACGAGCTGACGACCCGGTATCTCGACGCGCTCGACCGTCAGGCCACCGCCGTCCGCGACGCGCTGGGCGACGCCGATCCGGTGCGATTCGCGGCGGCGGCGTTCGGCGGGGGCACTCCCACGTTCCTGACGGCGGCGGAACTGGAGCGGCTCTGCGACATCGCGGAGAAGCGGATGGGTGCCGATCTGCGGTCCGTCCCGCTGTCGGTCGAGACCTCGCCGTCGACCGCGACGGCCGACCGGCTGGCGGTCCTCGCCGACCGCGGAACGACCAGGATCAGCATCGGCGTGCAGAGCTTCGTCGAAGCCGAGGCGCGTGCCGCCGTACGACCGCAGCGCCGCGCCGAGGTGGACAGGGCGCTGGACCGGATACGTGAAGCCCGCATCCCGGTCCTCAACATCGACCTGATCTACGGCATCGACGGGCAGACCGAGGACAGCTGGCGCACCTCCCTGGACGCGGCGCTCGGCTGGCGGCCGGAGGAGCTGTACCTCTACCCGCTGTACGTGCGCCCGCTGACCGGTCTGGGACGGCTCGGCACCGACGGCGAGGCGGCGGCGGACGCCGCCTGGGACGAACAGCGGCTGCGGCTGTACCGCGCGGGCCGGGACCATCTCCTGGCCCACGGCTACGAGCAGGTGTCCATGCGGATGTTCCGCCGCTCCGACGCCCCCCGGACGGACGGCCCGGACGACTACGCCTGTCAGACCGACGGCATGATCGGCCTGGGGTGCGGCGCCCGCTCGTACACCACGGGTCTGCACTATTCCTTCGACTACGCGGTGGAGATGCGGGAGGTACGGGCGATCATCGACGGCTACACCGCGACCGAGGACTTCTCACGCGCCGAGGTCGGCCGGTACGTCGACGGCGACGAGGCCCGCCGGCGCCATCTCCTGCAGTCGCTCCTGCAGGCCGATGGGCTGCGCCCGGCCGACTACCGGGAGCGGTTCGGCAGCTCCCCGGCCGACGACTTCCGCACCGAACTGGCCCGGTTCGAGGCGCGTGGCTGGCTCGACGCGGCGGCCGGTGCGTCCGGCCTGCTGCGGCTCTCCCCCGAGGGCCTGGCCCACTCCGACGCACTGGGCCCGGAACTCTTCTCCCCCGGCGTGCGGGCCGCGATGGCCGCGTACGAGCTGAAGTGAGCGCGCCCATGGACCTGACCATCCTCTATCGCGGCCCGCTCGCGTCCTGCGACTACGACTGTCCGTACTGCCCGTTCGCCAAGCGGCGGGACAGCCGGGAGCAGTTGCGTGCCGACCGCGCCGCACTGGAGCGGTTCACGGCGTGGGCCGCCGCGCAGACCGGCGATCGGCTCTCGGTCCTGTTCACCCCGTGGGGCGAGGGTCTGGTCCGCTCCTGGTACCGCCGTGCGCTGGTGGAGCTGGCGCGGCTGCCGCACATCGGCCGGGTCGCGATCCAGACCAACCTCAGCAGCCGTACGGGTTGGCTGTCCGAGGCGGGTGACGCCGGTCGCGAGAAGATCGCGCTCTGGTGCACGTACCACCCGGGGCAGACGCCGTACGAGCGGTTCCTGACCAAGTGCCGGGAACTGACCGCGCTCGGCATCCGCCACAGCGTCGGAGTCGTCGGTCTCGACGACCATCTCGACGAGGCGCGACGGCTGCGGGCCGCGCTGCCGGACGAGGTCTATCTCTGGGTGAACGCCGCCGAAGGGCAGAGCTACACCGACGCGGAGGCGGATCGATGGACGGCCCTCGACCCGCTCTTCCCGTACAGCAGGCATCCGCACCGGTCGGCCGGGCTGCCCTGCCGTACGGGCGAGTCGGTCATCTCGGTGGACGGTGACGGCACGGTGCGCCGCTGCCATTTCGTCCCGGCGGAGCTGGGCAACCTCTACGACGGAAGCTATCGCCGCTCGCTCGGCCCGCGGGCCTGTCCACTCGCCGTCTGCGACTGCCACATCGGCTATGTGCATCTGGAGACGCTGCCGCTGTACGACGTCTTCGCGGGCGGAGTGCTGGAGCGGATACCGGCACCCCCGTTGTCGTCCCTCGCCGGACGGTCCTGAACCTCAGGACCGTCCGGCGGACGAGGGAACCACGGGTGGCGTGGCGCCGGCCGGGGCGAAGGCGCTGTTTCTGCTGCTGTCCGGCGACCTGCACGCCACTGGAGCCAACCCTGCCGACATCATCGGCGAAGCTGCGGCCGGCGGGGTCCGCCGGGTCGTCCTGCTCTCCACGCCGGGCGTGGTGACCAGGCCCTCCGGCCAAACGCGTGTCGCGATGCGCGCGCTGGAGGACCTGCTGCGGGAGCCCGGCCTGGAGTGGGTCATCCTGGGGGCCGGGCGGCTTCGCCTCCAACGCCCTGTGGTGGGCCGGGTCCGTCCGCGCGCATCAGGTCGTCGCCGCGCCCTTTGGTGACGTCGGGGTGCCGATCATCGACCCGGCGGACATCGCCGCGGTCGCGGCGGCCTGCCTGCCGGATGACCGGCACACCGGCGGCGTGTACGAGCTGACCGGTCCGGAGGTGATCACTCCGCGCCAGCAGGCGGAGGCCATCGCCGCTGCGCTGGGCTCGCCAGTGAGGTTTCACGAGCTCACTCGCGAGGAAGCCGAGACCGCCATGACCCGGAGCATGCCGGCGGAGCTTGCCGACGACACTCTGGACATCCTCGGTTCCCCGAGCCCGGACGAGCTGCGCGTCAGCCCGGACGTCCAGCGGGTCCTCGGCCGCGCCACGCGCCCCTTCGCCGGCTGGGCCGCCCGCCATGTCGCCGCGTTCCGCTGAGACTGGTCAGCGACGCTGCCCCATCGGGACCGACGCCGACCACGGAGGCCGGATCCAGGGGACCGTGCCGGTGCGGGTAAGCGGCGGCACGGCCTCACACATAGACAAGTGTGAAGCGCTGAGAGTCGGACCCGTCGCAAGCGTCGCCCTCGATCCTGGCACCGTCGCTGACGCCCGTCACGGTCCAGCAGAGCCCCATGGACAACGACCTGAACCCGATGCCCGACTGACCGTACTCGGCGAAGTACGTGAAGCGCTGGTGAAAGGAACCTTCCCTGCACTCCTGCTGGACGATCGGCCAATTGATCCCGCCACCCCCGGATGCGCCGTAGATGGTCAGGCACTTGTCCGCGAACGTCCTGATCTCGTGGGTCGGGTTTACGACGCCGTCGTTCATGCTCTTGAAGCGCTGGGCGGGAAGATTCTGGCACCGGTTCTGTTCAAGCGAAGCGCCGTCGCTGGTGCTTTGGTTCCTGATGGTCAGGCACTTGCCCGTGGACGTCTTGATCTGAACGAGATGGTAAGCCGGGGATGCCTGCGCGGGCTGAGCTACTCCGATCATGGAGGCAAGGACTGCCGCTGCGCCGACTACGGCTACCGTCGGCCGTCGCAGGAACCTCATCATGGTGCCGATCACGTGGTCTCTTCTCCTTTGCGGGACGCGCCAGCTCGCACGCTCGCCGCTGGTCAGCACCGCTCAGACTTCCCTTTCGACAGCATGAGGAAAGGGCAGACCACCCGGTGTGGCCGATACCCGGCGCACCTGCCACCCCTGCGGGTGACTGGACTGATCGGATCCGGCCAACACGCTCACCGTTCGCGGAAAGCGCGGCCCACGAGCACGGCGTCAGCCGCGGCGCCATCCGCACGGCCGTCGCCCACCTCATGCCCGAACACACCGCCGTCGGCCGCGAGGGCGCCCCGGCCCTGGAACTACCGGTCACCCTCGACATGCCGGGCAAGGTCGCCGACTTCCTCCGCGCCGCCGACCTGGAGCCCGCCGAACGGGCCGCGCTCGACCACGGCATGACCGTACGCCGCGGCCAGGGCTACACCCTGCGCGTCACAGCCGCGCCCGCGGTCCACCGCCAGTTCCTCGCCCGCTGTCAGCCTCTCGATGGCGCCCAGGGCACCCCGGCGGTCACAGCGCAAGACCCGCCGCGAGTACGAGAACCGCGTCGACACCCTCGTGGCTGACACCCAGCGCTGAGTAGCCGGAGCCAGCCCGCCAAGATCGACCCGTGGAGGGTTTCTGGCGTATCCGGGTCATGCCCCTACCAGGCGTCGCACGACAGACCGCGCTTCGACGAGACGGCCTGGTGCTGCGGCCGGGAAGGTGTGCCGGGAAGCTCGCGGCGTCCGGTGCGGTGCGTCGCAAGGCGCGAGGATCGCCCTCGTGCCGGACACACTCGCGTGATGCGACAACGCGGGGTGGTGCCGTGCCGGACGCCGCGAGCCGGTGAACCCTCCCGGCCACAGCACTAGAGCGGCAGGAGGTCCGGCCGCTTCGCCTCGACGTGGTCGCCGGAGGACTCGCCCCGCAGCCGACGGCCGATCCACGGCACCAGGTACTCGCGTGCCCAGTGGATGTCGTCGCGCCGGACTTCGAGCGTGCCGCGCTGTGCCTGCGGGGGCCATTCCTGGTCGGGGTCGGCCGGCACGTCGAGGCCGAGGACCTGGGCGGCCCGCAGCGCGACCCTGGTGTGTCCCTCGGGCGACAGATGGAGCCGGTCGTCGTCCCAGGCGCGCCTGTCCTGAACGGACCGCAGCGACCACAGGTCGAGGACCGGGCAGTCGTAACGGTCGGCGATGGACCGCACATGGGCGGTGTAGGTGGCGATCTTGCCACGCAGATGGCGCAGCACGGGAACGCCACGGGTGTCGAAGCCGGTGGTGACCAGGACGGTGCCGACCGATCCGGTCAGCTCCGCGACCGCACGCTCGAAGCGCTCGGCGACGTCGTCGGGGTCGGTGCCGGGCCTGATGATGTCGTTGCCGCCCGCGCAGAAGCTGACCAGGTCGGGTGCGAGCTCCTTGGCGCGCGGCACCTGCTCCTCGACGATCTGGTCCAGGAGTCGTCCGCGTACGGCGAGATTGGCGTACCTGAAATTCCCGTGCGCGGAGCCTTCGGTGTCCGTCGCCGTACCGGGGTCCGGGAGCTGGTCCGCGAGAAGCACCGCGAACCGGTCCGCCCAGCCGACAAAGGTTCCGTCCGGGCCGGGGTCGCCGACCCCCTCGGTGAAGCTGTCGCCAATCGCCGCGTACGACCCGATGACACCATGTCGGTTGATGACGCCACGTTGATTATTTCTCGAATCGTCTGCCACAAACGCTTATCCTGCACCGCCGAATGTGACCTACGCGACCGTAATAAGGGGTTGACGGGTGGTGAGATAGGCCACCCGGTCAGGTTTTGGTAAAGGGGGAATAAGCAGAAGGGGCGGTGCGCTGCCGCGCACCGCCCCTTCTGTGCGGCTCGGGTCACCCCCAGGGCCTGTCGTCCGGATCACGCCGGGCTCGCGTGCCCGGCACGCCGATCCGGCCCGATCCGGACGAAGGACGCCGGTTGTTCAACTGCCCGGCTGTTCGGCTCAGACGTAGATGCCGTGCGAAGCCAGGAAGGCGATCGGGTCGATGTCCGAACCGTACGCCGGGCCCGTGCGGACCTCGAAGTGCAGGTGCGGTCCGGTGGCGTTGCCGGTGGCGCCGGAGAGCCCGATCTGCTGACCGGTGCTCACGGACTGGCCCGCCGAGACGGAGATCGAGGACAGGTGACCGTACTGCGAGTAGTGGCCGTCGGCGTGCTTGATGACGACCTGGTTGCCGTACGCGCCACCCCAGCCGGCGGTGACGACGGTGCCGGAGGTGATGGCCTTCACGCTGGTGCCGGTGAAGACGGGGAAGTCGATCCCGGTGTGGCTGCCGCTGGACCAGTTGGAGCCGGAGGCGCGGTAACCGGTGGTGTGGTTGCCGGGAACCGGGTGGGCGTAGCCGGAGCCGCTGCTCTGGGCGGCCGGGGCGGAGGTCTTGGACTCCTTGGCCGGGGCGGACTTGGCCGGGGCGGACTTCTCCACGACCGACGAGGGAACCGAGAGGGCCTTCGAGGGGAGGGCCGATCCCGCGCCGGCGCCGGTGGCCGCGTCGTCGGCCGACGCCTTGCCGCCGAGCGTCAGCTTCATGCCCGGGAAGATCAGACCGGGGTCGTTGCCGACGACCTCGCGGTTGTCCTGGTACAGCTTCTGCCAGCCGCCCTCGATCTTGTGCTCGGCGGCGATCTTCGACAGGTAGTCGCCGGAGACGACGGAGTAGGTCGTGGTGGCGGCCTGCTGCTGCGCGACCGGCTGGGCCGGGGCGGCATGCGCGGCGATGGAGGCGGACTGCGCGGCGGCGGCCGGGGCGGCCTGTTCCGCGGCGTGGGCACCGGTGGCGCCGAGCAGCGGCAGCGCGATGACGGCGCCACCGGCGCCTGCGGCGGCGACACCACGGGCGATGACGCTGGACTTCGTACGACGATGCTTACCCGATATGGGCATGGGGTGTTTCCTCTCCGGCGCCTACGAGGTGAGCTGTCGGGTTCGGGCTGGAGATGCCCGGCCGCGCCGAGCGCGACTTCACCCCGAGCCGGCCGGATTTCTCCGATCGGCGGCCTACCTGGTTCCCCCGCTCCTGCCACACGATGAGTGGGTGCGAATTCCGGACGGCGGCAGGATTAGGCGGTCCGACCGGATTGACGGCGACCGTAAGCGAGTCGGGACGGCGAGAACAAGCCACCGGTTCCGCACCGGAATCCGCGCCGAGAATTCGACGCGGAATTCCGGTCACACTCCGTGGATCGAGGATCTTGAATTTCCGCGCCGCGCACGGAATACCCGACCACCCCGCCAGCACACACCGTCACGGATATGATCCCGCTCACGAGAGGGCGACCATCCACCCGACAAACAGTGCGAGTTCGGGGTGAATCTACGCATTACGGACACATCACGTTCATCGCTCGCGCCGCAGCCTCAGTACCCCCGCGTCGAGATCCCCCTGAAGCCCGGTGTGCAGCCCCTGGTGCAGCAGCACCGAGCCGTGGTGCACCGCCCCGGTGTCCAGGCAGGTGTACATCGCCGCGGGGTCGAGCCCGCGCAGCCTGAGGGCCGGGGGCCGCTCCCCGTACCTCTGCGCCTCCAGCCACATCAGGACCACGCTCTCCTCCCCGTGGACGTACTGGAGCGCACTGAGTCCGCCCCGCGGGGCGCGCAGCCGGTACAGGGAGCCGTGCTGCACCACCGGCCGGATCTCCTTGTAGAGGCCCACCCAGTCCCGCGCCTCGGCGAGTTCGCCCTCACTCCATTCGGTGAGGTCCCCGCCGACCCCGAGCACACCGGCCATCGCGCTCACGAAGCGGAAGCGCAGCGAGCTGACCCGGTCGTTGAGCTGGACGTTCGGACTGTCGGTGACCCAGGCGGCCATCACCCGGGCCGGATGGATCTGACCGAAGCCCTCCTGGATGGCGAGGCGGTCGAGCGGGTCGGTGTTGTCGGAGGTCCACACCTGGTCCGTGCGGGACAGAATCCCCAGATCGATCCGGCCGCCGCCGCCCGAGCAGGACTCGAAGGCGACCGAGGGGTGCGCGGCCCGGAGTCGGTCGATCAGCGCGTAGAGGGCGTGCACATGCTCGACCCAGAGCTTCTGCGGATACTCCTCGCCGGGCCAGCCCGCATCGGTGAAGGAGCGGTTGAAGTCCCATTTCACATAGTCCACGGGCGCGCTGGAGAGCAACGTGTCCAATTGCTCGTAGAGATGGTCCCGCACATCGGTGCGGGCCAGATTGAGCACCAGCTGATTACGGAACTCGGTACGCGTCCGGCCGGGGAAGTGCTGCACCCAGTCCGGGTGTGCGCGATAGAGATCGCTGTCGGCATTGACCATTTCCGGCTCGACCCAGATGCCGAACTGCATTCCGAGACCGTGCACTTCGTCGGCGAGCGGCTTCAGCCCGCCGGGGAAGCGGGCCGGATTCGGCGTCCAGTCCCCGAGCCCCGCCCGGTCACTGGTGCGACGGCCGAACCACGCGTCGTCCACGACGAACAGTTCGACACCCATCGCGGCGGCCCGCTCGGCGAGGGCGCGCTGCTGCTCCTGCGAGATGTCGAAGCCGGTCGCCTCCCAGGAGTTGTAGAGCACCGGCCGCAGACTCTCGGCGTCCGGGATCACATGGGCCAACTGCCAGGTGTGCCAGGCCCGGCTCGCCCCGCCGAACCCCTCCGCGCTCCACAGCCCGGCGAAGACGGGTGTGACGTAGGACTCCCCCGGTCCGAGCAGCAGCAGCCCGGAGTCGTCGTAGCCCGCGCCGCCGGTGATCTGCACGAGCCCGTCGGGGAGCCGCTGTACGGAGATCCGCCACGACCCGGACCAGCCGAGCGCGCATCCGTACACCTCTCCGCTCTCCTCGGTCGCCGCACCGTCGGCATCGAGTGCGACCCACGGCAGGTACTGGTGGCCCGTATGGCCACGCCTGCTGGAGATGACGCTTTCGCCGTACGTCAGCTCCGCCCGTGCGAGCCGGGACTCCGCCGCCCAGCGGCCGTGCAGCCGGCTCAGCCGCCAGCCGTCGCGGGCGGGCAGCGCCCAGGCGGCGGCGTCGGCGCGCAGCAGCTCCAGCGGCGGGCCGTCGGGCCCGGCGTGGGCGACGGTGGCCCAGCGCTCGATCACATCGGAGTCGTTCCGCATCCGGTAGTGCAGCGTGAGGGCGAGCCGGTGCGCGGAGTCGGTGAAGCCGATGCGGAGTTCGTCCCCGTCCACCACGGCATCGGTGAAGGCCCACTCCGTGCCACGGACCTCGGGGGTGCGCACCGAGAGGGCCGGGCGGACGAACCGCGGGCCGCCCTCCACGGGATACTCCTCACGGCCGTCGAGCCAGGACTCGAACCCCCTGGCCGGTGGTTCCGGCGCCGCTGCCAGGGCCTCGGCCGCGGCAAGGGAGATCCGCGGTCCCCAGTGGAGATGGAGCAGTTCGTCCCGCTCGGTGATGCGCAGTGCGTAGCTGCTGCTCGCCCCGGTGAGCAGCCAGGTCCGACCCTTGTCGCCAGTCTCGATCATCGCTCCCCCACATTCCAACAGTTCCGCACATCATCGACCATCGTCGGGCAGGCGGGCAACGGTCTCGCGACGAAATTCACTGGACGGATTCACCACCGGAGCACGGAGGTTCACGAGGTATCGACAAGGAAAGGCCGAGATGATTGCCTGAGGAATCAATGTCGTATCGTCGCGGAAGTGACCTTGTCGGCGACTCGCGTCGACGCCAGACACCCCAGGAGTCCCTGTGACGCAGCAGTTGCCGCAGATCCCGTCGACGGAACCCGAACTGGCAGGTGTCCGCAATTTCCGCGATGTGGGCGGACTGCCCACCGCGGACGGCCGGCGGGTGCGGTACGGACGGCTCTTCCGCAGTGGTCACCTCGCGCACGCCACCGCCGAGGACGCCGCGTTTCTCGGCGGTCTCGGTCTGCACACCGTCTTCGACTTCCGCAACGCCGCCGACCACCGGCTCGACGGCCTGGACGTGGAACTGCCGGGCGTACGCAACGTGAGCATCCCGCTCTCCGACCCCGCCGACGGCGCCGAGTTCTGGCAAATGGTCCGCGACGGCGATCTCGACCAGCTGCGTTCGCTCCTCGCCGACGGCAAGGGGACGAACCGGATGATCGCCTCGTACCGCTCGATCATCCTGGACCGTACCGCCGAACACAGCCGGGTGCTGCACGCCCTGGCCGAGGACAGCGTTCCGGCGTTGATGCACTGCGCGGCGGGCAAGGACCGGGCCGGTCTGTCGATCGCGGTGTCGCTGCTGGCGGTCGGCGTCGAGCGCGAGGCCATCGAGGCCGACTACCTCAAGTCCAACGACGCCCACCGCCGCTACCGGGTGCGCCGCAGCGACACCTCGGCGAACGGCATGTCGCCCGAGGTGATGGAGCTGCTCAACCCCCTCTTCGGCGCCCACGCCGCCTATCTGGACGCGGCCTTCGCGACCATCGAGGAGACCTGGGGCAGCACCGACCGCTATCTCTCCGAGGGGCTGAAGCTCGCCCCCGAGACCCGTGAGCGGCTGCACGAGCAGCTCCTTGACCAGGAGTAGCCCGACCGCCCCTCGCGGCGGTCAGCCCTTGCCGGCCACCGCGAAGAGCAGGTACAGGAAGGCCGCGAAGATGTGTCCCGCGATGAGGTAGGCGAACAGCCGGATCACCACACCGCGCGGGAACTTCCGCTCCTGGGCCTCGTAGTTCTTCCTGGACCCGAGCGGGTCGAAGTTCTCTGAATCGGACATGACAGTCCTCTCTGGCGACCGGACGGACCGGTCTCAGCGACGGTGGATACCACTGCCGAGGCACAACTCGGCGGCGGGGCTCTGCAGCAGGGTGTGGACGAAGAGCAGCTCGGCACCGTCACGGTCGACGGCCGTGATCCGGTGCGGGGTGAGCGAGTCGAAGTGCGCGCTGTCACCGGGGGCGAGATCGTGCACGGTGTCCCCGAGCGTGACCCGCAGGTGCCCGGCGAGCACGTACAGCCATTCCTCACCGGGATGGACGCGTACGAGGTCGCCCTGCGCACCGTGCGGAACCCGGACGCGGAGCGCCTGCATCGCCCGGCCGGCACCGCCGGCCCGCCGGTACATCCAGCCGTCGGCCTCGGCCCCGTCGAACCTTCCGCCACGGATGATCGCGTCACGTTCCGGGGGCGTCTCGCCCAATAGTTCGGAGACCGTCGTACCGTAGATCCTGGCAAGGCCGAGGAGCATCGGCAGCGAAGGCTGACGACGGCCCGTTTCGAGCCGGGAGAGATGGGCGGGCGAGAGCCCGGCCCGCTCGGCGGCGGTCTCCAGGGTGAGACCACGGCTGCGGCGCAGATCGCGCAGGCGTGGCGCGATCCCGGGCAGCTCGTCGGCCACCCCTCCGTCCGGAGTGTTCATGTACCCATTGGGCCAGGAGCTTTCCTCAGAGGCAAATTCCTTACCTCTGAGGCAAAAACCCACGAGCCGCACATTCCGCGGGTCAGCGGTTGGCGACGGCCTGCTTGACCAGTGTCCTGCCGAAGTCCCACATCAGCCCGCCACCGCTGTGGGCGTCGTCCATCACGGCGGTGAACGCGGTGACGAACCGGTCGACCTCCGGCTCCCCGATCACCAGGGGCGGAATCAGCTTGATCACCTCCAGATGGTCGCCCGAGACCTGGGTGAGGATGCGGTGCTTCTGGAGCAACGGAACCACCACCATCTGCGCGAAGAGGCCCTTGCGGGCCGCCTGCAGCATGGTCCAGCGGCCGCGCAGCTTCAATGACGACGGCCGCCCGAACTCGATGCCGATCATCAGCCCGCGCCCGCGCACCTCGTGCAGCAGCTCGTAGCGGTCGACCAGTGCGGCCAGACGCTCGCGCAGCAGATCGCCGGTACGGCGCGCGTGGGCGACGGTCCCCTCGTCCTCCATCACCGCCAGGACCGCGAGACCGGCCGTCATCGCCTGTGCGTTGGAGCCGAAGCTCGCGGAGTGGACCAGGACCCGGTCCATGGACGAATAGACCTTCTTGAAGATCCAGTCCTTGCCCAGCGTCGCCCCGACCGGCACATAGCCGCCGGAGAGGGCCTTGGCGACACAGACCAGATCCGGTTCGACTCCCTCCTCGTGCTGGTACGCGTAGAAGTCGCCGGTCCTGCCGAGGCCGGTCTGCACCTCGTCGGCGATGAGCAGCGCCTTGTGCTGGTGGAGCAGGTCCTGTGCGGCCCGCAGGAAGCCGGGCGGCGCGGTGTGGACGCCCTTGCCCTGGATGGGCTCGACGACCAGCGCCGCCACGTCGCCGCGTTTCAGCTCCCGCCGCAGCGCGTCGAGATCACCGAGCCCGATGGCGGTGTCCGGCAGCAGGGGCGCGAAGCCGTCCCGGAAGCCGCTCTCCCCGTTCACCGAGAGCGAGCCGGTCGTCAGCCCGTGGAAGGCGTGGGCGCAGTAAAGGATCCTGGGCCTGCCGGTGGCGTACCGGGCGAACTTGAGGGCGGTCTCGACGGCCTCCGTACCGCTGTTGCCGAAGAACACCCGGTCCAGGTGCGGGCTGTACGTGAGCAGCTTCTCCGCCAGCAGCCCCGGCAGCGGCTGGCAGTCGAAGCGGGTGAGGTCGGCGAGCGAGGCGTCGAGGACGTCGTGCAGGGCCTTGCGCACCACGGGGTGGTGCCGGCCGAGCCCCATCACCCCGAATCCGGCGAGCATGTCGAGGTAGTCGTTGCCGTCCGCGTCCCAGAAGTGCGCGCCCTCGGCCCGTTCGTAGACCTTGTCGAAACCGATGGTGTGCAGCATGCGGGGCAGCTGGTGATTGAGGTGTCTGGTGTGCAGCTCATAGCGTTCGGCGCCGCGCTCCGCGAGGAGCTGTGCCAGATCGAAGCCCTTGGGCCCGTCGTCGTTCATGCCCCGCTCTCCTCGGTCCTTCTCGCTGCGTCCTTGGCGGCCAGGGCCGCGCTGATCCGCCCGGCGATCTCCACCGGTGTGAGCCCGATGTCCGCCAGTACCTCGGCACGCTTGCCGTGGGCGAGGAACTGCTCGGGGATGCCGAACGTCCGCAGGGGTACGTCCACACCGGCGTCCCGCAACGCCTGTCCGACCGCCGAACCGACGCCCCCCGCCCGGCTGTTGTCCTCCACGACGGCGACCAGCCGGTGCCGCTCGGCGAGCGGGGCCAGCTGTTCGTCGACCGGCTTGACCCAGCGCGGGTCGACGACGGTGCAGCGGACGCCGCCGCCCGCCAGCAGGTCCGCGGCGCCGAGACAGACCGGGGCGAGCGCACCGACGGACACCAGCAGTACATCGGGGTCGTCCGCCCGGTGCAGCACGTCCATGGAGCCGATCCTGTCGATGGCCGGGATCGGCTCCCCCACCGACTCCTTGGGAAACCGGATCACGGTGGGCGCGTCGTCGACGGCGACGGCCTCGCGGAGCTCGGCCCGGAGCTCGTCGGCGTCGCGCGGGGCGGCGATCCTCAGCCCGGGGACGACCTGCAGCACCGACATGTCCCACATGCCGTTGTGGGAGGCTCCGTCGGGCCCGGTGACCCCGGCCCGGTCCAGGACGAACGTCACCCCGCACCTGTGCAGCGCGACATCCATCAGCAACTGGTCGAAGGCCCGGTTGAGGAAGGTGGCGTAGACGGCGACGACCGGATGCAGTCCGCCGGTGGCGAGTCCCGCCGCGCAGACCGCGGCGTGCTGCTCGGCGATCCCGACGTCCCAGACCCGGTCGGGGAACGCTTCGGCGAACTTCGTCAGTCCGACGGGGTGCAGCATCGCCGCGGTGATGGCCACGACGTCCGGCCGCTCGGCGCCGATCGCGGCGATCTCGTCCCCGAAGACGGCTGTCCAGGTCGGCGCTCCGGCCGGGGCCAGCGGTGCGCAGGTCAGCGGGTCCATCGCACCCACGGTGTGGAAGCGGTCGGCCTCGTCCCGGAGCGCGGGCGGGTACCCACGGCCCTTCTCGGTGAGGCAGTGCACCAGCACCGGACCGTGGAAGCGTTTCGCCCGGTGCAGTGCGGATTCGACTGCCGCGACGTCATGGCCGTCGATCGGGCCGACGTACTTGAGCCCGAGGTCCTCGAACATGCCCTGCGGGGCGAAGGCGTCCTTGAACCCTTTCTTCGCACCGTGCAGCGACTCGTACAACGGCTGTCCGATGACGGGCGTCT
This sequence comes from Streptomyces sp. NPDC088252, assembly GCF_044740965.1. Classification (NCBI taxonomy): domain Bacteria; kingdom Bacillati; phylum Actinomycetota; class Actinomycetes; order Kitasatosporales; family Streptomycetaceae; genus Streptomyces; species Streptomyces sp. NPDC088252. The sequence continues at coordinate 1,159 of NZ_JBIURS010000027.1, read as the reverse complement.
GCTGGAGCACTCCCTTGCCCCAGGAGAGGAAGCGTTCGTATCCGTCGGTGGTACGGAGCGTGGCGAGGTGGTTGGCGAGGCCACCGATCGTCGGGCCGTACGAACGCTCGTTGTCGTTCACCACGATGATCAGCGGACGGTCCTTCGCGGCCGCGATGTTGTTGAGCGCTTCCCAGGCCATGCCGCCGGTGAGTGCGCCGTCACCGATGACGGCCACGACGTGGTCGCTCCGCCCCAGTACCTGATGGGCCTTGGCGATGCCGTCGGCCCACCCGAGGACGGTCGAGGCGTGCGAGTTCTCGATGACGTCGTGCGCGGACTCCTCGCGGGAGGGGTAGCCGGACAGGCCCCCCTTGCCGCGCAGCTTGGAGAAGTCCTGCCGCCCGGTGAGCAGTTTGTGCACATAGCTCTGGTGCCCGGTGTCCCACAGGATGCGGTCCACGGGCGAGTCGAAGGCCCGGTGCAGGGCGATGGAGATCTCCACCACCCCCAGGTTGGGCCCCAGATGACCGCCCGTCCTGGCCACCGCCCGGATGAGGAACTGTCTGATGTCCTCGGCGAGTTCGTCGATCTCCGCCGCGCTCAGCGCCTTGAGGTCGTACGGCCCCCGGATGTTCTCCAGAATCGTCACGCTCGGGCCCCTCTCTGGTTCTGTTTCAGCTCACGGTGACGGCGGGAACCCCCGATGGCGTTCCCGCGGCGTCCATGCCCTCGGCGATCTTCAGGGCTTCCTCGATCAGCGTCTCGACGATCTTCGACTCCGGCACGGTCTTGATGACCTCGCCCTTCACGAAGATCTGCCCCTTGCCATTGCCCGAAGCGACACCCAGATCCGCCTCACGCGCCTCACCCGGACCATTGACGACACAGCCCATCACGGCCACCCGCAACGGCACCTCCATGCCCTCAAGACCCGCACTGACCTGATCCGCCAGCTTGTACACATCCACCTGCGCCCGACCGCACGACGGACACGACACAATCTCCAGCCGCCGCTGCCGCAGATTCAACGACTCCAGGATCTGGATACCGACCTTGACCTCCTCGGCCGGCGGCGCCGACAACGACACCCGGATCGTGTCCCCGATCCCCTCCGACAGCAACGCACCGAACGCCACCGCCGACTTGATCGTCCCCTGGAACGCCGGACCCGCCTCCG
>NZ_JBIURS010000026.1:0-109879 GCF_044740965.1 Streptomyces sp. NPDC088252 | reverse complement strand
TTGAAACCCTCAAGATCACGTGCCATTCCTTTCCTAATGAAACTGGCCGCCTGACCTGCAAGAACGCGAAGAGCCCCACCAGTTGGTGGGGCTCTTCGTCTTCCTACGGGCCTTCAGGACCCAGTTGAGTCCGATGAAGCACCATCGGCCAGGACCGTCTGCCCATCCAGCGAGACCACGATCCAGGCCTTGCCTGGCTCACTTGCCCACCCCCCAGTCACCCACTTGTGCTTCGCCTCCGACCACCTCGCCTCGACCGCGATACCCCCGAGCTCCTTGGCCAGGCGCCTGGCTGTTCTCTGATCCATGCCGTCACCCATTTACTGCTCCCCTCTCCATCATTTTCTCTTCACCGGTCCCGTCGACGTAAAGCCGCCCGCAGCTTGCGAACGTAGCCCCAGCCACTACCCGCCTCCATCCTTGAAATCATCCGGGTCCATGTCCCGGATTTTCTCCACATCGCTGAGGTACGAATCGTGATCCTCAGCGAGTCGGCGTAGCCCCTCCCTCGGATCAGACCCGTCTCGATGTACAAGAAGGCACGCCGCCACCACCGAGTCTGTGTCGCTCAGATTCGCGTTCCACTCGGTAAGGTAATCCTGGGCGTCCCGGTCTCCGGCAGCCGCAGCAGCCTCCCAGTACGAGAGAGAGGCTCCCTTGTCCTGGAGGCTTTCCACGAGTTCGGCTATGCGTCGAAGCTGGGCCGGGGCGGGGGCAGGAAGCCGGTTCAGCTCCTCCAGCTCCAGTGTCAAGGACTCATGTTCGGCCCATGCTTCCGCAATGCGCCGAATATTGCGCTGCCGGGTGGCTTCCTTCTCGGACTCAGAGCGTTCGTCCGAGCCGCTCACGATGCCTCCCGTTTTCTCGGGCAGAAAGGATCCCGGAGACAGGCCATTGACATGTAGTCACCGTGCACGCAGCGAGGCTGGTTGTAGTCGGGCTTCGTGTCGCGCTGAGGCGCCTTACGTACTTCCCGCCCAGGCCGCTTATGCCAGCCGATCGGCTCATCCTCGGTTTCCGGATCCCAGACGGCGAATGCGGCAACAACCGCCAGGCCGTTAGCCTGCTTGAAGCACCACCCATAGCGCCACGTCGTCGGGATCTTCTTGACCCGAAGGACGAGCCGATCGTTAAACAGCTGTGGCCACATCTCGTAGAGGTAGTCGTCGTCCTCGCCGAGCCGCAGGCCTTCTTCGATCGGTATCGGCGGGTCGTGGCGTATCAGTGTCATGAGTCCCCCTTTTCTGCCGGGTTGGCCTCGGCATCCTCTTCCTTCGGTACACGGGAGAACCAGCGCGGCAGGATGTCCTCGGCGTACCAGTAGAGAACCTGGCTCGGCACCACCGCCAAGATTGCGCAGGCGCCAACGACTCCGGCGCCGACGTACTCCTCCTCGTGTGCGAGAAGCACTGCTGTCACGCCGCCGATGGCCGCGCATACTCCACCGGCCTGATACGCCCGTGTGAGGAATTCCTTTGTCACCGTACGTCCCTCATTTCATTCCCCCTCCGCGTCCTCGGGTCGGAACAGGTGCGCGTTCTGCGCGGTATTGAGCATCTCGAACGTCTCTACTGCACGGGGCAGTACCCGTACCAATTCCTCGACGAGTTCGGCCTTGTCTCTGCCCTCAGTGTTGACGGAGAGAAGGACCGGCCGCCCGTTGTGGTTCTTGACCGGAACCGTCTCGGTGGCGACGTCCTCATGGAGTTCGTAGAGACACAGCTGAGCCACCCCCGGGAATTCGGGGTCGTACGTCAGGGCGACGAAGTGATTCGGCGCCGGAACAGTGATCACGTGGAACCTCCTTACAACCACCTATAGCCCCGGCCAAATTGGCCGGGGCTAGGGTGTAACTACTCGCTGCATACGGCGTCATACAGCTTGCCGCAGGTGTCGGGCGTGATGACGAGTGTGCGTTCGCTGAGCCCCGCGATGACTACGCGGACGGCCACGGCCTTTTCGTTGAGCGAGTTCCGTACGTTCTCACCGTCGTCCAGGACGGCCAGTACTTCAATAGGCGCCTCGGTCACTTCTTCAAGTCCCTTCTTCTCATCGGGTCGTGCCGCTGTTCGTTGACGGGGACGACCATAGTCGGCGGGTCCTCGTTCTCGGCGAGCATGTCGAGCTTGGTCCAGTAGGGCTCGACCCAGACGACTTCTTCCCGCTTCTTGCCGGGGCCCGTCCATACCCGCTTGAAGTGTCCGGCTCTGTGTTGCGGGCCGTATTCGGCGCCGGAGGGAACGGCGATGCCGTCCTTGCTGCGTCCAGCGAACCGGCGCCTGGCCTCGTGGAGCGCGGGGCCGATGTGCCAGCCGAGGCGGATGTAGAAGGGGTCACGTGGCTTGGCCTTGGCCCGCTTCTTCCTCTTGGCCCGGATGACGGGCTCCTCGATGTCCCGGTTGTCGCAGCACAAATAGGCCAGGATGCTGAGCGCGGGCGGGACGATCTGCCGGAGAATCTTCTTGCTTGTATTGACGTCCATCTCACGACCGGGTGTGCTGTGCCACTCCTCGGTCACCTTCACCACGTCGTCGAGAGTGAAGGCGTCCTTGAACGTGGGGAAGAAGATCACCGCGCCCTGGCCGGGCTGGACCTCACCGGTATCGAGATTGGTGCGCTCCATCCAGAACATGATTGCGATGCCGTCGCGGTCCGGGTTTGTGGTGTTGCAGAAGGCGTCTCCGGTGTAGCCGGTGACGAAGAAGGCCCGCACTTCCCCCCGAACATTGCTGCTGGGGTCGGTGACCGGCCAGGGATCCGGGATGACGACCATGGGGTTGATATGTGGGAGCCGGTCGAACAGACTCCCCGGCATTTTGCCGATTTTGGATTTGTAGAGTGCTGCGGCGAGTTCTTCGTTGAGGTCGTACGCGACTCGGCCGTTCCGCTTCCACAATTCAACCGCCGCGATCTCACCGACACGGTCAGCCACACTGATGAGATCGGCCTGAGAGAGCTGGTTGCGGTAATCCGGTGGCCAGCTGAACGGAATTCCTCGCGTCATTCCTTCAATGCCACGGGCGACATGTGGAATCGTTTTGAGATTACTAGCGTCCTGCTGGACAAGTTCGAGAATCTCCTCGACGGTCGCGCTGGCTTTTTCACCACGGCGTACACGCTCGGACGTCATGGGTTCCACCCCCTTCTACCCACGAAAGGCCCGCCCCAATGGGGCGGGCCTCAGGCGGAGTCTAGGAATTTTGAGCAGCCGCGAAGGCTTCGCGGACCAGGGCAGGAACTCGGCCCCGGTCGCTGACCTCGTGGCCGTTGTCCTTGGCCCACTTGCGGATTTCAACGCTGTCCTTGCTGCGAGCAGGCGCGGACGCTGCACCGGTACGTGACCGCTTGATCCGGCGCCCGGCCTTCATGAACGGTGCGAGGGCCTTCAGCAGCTGGTCGTGACTGCCGTCGCCGAGGTCGATCTCGTATGTAGTGCCGTCGAGGGCGAACGTGTGGGTAGCGACATTGTCACCCTCCGTACCTGTCAGGTCATCGGTGTAGGTGATATGCACTCGCTGTGCCATGTGCTTAAGCTCCCGAGTTGGTCCAATAAAAGGTGCGGGCGATGGGCAAACCTTACTCGTCGAGCAGGTAGACCTTTTCCGCGTTGCTGATCGGGGCACCCTCAGGTCCCGCGATATACGGCTCGATCAGCTTGGGCTTGTGCGTCCCCTGCGACGGGTACCACTGCCGCCGGGTGAACGGACCGACGATACGCCGCTTCTTCCAGCGGTAGGCAGGCTCCTCGGCCTTGGGCTTTTGAGACCGGATCTTCTGCCCGAGCTTGATGATCTGTACCCCGGCAGAGCTGGCCGCCGGGCTGACACCGTTACGGCGCTCAGCCTTCCGAGTCCGAGGGGGTGTGGGCAGCTCTTGCGGGGCAGCCATCCTGGACGCCATGAGGTGCCAGGTGGCGACGAGCGTCTTCGTCATCTGCTCGACCATGGGGAGGACTTTCTGATCCCGCAGGACGGCACTCTCCTGGCCTTGGCGAGCACCGCTGTTGGACTGCGCGGTCATCTCCAGGCGGTCGTCGCTATCGGAAGTAAACCAGTCGATCTCCCGGTCCAGCGGGATCAGTTGCTCCCGCTCGTACATGAGCGGGGGAGCGAACTGTGACCACTCCTCGTATTGCTCCGGCGTGAACATCTGTTTACGCGCCAGGTCCAGCCGATTAGTATGGAACCAGACAAAGACGTCGCCCCCCTGCACTTCCCAGGAGGCCGCAATGACTGGAATTACAGCCTCCCGGTCCATCTTGAGATACCACTCGTCGAGTACCTCGCCGATGACCTCTCCATCGAGCGAGATGGTCGGCGGGTAGAACTGTTCGGCAGCCCCAATGGGCTTGCTCCAGACGATGAGTCCCCGGTCCGACGGGATAACCTCCCTCGGGAGATGACATTTGGGCATACCTGTTTTGGCCGCCAGATATGTCATCTCGTTCGACACCGCATAGAGCCGGGCGTTCGCCAGCTTCCGCGCCTCCCGCTCTGTCATTTCAGCGAAAGCCATAGGCAGAGGCATTTCCTGAAGATCCGGCGGGATATAGTAATGAGTTCCACTCGTGTGGGCGGTGTACCAGATTTTGGCGGCGTACTCATTCACCCAGTGGAGCAGTTTCCTCCTCGCGTCAGGAAGCTCGCGAGGCTTTACCGTGGTCATACATTCCCCTTTCCTACGCACCCGGCTGAGGAATTGAACCTCACGCGCCCCCTATTTCGGGGCCGGGTTTTCGTTCAGTGCCTCGGATAATCCGTAGGGTGCTGAATTCCGAGACGGTGGTAGTCGTAGATCTCGTTCTGGTTCCTGAAGAATTCACGGGCGCTCTGGTCCGCCTGATACCGGTCGTGCTCTTCCCCGACGGAGACGGCGAGCATGAACAGATTTCCTATGAGTCTGAGAAGTGCCATTATCCCTCCCTCCGTGCCCGGCCCAGGATTCGCACCTGTGCACCCCTGACTTCTCGGGGCCGGGCGGACACGCTACTTCACGTCACCCTTGACGGAGTCGCCGATCAGGCCGTCCGTGTAGGTCACGTACGCGGCGTCGAACTTCCCCTTGCCGGTGATGACGCCGGTGATGTTCTCGCCGGATGCGAGGTCCGTGGTGTCCATCTGGTTCTCGTCCACGGCGAGCTCGGCGGTGTGCTTCGAGCCGCTCTTGTCCGTGATTGCGAAGTACAGCGGGTTGACGCCGATCTTCTTCCCAGAGTTGTTCGTGATCGTCACCTTGACGCTGGTGTACTCGCCACCGCCGTGGAAGACGCCGGGGCTGAACTTCGTCGGTGTCGCCGTGATCTCGATGGGGGAGTCGGCCGGAGCCTTCTCCTCCTTCTTCCCCTGCGGCTTCTCGTCCTTCTGCGCGGTGCTGGACGAGTTGCCCGACTTGGTGTTCTCGTCCTTGGAGTCGCCACCCCCGATGACTGCGGCGATGATCCCGATCAGGATGAACAGGACGATGATGCCGAGGCATCCGAGGCCGAAGATCTTGCCCTTGCTGGACTTCTTCGGCTGTTGCGGCGGCATGCCATACGCCTGCGGCTGCTGCGGTCCCCACTGCGGCTGCCCAGGATTGTGCTGAGACATGAACCCCCCTAGGTTCACTACTGCGAGCAACATGCCCGCATGGCGCCTGCCCTGGGAGTTGATCCCACCGCCGACTACGCGGGGCAGACTAGGCTACTGAGCCCCTAAAAACGCCCGAAGGCCACCGGGCCCGTCACGCGGCGAAAGGGGGATAACTCCGCGTGACGAACCTGATGACCTTCGGGAGTGTAGGCGGCTACGCAGCCCTATGCTTTTTTAGCGCGATCTCGGTGAGTGCTGTTTCCAGATCACCATGTGTCTCCACATATTTGTTCAACGTGGTTACCGTAGTCGAAAAAGTGCGCGCCCACGCCGAGAGCGGCTGAGAACGCCCAAACGCAGCATACCGCGCCGCGTTCTCAGCCACGTGACGTTCGCGCTCAATCCGGTCCTGCTCCCTGCGCTCAATGCGCTCACGCGCCTGAGCGATGTCCAGCGCGCAAATGTCCGGCGGAGGAAGATGCGGGGTACGGTCCCGGATCCGCGCCTCGAAGTAGATCTGAGCCACACCCGTGAACCGGCCTCGCTTCTGCCGCTCCATTACACGAGCGGGCGCGGAAAGTACAGCGAACCTGCGGCCGAGCCCAAGCTCCACGAGGATCTCAGGAAGAGCTCTGATCAAATCCATCGCGTCCTCTGCCGTGTCGAATACACCGGCTGCGCGAATAGCAGAAGCCATCCGTAACCCCCTCCTAGTCTCACCCCGCCCTTCGCGGGCCCCTATTACAGGCAGATACCCAGCAAGTCCTCCAGGTCGGCAGCGGTCGTACTCTCCGCGATCTGGAGGGCGTGCACGTACCTCATGGTGTGGTTGATGTCCGTGTGACCACCACGGGTCTTAGCCTCCCTCACGCTACCGGTAAGGATCAAGACCGCTGAGATAAACGAATGCCGCAGATCGTGCGGGTGGAGCCGCCCCGCCAGGTGCGGGAGCGCAGCATCACCACATCGACGCACCATACGCCATACCACATGCCGACTGATGGCCGCACCACGCTCCCCGAGAACAAGCGGACCAGCCGACCGTCCATCAAGGTACGTGAGGAGAGTACCCAGGGCTCGGGAGGGGATCTCCACGGTGTCCCGCTTGCCCCCCTTACGGACGATCTGAAGACGCACCTTCGTGCCGTCCGGAACGAGTCCCGCGACATGCGCCTTGCACAGTTCCGAGACACGCATGCCCGTCGTCATGAGCAGAGCGAAGACGACTCGGGTCAATATGTCCTGCCCCTGCACATGGGCGGCCAGGCGCTTGAGGTCTTCCACAACCAGGCCTGTGTACTGGACGTTGTCACCGACGGACGGCCGGTCAACGGCGTACTCGGGGTTACGGTCGTGGAGCTTGGACCGGAGTGCCCACTCGTACATGCTGCCGACTGCCGACATGCGCCTGCGAACCGTGGAGTGCTCCCAGTCCTTGATCTCCAGCATGTACGTCTTCCAGTCCCCCACGTGCCACTCCTCGGCCTCATAGAGGTCAAGTCCGTGACCGCTCTCATCGCGCAACCACTTCCGGAAGTACGCGATGTCCCGCCGGTAGTCGTCGACCGTGGTCCCGCTCTTCAGAGCCAGGAACCGCCGGACGAGCTCGTCCTCGGAGCACTGCCGCGAGACACCCGGGTCCGACACCAGCGCCAGCCGGTCCGGAACTCGGCGGGAGAACAGGTCAATCACCTGCGCAGTCATACTGCTTCCCCTTCTTGAGTTGTAGTACTGCGTGCCCACTGAGGATTCGAACCTCGTACCCCCGAATTCGGGGCGGGCTGGGTGCTACGTGTTACTCGCGTCGTTCTCCTGCTTGGGTCGTTTATCTCTACAGGTCCAATACGCGGACCACTTTAGTCGCGGCAGGAAGACTCAGCGGGTAGTCCCCTGTACCGGTTCCGATTTGCCACACGCACAACCCTACGGAGTGAGCCCGTACCACGGGGGGAGGCATCACACGCAGCCTTTTACCTGCATGAAGAAACTCGTCTTCAGGTTGCAGTTCCCTTGGCAAGACCGCATGGGACGTAGCCTCTTTCGGGGCGGCTTCCTGCTGGCAAGCGGCAAGCAACTCTCTAGCAGCTTGCTTACGCGTGAACGCTTCTCCCGGATGTTGCTCCGTGAGCCGCCCCTCATGGTGCCAGTAGAACCAGCGGCGCGCTTGACCATCCGAACCTTGGGCTTTGCCCGACTCGATAGGTTTCCACGCGCTTTCAACGAACCCGATGGAGCGCGATATGAAATTCTCCATAAATCGCACTTCGTATCGCGCCAAAACCCGCCCGGGGCGCGTAGTAGGGTGCGTTTGCCGTTTCCATACCAGTACATAGGTGAATGGCTCAACGGTTACCTTGGTGGCCGCTCCTATTTCCACTACTTCCCCTTCCGTGGTTACTACGTGCCCAGCCGGGAATCGAACCCGCGAGCCCCCAAAATCGGGGCTGGGCTGTTCATCACGCCAAGAACAAATAGCGCTCACTTCGGGGCAGCATGTGCCGAATTTCATCGGCGATGATCTTCGCGCTCCCGAGCTTTGCCGCTTCGTCCAGCCCGTGCCCACTGGGGGCCATATTCTGGGCAATGACGCTGCGCGTTTGCAGGTTGCAGTCCTCGACCAGGCCTCGGATTACGGTGGCGAACGGTGTGTCGTTCTCGATCATTCGCAGAGCCTTCTTGGCCAGACGCGAGGCACCGGCCAAGTTCATGATGCTTCCGGCGTGGAACCGAAGTTCACTTACCAGTGAATGAACATCTTTGGCCCGAGACATGAGCTGCTCGTACGCCTCGTCCGCCCCGGCAACGATTCTCTGGAGCACCTTCGGCAGATCCTGAACCTCGTCGGCCCAGCCCTGAAGCTGTTCGTTGGCCTTCCGTACCTTGCCGAAGGCCTGGAACGTCTCCGTCTTCTGCCACTTGAGGCGGACCAGCTCGGTAATCAGATCAGCCTTCGCGGTTGATGCCCTGGCTTCACCGCCCGCCCGCTTGATCATCTCCAGCAGAGACGTCTTCGGGTAGGACCCGTAACTGTCCGCACCCTCACGTGCTGACCAGGACGCCAACTCGTCCTCGTAGCTGGTGGACAGTTCCTGGAACCGGGCAGCGAAGCGCGGAGCCTTGTCCAGGATCTCGTCCAGAGTGACGACCTTGGCTTGCAGCTCGAACAGCTCCGCACCCGAGAAATTGAACCTTTCCACTTTCTCCCCTTTCCTTGGTATTGCGTGCCTGCCGTGGCTTTGAACCCACCCCCGAAATCGGGACGGCAGACTGACCGTCATCGGTTCTTCCAAGACTCCGTCTCGAAGTCAGTGAGAATGAGGTAGCTCATGTCCGGGTTCTCAGCCATGTCCCAGACAACCTCGAAGTCCGCCCCCATAGCCTTGAGGAAAGAGCGAACCAGCATCACATTGGCCCAGTCCTCGCCGACCCAATAGGCCATCTTCCAGTCCCACGACGGCGCGGTGTCGAAGCTCTTCGTGGTGTGCTCGAATCGGCCAGCTTGCACGGCCCAGCTACGCCCCCACCGCATGGAGGTGCGTGTCAGCCGCTGGAAATCGTGCTCATCCATCTCGATGCTGATCAGTGGCATTAGCTCCCCTTACTATTGATTGCGTGCCCGCCTGCGGATTCGAACCTCGTACCCCCGAATTCGGGGTGGGCGTACTATCTATTTGAACTCGACTCCGCGACCGGTCATCTCCCACCAGAGCTGTCCGGCGTACCGGCCCAGTTCTGCGAGACCTGTCGTGTTATTGGTCCGGGTCATGTTGTCCATGACCGAGCAGAACGTCAGAACGAGCTCTGCGGTACCTGCCGTGGTGATGTCACTGTCGTCAGGGAGTACGCGACCGCTGTACTCCGGCCGCTCGTACACCCCAGCACCTGTGAAGCGTTCCGTAGGCTTGCCGCTCGGGAATCCGCCGACCATGTTTCCTCCCCTTTCTCTGCTGCCCCGATCTTGCCGGAGGCATGGTGCCCACCTGTGGGTTCGAACCACTACACCCCAGAACTCTCGGGGCGGGCTGCATGTTTATTCTTCTCTTAGAGGAGTGCTCTACTCCTCCGTGATCTGCACTCGATGCACTCGCGGCGTCCCTGCCGGATCAGGGGCGGTCACCTTCAACTCAACCGCCTCACCGGGCACAGGTGGGATCGGCTCCACAGTAAGGACGTCCCCGTACTGTGTGCCCGCCTTCGCGTTGAGCGCCGCGTGAATGATCGTGCGGAGTTCGACTGCGTTCACGAATTCTGCCCCTTTCCAGACGCCCCCCAAAATTGGGGGCTCGCACCCAGTGCGGACCTCGCATCCGCAGACCCTAACGGGCCGGTCTGACACCCTGGGCTGTTCTTCAGTTGTCTGTACGCATGTCCGCCACGAGAGCGGCGGCTGTGGTGTACACGATCCGACTGGTGGTCCCGCCCTTCGTCGCCGGGACATTGGGGCTGTTGGCAGCCCGATCCAGAAGCATGTTCTCCACCTGGGACAGCACCCCGTTCCGTGCCTCCTCGGCCTCGCCGGAAACCGGCGCCAAGACGAACTTCGCTGCGGGGTCTACCCGGAGGATGATCTCCATCGATACCCGCTCACGGACGTGCCGCTCGTGCGTATCGAAGAAGCGCTGCACCTCCTCGGCGGGATACCGCGCGCACAGATCCTTGTAAATGGACTCGTAGTCGGCCATCTGTTCCCTACCTCAGCCGCGACGCGGACCGTTGCCGTTCGACGAGCCCTTCTGCGACCCGCCGTTCTTGATCTTCTTGCCGCTGCCGTTGCTGGCCATATGGTCTCCCCTTTCCAACTGCCCTCGAATTTCGGAGGCATGGTGCCCGCCTGCGGATTCGAACCGCTGAACCCCAGAATTCGGGGCGGGCTGTCTATCAGTGGTCACCCTCGGACTTAAGGGGGACTCCAAGCATGCTGAGCTCGTCCAAGCCAGTGACGACGCCCTCCAGAGCCTCGATGATCTCGTCCCACTTCGAATTGCGTTCGTCCGCCGCGTACTCCCGGTCTTCGAGCATGGACTCCAGCTCATCGAGCTCCGACTTCACGGTCTCGATGTTCTCAGGCAGGGATACGAGTGCGCTGTCCGGCTCCGGGACGAATTGCTGCATCGCCTCCGTCAGAGCCAGCATCTTCTCCTGCACTCCCTCGCCGAAGAGGGCGGCATCGAGTGCACCAGACTTCTCTTCGAAATTCGCGAGGGCATCGCGGACTTCGCCCGCCGTCTCCAGCCACTCCTCAAGCGCCTCGCGGTACTCGTCGACCTCCTCGATTGCCGTCTGGATCTTCTCCATGTTGCGACGGCTACGCGAGGTCTGCACAAGCTTCTCAAGACCAGCGATGTAAACCATTTCTTATCCCCTTTCCTCAACTGCCCGCTTGGGCATGGTGCCCACTGAGGATTCGAACCTCGCACCCCCAAAATCGGGGTGGGCGTATAACCGCCGGAACCTATCCGACGTCTTCTCGGGGCGGCAGCCCAAGGTGAGCCCGAACCAGAGCAGCGGCATCGCCGTCCTCGTTGAACGGGTACTTCGGGTTGAACAGGTCGTCGTGCACCCGGACCTTGGCAAGGCCTTCCCACGCGAGCTGATCCGCCCGGTTCTCGTCCACCAGCCTGGCGATGTCCTTCCGGGCCTCAGCAGGCCACTTCTGGGCCTCCAGACCGGCTGCGAACTGCCTGGTGGCGTCCGGCATGGCAGCACAGGCCTTCCGGATCTTCGGGAAGTCGTCCGGCGAGGAGGCCATGGACTCCATGATCGGACCCACGAGGCCCATGCACTTGTCGAGAGCGTCGTTGTACGGCTTGACGAGCTCCAGATACTTCTGGCCCCCCTCCTTCCGCGTGAGACTCTTGGCGTCGGCTGACACCGAAGGCGTCGTACTGACCAGGCTCGGGCTGGACGGAGCGGACTCGCCAGACTCCTTGCCCGAACAGGCCGAAAGCCCCAAAACGGCCGCCACTAGGGCAGCCGCCACCATCTTGTTGGACACTAGGTCCCCCCAATCTGCTGATGCAGTTGTACTGCGCGCCCACCCCCGGTCGTGAACCGGTGCCCGCCCGAAGCGGGGGAGTGGACTGCACTTCAGACGTGCAAAGAGACCGGCTTGGTGTCGCCGTCCGGCAGGTCCGCGTAGAGCTGCTCCAGGTCGTGACTCATCTGCTTGAGCACGCTCTCCTCGAACGGCGATCCCGCGCCACGCCAGAAGGTCGCGGGGCAGTTCCTCTCATCGAGGCCCCGAACCTCCAGGACGATCCACGGCTCGCCGCGCCGGGCGGACGGCCTGAACGTAACGAGCGTGGCCTCCGGGAACTTCACCTTGACGGCGAGCCGGATCCGCGCCCTGTACAGGTCGGTGTAGTAGAAGCCGGTGCGGATCCTGGGCCCCTCCTTCTCGTAGGTGTCCAGGAAATCCGCCAGCTTCTCGGAACTGGTCACCCGCTGCCACGAGATGTCGTGGGCGCGAGAGCCTTCCTCGGTGGGAGTTCCGACATGAGCGGTGCCACCGTCGTCGTCGGACCCGTCCACCAGCGTCACCACAGAGGGACCGTAATCACCGGTCAGCTCGGCGTAGCTGTAGACGACTTCGGTCGGCCGTTCCACCGCCATGAACTCACGACGGTCGTAGTGACTGCCGTCGCAATCCGTGCCGTGGTAGTCGACCTCGTAACTCCACAAGTTCAGGTACTTGATGTCCATTCTTCCTCCCCTTTCCAGTCCCTCCGAATTCTGGGGACTTCGTGCCTCTCTCCGCCACGACGCGGATGCCCTACCGAATAGGGGGAGAGGCAGTGGTGCTGCAAGAGGCAATTTCAGGCGCCGAGCCACACCCGGTTCTCATCAGCCCAGTTGTAGAGATGCTGAAGCTCCTGGTTGTACTGCTTCGGTGTCACGGCACCTTCGAGCCACTCGATGATGTTCGCAAGCACCAGCGCCGGACCGCGCTCGGCGGCACTACGCGGCAGCAGGGCCAACTGCTCCGGGGAACGGTAGAACATGGACTCTTGCAGGGCCGCCGTGACCTGGTTCTTGATCTCCTCGAATTTGGACACCCCCGCATCTGTGGAGGTGTCGATGTCATGATCGAGCGTGATGAACTTCTTGATGTCGATCTCTTCGTGCCAGACATTGACCGGCATTGCCTCACCTTTCCGGCACCCGAATTCCAGGCGCCTCGTGCGCCGGGCGGAGTCGAACCGCCCCTACGACCATCGGCGCTGTCTACTACTTGCTGTGCTGCTCCAACCGGTACTTACGCAGAAGCTCCTGTGCTTGCTCCTGCACCTGCGTATCCATGTCCGCGTCCATGGCGGACTCGAAGTACTGGACGTGCAGCGGGACACCGGACCGGTCAAGGGTGTCGACCGTCTCCGTGACGGTCTTGCCAGAGTCGATGTACTCGATGGCGATCCGCAGCCGGACAGGCTCGTTGGCGTTTTGCGAACCGTCCGGCACCACCGTGAACCGCGTCATACGCGGAGCCATGAAGGTGCACCAGGCATGCCACTTGCCAAACTGGTCCGGACCGGCGATGTGGTCGGCGACGTCACCGGCACACTCGGGGCACAGCTCAGACTCGAACAGATCCTCTAGGAACTGCCTGCCGGTCTGCCCGTCGATGATGTGCGTGTCCTGGAAGTGCTGCATGACCTCCGGACTACCGAGATTCGACCTGTCCATCAGCCGGTCGAGTTCATCGCTCATGTTTTCCCCTTTTCTACACTCCGAATTAACGGGCCGGAGTGTGCCCAGTGCCCACCGTGGCGTCGAACCTACCCGCAATTTCCGGGCGGTGGGCGGTTGTTCAGCGTTGTGCGATCAGCTCGGCGATCAGCTTCTCGCGCTCGGCCGGGGTGAGTACGACGTGCGCGGCCTGAACCCATCCGCTCTCGCCGGACGTGTGGTTGCCGACACGAAGCACCGTGTTGCCCGCGTTGGACTTTTCGATCGCACCGATGACCCCGAGGGTGACGCTGTATGCCTTGCTGAATCCGACCGCGAGACCCAGCGGCATGGTGACCACCTGCTCGGCGTGCTCGATGATGGCGGCGTCCCACATCTCCTGGACGAAGCCCCGGAGTCCTTCGTTGGCGATCTCCGCCGGAGACGAGTACGTACCTGTGAAGCCACCGGCATGGACGCTGGAGCCGAGCGAATCGACGCTCTCCCAGCCACCCGCGACCGCACGCTCCACGAAGATCAGGTAGCACTCCCACTCACCGGAGTGAGTCTTCTCCTTGGTCTCGTCCGAGATGGCCTTGACGTCGGAGTAGCTGCCTCTGTCGATTTTCATCTGGCCGTCCTTATCGAGAACGAGCCGGATGCGAAATTCCTGTGCTCCCTGCATTTCATATCCCCTTTCTAACTGCCTCCCAATTTCGGAAAGCATGGCACTCCGACCCGGAATCGAACCGGCTAAAGACTCCCTGTTGAGCCCTCGGAGCTGACGTTCAGATGTTCAGTTCCGCGATCTGCTTGAGAACCGCTTCGGCGCCTGCGACTTCACTTACGACGGAATCGTCAGTGTTCGCGATGATGCAGTAATTCGCATATTCGCGAAGGA
The DNA here is from genome assembly GCF_044740965.1 of Streptomyces sp. NPDC088252. Classification (NCBI taxonomy): domain Bacteria; kingdom Bacillati; phylum Actinomycetota; class Actinomycetes; order Kitasatosporales; family Streptomycetaceae; genus Streptomyces; species Streptomyces sp. NPDC088252. The sequence continues at coordinate 95,743 of NZ_JBIURS010000026.1, read as the reverse complement.
GCCGCATGACTGTGGCAGAGCCCGTCACGGCGAGGTAGTACTCACCATCGACTTCCTGGGATTCTCCGGCCTTATAGGCGAGCCGCGTCTCCTTGCACTCCGGATCGCTGTCATCCGTACCCTGCGCCAGTCCCGTTCCCGCGAACCAGTTCACGAAACCGTCAGGCAGTGCGACCGTGTATTGCACTTTCTTCTCCCCTTTCCAGGTCCTTACGAACCAGCACCCCGAGCCGGATTCGAACCGGAAAGACTCCCTGTTGAGTCCTCGGGGCTGCCAAACTACAGCTCGTCGTCCGCGTCGTCCCTAGGGAACTCAACGCTGGGGTCGAACTGCTCGACCTTGTACTCCAGCTCCCGCGCCTTGCCGCCGAAGATTCGGAGAAGCCACTCGTTACGCTCCTCGTTCTTGCTTCGGACCGGCATGCCGATGTGCTCCTTGGCCATTTCCGGCGTCACGAGAACGTCCTCGCCGGTCTCCGAGTCTTTGAAGAAAGCGCCACCGCATTTGAGCTCCATGATCTTGACACGGACGTAGAACTCGCCCCAGTTCTCCTTCGTGATCTCCCACATCCCAAGGGACGCGGAGATCAGCTGGAGCGGGAACTCCGGGTTGACGTGCGGCGTGATATCAATCGTCTGCGCCATTTCCTTATCCCCTTTTCTCGGGCCCGGAAATCGGGCCGCGTGCGCTGGGAGGAGTCGAACCTCCCTGCGACCATCAGCGCGGTTTGTTGAAGACGTAGATGCCAGAGAGGGAGTCTTCCTCTACCCAGATTTCGGACTCGCGTGTGACGCCGTCCTCCAACGCCTTGCGGCCCTCATCGTTGAGCCACCTCACTTGGATGCCGTCGTAGTGGTCGTCCAAGTAGTTCTGGAACGCCTCATCGAAGTCGTCGTAGCGGACGACTCCGCCTTCCACGAGCTTCGTGAACCAGTCGACGTCCCAGGAGTCCAGCTCCTTAGAACCAGCCTCGATGGCCGCCGTGACCGCTTCCTCGTCGTGGCCGAACTTGTCCCACGCGTGCACCAATGCAGTGCCGATGGGACCAACATTCTCAGCAACGTCCACGTCGTCGAAGGAGTGCCCAGAGGCCTCCTCCAGCGCCTCACGCCATTGGTCAGCCGTGTACGTCATTCCATCCCCTTTCAACTCCACACCGAATTTCGGGGGAGTGAGCGCCCCGGAGCGCATTTGCAACGCTCCTACCGCACCTAGCGGGGCTTTCTCTACCGCTTTTCCCTGACGCCGTCGTAACTCACGATGAACGTCTTTCCTTCGATGTACAGGGCTTGCCCTTCGCCGTTGGTCAGGTCCTCACCCAGGTTGTCCAGCGCACTGAGCGTCTCAAAGAGGGTGGTGTAGAGCTCGCTAATCTTCATGCGCGTCGGGTCTTCGAGTTCCGCTTCGCGACGCTCGCGCTTCGCCTGAAGCTCCGCGATCTCCTTGTCGATCTCCGACAGGACCGGATCCATACTTCTCATCCCCTTTCAGCATCCGATTTTCGGGGCAATCGGATCAGCCCAGCCCCCGCCCATGCATTGCACATGGGAGCCGCTTGATTACGGCCGGGGTTCTTGCATCAGTAGTACTGACCCTCACTGCGAATCCAGCCCCGCAGTTCGGTGCGCACGTAGTCTTCCGGGTCCTCGGTCTCGGGGTCGAACTCGTCGCCCGTCGTGTTGATCGGGGCGACAGCGTTGTGTCCGTCGGGCGGGTTTTCGCCCCGGGCGTCCGCTTGGGCCCCAGTCTCGCTGCGGTAAACATCGATGTACTCGCCGCCGTGCCACGTCGCCCAGAAGCCGTCGACCTCGACGACAACGGGCTTTTCCAGCTTCGGCCAGTCCGGCATACCGATTTTCATGCTTTCCCCTTTCCATCTGCGGATGGCTCCGCATGGCGAGTGTCCGGGAATCGAACCCGGAACCGCGTGAGCGGTCTACCTAGCCCCCTTACGGCGTCGTATCCGTCTGCACTCCATACACCGAATACGTCCGTTCTTCTCGAATGTGGCGCCTGTCGCCTTGTAGTCATGTCCCTTCTTGCAAGTGACACGGCGACGAAGCTTTGTGCCTTGCTCGACCGCACTCTTGGCCTTGTGACACTCCGTGCAGAGCGGCTGGCACTTCGCGAGTTCCTCGGCCCGCCGGACTTCGGACCAGCTCCATATGTTGGCCGTCACCTTAGTCCTGGGGTCGATATGGTCCAGCTCTAGGTCTTCCCAGGACCCGCACCATATGCACGGGCCGTGGGCTTCGAACCATTCACGACGTCTACGGGCGAACCACTCGCGTTGGTATCTGCGCTTCTCTTCCAGGGTGTATGCCATAGCTCCGTTCGTAGCAGGCGCCCTGGGAAGAGTGTTAGCTCCCGGACTCCGCCGCGTTCTTCTCCGCCTCGGCAAGCCGCTGCCTCATGAGCATGATGGCGTTGTCGATGCCCGACACCTTCTTGTCGTGCTCCGGCAGCGGACCCGAGAATACGAAGTACTCGGCGCCCTCACCCGGCGACGTGGCGTACAGGTACGCCACGTCGCCGACGATCGCCTTGTATTCGGCGTTCAGGGTGTGCAGCTCGTGGAGCTTGTCATCCCGGATCGTCATATTTCTATCCCCTTTTCCAGCGGCCCGAAATTTGGGGGTCGGACCATCCCCCTCGCACCCCATCCGGGGATCGAACCCGGATGAAGGTCACCAGACCTGGGGTTGTTACGCCTCAGCCAAGAACCTCGCCGACCGCGCACGGTTTGCGGGAGACATGTACTTCTCGTAGTTCTCCCTGTTCGGACTGCGGCGCCACTGCTCCCGCGCACGCGGAACGTAGTCGGACCAGGTGTACTCACACCACTCGGTCGCGATCACGTCCACGATCAGCTCGGGCGGAAGACTGGCCTCGAACAGGACCAGCGCCTCCACGGCATCCTCGCCGGACAGATCCGGCGGCGTGAGGTCACCGAAGAGCTGCACGGCGTGCAGACCCTTGACGATGTGCGGGTCCATCGTGAGCTTGGGCCGGACCACCGGCACGCCGCGCTTGTCGTACTGGCTGGCCACCGGCTTCGAACCTCGGACGTAGCCGAGCTCCTTGCTGATGTACGGGAGCCCGCCCAGACGGACCGGGTACCGCTCCCGAGGCCTGCTGTAGACGTCGTGGAACCAGTACCACTCATCAGTACTGAGAACCTGCGCCGGAGGCAGGAAGACCATGTGGTGGTCGCGGAAGGCGTACATACCGCCCTGCTCTACCTGCATCTCTCTCCCCTTTCCAAACCTAGGCACGCAGCCTAGTGGGAGGCTGTGACAGCCTCTCGCGCCCTGGGTGGGAGTCGAACCCACCGCCCCGGATTCGGGGCCCCAGCAGGGCTGTGTGTCAGCCGTAGACGAGCTCACCGAAGAGACCCGCCTGAACGATGTTGTCGGCATCGCCCGCGTCGTAGTCGTAGTCCTCCTCGGTGAGGATCCCGACCGCCAGGTTCTGCACGGCCTCGTCCTCGCCCACGTTGTACTTCACCTCGTGGGAGACGATCTTGCGGAGGCCCTGGCGGATCGTCTCGATCGTGATCCGGTACTCCTTGTCATCGTCCTCCGAGTCGTGGATGACGGCGTACACCTCGGACGGCGCCAGGCCCTCCCGCTTGTACTCGGAGCACGTCGACCAGTAGCCGATGCCGCCCTCCAGAGCGGTGTGGAAGATGTCCTGGAGGCACTTATCGGACGGCGTCACGGTCAGTTCGAACGTGATCGACTTGTCCTGAGCCTCGGTGTTCTCGCTCACTACTCTCCCCTTTCCTACTGCACCCGAATTTCCGGGGGCATGGCGCCCTGTACCGGTCTCGCTCCGGCTGTCCGACCGTGTCGGATCAGGGCTGAATGTTCAGGCACCACGGCATGACTTCTGGTGGTCGGCCCACCAGTCCTTTCGCTGTTTGTCGGCCATGCGCCATGTCGTACCGCCGGATACCCGGGCAATCTCGTTGGGCACCCATACGATTTCGACGGTTTCGTTGCACACGCCGCATGTCCTGGTGAGGAGCCTCACCTTGACCGCAAGGTCAGTGAACATGTTCTCCCCTTTCCGGTATCTGAAATACCGAGCGCCCTGCCGGGAGTCGAACCCGGCAAGATCACCAAATGATCAGGGCTTATGGGGGCTGAAGACTCGGTCCCACGGGACGTCCTCGTTGCTCTTCATGCGCTCGCCGAATACTTCCAGAGCGCGGGACCACGTAAGGCCGTAGCGTCCGTTCATTGCCTGCCACGCGCCGCACTCGACGTTTGGATTCGACGCAATGTACCAGACGATGAACTGGTTTTTGGTCCCGGCGTTGAACTCTCCATCGTGATCAACCACGATGACCACGCCCTGATCGACGTGCTCACCTTTACCGGACGGAGTGCGCACGGCAGCCATAACCGGGTACCCATTGATTTTGGAAGGAAGCTCCTTCACGACATCCCCTTTCCACTCCACACCGTATTTCGGGGGGAGTGAGTGCCTGCCTCCGGTCACGAACCGGCGGAGTCATACTCAGACAGGCTGACGGACGTCAGATACTCAACGGATCGCCCTTGTAGGTGCCGATGAGCGTGTACCGCCAGTTGATGGTGCCGCCGACTCCATCGGGCAGGATCTCCGGCGGAGTGCTGGCCACCAACTGAGCGTCGGTGGACCCGAAAGAAGTGAACTTCTTGTCACCCAGCTCGGAGTGGCAGAGATCCTGATTTTCATAGATCGCGATGCCATCGCCTCGCTGGAGCCACATGTTCATCTTCTTCGTGGTCTCCCACAACCAAGCAAACGCTTCCGGGGAGTCGTCCGTACCACCCCATTCGCGCAGGGTGGCGATGACTTCTTCGGCACTGAATTCTTTCGCCATCTCATATCCCCTTTCCAACTGCGGATCGTTCATCCGCATGGTCCCACTCTCGGACTCGAACCGAGTGCCCCGCCCGAAAATGCAAGGGAGTGGGTGAGGATCAGCCGTATACGCTGCTGAAAGTCTCATCGCTTGCATTCAGCTTGTCGGCAATTCGCTGAGCGTCTGCCTCAGTAATATTGCCGTCTTCGTCGTAGTCATCCTCGTCCACCAGATCAGCCACGATGCTGCACGCTACGAGGACACACCCTTCCGGATCCAGCTTGCTGCGGATGAACAATTCCTGACGCTCGGGGTAGAGCACGATATTCGAGCTCCAGAATCCACCGTTCACCAGGTCTTGGACGAGCTCAGCCGTGATATCCGGGATGTTGTCGCGGATCCACTCTTTGCACTTGGCTTTGAAAGCCTCGTACGTGGACTCCAGCGTGATCTTCCCGGAGGCGTGGTCGTAGACGCCGATCGACTGATCCCAGACCCGACGCTCCGCAAAGTCTTCGTAACGACCGACTTCAATGCAGGAGCCACCGGACCACTTGAAGATCAGGTTGAGCGGCTTGCAGATCCATTCCATCGGAGCCATATCCGGCTGCAACGGCATGTGATTATCCCCTTTCCACTCACCCGAAATTCGGGGGAGTTTGTGTCCTGCCGGGGGATCGAACCCCGGCGAGATCACCGAACTGATCAGGACTGATCGAGCTTGACACCGAGAGTTTCGAGCTCCCGGACAAGCCGCTGATGCTCCGGGCCATCCACGGCGCGGATCTTCGTGACGAACTGCAAGCAGCCGCCCATGCCGCACTCGATGTATTCGAGCACGCACGCCACGCACCACGTAGAAGCGACAGACGATTCCTCGGTGTTCACCGAATAGTCGGCATCCCGCATGTCGTCGTGTCGCGCTGCACCAGTGGAGCTGTGCATACACATTGGCATTCCTTTTCCCCTTTCCACTCCGCCCGAAATTCGGGGGAGTTTGTGCCCTAGCCCGGAGTTGCACCGGGCAAGGAGATCTAACGTCTCTAGGGCTGTAGCGGAGCTACGTAAATCGGGCTGATGTTGACTGTGTGGTCCCAGCCGTCGGGCTTGACGCAGACACGTCCGTCGGCCATTCGGCCAACCGTCACGGTGCCTTCGCTACCTTCCTTACCGGTGACGGCTTCGAAGACCTTGACGCGATCGAGCGCGTAGTAGTCGCGGAACGTGTCGCCGTTCTCCTCGCACTCGCCCGGGTATGTGCAGCCGGAGCCGTCACAGTGAGCGGTGAAGCAGTGCCAGGTGGTGGTCATGTCGCAGCCTTCACCGGCACCCTCACCGTCGCCGTTCTTGCACCCGCCGCACTTGTCGCCGGACACACCGATGATGTCGACCCCACAGCACGCACACGCGATGTATCCCGGTGTGGTGGTGAGTCGGACTGCATCGTTCATTTCCATTCCCCTTTCCACTCACCCCGAAATTTGGGGGAGTTTGTACCCTAGGCCGGAATCGAACCGGCCCGTGGACCATCTAGGGCTGCGTGCTTCCTTGGATTCGGTCCAGCTCCTTGATTACGTCCTCAAGAACCCGGATCTTTGCCTCCTGTACAGCGACACCCTGGCGCTCACCGCGCGCCTGCCACGAATCCCGCAACTCGGCTTCCCGCACAATGCGGAAATCCAGACGTTCGCGAAGATGCGCGTGCGCATCGGTGTACTGCACCTCGACGGTGTCGCCAGGCGCGAGCGTGATCACCCTTTTAGCCATTCCATCTCCCCTTTCCACTCCACCCCGAATTTCGGGGGAGTGAGCGCCCTAGCCCGGAATCGAACCGGGCCGGAGGCCACCAGGCCTAGGGATGTTGCGGATGGCACGGAGCCGACAGCTCCTGGTCGCAGTAGAAGCACGCTTCACCGTCGCCATAGTCCCACCTGTCGTAGGGGTGGGGGACGGTTCGGATGGCTTCCTTGATCATTGCCTGATCGACGTCGTCGACCCTGCTCACGCTGTGGGCTTCGAACAGGTACTGCTTGACCTGCGCGCAGTACTCGTCATCATCGTCGCCGGGGTAGCCTCCGAGCTGGCTGCTGATGTACTCCTTCAGCTCCTTGGTCTCCGCCTCGGAGTACCGTTCGTCATCAAGCACGCCAGAGTCAGAAAGCGCACCGATGAAGTTCTGAACCTCCCGGAGTGCCACGGCGTCGTCGATGCGGACGTAAATCCGCTCGTACCATCCGTGCCCCCAGTCACCGAAACGCATTTCTTTGACGGTGCTGGGGAATTTTACCGAAAGGTTCTCACTGAGTACCTCCCAGTTGCACTCATCGAGCAACTCGGAATCCCGGTGATGCGAGAACGGCGTAGCCAGCCAGAGCGGAGTTGCGTCCCAGCCCTCTTGAGAGGTGAAGAGATCATCAGCGTAAACCTGCTGCGTGTACTCTTCGAGCTCTTCGAGGATGGGCAGTTCCCGCCGAATGCGCTTGATACGCCGAGCGCGCGTTCCCAATGCCATATCCATTCCCCTTTCCACTCCGCCCGGAAATCGGGGGAGCGAGCACCCTGCGCCGGATTCGAACCGGTCACTATCTCCACACAGGGTTGACGGCTAGCGTGCCTGGCATGCCGGACATTCGCCCGTTTCCTTATGCCAGGCGCATGCGCCGTGCCGATGGTTCCAGTCGTGTCGGATCTCATCGACGACGTGCAGGACCCACCAGTGCTTGAACTTGTTTTTCCGCCAATACTTCCGAGCCAGATACGCGTATCGCCTCGGGCGGAGCCACATTTCTTTCCCCTTTCCACTCCACACCGAATTTCGGGGAGTGAGTACCCTGCCCGGACTCGAACCGGGGCGGAGGCCTTAACCTCCAGGGCCGTTGATGCTACCGAATCACCTTCGGGCCGGTCGGCGTCCGCTTCACCGAGGCGTACCACTTGCGCGACGTGTACGGGTCCGGGCCGGTCACCGTGAGCGTGTCCGTCTCCGGGATGGCGTCACCGGCAATCGCCTTGCCGTCGCTTCCGTCCAGCGGGGACGTACGATCGAACCGAACCGACCCGGGGTTGTTCGCCAGAGCGTCCGTAAGCGCCTTCTTGGTCTTCGGCCGCTCGCCATCGATGTACGCACCGACGTTGATGTATCCCATGATTCTCTCCCCTTTCACGTCTCCCGTAATTCGGGAAACGTTGCGTGCACCGGAGGAATCGAACCTCCCCCTTTCGGGAACCGTTGTGCACCGCCGGACTATGCGGGCAACCGTGCGGGAAGCGGAGGAACCAGCGGAATGCCGTTGGTGCAGTGTCCGCAGAAACCTCGCGTGTCCATACCACATGCGATGCGCTTGATATTTTCGTTCAACTCCGCATTGCCAGGTGCAGCCGCCCACCAGGAAACAGCCTTTGAGTTGGTGTGGAAGGTGACGGGGTTTGCCACGTCGTCACGCTTCACAGTCCAAGAAGTGTAAAGGTGTTCCATCGCTTCATTCCCCTTTCCAACTCACCCCGAATTTCGGGGGAGTGAGTGCCCGACAGTGGCTTTGCGCCGTACGTCTATGGAAACCGTCTGTCGGACACACCATCACGCGTTCCAAAGCATCTGCAATGATGATTCGACGTGCCCGGGGATCACGTGTTCAGCGATGGACCAGCCGATATCACTCACGCACGGACCACCGATCACGGGGCATTCTCGTGGATCACCCCAGTAAGAGTCATCCGGATTGGGTTGCGTACCGGGTGCGTAGTGAATAACGACACACGCCGGATCATCGGAAACATCCAAGCCCGCCGGAGCGGGACGCGCAGGGATGTACTCATACGCTTTACGGTCGTTGCCGTACACGTATGAGGTTTCCCCACGGTTGTTGACGAGCTCTCGGAACGTAGGTTCCATTCTTCATCCCCTTTCCACTCCACCCGAATTTCGGGGGAGTGAGTGCACCCGCTCCGGACTCGACCGGAGTAGTACCGCCTTGACGGATTTCGGGTGCCTCAGCGTACTAGCTACGCAAGCTCGGGTGAGTGTGAGCAAGCGAATACCGGATGAGCCAGTTCTCCAGGCTCATGGCGTACGTGCGCTGCTCTCGGGTGTAGAACTCAGTGAAGTTCCGTACCTTGCCCGCCACATCTCGCGCCGAGTAGACATATTCGTCCGTGCCCTGAACCGGGACATGGTCCCAAGGGATCTCTGAGACGTCATGCCACATCAGATCGCGACTCACGGACAGTGCGCGGAAGTCGAGACGCTTTTTGTCATCCATTGAAGCTTCCCCTTTCCACTCGCCCCGGATTATTGGGCGAGTGCGCATCCGTGGTCGGAATCGAACCGATGTTGAACCCTCCCCGGAATTCGGGGCACGGACTTACCTAACAAACACCGTCAACGCTGTACGACATCACAGCCGCACGGACTATCCAGCGGGAGCGGGCAAACTTGCCTCTCGGATTCCGAGAGACCCCAGAGCCCAGCGGCTGACGTCCAGCCAATCTCTGCGACTGTGTGCTGATTAACAACGCGATACCGATTGTTGGGGTGAAACCCCTTGACGGTTGCGTGTACGTACACGTTTTGCGCTGTCATGTGATCGGATCCCCTTTCATGCCTTGCGTCGGATTGACGCATGCACCCTAGGCGCGAACCCATGGCGGATCCGCGCCTAACGCATAGGGCCTAAGTGCCTGTTTATAGTCGCCCTATCGACTTGTCCGGACTCCGAAAGGAGTCGGAAGCTCTGCGCAGGATTCCAGACCGATCAGTGAGCAGTCGCCGGTGTAGTAGATGCCATCGGCCACACCGGAGAGGTACACGAGGTCACTGGACGCAGCAATCACGCGAACTGCACGGGGTCCGCTGTACAGGACCACGGCATACGCCTTTGCGCCGAGAATTTCGCGCCCCGCACACGAACCGACACACTCTCGGTGCATGATGCGCACGCTTTCCCGGATGGTCCGGCGCACTTCTCTTTCAGCGGTCTGGAATGACTCACTGATGCCCATGATCTTTACCCCTTTCAAGGCATGCCCGAAATTGGGCACGCCAGTGCCCCGGTAAGGCTTGACCCTTACCGGGGCTGGGCGCCTAGCTCACTCGCCCTGGAATGCTTCCTGCAATGCCGCTGTCATGGCATCGGCGTTCGCCTTAGCAGTCTCCGCGCGGTCGGTTGCGCTCAGTTCCGCGCGCATTTCCTTGACAGCCTCACTAACCGGCGCGGCGACACAACGCGCATTCTTGACGCGCGCTGTCTTCGTACCCTCACACGCGGGACACCGACCATCCGTCTGAATCGAGCGCGCGTGATCATGCTGGGCACGCTCCGCGTCCGTCATGACCCGCGAATAAACCTTGCCAGCACTGCGCGTAAGGTCGACGCGCTTAGGCGCACGATTACGCTTGGGTCCGGGGTAAATGCCCGTCCGGTCAATGACCTTGACCGGGGGAAGAGCCTTACCGATTACCGCGCCACCGCGTGCGGCGGTCCGCAGAATTTCGCGATTGAGCCACGCGTGAACCTTACGGGCGGCGGCGGCAGCAATGGCTTGCGCTTGCGCGTAGTCATCCGTTCCACCGTGCACACGAACGCACTTACGTCCGGCGAATTCGACGATGCCGAAAGCGCGGGACATACGCGGGTTACGCACACCCTTAGTGCCCCCCTTGAAACCGGGGGCAATGAGCGCGCGCCTGTCACCCATGAGCGGATACGGGACCTTGTGGCCGATCATGATCACGATTTCTCGCTTTTCGCCAAGATCAGCCGTTCCCTTGCCACGCTTACGAGCGGCAGGGGCAATGTCCTTTGCCTGCTCTCCGTGGCGGTCCGTAGACACACCCTTAGGCGCCTTGCCCGCTTGACCAATGACGTTAGTCACGATCGTTTCCCTTCACTCTGTCCAGTACCCCCCGCGCGTTTGACCACGCGGGGGGTTAGGGGATTGGGGACACCCCCCGAAAATCGGGGGATGCATAGCGAACGCTGCTAGCCACTTACACCCATATGCCTATGGGGCGGACTAGGTCTTAGCGTCCCTACGTGTGACCGACTTGAGTACGGCGCCTGCATAAGCGCCCCAACGGGGTGACCAATGGCTATGCACGGCTTATCCACGCTTGCGCGCGGTGCGGGCAGTCTGCGCCATTGATCGCTAACCCGTGGCTATCCCTTGCCCTTTGAAAGCGACTCCCCTTGTTCCCCCCTGTGAAAGCGGGAGGGGCGATAGTCCCTAGTCGATCTCCACCCGGTACCGGCTTTCGCCGCTGTCCCGAGACCCCGTGTTTGGGCGGGTGGTTCGTGCTGTCGTGCTGTCGTTCGGTGTTGCGTGTCCCTTTGTGTCACGCCCCCCGCGTAGGTGCAACAACCCCTGAAGAATGATCATGAAGTTCGTAAGTGATCAAGCCCTCTGACCTGCGGTTATGTAGCTCTCAAAAGATCTTGAAATTCTTTCTGACGACACGTCAAGTTACTGCTCATTAGTGTCCGTTTCGCCCTGGAAAATAAGGACAAACGCCTAGGTCACCGGGGCAAGTCCTATCGTGTCCCGCTATAGGGGTGGTCTGGGCTTTATGTCCGTTCTTTGAATCCATGGTCAGTTATGGTGTTGGGGCATGGATGTGAAGGTAAGTACGCCTGAAGTCCAGCGTTTGCATGGTTGGTGCGCTCACCCCGTGGCGGGCAACTCAAGATCGCCGCCATGGTGTCCGTTATGTGCATGCGAGCGGCTGCGCGCCGTTCTGAGACGCCTAATCCTCTGCCCCGGTACCTAGTGCCAATCGGGGGCTGAAAGCGGCCCACAGGGCCACGGGGCCCATTTTTCGGGGGAAGGGTGAGCGGTGCCATCACTCCCCTAGAGAGAGGGGGAGGGGTAAGGGTGTCGTCCTCGGTGCTGTCCAGGGTGCTGGCTACTGGTGCCTGGTGCTGTCTGCCGGTGCTGCGTGGCCCGTGCTCGCCGGGCGAGCGGTCGGCCCTCCGGTCGGCGTGATTTATTACCACGTCTAAATATTCAATTAGGCGCTGTAATTAGTTGCTAAGTCTCGCTAACTATGTGGTGTTTTCCGGGTGGCGCGAGTGCATTTACGTGTGGGCAAGTGATCATGTAACGCGGGTGTTGGGTTTTGATGCGTCAGTTTGCTTGACTTTACTCATGTCCGTGTGATCGTTGGCAGCTAGCTTGGTTGGCCATGGTATTTAAGGGTCCTCGGCACCATAACGAGTGTTATGGTTCACCCTCTGCCCGGCATGTCCGGTGTGTCCGTGGTGTAAGGCACACGAAATAATCTGCAAATTTACTTGACAAAGAAGCGCCCCCCACCCTTAAAAAGTTTTTTGTAATTAATCCGCCCTGATGTCCCACGTAGCTACATATCGGGCATACCGGGACAGTAACGCAGGGGGACTTAATCAGTTGGTCGAAGGTGACTGCGAGTGGTCAGACCGGCATACTCTGCGCATGACAGATGACAGGAAGAACATGTCCCCGGAGCAGCGTGCAAAGTTCGAAGAATTGCTCCGTTCGTCCCGGAGGGAAGCATCCACGGTGGCGGCCCATGCGGACCGGCTGCGCGCGGCGATGGGACAGGACACCGTGCCGCCGATGTCTGACGAGCAGCGGGCCGAGGCTGAGCGCGAGTACCAAAGGGCCGCAGACCTGCACCGCACGGTGCTCGAAGACATTCGCCAGGTAGAGGAGATGTTGAAGGGGGCAGAGGGGGATGGCGCGGGCCACGAGTGACAGCACAGTGTCGGGCCACGAGCTCAAGGAACTGGTAGCACGCTGGCAGGAGTTGGAGGTCGGTGTCGACTACCCGGTGATCAACAACTTCTGCAAGTACTGCCAGAGCACCCAGTTGGTCTTCGTGGTGAAGCTCGTCGCGGTACCGGGGGCGCTGGCGGGCATGCAGGTGAAGGCGTCGGGACAGGCCTGGCCCTATCTGCGCTGCACGGGCTGTGGGCACGAGAGTAAGGGGAAATAGGGGATGGCAGACAGGAAGAAGACGGCTCGATCGAGCATCAAGATCGTCACTGTGCCGGACAGGCCGGACTGGTGGGACTACGGTCCGAAGCAGGCGACCGATCCGCACAAGCGTCAGGCCATGGAGGACACCGGCCGGTACCTCGGGGAGAGGCGGGACGTGTGAGCAACTTCGAGTTCCAGCAGCTTGGGCCTGACACCGCTGAGCTGATCACCATGAACGCAGACGGCGTGACCCGTACCATCTGGGAATTCGAACTGGTGGTCCCGACGAGCTTCAAGTTCACAGACCTGAGTACGCACATCTGCATGCGCTATGGCAGCGGCTGAGCACCAGCGACGGCTTCGGGGGTGTACTGGAGTCGGCGTTCCTCCAGTTCGACATGAACCCGGGGAGCGAGACCATCCTTGCGAAGCTTTGCGCCGTCGCAGCCGACGCTGGCTGGTAGCGTGGTGCTTGGTCGGTGTGGCCTTTTCTCACCTTCACGTGAGCGGCGTGTCTTACCGGGCATGAGACCCACCACGACCCCCGGGGAGTCCTCCCGCCGCACCTGGCCCTAGGAAGCATTGGTGCGGCGGGAGGACTCCCCAAAGTCGTTCTGAGGCACCTTCAAAGAGACTACGTAGACACCCGCTCCACCGACGTGTACCGGTCCGTCGTTCGCACTGTTCGGCTGGCGGGTGACGTGACTGAGGCAAACACAATGACCCTCAATGACGAAAATCGAGATTAGGGGAGAGGCGGGACGTGTGACGCCGGAAGAGCGGGCAGCCGCCATCGCAACACTGGACCGGGCCTCTGAGTTCCGCTTCGTGTACTGGGCAGGCGACGGCAAGGCGCAGCGGTACACGGTGAAGCGGGACTTGGACCACAGGAGCAGTAAGTGGGGGATCTTCGAGGGGGAGTGGCTTACGTGGACAGGGGAGCGGTGGGAGGAACTGGGCCCGAAGCCGGAGGCCTTCCACTGGCCCCTCGATGAAGCGCTCAAGATCGCGGAGAAGCTGGCGTACAAGGAGAACCAGTACATCGTCGAGACCATGGAGCGAAGGTTCCCGGGACGATTCAGGGGTGGTGAGTATGACTTCGCAAGGACGTGGACCGGCGCCAGCTGAAGAAGCCGAATGCGGCGTCTGTCGCGGCGGAGAGATCTTCGACCTCCTGGGACACGACGGTTCGGGACACCGAGCCTCCTACCCTCTCGTGCGCGCAAACATCTGGACCATTGATGCGCTGGCCAGTACCTCCGAAGAAGAGCTTTCCAATATCCGGGGGCTGGGAGCGGGCGGGATCAGGCTGATCAGGGAGCGGCTGGCCGCTTTGCACGGTGAGAGGAGAGACGAAATGAATGCGTCGTGCGGGAGTAACCGGCACTGCGTCGAGCACGGGTGGTGTCACCGATGCGACCCGGAGCTGGCCGAGTTAGGCAGTCGTCTGAACGTGAAGCTCGATGAGTACGGGCTCTCTACCGAGCTTCGGGGCCGCCTCTACACAGAGCTCATGCAGATGGTTCACGAGTGGGACTCTGACTGGTCTCGGGCTGCGGCCCCGAGCAACCCACCAGAAAACATGGGAGAGTTGGCCAGGCTTCAGCTCATGCGGCTCGGCCAGAAAGTCGCCGCGAACGAGGCGAAGCGTGTGGAGGTAAATCCCGAGCCGCTCAAGGGCGTTGCGGTCAGTGCAGGAGTCACGGGCCCGGAGCAGAAGTTCCTCTTCGCGCGGCGCTGGCGCGGGGAGCGGCTGGTGGCTGCGAGCATCCATCGCGATGGCTGTAAGCGGGCGCCGGAGGACGGTCATGTGCTGCGGGACAGCTCGAACTGGACCGTTGAGAAGATCCCACGGGACCAGGTGAATCAATCCGTCTTCTGGGTGGCCGATCAGCACGTTAGGGCATGGGTCTGGTGCCCGACATGCGGAGGGTGGCGGGTGTCATGACGAATGAACAAGTCGCGTGCGAACTCTGCCGAGGCGGAGAAATCTTCGACCTCCTGGGACATGATGCTGAGGGGCACCGTACTGCCTATCCCCTCGTGCGCACGGACATCTGGACCGTTGCTGAGCTGGCCAGTATGTCCGATGAGGAGCTCTGTGAAATCCGGGGGCTTGGCGTCGGCAGGCTCAAGTTGATCCGGTCCGCACTGGCCAGGGCGCAGGGACATGAGGCGATGCGGCAGAGCAGGGGGAAAGCATGAGCCGGAGGAAAGATCCGCCAGATGCTGCGGCGGAGGCAGTCGTGGTCCTGAAGTTGTTATCCGAGGCCACTGAGGAGCTTGGGACTCTCGACATGACGAAGCTGTTGGGGAGGGAGAACATTGTCGGAGTGATGGCGGGCGAGGATGAGCTCCTGCGACGCGGACTTGTCTCCCGACGGTGGGTGGATGACGAGGTGAGGTCTCCCTTGATGCTCATGGGCACGGAGATCAAGTTCGGCGCCCACCTTTACCGGCTGACGGCCGCTGGGTGGGATGAAATGAAGGTAATCGAGAAAGGGGAGGGCAAATGAGCTGGGGCATAAGCGGTTTACATGGCAAGGCGGCCGAAGAGGAGGGTATTGAGCTCACCGAACTGCTGGCACTTATCCAGCAGTCCGAAGTGATCAAGGACGGCAGGGTCGAGTGGGATGCCTAGGAAGGCTCGTACTCTGTCCAGCTGACGACGACGAGGCTGGGGCTCCACCTGTACTTCAGTGCGGAGGAGTTCCGGGCGTTGGCCCAGGGGCTTGCAGTTATGGAGCGGCACGTGTCAGGGGAGAAGGGGAGGGGATCTGATGGAGCGAATTGAGCAGTACGTCGCAGGTGGGCTGAGGGCGGTGTCACCTGCGTTGTACGGGGAGATCGTAGCCAGCATTACCGCAGCGGGAGCCTCGGCGAACGACGCGGAGATTATGGCGGATGCGGTTCTTGGGCCGCTGCGTCTTGTGCCTCCGCCGGATGAAGTGCCGCAGTGGCTATGGGAAGACCGGGACGACGAGAAGAGCGAGGATGATTTCTGTTTGGCTCGTTACTTCACGTCACAGGGGGAGTGGAAGTGGTGTGGAGAGGAGCCGGGCCACGAAGAGGTGAAGAAGCACTATGCCTTCAATCCGGATGACCGTCTGAGCTGGGACGATCACGACCTGCGTGCAATTCCGAGGGACTACGCATGAGCTACTACGACAAGAACGGCAGCCCCATCGACAGGGGCGAGTTCGAGCGGCTGTCGGACGACCGCGTGTATGTGCGTGTCGGGGCCACCGAGCTGAAGAGCGCGGGTCCGCCGGAGAAGCACTTTGTGGTTTCGACGGTGTGGACGGGTGCAGACACGGGAGGCCGGGAGGTCTTCGAGACCCTCGTGGCCAAGAACGGCGAGAACGACTCCGAGGTGACGAAGTACCACACCTGGGATGAGGCAGTCGAGGGCCACAACGCCCGCGTGGGGCAGTGCATGGTCGAGCTCGGGAATGGTCCCAAGATGGTGCGCGAGATTCCGGCGGAAGAAACGTGAGGGAATTTGTGGAACAGATCCCGGACGATGCCCTGGAAACGCGCCAGAGGTTTGAAGCTTGGCTGAAGGACGCTGTGGCGATGGGCGTTGTCCAGCCGGGGTGGGATATCCGGTGGGAGGCGCAGGAAGAGGAATTCTGGGTGCGGTTCACGACCGCGACTGGAACTGTGCGAGATCTGGTGGACGTCAAGTTCGTCGGGTATCTGGAAGGGATGGCGGATATGGCCGCACACTTCGCGAAAAAGCGAGGTCGGTGAGATGACATTCTTTGTGCGATGGCCGGAAGGGTTCATCCCCGAGGACCACGGGTGGATCAAGGACGAAGCCAACAGCAGCGTGGGCGGCGGTTCGGTATGGGCCCGGTGGGAGATCCCATTCCGGCATCCGGCGGTGCTGACGGAGACGCTTCATGACGAGGCGACAGGTGCGATCGGCGGTTGGTACAACGGGCCGGTCAATGGCGTTTTCCCGGATCCGGTGACGGGCCAGGCGTCACTTGGGAACATCCATGCAGAACTGTTGCGAACCGATCTGAGAGGAGCAGCTGGTGGCCAGTGAGCGTAGTTTGGAGGAGGTCACGGCGATGGTCGAGACCCTGCTGGCGACGGCGGTGGCAAAGGGGGCTCATGTGCACAGTGGGCCGACGTGTCTCAGTGGCCACTGCGCGGCGCCGGAGCGGATGCCGGAGGAGCAGGTGCTGTCGGCTCAGGTGCTGGCTGTCCTTCGGGGCGGGGGCAGTCAGGCCGAGCAGGCGGCGGCGATCGTTCAGATGGTCGAGCAGAAGCACCACTGTCAGTCCTGTGACGGCCACTCATGTCCTGACCTGGGTACAAATGTTGAGGTTATACATCCGGCATAGTCCACTTTCTCCGGCGGCGTAGGTTTCTCGGGAGAAACGTTGCGGGCGGGGGGTGGAGGCTGCTGTCATGTGAGTGCCCCGGCCGGGAACCATGCAGGGAACCCAACCGGGGCGAGTCCGGGCCAATGGCCCGGCACGTGCACAACGGTGTGAGGGAAGGCCTCACGCCGAAGTACCCGAGGAGATGCCATGACGGCAACCACGCCCAACAGTAGCCTCTACAGCCGCCCTGTCGAGGGGGAGTTCTCCTACCTCTGCAACGGCAACGGCACCGAGGAGAACATGGAGTCCTGCCTCTCCCTCGCTCAGCTGAACGGTGGCGGCTACGCCATCCGTGACACCAAGGCGGAGGGCGCCGGACGCGAGCTGCGGGGCACCAGCACCGAGCTGCTGAACTTCGCGCAGCACATCCTCGACACCGTCACGCCGCCGACCAACGCGTGACACCACTTCGCTGAACGCGGGTGTCCCAGGGCTGAATCTCAGTCTTGGGGCACCCGCTCCGTCATCTCAACAGCAGGAGTGCCCCATGCAGTTGCATGACCTGGTCGGTTCCCTCGACAGTATCCGGACGAGCTGGCCCGACCAGCCACAGGTTTTCCCGCACGACCCCGTCGCCTTCCGGGACCTTCTCACAATGAAGGAGGTCGACGAGCTCATCGATACCGGCTGCATCGCCGCCCGCAACATTGTCCTTCTCCGCGACGGCGCCGTGGTCGAGCCCTACGAGTACACGGACGGCGACATGCCCAATCCAGGGGCTGTCCGTGCGCACCTTGACGAGGGAGGCTCGATTTCCCTGCGTCTGCTGCACACGCTCTACCCCAATCTCGCCCATCTCAAGGATGACATCCAGAACGAGACCGGCTGCCGGGCGCACGTCAACGCCTACCTCACGCCGGGCGACCGACAGGGCCTGCGCTACCACTACGACCCGTATGTGACCCTCATCGTGCAACTGCACGGCCGCAAGGTCTGGCACCTGCACCCGCCGATCGTCGAGCGCCCCACTGAGGAGCACGACAACTTCCGCCTGCGTGGCTGGACGGACGAGGAATACCGCTACCTCAGCACCACCTCGCCCCGCGATGTCGTCCTGGAGCCCGGCGATGTTTTCTGGCTGCCTCGCGGCTGGGTTCACTCTCCGGAGACGAAGGGCGCGGTCCCCTCGCTGCATCTGACGTTCGCGCTCAAGGAGCGTACCCACGCCTGGCTTGTCGAGCACCTCGTCGAGATCCTCATACGTCACGTGCGCGCCGACTTCGACGCACGCGAGGTAATCACCCCAGCTGATCTTTTTGACGGCACTGACGCGCTGGAGTGGGCCCGCAAGGTCGCAATCGGGGCCCTGGCGGCAGTCGACGGCGAGGCAGCCATCAACTCGGCGCGCCACAAGGCACGCACCACGTAACCCACTGCACCACCCCGCAACTGCGCTACCTTCGTCTTCTTCCGATCTGCCAGCCGGAGGCCACCATTTCTGCCACGCACTTCCATGCCTACGCGTACACCGGTAGGGGGTTCTCCGATACTCAGATCCGTAGAGGGCAGGCGCCTGGAAACTATCCGCCGATCGAAATCCGTGACCGGGCGAAGCCGGTGGCCCGACTGGAGAGTCTCGATGAGTCCATGGCGTGGCTGGACAAGGAGTTGACCGGGCACGTGCCGGTCGACGCGGCATCCTTTCCGGTGGCTACCCGGTTGGAGTACTCCAGGGCCCAGTTGCAGCAGACGGCAGCCCGCGAGGTGATCTACGGCTACTGGTCCGTCTCCGGCCAGTACGTCTCCCGGCAGGTGTTCCCGTGTGAGGATCGCGCCTGCCGCGTGTAGCCGACGCGAAAGACCCCGCCCACGTGTCTCCCCCGAGGCATATGGGCGGGGTTCTTCCGTGCCACCTCCTGTGCAGCGAAGGAGTATGCGCCTGGCATAGTCCATTTCTCCTCGAAGGTGGAGTTTCTCTGGGGAAACGTTGCGGGCTGGGTGTGTTGCCTGATGTCATGTGTGAACCCGCTCGCGGAGACATTCTGCGCCTTCTCCGCGAGCGGGAGTCAGCCCCGGTTCGGGTGAACCTTCCTGGCGATTTGGCCATGGCCAGGGCGTGGCAAAGGCCGACTGTGCTGTTGCCACCGCCGGGGCTGCGATGCACTCCTTGTGAGGGACCGTTCCCCCCTCTTGCAAGGGGGCCCCGTTCGCCTGTTGGTACGCGGCAGGCGGGCGGGGCTTTTCGTGATCACGAAAACTAACACTCAATGCTGTAAGTCTTATTGGCTTGGAGCATGACTACTTTCAATCCTCGGCCCGGGGATTTTGGGCTCACGCAGATTGACGGCACTGTCGGGCGACTGGTGAAGATCGGGCAGTGGCTGAATGGTGACGGCTTTCATGAGTGGCAGCATGTCTTCGTCTATATCGGTGACGATCGCCTGATCGAGGCGGCGCCTGGCGGAGCTCGTGTTGCTCCGCTCTCTCGGTACATGACCGAGGACACTCTCGCCTGGTCGTCTGACGCTCTCAGCCTGACTGACGAACAGCGTCAGAGCATTGTCTTCGCGGCGATCCACTATCTGGGTACTCCGTACTCGGCCGCGACCTATTTCTCCCTCGCAACCGCGCGACTGGGAATTCGCCCACGCTGGCTGAAGAGGCTGGTCTCGGACACGGGTGCGATGATCTGCTCGCAGTACGTCGACCAGTGCTACCAGGATGCCGGAGTGCACCTGTTCACCGACGGCCGGATACCCGGTGACGTCACCCCCGGAGACCTTGCCCGCCGGATCGGGGCTGCGTGATGGGGCATGTTGTGAAAGTCGAGCTGCTTCAGACCGCCGGTCGAACGCTGGAGATCACTCCGGCCGAGGGGATTCGAACGTCGGCGCCGGTCCTGCCTCGCGGGGAGATTCTCGTGCTCGGGGGCGCTGCCTACGTGGTCGTGGCGCTTCGTCAGGAATTGTTCTGCTGGGGCGAGTTGACCGAGGGCGACGCGGTGACGACCTACCTCGTTGACGAGGCGGTGGATGACGGGGAGGGGCAGCTTGTTGGTGCGCCTGAAGACCCCGAGTTCGTGGAGCTGATGTCACAGGTCTGGCCGGAGCAGCCGGGGGAGGCGGCATGAGCGACCGTGTGCTGGCGCCGGGTGGCTTCTTCCCTGAGTAGCCGAGACAGGCACTGAGGATGCGTCAGATTTCGATGCGGCGTGGGTAGTTCATGGCGGAACCCATGTGGAGTGGGTGACGCGGGCTGTCTTCTGGGTATCGAGTGGTGGACGGGACTCAGGGCAAGTCATGGCCGGATCATTACGGTGCGTCATATGGCAATGTGACGTTGGTCACACCGCTTGAGTGCAACCGTTTTGTGTGATGCGCATGACCTGGTCTGCTCCGGCAACTAAAGGAACCTCTACGTCCGTTTGCGGTTGTTCGCCACCTTGACAGTTTCGAATGGGCGACCGGAATATGCAGACGTTGCGTGAGGCCTTGCGGGGAACTCGTGAAGGTTCTGCCTCGTTCTTGCCCTGACCTCGGGATAGACGTCGGCTCGTAGAGCTAGTCGGCCGTGGCTGGCTGTAGTAGGTTGATCACACAATCAAGGGAACAAGTGTTCGAGTGCGTGGGTCGACGCCTGCGCCAAGGGGGCGTTCATGGGTTCAAGTTGGGACCAGCGGCTGGCGGATCGAGTCATCGCGGTCTCGAAGGCAGCAGGTGAACTTGTCGAAGTTGTTGACCCTCATACGGGGGAGTCCTACTACGCCCCTGTCGACCGGTATCCCACTGTTCTAGTCGCATCTGCGGCGGACGAAACTAAGACAGTGGCGGCAGAGCCGCCTAGTCGGGAGAAGCCGCCAGTTCGCAGGCACGCCGCCCGGAAGGCGCCCACCCGGCTTCCTGGGGGCACCCTTGCAGCAAGCGTTGTCGGGGTCGTCACCCTGGCGCTCGGTATAAGCGTCGAGGGCGGAGTCCGCCCGGCCGCATCTGTCACGGAGCCGTTCCTCCCGGAGGGGGATGCCGCCGACGAACACCCGGAGAGCCCGTCCTCTGAGTACTTCCCCCTCATGGCTCCCACTTCTGTACCGGTGGCGAGACCGGGCCCCACCTCGGCGCCGGGAGGCGTGGCCAAGCCGTCGGCGCGTCCCAGCGCATCCTCACGAGCCAACGTTGCTCCTGAGCAAGCGAGTCGGCGCGCACCGGAGAAGGAGGCGAAGGGGAAGCGGGGGCGTCATCGCAAGGTGAAGGTGCGGCGTCCCGGGCGAGAGGGGGACCGGCGCTCCGAGGGGGAGTGGGAGCAGGTAGGTGTGCGGGTGCCCCCCCTGGTGCCCGTCTTCTGACGTACAGTCACTGACCACATAGTTGCCAACTATGTGGTCAGTCGTTATCTTGGTGGCACCCGCCCCAAGGAGGACTGTTGTGCGAAGATTCGGAAGACCCAAAGAGCGGCCTGGCTATGCACTTGCCGGGCAGTTTACCTGTAAACGGAATTGGCAGGACCCCGACACGGAAGATATTACCGTGTGCGGTAGGCTGGTGCCTGAGGGGGAACTTTCCCACCTCGCCCTGAATTCCAGGAGTGGTTCGTATCTGGCGCTCTGCGCGGACTGCCGGACCGACCTGGAGGAGGAACTGCTTCCCTGGCTTGCCGCTCGGGTGGGAGTCGGCCGCCTGCTGTCCGACCTGCTGGAGCTCCCGAATAAGGAGCTCGTGTCGCACACCGATCTGCGGAAGGTGCTGATCGAGCAGGATGGGGCTGTGATGAAGCCCGGCCCGATGACCACGGAGCAGCAGTTGCGCGCGGTTGAGCTGCGTGACGGCCGCGAGGCGCGGGAGTGGGTCGAGAACGGAGGGTGACCACTTAGTTGACATCTAAGTGGTCGCCCTCGTAGGGTTGGCGCGCACCCAGTGCCTTCCCTGAGGAGCCCCATGCAACGCCAGCACTACCGTGCCACCCTTGCGCAGTTTCACCGGGCCTTCGGGGTGGAACCCTTCGCTCGACTGACCCCCGTCGAGCAGCTCGCTCTGATCCCCCTGCGCGCCACCCTTATCGCCGAGGAAACGCGCGAGCTCTTCGAAGCAATCAGCGATACGCAGCAGGATCCGACAGAGCAGAACCGGGCGCATCTCGCCAAAGAGGCAGCCGACCTGCTTTATGTCACTGCGGGAACGGCGCATCTTCTCGGGCTTCCCTTTGTCGACCCCGCCCCCGACCCTTTTTTCGCCAGCAGTGGCGCATTCGTGCACGACCTGGTGATCGGGCAGTTCAGCCGGGACGCGCAGAGCGAACTCGACTGGCTCTTCCGAGCCATGGATCACGGGTACTCGCAGGAACACCTCACCCTCGCTCGGGGAGAGCTGGCTCCCACACTTCAGTCACTGGCACGGGCTCTCGATGCCTTCTGCGTATCGCGGGGAATTCCGCTGAGAGAAGTGTTCGACGCCGTTCATGCCAGCAACATGTCCAAGCTTGATCCCGTGACGAAGAAGCCCGTGCTGCGCGAGGACGGAAAAGTGCTCAAGGGCGCCGGGTATTTCGAGCCGGACGTGCATCAGGTACTGCGCCAGGCAGCATGAGCTAACTCCAGAAATACGCCCAACCGTAGGATTGATTACGATCGCCACGGTTGGGCGTATTTCTGCTTTCTGGAGGGTGCATGTCCACAGTCAAGAAGCCGGTTCCGCGCAGGGAATCGACTGAAGAGAAGGACCCGATCATGTGCGACAACCACCCTGACGTTGCGGCGGTCCACACGACAGGCAGCCAGCTGCACCAGCCCATTTCACTCTGCGCTCCCTGCCTGAGCCGGGTCGAACACCTGAGGCACCGATGACGGCCGACGTTCCGATGCCCGAGGAATTCCGCCCCCGCGCCGACACGTACTCCGGCATCGTCCCTATGCACGTGGACGGCGACTACTACAAGGACGGTGTTCTCGTCCAGGCAGCTCTCCGCACGAGCCCGACTGACGCTCCCGAGGACGAGCCCGGCTGGACTGTGCAGGGAAGGTAGAGCATGGCCAATCCCCGGCGGCGAAAGCGCCCCACGTTGGCCTCACGCATGGCCGAGGTCAAGCCGATTCCGAAGGTGAAGACCGTCAGGTCGGCAGGCTCCGCCCGGGACGTCTACGTAATGCGTCAGACGACCCTCCAGACGCCTTCTGGGCCCCGCGACGCCGGGTCGGGCAACGGCAAGGGCGCCTATGGCCCCAACCGCCTCCACGGCCAGGCGCAGGCCAAGGCCATCGCCGACGCGAAGAAGAACTCGTGGCCGCGTACCCAGCGAGCCATGGACGAGTTCCTTGCCTCCGGCGGCGCCGATACCTCGAAGCTGATGCCTTTCCGGCCCACCAACACCATCGGACCGGAGATCGGAAGGCGGCGTCGAACCCAGGCAGCCGGATACGACGGAAAGTCCAAGACGGTGAGGATCCTCTTCTCTGAAGGGGAGAGCGCCACCTCTCTGAACGGCCCCATATACGAGTACTACGACGTTCCGTACCGAATCTGGCGCATGGTAAAACGAAACGTCTCCACCGGCCGGACCATCAACCGGACGCTCAACTCGTACCGATACGCCCGAATCCGCTGACTACAACCGTTCTCCCGACCCCTCTTAGGATTCGGAATATGAGGACAATGGACATCTTCGGCAGCTACATCGGATGCACCTGGGTCAAGCCGCGTACCCCGCTATTCCACCGCTTCGAGCTCAATGAGATCGACGGGGAGTGCCGGACATCGCAGGCCACATTCGTGCGTATATGGCCCCTCCGTGTAGCTTTGCTGTTCGGCCGGTGGCAGGCCACTGGAATGACGCCAGGCGAAATGTTCGCTCATGTCTTTACATCCCGGGAAGTTGCCATCCATGACGAGGACGGAGAACTTGATCCTCGGTACGTAAGGGCTGCGCGTGAAAGGATCGCCGAAAATGCGCAGGATCCCGATGAGGAATGGGAAATTCTGCGCATGATGGGATTGGACTCGTGAAACTCGCCCAGCGCCTGACTGGCCTCGTCTCCCCGCTGCGCCGTCGAGTACGCAGTATGCCTGCCGAGCAGATGGGAGTGTGGCTCGACGTCGCCGGATCGGAGATGAGCCGCGCCTTCACCGACTATCTACGAACCCGCGAGGCCAGCGCGCTTGCCGAGTTCGACCGGGGTGTAGCCACGCTGGTGGCCATGAGCGACGAGCTCCACCGCCGCAGGAACGTTTGACACTTCAGCTGGTGTGCACAGACACTGAAGGCATGGAACAAGTGCCGACGGAAGTCCGTGACCGCGTGTTCGGTCGATACAAGGTGTCTGACGAGCTGGAACTTCACCTGCGGGTCAGGGAGGCCGACGATCTCCCTCGGACCCTGGACCTCAGCGGGTACAACACCCGGGAAGGAGCCTACCGCATGGCCTGCTTCTTCCCCGATGACCCCAGGCTCGTACGCAGCCTCATCCGGGGCCTGAGCCGCTATCTGGAGCAGGAGCACGGAGAAGACGGCAATGCCGATGTATGAGCACTGCTGCGCCGTCTGCGGCACGCTCCTCTTCCTCACCCCCCACAATCGCCGCGTAGGCACCGTGTACTGCCCGGACCGTCCCTGCCGTCTTTATCCGCCCCAGACGGCCAAGGACGCTTCCCTGGGGCCCTGGGCGGTCGCCCTGCATGAGGGCTGCGGCGTCAGCGCAACCGCCGTCGGACGGGCAATCGGAAGAAGCGCGGGATACGGGGCCTACCTGGTGTCCACCCAGAATGAGCGATGGAAGAAGACGGCCTGACGCCTCCCGCCGCGCCTCCGGACTAACACTCCGGGGGCTTTTCTTTTTAGCCTCAAGGATGCGGAATGCATCGATTGGGGCAATATGCAGGAGATAGTCGACGACAAGATTCTCGTGGACGCCGTCGCGTCGGACGAGACTGAAGCGGAACGTCAGGCGAGGATCGATACCGAAGTTGTCCTGGACGAGCTCTCCCGGGAGTTCGTGGATGACATCACGGAGAAGATCCTGATCCTTGTCGATGAGATCTCTGGCCACCCGCTTCGGCCCTACCAGACGCCTATCGCCCGTCGCATTATCGAGTCACTCATCATCGGCGACGGCGCCACCATCACCGCGCTCATCAGCCGCCAGGCCGGAAAATCCGAACTCGTCGCCAACGTCACCGCCGCCTGCATGATTCTGCTGCCCCGCCTTGCCGTGATGTTCCCGGACCTGCTCGGTAAATTCGCCGAGGGAGTGTGGGTAGGAGCCTTCGCGCCGGTTGACGAACAGGCGGACAATCTTTATGGGCGCATAGTGTCCCGGCTGACGTCGGACGCGGCACTAGAATTCATGTCCGACCCTGAAATCGGCGAAGAAGTCATCGGACGGGGAAAAGAACTCAAGCTGAAGAACTGTGGAAGCCTCGTCCGTAAGACCACCTGCCATCCCCGGGCCAAGATCGAAGGCCGCACCTATCACCTGATCCTGGTCGACGAATGCCAGGGCGCTGACGAAAAAGTCATCAACAAGTCCGTGGCCCCGATGGGAGCCTCGACCAACGCCACAATGGTGTTCACGGGAACCCCGACGTACACCAAGGGCGTCTTTTACAAGACCATTCAGATCAACAAGCGCGCGGGAACGAAACGCGGAGCACGGCAGGACCACTACGAGGCCGACTGGAAGACGGTCGCCAAATACAACGTAAACTACAAGAAATTCGTCTCCAAGGAAATCCTCCGCATTGGCCAGGAGTCCGACGAATTCAAACTGAGCTACAGGCTGATATGGCTGCTGGACCGAGGCATGTTCACGACCGCCGAAAAGCTCGACACCCTCGGCGACAAGAGCATGCAGATACAGCACGCATGGATGAAGTCACCCGTCATCGTAGGTATCGACCCGGCCCGGAAGATTGACTCCACCATCGTCACGGTCTGCTGGGTCGGATGGGATTACCCAGATCAGTTCGGCCGCTTCGAGCATCGCGTGCTCAGCTGGCTGGACCTTACCGGCGTCGAATGGGAGGAGCAGTACTTCCGTATCGTGGAGTACCTCTCCAACTTCCATGTCTTCGCTATCGGAGTCGACCAGGGCGGTGTCGGCGACACCGTCATATCCCGCCTCCGCGTTCTCATGCCGGGCGTTGAAATCGTTGCCGTTCCAGCGGACCGAGGCGCCCAGTCGAAGCGCTGGCGCTATCTGATGGACCTCATGCGCGACGGAAAGATCGGCTGGCCCGCACACGCGAAAACCCGGGCTCTGCGGGTATGGCGCAAATTCCGGCAGCAGATGGAAGACGCAGAGATCCGATACGAAGGTCCCAATGTAATTGTGGAAGCCCCGGACGAGACCGGCGCGCATGACGACTTCGTGGACAGCCTCGCGATCTGCACCAGCATCTCGGAGCAATTCGCCGTTGCCGAGGTCG
This sequence comes from Streptomyces sp. NPDC088252, assembly GCF_044740965.1. Classification (NCBI taxonomy): domain Bacteria; kingdom Bacillati; phylum Actinomycetota; class Actinomycetes; order Kitasatosporales; family Streptomycetaceae; genus Streptomyces; species Streptomyces sp. NPDC088252. The sequence continues at coordinate 69,190 of NZ_JBIURS010000026.1, read as the reverse complement.
AATCCTCTGAGAACGTGTTCTACGCCGCTTAGGAGCGATCATGGAAGGCTACAACCCCAACGACGCCTGGTGGCGCCCCGGTTGGACAGTCCAGAACCACACCTTCATCCCGCCGGAGGGAGAGGAGCCGGACCCGCCGTACCCGGCAACCATCCCTGTGGTGAACGTTGTTGCCACCTATCTCGACGACGAGGGCGCGCCTCTCAGCTCTCGCCTCCTGATCCGGCCTAACGCGACCTACCGCGATGACGCTACGGGAACCACCATCATGCCTCGCGTACGCGCCTACAACATCAAACACGGAAGGCTCGATATCAACCTGCCGTCGTCCGACTCCGCCGCTATTGAGAAGCCCTTCACATACACGGTCCGAGAGGCATTTCCCGGCGGGCGGCAATTCGCCATCAACGTCCCTTCGGCCAAGGCTGATACCGGCCCGGTACCCCTGCATACGCTCAAAGTCGACGACGCGAACATCATCCCGATCGACTCCATGCCGCCCACGTACGGCTGGCAAACCCCGACTGCCTACTAACAGCCATATAAGCCGCGTCTCTACCCTGATAGAGACGACGTCATCGAAGGAGCTACCCCATGGCTGGAAATCTGGCCCCCTCTCCGGGTTTCCCGGAGCAGGCGGGCGTCCACTACGAGAGCGAGCACGCCACCCCCACTCCAGGACGGCGCGGACCGCTGCGCTTCCAGGAGGGCCTCGTCACCGACCCGAACGTCCCCTCCGGCTTCATGACCGGCGCGATGCAGGGATACGAGACCGGCCCGCACGACACCAACCGGTCCGTCTACATCAAGACGGCTGCCGAGACCATGAGCGAGCGATCCCACCCGGGCTCCGCCGCATGGACCGAAAGCCCCACGTTCCTCGGGGAGTTCGGTCACGGAGTCTCCCCGGCGGCTGAGGTCAGGTACGAGACCGTTCAGCGCGACGGCGGGCACTACGAGCGCATTGCGCCGACCGTCATTCGCGACTGACGCTGACAGCACGAGGCCCCCTACCCAAGCTTGGGTAGGGGGCCTCGTTGCTTAGATCAGACAGCAGGCGCCAGCTTTGCGTTGTCGACAAACGCCTGCCAGGCCGTGGGCCCGACAATGAAGGCACCCAGCTCGCGGTCCTTGGTGTCGCGCACCGCGTGCGCGCCGGTCGAAAGCTGCGCGTGCTCGACGCAGTTGTCCCCGGAGCCGTTGCTGTAGCTGCTCTTGTGCCAGTTGGCGTCACTGAGGGCGTGGGTCATGATTGGTCCTTGATTATCTCGCGGATGAACAGTCGGGACTTGTCCACGTCGAGAGCCTCGGCGCGGAGGTGGTTGAACGCAGTCTCATAGAGTTCCACGTCCTTCTCCTCTTCAAGGTACAGAGAAGAAGTCATCGGCTCTACAACGACAAGTGGCGGTCCCGCCGGGAAGTAAAGGACATGGAACGGTCCGTCGATTCCGGCATTTGGCCCGACGCTGAACGGTAGCACCTGTATTGCCACGTTCGGCGCGTCTTCCGTCACGCTGGCCAGTTTCTCCAACTGTGCGCGCATTACACCAGATCCGCCGACTTGCCTGCGAAGGGCAGCCTCGTCGAGAACGCACCAGACTTGAAGGGGAGCGTCGCGCCGGAGCGCGTCCTGACGAGCCATCCGCAGCTCTACCAGGTCACTCACCTCCTTCTTCGTCCGCCACCTGTGGCTTCGGCCGACCAGAGCGCGGGCGTAGTCCTCGGTCTGCAACAGTCCGGGGACAACCAGGCTGTACGTGTCGTTCTTGGAAGCCAGCTCTTCCATGTTCAGGTACTGGGCAAAGGGGCCGGGGACCACGTTGCCGTACTGGTCGAGAAGGTTCGACCGTTTGCCGCTCGACGCCATGGTGGCCAGCTGTCGGATCTGGTTGGCGCGTGGTGACCCGGTGCACTCGTAAGCCTCAAAGTATCCAGCAAGCGAGATCGGCGGAACTCTCTGCTTACCGTTTTCGATCTTGCTGAGCGCGCTCTTGTTGATCCCGAGCATTTCAGCGGCTTCGGTCAGGCTCAGACTCTTGGCCTCCCGTAGGCCTCGAAGAGCCGCGCCGAGCCTGCGTCTGTGCAGGTTGGGCTGGGCGTCAGTCATCGATCTACCTCCCTTCGCGGCAGGGTACACGGCGACAGGTTCCACCAGGCTTGTCATATGCCAACTCTCTTCAGCGATACCCCCTTTGGGGCCACATCGCTTGCGCGAAACGTTTCTAGCGAGCAACATGACACTACATCAACGCAGGCGCCCCCAGCAGACGTTGCGGGCCGCTTCATCGACCCCCACTGTCTGGAGGAGCCATGACCCCCATGGCGCAGCACCAGTACGTCGAGATGGTCACAGCAACCCCTGATGCCTTACAGGGGGTGCGTAGAAACGTCGCCAAGTACCTCGCCGGACACCTCGCCGGAGCGGCCCTGGTCTCCGTAACGGGCGACGTTCTGCTGGTCGTTCAGGAACTGCTGAGCAACGTGTACAAGCACGTCGCGTGTCACGAAGCTGAGATCCGGCTCGTTCCCCAAGACGCCGCCTTCCACGTCTGCGTCAGCGATCAGTCCTGGGACCTCCCCTCTGTCCGGGAACCCGACTGGGACAGCACCGACGGCCGGGGCATGTTTCTCATCTCGCAGATCGACCCCGACTGGCAGACCACCATCACCGGCACCGGCAAGAAGATCAGCTGCACCGTCCGCGTGCCGGGTGCGCCGCCGAGCCTGCGGTGATCACGTCTACGCGCCTGCGCTGGTGGGTGGACGCCGAAGTGCCCAAGTTCCTTACCTACGCCTGCACTTCGGTGGCGGTCATCCGGATGGGGACGCCGTCGAGGCGGAGGGTCAGTACATGGTGTCTTGGGCGGTACCAGGCGCCGACCTCGCACGACGCCGTCCGCTGGCTGCTTGACCACATCGAGATGCACGAGCTCAATGCGGAGATCGAAGCGGCGTCCGTCGCATCCTGGTGGCTGAACAACCCGGACGCCCAGGAGCACGCCGCACACCGGCTGGCGGCGGGGGAGCTGCTCTTCCTGCGTTTCCCGTCGCCTGGGGTCGACTATCAACTCCGGATACGTCCCCGGTATCGGAGCTCCCCTGATGCTGGAGAGGATGTCCGTGATCACTGATCAGTTTCAGCTGCTGACCCCGCCGATCCGAGTGACGTTCACCTGCTACCTGAACGGGACTGGCGGGGCGGAGGCTGTCGAGTCGAGTGCCCAACTTCCGCACCACGGAGTCGCCATTCGGTGGATCCGAAAACGGCTCCGCAGCTCGCTCCCCTTCCTGGAGGAAAGTGATCGGGAGGAACTCCAGAACTGGCTCGATGATGGGGCCCGCACCCTCAGTGCTCGTGCAGAAATAGCAGGAGGGAAACACTTTGAGTACCTCTCAAACCACGAGGGCGTGTGCGTCCGGGCTACCGCTCAGCGAATGAACCTGCGCTGACAAAGACCGCCCCCAGGCGTTCGGTGATGTTCAACCCGAACCCTGGGGGCTTCCATATGCCTCACGCACATATTGCCGTTATTCTGGAGAGAGTGTGACTTTCTGAAACGAGGGGCTAATGTCGACTCCGATCGAATGGCCGGGGTACACGCCCCCGGAAGAGGGATCCAGTACCAACTCCGGTACTCACCCGCTCAGTTCCTACGTAGACCTGGAAGCTGCCATCCAGGAGCAGTACGCCACGGACGGCGCGGACGTCTCCCAGATGCCTCCGCAGTACTACGAGGGCGGCTGGACCGCGCAGAGGCGCAACGAGGAGGAGAAGCACAGCTACGGCTCCTCCGGCGGCGGACCGATCACCTCGGACCAGATCGCCGATGCCACGGCCACGGGACGAACGCTCCTGACCGCTGCCACTCAGGCCGCTGCCCGAACTGCTATCGGGGCGGGGACTTCCAGCCTTGCCCTCGGCGCTACCTCGTCCACCGCCGCAGCGGGCGACCACACCCACACTGCTGCCGCGATCTCCGATGCTTCGGCTACCGGGCGAAGTGTTCTTCAGGCCGCCGACGCAGCGGCTGCCCGAACCGTGCTCGGCGCTGGAACCTCCAGCCTGGCCCTAGGAGCCACCGCGACGACCGCAGCGGCTGGCAACCACGCCCACGCCTTCAGCGCCATCACAGGGACAGCCACGGCTGCTCAGCTGCCCAAGGGGACCGCCGTCACCACCACGGCGGCGACCGCAACCAATGCCACTGGTGGAACAGCGGGCAGCGGCACCATCACCGACGCGCAGTACAACGCACTGCTGACCGACGTGAATAACCTGCGTACCAGCCTCAACAACCTTCTTGCACAGCTGAAGGTTGGCATTCAGCCCTAATTACCCCAATTTCATAGGTACTCCCTATTCTGGCATTACTACGCGTAGGCCAATGTGATGAGGTAACGATGACTGAGTGGCCCGGCTACACCCCGCCCGCAACCGGATCGAGCAAGAACAGCGGCACGCACCCCCTGAGCAGCTACACCAACCTCGAAGCCGACGTGAGGGCCCAGTACGCGGCCGACGGCGCCGACACCACCCAGGAGCCGCCGCAGTACTACGGTGCCTGGACGTCCCAGAAGCGCAACGAGCCGGAAAAGCACTCGACCCCGGCGCAGTAAGGAAACTGACGGAGCAATGGGCCCCCAATCTTGCGGGGCCCATTGGCATGTCCGGCCCTTACCAGCGCCATCAGCACCTATGCGAGGATTGGCGATAGCGCATTCGTGAACACCCCTTGTATTCAGCGCCCACGTAGCGAACCCCCGCCGGGGCTGAATCGAGGGGCATAATGTCGATCTCCTTTGCGCCGCCCGCCATGCGTGCAGCAGCGAGCGACCTCGCAGTATCAGTAAGCCCCCTGGGCCTAATCGAGCTCTCGGATGAAGAATTTGAAGTCCACGGACAGCGCATGTCCCGCTACGCCTCCTACTGGGCCGCCTACCTCGGCTACATGTGGGCGTATCGCGCCGCACCCGGCGAAACTCAGGTCACCGCGAACTACGCGCGAGCCCTTACCGAATACGCCGTCAACTTCTCCTTCGGTCGCGGCGTCCACTTCGGTGCCGAATCCAAGAAGCATGAGCACGTCATCCCTGCCCTGCTGAAGCGTATTTGGGAGATCGACAACAACAAGAAGGCGCTGATCTGGGAAATGGGGCTTCAAGGCTCCGTTTCCGGGGACGCCTTCATCAAGGTGGCCTATGACCCGGGGTACAAGGATCCGGCTGGAAATGACCACCCGGCTCGCGTTCGAATTCTCCCTCTGAACTCGGCACACTGCTTTCCCGAATGGCACCCACACGACCGTGAGCGGCTGATCAGGTTCAAGCTGAAGTACCGCTTCTGGGGAATCGGGAGCGATGGGACGCGGCAGGCGTTCACCTACACGGAAGTGATCACAGACGACACGATCAGCGAGTTCATAAACGACCAGCTGATCGAAGGCGAGGGAATCCAGAATCCCCGGCCCAACCCACTCGGCCAGATCCCTATTGTGCATATCCCGAATATGCCGGTACCCGGATCGCCGTGGGGCCTGTCCGACATGCAGGACATTCTTGCACTGAACCGGCAGTACAACGAAACCGCGACGCAGATCTCGGAGATCGTGGCGTATCACGCAGAGCCCGTAACTGTCGTGCTGGGCGCGAAAGCAAGCAACCTGGAGCGTGGAGCCAAGAAAGTTTGGTCCATACCCAACAAGGATGCGTCCATCAGTAATCTGGACGGCCTTGTAGACCTCGATGGCCCCATTGCCCTGCTCGACCAGCTAAAGCGCATGATGCACGAGATGACTGGTGTTCCGGAAACGGCACTCGGACAGGTTCAAGCTGTGTCGAATACGGCCGGGGTGGCCTTGGCCATTCAGTACCAGCCGATGATGCACCGGTACAACATCAAGAAGATGGTCTACGAGACCGGTTTGAAGCGGATCAATGAAATCGCCCTGCGTACTCTATTCCTCTTCGAGCCCGAGATGCTCCGGTACGACCCAGACACCGAAGGGATCCGCCACACCGATCAGGACGCGGAGATAGATCCCGCAGATTTCGAAGTCTACCTGACCACCTGCGAATGGCCTGAGCCGCTCCCGGTCGACGTACTCGTCAAACTCAACGAAATCCAGATCATGATGGAACTCGGCCTGGAATCCAAGCGGGGCGCTCTCAAGGCACTCGGTGAGGAATTCCCCGACGAGAAGATGCAGGAGATCTACCAGGAGCTGGTCCAGGACGTCGAGGAGCAGGGCGCCCTCGATATGCTAAGGGCACAGATCAACTCTGTTATTCTCCAGGAGACGGGAATTCCGCCGGAAGGCGTAACCCCGCCACCGCCTGCCACTCCCGCGAGTGAAGGGCAACCGGCAACCAGCCCCATGAACTTGGGGCTCGCGCCACAGAATGACGCACACAAAGTCCTTACAGAACTCGTGACACAGGCCCACGGGACTCGAACCCTGCCGCGCCGAAATTCGGAGAATAACCCGGCACAGGAGTCGAGATAATGACCGTTCCCACCCCTCCGGCTGAGAACACTTCCACCGCCCCCCAGACCGCTCCTTCGACCGCAGCGACCTATACCGAGGCAGACCTCGCCCGGGTGCGCCAGCAGGAGAAGGACAAGCTCTACGCGGAGCTGGAGCGCCTGCGCGAGCAGACCAGCACTCTCCCGACCATGGCATCCGAGCTGGAAGCCCTGCGCAAGGAGCGTGAGGACCGAGAGGCCGCCACTCTGGCCGCACAGACCAAGGCGGAGGAAGAAGCCCGCGCCAAGGCCGAGGCGGAGCTCTCCGCCAAGGAGCTCCTCGACAAGAGGAACGCGGAATGGGAAGCCAAGCTTGCCGACTTGGTCAAGGAGCGCGAGACCGACCGTCAGCTCCTCGCGAAGGAGAAGGAGTTCGCGCAGCTCCGTGACTACACCCAGCGGCGAATCCAGGAAGAGAGCAGCAACATCGCTCCTGAGCTCCTGGACCTGGTGGACGGAAATACCGCTGAGGAGGTCGATGCCTCCATTGAGCGTCTCAAGGCGAAGAGCGCAGCAATCGCAGAAAAGGTTCGTGGCACACAGCAGCAGCTCGGCGCACAGCAGCAGGGTGTCTCCCCGTCCGGCTTCAACACGGCCGGACCCATGGACATGCTCCCGAACACGCAGAACTACTCCGCGCAGGACATCGCCAATATGTCGATGAAGGAATACGCGGAGAAGATCCGGGGCCAGTTCATGGGACAGGGTGACGCACGCAACCGAGGCCTGTACGGCTAATCGTCACGAACCCCTAAGGACCTGAAATGGCAAACGCCATCACCGGTACGCCGTTCCTCTCGGCGAACCCCACCAACTACTCCGGCGCCAACTCCCAGCTCAGCCCGGTCATCCAGACCGTGTGGAGCAAGGAGATCCTCTTTCAGTCGATGCCGATCCTTCGCTTCGAACAGTTTGCAATTAAGAAGACGGAGCTCGGCGTCCAGCCCGGCCTGACGGTCAACTTCGCTCGGTACAACAACCTCCCGGCTGCACGACAGCTCGTTGAAGGTGTGCGGATGGAGACAAACGCGCTGGCAGCGTCCATGTTCTCCGTTACTGTCGCGGAGCATGGCATGGCAATCGCCGTGTCTGAGCTCCTGCTCAACTCGTCGTTTGACGACGTGATGGCGACGGCTTCACGCCTTCTCGGACGCAACATGGCAATGTACCTCGACGCTCAGGCCCGGGACACCCTGCTCCAGGCCTCCAGCGTCCTGTACGGCTACGACAAGTTCGCCCTCACCGAGGCGCAGCGGTCCCCGCTCTCGCCGTATGACCGAGGTACTGCGGCTCCGAACCGGGCTGGCCTGACCGGCACGCATGACTTCACTGCCGCCCTGACCAAGGACGTTACCGAAACTCTCGCAACCAAAAATGTCCCGAGGCTAGGGGACAGCTACGTGACGTTCGTGCACCCGCATCAGTCGCGGCGCCTGCGTGATGATCCCGAATGGATTGAGGTCACAAAGTATGCTCAGCCGGGGAATTTCATGCTCGGCGAGATCGGCCGGATCAATGACAACGTGTTCATTGAAACTACCCAGGTGACGCAGGTCGCCAACGGTAACTCGACGACTCCGGCGCCGGTTTATCAGGCCATTACCGTGGGCGACAATGCGTTCGGCCACGCGATCTCCCTTCCGGTGGAATTGCGAGACGGCGGAGTTCTCGATTTCGGCCGCGAGCACGCCTTGGCTTGGTATTCCATCTGGGGCCTCGGCTTGATCACCGACCAGGCGGTGGTTATCTCGGAGACGAATTAACCCAGTTGTAGGGGCCTTGCAGGGGCACGACTGTGAGGCCCAGCGCTGGTTACCACTGTTTCCCCAGCTCCTGCCAGGCTTGACCTGGAATACCCCTTCATGCAAAGAACCGGAGTACCTCATGCCTCCTCGTAAGCGCGCTGGTGATCTGACCGGAAACAAGTCCGCCGAGCTTCAGGCGAAGCATGCCGACGAGCTTGCCGAGAAGTCGCGGCAGCTCACCATGCTTCAGGCGTCCAGTGATGCCGACAAGCTTCAGCCGATCGACCTTTCGGGACCGGAAAAGGAGACCGTCGAGAAGGACGGGGTCACCGTCGAGGTCAAGCGCTCCAAGATGCGCGTGAAGGCAACGGCAGACGTTGAGGCCACGATCGGCGTAGGTAACTACTACAACCTTGAGGAGGGCCGCACGTACGACCTGCCGACGCACGTGGCTGAGCACCTCCTGGAGAAGGGTCTGGTCTGGGCCTAATGTCTACTCCGCCGCCCTCGGAAATTGTCGTCGGGGATACCTGGGAACTGATCAGCGATCTCGGCGTCGGTCTCGGCGCTATTCCTGCGGGTTCCCAGGTCAAGATCTATCTCTACCTGTCTCCAGACGATTACTACTCTCCGACCGACGATTACACGGTCGTCTCCCGGTATACGTACACGGACTGGGGCTACGATGAGACCGGCAACTGGGCCCAGATCGAGCAGAATCGCCTGCTCGCCTATCCGGAGCCCGACTTTCGGCTCATGTTCGTTTTTGCCGGGGGCGCTGAATAGTGGCGGGCGGAATTTCATCCAAGGCTGCCAAGGCTGCATTGAACTACATGACCGGACGCTCATTGGACCTGAGCCCGGTGCCGCAGACGGTGTCGTTGGCCCTGCTGACCACGGCGCCAACTGCGGGATCCCACGCCACTGACCTCACCGAGGAGGCAGCTGCCGCAGGCTACTTCCGGCAGTCGGTGGCATTCTCGGCTGCAACAGCCCCCGTCGCCGGTCAGCCAGCGCGGATCGAGAACTCGGGAAACGTTCTGTTTGGCCCCTTCACGGCCAGCGGCGGCCTGGGCTTTCCGGTGACACACTGCGCCCTGATCGGCACCGGAGCTCCCGTCACTACTGCCAATATCATGCCCGTTAATACGGCGGGAAGTGAGACGAGTACCTCTGGCTGGGAAGTACTCACTTCGAACGGCACCCAGTCCAGGTCGACTACACAGGCCAAGGCTGGTGCTGCATCCATGGCCGTCCAGTCCACCGCGTCGGGCGACATTCGGATTCGCTCGACGGAATTCTTCCCGGTGCAGGTAGATCATCTCTACAAAGCCGGAATCTGGGTCTACACGTCAGTCGCCAGCACTCCGGTTCTTGTCGAGATCGAGTGGTACGACGCAGCGGGTGCTCTTATTACAACGACCACAGGGGCACCCACATCCGTGGCAGCCAACACCTGGGTCGAAGTGACGCGAAATGCCACGCTGCGCCGAGTCAATGCCACGAAGGCGAAGGTCGCCTACCGCATAACGGCGAGCGCGGCAGCCCAGACTGTCTACTGCGATGAAATGTCGCTGCTTGATCAGAAGAGCGACGAGATCCTGATGACGTGGCAGTTCGACGTCGCTGGGCAGGCAGCGCAGAACGAGTCGCTCCAGATCCCTGCTGGCGCCCTTTCTATGTCTCTGGGGTAATCCCTCTACAACGGCCCCTCGCACTCCTTACTCATTCTCAGCCAATGCGTAAGGAGTGGTTTGGGTGGCTGACCGGGCCAGCATTCTGCGGCGGACTCGCACCGAGCTGGGCGATTTCGGGTCCAAGTTTCGGGACGTGTTCATCGGAACTGGGGAGCTGGACCAGTACGACCTGTCTGCAATCAACGTCAGCGACCTCCTGGTCTCGATCACGGATGCCAGCGGAACGACGGAGCTCACCGCGCCCGGGGACTACACACTGGACGCCCGCATCGGTCGAATCCTCCTCGGTACCTCCTACGCTCCGCTTCCCGACGGGATGACACTGACGATCACGGGATCCGGCGGCGGCATGTTCTCGGACGAGGACTTGGAGCAGCTGCTCACTGAAGCCCTGCTTCAGCACACGAAGGGTCGCACCATCCGGTCGCGGTACCGAGACGAGCACGGGTTCATCCGGTACCGCGACGAGGCCGTGACATTGGAGACGCTGCCTCCTGTCGAAGAGTTGCCGGTCGCCCTGCTTGTGACGCTCAACGCTCTGTGGGTCCTGGCGACGGACGCGGCGGGCGATGTGGACGTGTCGACCCCTGACGGCACCCAGATTTCGCGGCGCCAGCGGTACGAACAGATCATCAGCCAGATTTCGCTGGTGGAGGAGCGCTATCGGGATCTCTGTGCCCAGCTGAATGTCGGCTTGGGGCGGATCGAAATGTTCGATCTCCGGCGTGTATCGCGGACGACAGGGCGCCTGGTGCCTCTCTTCAAGGCCAAGGAGTACGACGACCACTCACTTCCGACGCGCAAGGTGCCATCAGTGGATTCCCAGGACGAGGACGCGTCCGGGATTCCGTCGATTGCCTACTGGGGGTGGTGGTGAAATGTCACGCCTCGACTGGAAGAGGGGACGCTGGTCGGCGGAAGTCGAGACGCAGCAGATCGGTGACGGTCTGAGAGGCTATCAGCCCGCGTATGGCGACCAGGTGACCTACTGGCGCTTCGACTACAAGAAGTCCCAGCGGCACCCTGTCTATGACGAGGCGTCGGAGGTGGGAAGGCAGTTCATTGGGCCGCATGAAATCCCGGTGTTGGATGTCATCCACGGGTACGGAGGGGACGAGCTGCACGAGGGTGGGTTCTACACCAACGACTCCTTGCGCGTCACGTGTGGATTCCGTCAGATCTCCCGCGTCGGACTCACACATGCTGACCTGAGAACGGCGGCCTATCTGCGGGATCGAGTTGCTTATGACGGAAAGCTGTTCCGTGTCCTGTCCATGAAAATTCAGGGGCAAATCCAGCGTTCTGACGTCGTCGTTGAAATCAATGCCGCACAGCTGAAGTCGGACGAGGTCGCAAACGATCCTCTCTTTGCTCAATACGCAGTTGACCCGCAGGCCATCGCTCGTTTTCGGCGGTAAGGGACGGGTGGTTCCGCGTAGGTTCTCTCGAAATGTTGAGCAGGGGTCTGCTGGCTGGTTGTCCTTATAAGTGTTCACCTGGTTCGTGTCATTCTTGGGGTGACAATCGTTTCTGGTGCCTTGAGAGGGATAATGCCGGGGTCAGCAGCAGCAGCAGGTGTGCGAGTTCTCTTGTGGTCAGAGGGAGATCTCTAATGCCCTGGTTGCTGAATGAGGATGGCGCACTGAAGTCGAAGCTGTCCGGGCTGAAGGTGGATGTCTCTACCGTAACCAGACCGATTCTTGTTGACGTGCGATTCACGGTTCCTGAGGACGAGTTCGAGGACGTGACGTACCCGCTGATTCTGCTAACGCAGATTGCAGTGGAGCGCGCTCAGGAACGAGAGCATCGAGGGTACGTTGAAGTCGGCACATTGCCGGAGGGATTTGACCCTTCAGTAGGTCCTTATTTCGCCGAGTTTCCCGTCCCGCACGACATTGACTATCAGGTGCAGCTGTACTGCCGGTCCTTGCAGCATCGCACCGAATTGGTTTCGCGACTGGCCCGGTTTGAGTACCTGCCAGAACGTTTCGGATTTCTGGCTGTCCCGCAGGACAACACGGTACGCAGGCTCGATCTCATGGGTGGACCGGAAATGGGGGCGGGGCGAGATTCGGACGGGAAGCGTCTCTTTACCGCCACGTACCGTATTCGGGTATCGACCGAGCTGTTCCTTCTGGGCGACCCGGAGATCCTGCCGACCGTGGAGAAGGTCGACCTGGAAGTAGATCCCTACGTACCCGGTCAGCCGGGCTGATTGAGGAGTTCAAATGGCTGTACTTACTACCGGGCGTCCGGGCGTCTTCGTCTCCGAAACGCTTTCCCCGCTCGTGAATACACCGAACGTGCCGGGACAGGCAGTAGCCGCTTTCGTCGGCGAGTTCTCGGCTGGTCCGGTGGGACCGACGCTGATTACGTCCTGGGCGGACTGGAAGGCACGCTTCGGTGGCTTCGGCAGCGGCGCCGACCTGCTTCCCTACGCGGTGTTCTCGTACCTGTCGAACGGCGGTGGGCAGGCCTATGTGGTTCGGGCGGTGGCGGCCGACGCGGTCGTAGCCTCCGTCTCGCTGAAGGACGTGCAGGCCACTCCGGCCAACGTGCTGACGCTGAGTGCTCTGGCACCTGGTGCGTCGGGCAACCAGCTGCTGATCAGTGTGACCGTGAGCGACGTTACTGCGGGTCGGTTCAACCTCTACGTCCGTGAGGGGTCGGCGACGTCCGCTCCTGTCGAGAGCTACGTAGACGTGTCGCTGAATCCGGCGGACCCCCGCAACCTGGTAGCGATGGTGGGGGCTACAGCAGAGCAGGGCAGCCGCTACATAGCCGCCAAGTACACGGGGCCTGCGGCGTGGACGAGCAAGCAGACCCCTGGTGACCAGGTGGCGACCCCGCTGGCCGGAGGGCTGGACGGCACGGCCACGCCGGACCTGCTTGCGGCCACACAGCTCCTGGACGCAGTAGAGCCGCTGCTGAATGTCAACCTTCCGGGGGTCACTGACCCGCTGATCATCAACCCCGTGATCTCGTGGGCGCAGAGCTCGGGGTCGCGGTTCGTCGTGGTCGACAGCCCGCAGGCCGCAGTCACCTATGCGGACACAGTCACAAACTTCAAGAATGTCTCCCCGTTGGGCACGAGCACCGGCACGCCCTACACCTCGTCGAGCTACGCAGCAGTCTACGGCCCCTGGCTCCATTTCCGGGATCCGAGTGCGCAGGCGGTAGGGGCGACGAGGCTGCTGCCTCCTGGCGGCGCCATACTGGGGCTGTTCAGCCAGGCCGATGCGGACGCCGGTACCCAGCAGTCGGCAGCTGGCGTCTCGTACCCGATTCAGGGCGCGGTGGCCCCTGAGGTCCGATTCCAGAATGCTGACCTGGACACGCTGAACGAGGTCGGGATCAACGTGATCCGGGCGGTTCCCGGCGCTTCGGGTCTCGTGCCGATGGGGTCTCGCACGCTCAAGGGCGGCATGCCGGACCGGTACGTCGCCATTCGACGCACGCTGATGTATGTAACGCGGCTGTGCATCGAGACGACGAACTTCGCCGTGTTCCGGCCGAACTCCGAGGATCTGTGGAGCCAGTTGACGAGCCTTCTCACTGACCAGCTGGCGGCGCTTCAGCAGGCGAGGGTTCTTCGGGGAGCAACGGCGGGGGAGGCGTTTTACGTTCTGTGCGACGCCACGAACAACACCGAAAACAGCGTGGCAAACGGCATCGTCAACATTGAGGTAGGGGTGGCGCTCAACACGCCTGCCGAATTCATTGTCATCAAGATCGGCCAGATCGCCTCTGGTGCCACTTCTGGCGACAGCCTGACGAGCTAAAGGAGCTACGCACATGGCAACTGGAATGGTTACGCAGTCCGACTCCCGATCGACATTGGAATCGGATCCCCTCCGGAATTTCAAGTTTCGGGTGTTCTTCGATAACCCGCATCTGAGTGACCTGAGCCCGCAGTTCGGGTTCATGTCGGTGGACGGACTTTCGGTCACCACTGACGTCATTTCATACCGTCAAGGCGGGCACAATACTACTACGCAAAAGCTTCCTGGCCAGAGTGACTTCGCCCCTATTACCCTGAGTAAGGGAGTCGTTGCTTCGAAGAACGATCAGGGCATGGTGAAGTGGCTAAATGACATCTTTGTGGCCGTCCAGGGAACCGGCTCCAACGACGGATCGAAGAACTTCCGGTCCACGGTCACGATTTACCTGATCGACCACCCGGTGACAACGTCGAAGGCGGCCGTCAAGGCGGCGTGGAGGATCTACCGTGCTTGGCCCACCAGCTGTGCCTTTGGGTCGCTAGACGCGGGAGCTAACGGAGTTCTCATGAACCAGATTAGCCTTGCCCACGAAGGCTGGGAATTCAAGCTGGCCAACAAGAACGCAGGGCCGTCTTCGGTGGTCTCTTTCTGACATCGGGCCGCATCCCGATCGACTCATTACGGAGTAAAACATGGATACTCAGTGGGATTTCGATTCCATTGGCGGTTCGGCAATTTCGGTAGAAGGCGCGCTTGCGAGTCCTGAGGCAGTGAATGCTCAGGTCGCACAGGTGCTGGCAGAGTCGGTCGGGCAGGCCCCCGTCATTCCCGCTCCTGAGGACGACCGAGTAAAGCTCAGCGGCGGCCTGTACTGGGACGGCGAGCTGCTCACGCACGCACAGGTCCGGGAGATGACCGGTGAGGACGAGGAAGCGCTGGCCCGCGTCAAGGGCTCGCTCGCACGCTGGCTGACAGTCCTGCTGGAGCGGACCGTTGTTCAAATCGGGGCCGAACCGGCGACAGCGAAGATGGTGCGACGGCTGTTGATCGGTGACCGGGACGAGCTCGTGATCGGCGTACGCATCGCCACGTTCGGCAAGTTCATCACCGCGCAGAACGTGCAGTGCCCCCACTGCGAGGAGTTCTTCGATGCCCGGGTCGATCTGACGAAGATCGAACGAATCAGCATCACGGAACCGAAGCCGCGTCACGAGTACGACGTCGAGCTGCGCGACGGCAGGAAGGCCACCATTCGGCTGCCGGACGGCGCTGCTCAGGAAGCGATCTTCGACAAGGAAGACGCCACACTTCCCGAGCGGAACACGGCTCTTCTCGGCAACTGCCTGGTGCGTGTGCAGTCCGGCGAGAACCAGGACAGCCGCACGGGAGCGGAGCTCGCAAAGGCGCTGTCAGTGGCTGACCGGCAGACGCTGATCCGGTTCATCTCGGACACGCAGCCGGGACCGCTTTTGGATGACATTCGCTTCGATCACGAGGCGTGTGGCAAGGAGGTCCGGCTGAGTCTGACGATGCCGGAGCTGTTTCGCGGAGAGTGACCTGGAAGCGGTATACGACGAGATCGACACCATATCCCGTGTGAAGTCCGGGTGGACGTACAGGGATATGAGAACGATGTCCATCCGCCAGAGGCGGTATTGGGCGAAATTCGCCCTGTGGGAACTGGAGAGGAGGGCGACCCTGAATGCCTGAGGAAGAGAACAGCGAAGGCCGCCGGGCTACTGGCAATTCGGGGGAACCCCTCCTCGATCCCAGCGCCGGTCGGATCCTGGGGGCGGGCAGTAACAGCCTCCAGCGTTCCATCGATGCCAACACGCGTGCACAGGAGCAGCTCATCGCAGAGCTCCGCAAGGAGCGCGAGGAGAAGGCCTCCGGTAGCGGACGCGGGGGGCGTCGCCGGAACGGTGGCAGCAGCCGGAGTAGGACCACGTCGGTTGATCCGATGGGGGCTGCCGGTATCGCTGCCGGAGACGACGAGGAACCTCAGGCTGCGGGCCTAAACGACCTGCACCGCTCGTCTCCCCGGCGCACTCGGTGGATCAACTCGGGTAACACCATCAATGCGGCCACAGGCTATTCCACCTATCGCAGTGCCGGTGCGGCTGCGTACCGTTCTGAGTCGTCCGGCACGGGCTCCCGTGTGTTTGTGGCGGGTCCGGAAGGCGCGGCCACGCTGAGGCGTCCTGGGACTGCACGGAACGAGACGTATGCGCGGGCCGACGGCGGTTGGTCTTCGAGCCGGTCGCGTACCGTGCCGCTGCCCGGCGGGTACGAGCGCAATGAGACGTTCACCGAAGAGCGCGGCCCGGACGGCAGCTCGGTCCGTACAACGTCCGTCCGGGCACCGAGGGAAGACGGGCGGGGCTTCTCCACCCGGGTCCGGACCACAACAATCTCGGCCGCCGGTCGGATCTCCCGGTCGGAGAACGTCCGAGATGAGCTGACGGACCTTGACGACGACCGTAGCGACCAGTGGAACAGCACCCGCTTCCACGGCGGTTGGGGTCCTACTGGTAAGGCTTCCGGCGGTAGCGAGAACAACGGGGGAGGTCCCCCGTTCAACTGGAAAAACCTGGCCCACAATGTGCAGCGGGGCGCAAACCGGCTGGGCAGTTGGGGCGGGGCCCTCGTCAAGGCCAGCGTTCCTCTGGACAACTATGCCCAGTGGGCTGCAATAGCCGGAGGCGGCGTCCAGGGAGCCGACGGGACAAGCGGGTCGTCAGTCAACAACCTGCGTAAGGCAATGTTCGGCTCCTCCGGCATGAACACCATCAACTGGGCTCAGGGTGGGCAGGATGCGACGGCGGCAGCGTTCATCGCCTCCCGGAATTCCGGTTTCACCGATCTGATGCCCGGTTCGACGTCTGCGGTGAACCCGCAAATGTCGGGCTACATGCAGAACATCAAGAACATGGCGTATCTCGATCCGACGGCGAACGCCAGCCAGCTGGCGGGCACGCTCGGCACGCTGACGTCGAACCGGGGAACCTATGGCGCGCTGATGTATGGCTACAAGCCGCTGCTGTCCCGAGGCGGAGGCGTAGACCGGAATGCCCTGGGTTCGTTTACCGATTCGGTAATGCAGCGGACGTTTCAGGGGCAGGCCGCGATTTCTCCGCAGGAGCTGAAGGCCTCTCTGGGGCAGAACGGATCCCTGCACGCAAACGTTCAGGCCTATGTGAATTCGGCGGGTGGCGACGCCTCGATGGTGAAGACCATTGAGGACTACATCACGGGCCGGAACACTGCTGCGAACAACGGGTTGTCTGGCAGTGAGTTCGACAAGCTGCTGTCGGATTACTCGGCCGGTGGAGCGGCAGGAAGCAGGGCTGAGGACAAGCTGAAGAAGTTCGGGGTCGCCAACAGCATTCTCCAGTCGCAGAAGGACAAGGACGCGGCCAAGACATCCTCGGTGAATGACTTGTTGGACCAGCTCGGCCCCTCGGTGAAGCGTGCCAATGAGGCGCTGGAGACATTCCATAACTGGTTGAACAACATCGTCAACACGCCGGGCATCAAGCAGCTCCTTGGCGGGGCACTGGGGTGGGGCAGCGTCTTTGGCCCGGCGGTCGGGTCCGCCGCTGGCGCGATGGCCGGAATGAGCATGGCCGGAGGCGGCGGAAGCCTGCTGTCGGCGGCTGGCGGACTGATGGGAATGCGCTCGCTCGCCGGAACAGGAGGCGCCGCTGTCGCAGGGACGCGGGGCGCCATGGTGTCCCGTGTTGGAGCAGGGGCGGCACGGGGCGGTCTGTGGGGCCTGGGCGCCCTGGCGGTGAACGGTGTTGGCGGTGTCGTCGAGGACAACGTGGACAGCTCCGGCGGCAAGAAGGCCGTGAGCGTGGGCACGAGCACGGCCAGCGGTGCCCTGCTGGGTGCCGGAGTCGGCTCTGTCGTTCCCGTGGTCGGTACGGGCGCAGGTGCGCTTGTCGGTGGGGCCATCGGCCTGGGCTACGGGATCTACAAGAACTTCGGCGGAAGCAACGACCGCACCACCAGCAACGACGGTATCGGCGGCGGTGACAGCACCAAGAAGGGGAAGAAGTCCTCACAGGCGAAGCGCGGCTCCACGGTGTCCGGGAAGTCAGCCGGAAGTGCGATCAACGCTGCCCTGGCCGAAGTGGGCAAGCCCTACCAGTGGGGCGGTGTAGGGCCCGACGCGTTCGACTGTTCCGGTCTCATGCAGCACGCCTACCGCAAGGCAGGTGTTCGGATCCCGCGTACGTCACAGCAGCAGATGGGCGTGGGCAAGCCGGTGAAGGGTCTCAAGAATGCCCGGCCGGGTGACTTGATGTTCCCCAATCCGGGGCACGTGGTCATGTACCTCGGTAACAACAAGATCGTTGAGGCGCCGCGTACCGGGCTGAACATTCGCGTGGTGCCCGCGTCGACTTATAGCAAGTACCAGGCGATCCGGCGGATCACTGGGGCGGTCGGGTCTTACGACTCGGGCGGGGAGCAGGACGACAACAAGCAGCAGCAGCAGTCGGGAAATGCGGGGGGCGACCCCGGCTCGATGGTTCTGGCAGATGCGCACGGGTCTACGGAGGAGGTCGAAGCCGTCACTGCTGCTTTGGCCAGTGTGCGGAGCACGCTGCTCAACAGCCCGATGGGTGACTCCTCGACCGGAACCGGAAACGAGGACGACGAGGATCCGGGGGGAGCTGCGAGCATTGGGAACTACAAATGGGGCAAGATCGACGGGACCTTCGAGGATATTCCGGCTCCGCCTGGCTGGGTTCAGTCGGCCGTCAAGAGGGGAATGTCGGCTGCCGGTGTGGCGGGGGCCAAGTGGGCGCGTGGTCTGGTCACTATCGCCTACCGTGAGTCGAACTACCGCAGGGACGCTGTCAACAAGTGGGACAGTAACGCCCGCAGGGGGACTCCTTCCAAGGGCCTCATGCAGGTAATCGGCCCGACGTTCAAGGCCTATCGGGCGAAGAGCCTCCCGAACGACCCCCTGAACCCGGCAGCGTCGGTTGCGGCCTCGGCGAACTACATTGAATCCCGGTACCGGGACATCTCGCGAGTGCAGCAGGCGAATCCCAACAAGCCCCGTAAGGGTTATGCGGTGGGTGCGTGGGAGATTCCTGAGGACCATGTTGCGCAGGTCCACAAGGGAGAAATGATCATTGAGAAGCCGAAGGCGGATACAATCCGTTCGGCTCTCATGAAGGACGTCGTCAAGGTTCGGGATGCGGGCGATTCGTCCAGCCCTTCCGGTGCCAGCGGGATCATCCTCAACTTCCATAACGGCTCGGTGCAGTTCGTCGTGAATGGTGCAATGAGCGAAGCGGTGGCCACCAAGGCTGCGAGTAGCTTCGCAACAGCGCTTTCCGAGGATTCTCGTATGAAGCGACTCGGGAAGGGGCTGTAAATGGCCCGGCCTATCGGTAACCCGCCTTTCGATCCCCGTGTCAGCACACTGACAAAGCTGATGCCCGTCAATAACCGGCACGCCACTGGTATTGCGCGAGGATTCATCATCCAGGACAAGGGAGTCGGCGACGTCCCTTATATGGTGAACTTCTTGTACAACCCGCCGTCTGTGAAGGTCAGTCATCAGACGGATGTGGCAAGCAGTGTCTCGGTTACCCCGCAGGCCTACCGGAACCCGCTCGACAAGGGGAACTGGAACATTCCTCTTTCTGCGACTGTCGGTTTCAACTTGCTTTTTGACCGCACCTATGAAATGTGGGGTGGCTCCCAGGTGCCCAATGCGGGGGATTACACCGGCTGGGTACCGCAGACGCACGGCGTGTGGGTGGACATTGCCGCCCTCTACCGGGTTGTCGGGATCATTCAGCCCAAGGACAACGCGGTGACCAATTCCCCACTCCGGCCGGGAGTTCCCACCTCGCCCTACGTGGATCACAGCAGTGACGGACTGACCAGCCTGATCTCCAACAGCAACCCTGGTCCGATGCCTCTCACCCCCGTGACGGTGTACTTCGGGAGCGTTGATTCGCTGTCCTACCACGGATACGTAAGCAGCATCGACATCGACTGGACGCATTTTTCGCAAATGATGGTACCTATGCGATGCGTAGTCGGTGTTTCAATGAACCTGATGACGCAGAACTCGTGGGAATCGGACTACTCAGACGTGGAATCAGCGGCGTAGAACGAAGGGAAGGGAGCAAATGGCAATCAGGGCTGATTCCCGGTACGCCAGTAACGCGACAGCGCTCATTACCGGGCGTGACGGCGTCACGAGGGAAACGATCATGCCCCGGCGCCCTGGGGCCGTGAGTGTGACTGTCTCCGACTACACCTGGCGGGAAGGCGACCGGCTGGATCTCCTCGCCGCCAGGCAGTTCGGAGACGACACCATGGGCTGGGTCATTGCGCAGGCCAACCCCGAGCTCCTGGACTGGCTCGCGGTCCAGCCGGGCACGATCGTGAGGCTGCCCCGTGGTTCGGCGTAGTCGGTGGGGCCCCTGGGTCCGTATCCACCGTCCCGAGGTACTCCTCCAGTCCATGGTGCTGAGCCTGGACGTGCACAGGGAGGACGGAATGCACGAGTGGGCTCAGGTGACCGTGCGGTACTTCCTCGCGGACGGGTTCCGTGCCGTTGTCGACGGCCTGCCGCCTTCCCTGTGGTGGGCGGAGAACACCGCCGTGCGAATCCTCTACGGGCCCGCGCCCGGCGTGACACGGGAGTTCGTGGGATACGTCGTCTCCCCGGAGATCCTCGCGAGAGCCGACGGGCAGAGCTATGCGGGTGGCCAGACCATCGACGTCCGGTACACATTGCTGGGCACGACAAAGCTCATGCAGTCGGCGCGCGAACGGACCTGGCGCACCTGCACCGCCGCCTACATGGCACGGCAGATCGGACAGGAGGCAGGCCTGTCGGTGGTTGCGCCGGACCACCCGCGCGTCTTCTCCCTGCGCCAGCAGGCACTCCAGTCCGACTACGCATTCCTTCAGGAGCGAGCGGAGGAAATCGGCTGGCGGCTGGCGGCCGACGGCACCACGTTGTTCCTCACCGACCCCCGGCAGCCACTGGTGCGCCATTCACCCCGCTTCAACCAGCATCAGCTCCCGGGCCACCAGGACACGATGCAGTCCTTCCAGGCAGTGGCTGGTGAGACCGATCCCTCAGGAGCGCTGCGCGCGCAGCACACCGCCGTGGGACTGTCCCGTTCCGGAGTGGTGTCGGCGGCTACGAACAGTGCGCCTCGGTGGGACTCCGCCACGGCCCAGAGCGTCCCTGCACAGGTGCAGCGGTATGACACGCGCCATGTCACCGAGTCGTACGCGGAGGCCGACGCCGTGACCCAGGCGGCGGCGGTGCGCAGTCTCTGGTGGGTGCACGGCACTGCCACTGTGGACGGGGACGTGCGGCTGGGGCCGGGCTGTGTGGTCACTCTGGGCGGGGCCGCGCTGGCGCCTCAGTACCAGGGCCGGTGGATGGTACTCACGGCGCATCATCGGATCGAGCTCAACCAGTTGGACCGATCCCTGTCGACCTATTACGCAGATCTGGAGCTGGGGCGCGACCAGCCGTCGGACCTGACACGAATGGATCCGGCCGAGCTGCCACTCACCACGAGCACGCTGGTCGGGGGGCGTTGGGTGGCACGAGGGGGGACAGCATGACTATCTCCGGACTGAGTCAGGGCAAGGTCGTCAGCACGGCCGACCCGCTCGGCCAGCGCCGCGTGCGGCTCCAGATTCCGCAGGTGTCGGGCCGCGCGGTCTCCGGCTGGGCTCCGCCCGTACAAGCGGGTGGGCGCTTGCCAGCGGTGGGGGAGATGGTGTGGATCGCCTACCAGGGAGGCGACGAGTCATACCCGGCGTATCTGCCCCCGCTGCCCGCACCACCGGCTCCCTTCCCCCCGCTGGTCTCTGTGCAGGTGGCCGAGCCTTCGTACTCGCCCACCCAGACCTGGGTGGCGTTCACCAACGCCCAGTGGCCTGCGATATCTCTCACCGTGCCGAACAGCGGCTTGTTCTGGGTCACGATCAGCGGTCGGATACGCAACGTCGTTGGTGCGGAAAGCACGGCGTGGATGACATGGAAAATCACGGGGGATTACGTAGAGGGGCCGAGTGACAAGTGGGGACTGTCGTGTGCAAATTCGGCACGGCAGCAGTCGAGTCATCGCTACCTGGTGTCTACCGCCAAGCCGGGCGCTTCGATTTCCATCGTGCCTCACTGGAACGTGTCTTCCTACACAGCAGGATCCGTTCTGGTTCAAAATGGGCAACTTTATGTCGAGCGAGTGGGGAGTATGTGATGACGCGCCAGATGGCAATTCCGTTCCGTATCGGTCCTGATGGTGCAGTGGCGTCGGTGACGGATCCCGTGAAGTCGCTTTCGCAGCGAGTGCGGGCAATGGTCGCCACGCTCCCGACCCAGCGAGTCATGCGGGCCAGCTTCGGCGTCCCCACGGTCGACGTGATGTTCGACTGGGATCCCTTGGCCGGACAGACGCAGCTTGAGCAGATGGTCTCTGAGGCTGTGTCTGTGTGGGAGCCGTCGGCCCGCATTCTTTCCGTTCAGCCAGTTCTCAGTGACGATGGTGCCCAAATTCTGGGCGTCAACGTCGATATCTCAGCGGGTGACCCGGTCGGCGCTGCCGGATCAACGCAATACGCGGTCCGTATCTCAGGGAACGGAGAGATACGGCGAATGGGCTGAGCTAACCCATAGTTTGTGACACCTCGTAGAATTGGCCTGGCCGGACAGTGCTCAACTTTCCTCCCGGCCTTTCTGGCGTGAAGACTGAGGAGCGACGTGACGACACCACCGCCCGTGGACTACACCGCGAAGGACTTTCTCGGATTCCGCGAAGCAATGCTGTCCTACGCACGGTCGGCGGTGCCTGAATGGACCACTCGAAATCCAGCAGATTTCGGCGTCGCCATGGTGGAAATGCTGGCGCACTGCCTGGACATTATTTCGTACTACCAGGACCGGCTCGTCGGCGAGGCGTACCTCGGCACGGCAACTCAGCGGTCCTCCGTGCTGGAAATTGCACGCATCCTGAGCTACACCCCCTACCCTGCTCAGGCTGCTACCGGCACAGTCACCCTGCTCAGCGATGAGACACAGACCACGGCAGTTGTAGTCCCCGCCGGAACCCAGCTCATCACGACGTATCAGGACGACTTCCAGGGACCACTCATCTTCGAGACGGTCCAGGACGTGACGGTTCCGCCGCGCGGGCAGACGGCTGAAGTCGGCGTTGTCGAAGGTGCAACTCAGGCGTCTACAACCATCACCCTCGCGTACCCGGCCGCAAGCAGCCAGGTGATTCCTGTCGTCGAGCTGGCGACATCAACTGGCCTCGCTGATCAGAAGTTCAGTGTCCCCAGCAAGCCGGTCGATGTAGCCACCCTGCGACTGTTCGCTCTCTACCCCAACGGTCCGATCGAATGGGTCGTGACCAAGTCGCTCCTCGACGCGACGTCGGATGACCGCGTCTTCGAGACGAATGTGGACGCGGACGGCACGGTCACGCTGACGCTGGGGGACGACGTCAATGGCGCTGTGCCGGAGGCCGGGATCGCACTCGTGCTGGCGTACCGAGTAGGGAGCGGAGCACGTGGGAACCTGGCGGCGAACGAGCTTGTCGACGTCGCTACCGTACTGCCCGGAATCAGTGTGCTCTCCAGCAGTGAAATGTCCGGCGGATGGGACGCGGAGCCGACCGACAGCATTCGGCGTAATGCTGCAAGGGCCTGGGGTACCCAGGACCGCGCGGTAACCGTCCAGGACTATGCCAACCTCGCGCTTGTGGTGCCCGGTGTGGAGAAGACCAGGGCACTTGCGGGATCCTCCTCACTGGTCACCATCTTCCTGCTCGGAGCGCTGAACTCGGCGCCGTCGCAGAGACTTACCGAGGCGGCCACAAGGTACGTTCAGGACCGGGCGATGGCAGGGACGGCAGTAACGGTCCAGGCAGGCACCCTCATCCCCATAAACTTCGGATCGACGACTGAGCCGGTGGTGGTCGGCGTCATGCCCCAGTACCGCCGGGCAGATACCCAGCTTGTTGTCACACAGGCTCTACAGGAACTCCTGGCGCCGGACCGGACTACCTTCAAGCAGCGGCTTACGATCTCGGACGCATATGCCGCAGTGCACGGCCTTCCGGGAGTGCTGTACGTGCAGATTCCCGTCATGGCGCGGGCGGACCAGATACAAACGGGAACAGCCGACGTGCTGTGCCGAGAGTGGGAAGTCCCCATCGCAGGGACCATCAACATCAGCGCAGTGGGCGGAGTCTGACATGGCAGCCAATTACCCGACGATCGTGCGCAAGTTCTCGAACCACCAGGACGGCACCGAGTACGTCATGGCCGGGCACATGAACACAG
This sequence comes from Streptomyces sp. NPDC088252, assembly GCF_044740965.1. Taxonomy (NCBI): domain Bacteria; kingdom Bacillati; phylum Actinomycetota; class Actinomycetes; order Kitasatosporales; family Streptomycetaceae; genus Streptomyces; species Streptomyces sp. NPDC088252. Next base: position 45,156 of record NZ_JBIURS010000026.1, on the reverse strand, counting down.
TGCAGGACGAGATCTCGGCAGTCCAGAACGTCCTAGGAACCAATCCCAACGTCTACACGCGAACTACCGGAACAACGCTGAAGTATACGACCGTGACTGCCCGCATGAACGCAGCACAGCAGCAGATCGACGCCCAGCAGCGCACCATCGACGGCCTCCTTGACGCCTCCAAGAACGGCTGGAGCCTGCCGATCGTCAACGTCCATGCCTCCGGCACGAACATTCCGCCGACGAAGTCCAATAATCACGTGGCCTATCCCAGCGACTGGTACAAGGTCCGCTGGACCGGCGTGATTGTAGACACCGACGGCGCATACTCTCCTGGCTTCTACGTCACGATCCCGAAGAACGGGTGGTGGATCGTCACGTCCACTACATCCATGAAGAATCCAGTTCAGACGGTCGACGTCGAGCACAACGTGTGGGTCCGGCTCAAGATTGCAGGAGCTACCCCGGATTCCTTCCCCTTTGAGATCGCTATCGGCGATTCGAGCGTTCCGATGAACTCGGGTGGGTTCCATCGAATTTCGACTGCCTGCGGCGTGGAAATGTTCGCGGGGGACCGCGTTTACATGGAAGTACGGCACGACTACATCGCGCAGGATCCGGTGCCCTTCACGAAGCAAACGCTGGCTGCCACCGCCCGCATGCAGCTCACCTACGTCCGTGCACTGCCGCGCAACGTCCCACCGCGTGAAGATTTCTATCTTCCTGACGAGCTCGATCCGGAAAACTAGGCCTCGGAGAACCAATGGCAACCTATGCTCTCTCCCTCTATGGTGAGGATTTCTACGGAGCGGACGTCTTTGTCTCCTACTCTGTGGGCGACGTCTCAGCGGTGCAGACCGGCTTCGAAGAAATCACCCTCTCCTGGACCACCCCAATAAACGTGCAGAACTGGGGGGAGCTACGCGTCGTACGCAACACGGCCGGGTATCCCGTATCGGAAGACGACGGAGACGTCCTTCTCCAGTTCAGTCCTTCTTCGCCCCAGAACACGTTCACCGACTCCGGCCTGACCGGAGGGCGGTTCTACTACTACTCGATCTTCCTCTCCAGTGACTTCGACCCGTACGCCGCCGCAACCATCTATCAGCCGGGCGACACGGTGGCTTTCAACGGCTTCCACTGGGTGTGCGTCGCAGCCAACGTAGTCGGCGTCGCTCCGAGTACTTCCGTTCCGCAGTGGCAAATCACCCACGCGACTGCCGCCTGGCACCGGGCAGGCCAAGCAGCCAGCCTGGCGGTGCGGGACTACGGATACCGCGATCTGCTGTACGACCTCATCCCCACCGCGTACGCCACCGCACAGACCGAAGTCTCGGCACCGCAGGACCCGAGCAACGATGCCTTCTACCGCTACATGTCAGTCCTGGCCTGGGGACTCTCGATCACACGTACCGAGCTCGGCGAACAAGAACACCTGCACCGTGTATCCACGATGCCCCTGTCCCGGCTGGAACTGCTCGCGGAGCAGCTCAACGTATCCAAGGAAGCCTCCGTCACGCCACGGCTCCGCCGCTACAGAGTGCAGAACGCCGCACAGTTGGGACAGCGGCGCGGTATCCCCGAGTCCATCAAGGAAACGATTTACGACCTCACCGGCTACGACAGCGAGATCTCCTTCAGCCGGAACATGATGCTGGATGCCGACCAGGCTGAAGCCTATTACCCGCGCTTCAGCGCATGGGATCCGTCTGTCAATTACCAGACCGGCGCCATCGTCCAGTACGGGGACTACCTCTACTCGGCGAAGTCGGCAACTGTGCGCGAAGAAGCCGAACTGCTGCCCATCACCCTGGCTGGTGTTCCGTCCTACATCCTTCAGTCAAAGGCCGGAGGAGTTCAGTACAGTAACCAGCAGATCCTCTTTCTCAGTAACGCCACCGGACAGGCCGCATACGTCACCTTCTCCATCCCCGCCACAGGTTCCTACGACCTGGCGATAGGAATGTCGAAGTCCTACGACTACGGAATCATCCAGTTCGCCGTGGACGACCAGACGGTCCCGGAACGCTGGCTGGGGCCCCTCCCCATCGGCCAGCTGAGATTTGACGGCTACGCGCCAAACCCGGCTCCCGCCACGAGCATCTACCTCGGGAAGTATTCCCTGACGGCTGGGAATCACACGATCAAGGTGACCGTGGTCAGGAAGAACCCCAACTCGGGTAAAGACAGCAGGGCGAAGAACAACGGCTTCCAGATGGGAGTCGACTACCTCACCTACACTCCCATCGGATCGACCTCGGGAGTTGGTGTCGCACCCACCGGGACCACAGCGAACAATGCATTCTGGACCCGGTATACAGCGGCTGTGACGCATGCGCTGGACAACAACCTGACCGGAGGCATTTCCACCTGGGAGCAGGTGTCCTTCACTGCGGGCGCAACGCCTAGTAACGCCTTCCTGGACGTTGTTTCCGGGTACCAGAAGCTGTCGGGCAGCGGAGATTACACTGCCAATTTGATGAGAATGCGAAACGGTACGGGTGTTACCGCCACCCTGGCAGCCCATTCCATCCCACATGCGCGCACACTGGCCTGGGACGCGACAACGGTCTACCAGAGAGGCGCATACGTCAGTTACGCCGGGCGTAACTACCTCGCGCTCATGGCCAATTCCGGGGTGACGCCCGACGTGGACCGCACGTACTGGAGTCCAGAATCGATTGCCACCACCGGGACGGATCGATATCTCGTCACTTCTTTCGGGATCCCGCTTCCTGCAAACCGATTGTGGGCTGCCGACGTGCAGTACCAGCCCGGAGAAGTCGTGGAATACAGGGCCCAGATCTTCCGCTCCTCCGCCAGCAGTAAGAACACACCGCCAACCGGCTCCCCCACGGACAACTCGGTATGGGCATGGGTAGGTCCGGCGCAGCGGGCCTTTTGCGCCTCGGCTTGGACGATGCGGCAGACGGGAACCGGCTCGCCGAGCCGTGCCATGTATGTGGAGTGGTACGACGAGGTCGGAAATTTGATCACGACGGTCAACCCAGTCTCTGCGTACTCAGCGATTCATGTTCCATTCGCCAGGAACTCGGCCGACTACATGCTCGACGGCATGGCTCCAGGTGACATCAACAATCGGACCTGGGTCAAGGCAAGCAACGACATCCCGTCGACCAGTTCAGGCATCCTGTACTGGTCGACCCGGACCTCGAATGCCGCAGGCCGACAGCTTTACTTCTCGCATCAGCTTTCCACCGGATATAACGTGGGAATCACGTTCATGACGGCGCCTCCCTCCGGCATCGAGCACGGAATTGTCTTTCGAGGGACAAATGCCCAAACCTGCTGGACTGCCTCCCGAACCAGACTGGCGAAGGTATTGAGCGGCACCATAACGACGGTGGCTTCCTGGCCTGCACTGCCTGATGGCACCAGGATGTTTGTCTCCGTCGCCGGAACGTCCATCAAGGTCTTCAAATACGTGGGGGCCGGACTTGCTCCGCTCCAGATCGCCTCCGTCACCGACAACCACAACGAGACCGCGACCAACGTGGGGCTCTTCGAGAGGAGCTACTGATGGCAACCACCTTCCTGGCCGCTGCGGGCGAAGCCAGTGCCACGGCCTCCTCGGTGCCCATCACCAGCAAGCGCAGTGCCCAGCTGACGGCGGGCGGGACTGCAACTGCAACAGGGTCTGCTTCGCTTGTCCGCTCGCTCCCCTCTGGTGGCCTCACTGACTTTGGATTCTGGGACAGCAGCCAGCCGGATGCCGTGATGACGCGCAGTGTGAATCCGGCGGGCGCGGGCATAGGCACCGATGTGACCGCCTCGCGGGCTCACATTTCGGCGACAGCGCCGAAAGAGTACAACCCGACGGGAAGTCTGGCCCTGTGGAAATCAGCTGCCTATGCCGGTGTGGGCATCAAATGGACAGGGATGCCCAACGCGCAGACGCACGCATATTCGCAGGTCCAGTTCGAGGAAGTCAGCTTCTCCAACCGCCTGAGCTGGGCTGCCACTTCGTGGGAAGAGGCAGCAACGTACGTCGCGCATCCGCTGACCCACTACTGCGAAGTGTCCCGCTCTTCCGAAGCGTCCTACTCTGGTTCATACAGCGGAAAGATCGTTTACTCCGGGCACTCGGTTCCTGCTGGAATCTGGGGATACGGCATTGTTCCGGTCAACCGCACGGGCATGGTTCGCTGCGCGCCGGGTGAATTTGTTGGCGGCTCGGTCGCAGTGAAGATGCAGCGGGCTGCGCTGTGGACCGTTGGGGTCATGTTCTTCGACGAGAACTTTCAGATGATAGGCGCCAACTGGTATTACAAGGCGCAGAGTGTGCACCCCGGTGGGGGGAAGTGGGCGGTCAGTGCCGCGCAGTACTTCACCGCTCCCGCAGGGACGGCCTGGGTAGCCGCTGGGCCCCGTATTTCTGTCAACTCCTCTTGGGATGCCCGGGACAATGTGGCGGTAGCCGGAGAGGTCGCCTACACCGATATGCATCGGGTGTGGACATTTCCTTACTCCGTCCAGGGAACCCCGACTGACTATGTGTCCCCACGAAAGTTGACCATCGATATCAAGGCCAACAGGGTAAACCTGGTCAACAATCCGTCGATTGCCAGCGCGACGGCCGGATGGGGGACCGGCGGGTACGGAACGATGCCGTTTCCAGGGTCCTATGACGGTACGCAAGGCCGCCTGAAGCCAGGAGCCTATAAGTTCTCCACCCCCGCAGATCTGACGCCCTACACGCCCAGCGCGATCATGTCGGCCGGACTCCTCACCAACTGGAGTACTTCCTCGGTCGGCGGCTTCGGCTGGAAACCCTCGACCATCTACACGTCCAGCGTCTACGTGAAACTCGGGCCCAACTGCCCGAACCTGACCCTCGAAGCGGGATACGCACCCATCGACGGCGTTCTCACCACTGATGCCGCACGGGCAGAACACCCAGAACTCATCGACGGAGAGTGGATCCGGCTATGGGCCACCTATATGACAGGGCCCGGGGAGAACGGACTCATCAGTCTTTCTGTGACGTTGAAAACAGCAGAGGTGCAAGCCACAGGTTCCGGGGCGCTCTTCTGGATTGATGACGCCCTTATTGAAGAGGGGAGCACCGTCGGGGAATATTTCGACGGCAACAGCCCCGGGGCCGACTTTCTGTGGGCTGGAACTGAGAACTTCAGCTCCAGCCATTACTACCAGGGATTCCGCTCCAACGCATACCGTTTGAATGACATCGCGAAATCTGCGCTTCCACACGGAACGCAGGTGGAACTCCGTTATGCCCAGCCCCCTTTGTGAGGACTCACGTGACTACCAAGGTCAGAACCGCTCTGCACACTGTCGTCCAGGTGGCCGTCGGGCTCGCCGCCGGTATGCCGGTGATTCTCGATGCCAGCGGCCTCACGCAGAAGTGGGCAGGCGCCGGTACCATCCTGGTCGTCTCCAGCGCCGTCACCCGTGCCATGAGCTCCGAGCGCCTGCGGCCGGTCCTGACCAAGGCCGGTCTGAGCACCGCCAAGTCGGCCGGGTAGAACGTGGACTTCCTCGTCACCGCCCTGGCCGTCTTCTGGGCCTGGGAGCTTCTCCTCGTACTCAGCCCGGTGAGTCCGCCTCCCGCCGTGCAGCCGGTGCTCGTGGCCGCCTGCGCGCTGGGGGCGGGTCTTGTCCCAGAGCCGTACCTGAGTGCCGCCGCGACCGCCGGGGCGGTTGCACTGCTGCACCGGGTGGTCACTGTCCCTCCAGCCGTGATTCAGCGGGGGAGAGGTCGCGGCCTGCCCCCGATCTGACCAGGGCGAGCAAGATTGACCACTTAATTGGCATCTAAGTGGTCACCGAGTACTCTTGTGCTGCCGCTGTCGAACAGCGCTGCGACGACCAAGAGGAGCCTCGTGCCCACTGACTTGACTATCGCCTTCGCAGGCCAAGCCGCGAACGCCAAGAGCAACGTGAACGCCCTCGTCAGCGACTTCCTGCACCTGGGATCCCCCGACAGCGAGGGGTACTTCGAGAAGCCGGACCGGTGGGGCACGCTCACCTTCTACGTCCTCGCCCCTGACGAGACTCTCCCCCTCCCGGACGGGCTGAAGCACGCCCTCAATACGGTGCTGAGCATCGAGGACAGCAAGATCTATCTGCTGACCGGCAAGAACCCGGGAGACGAGCTCGCCAGGTACGACGCCTACGTCGACAAGATCCTCTCCTTCGACGACCCCCTCAGCGAGCTCATCGACATCCTCAGCGAAGCGCCGCGCCCGCACCTCCTCATGAACTGGGACGAGGCCGACGCGGACGACGAACAGCTGATCAATCTGGCACACCAGCACACCACCATCCGCGTCGCCGACCTCGTCCAGGGCCTGACCGCGATCGTTCCCGACATCGAGGACGAGCCGGAGGAGGAAGAGTCCCCCGAGCCGGAACCCGAGGAGCGCCCCGCGCGTCGCGGGCGGAACCGAAAGCAGGAACCCGAGGAGCTCGACGAGGAGCAGGAAGACCTCGACGAGAAGCCGACTCGGCCGGTGCCGGAACAAACGCCGAAGCCTGCTGCGGCCACGCTGGAGGAGGAGATCAGCACCGCCCAGCGCGCGATCACTCAGAGCGCCATCGCCGTCGGCGACGTCACCGTTCCCGCCGACCTCCTGCGCGAAGTGCTCGCCGTCCTGACGGCCGCCGGGGTCTACATGAGCGCAACCGACACCGCGAACGCGGCAAAGAACCTCGCAGGCGATGTCCGACACAGCCCGCTCACTGAGGAACTCGGCAAGCAGGCCGAAGCCCTGAGTGCTGCGCTGCGCACCGAAGAGTCCTACGAGAAGGCGTTGAAGGACACCGCGCCGGAGAAGGCCAAGCGGAAGCCCGCAGGAAAGGCCGCGAAGGTCGTCTGGGACGACGATGCCCAGGAATGGAAGAAGGCCGGGCGCGGTCGTCCTCGGGCTGGTGCGCGCACTGGCTTCATGGACGCCGAAGGCAACGTCACCGAGGACTGAAAAGAAAGGTGCCCCCGGGTGCCAAATCCCCGGGGGCGTGGAGCCAACCAGCAGCAGGAGCGATTTTACATGACCTCGGCCACCAGGACTAGCCGCCAAGCACTCCTTAACCGGGGCTGGTATGTCGTCACCGACGTGGAAACCGCCTTCCTTGGACTGTCCGGTCTCGCCCACGATCTACTCATCGTGATCAAACACATTCAGGGCAGTAACCAGGACGCCTTCCCCACCCAAGAACGCCTCGCCAGCATCCTGAAGAAGTCCGTACGTACGATTCAGCGCACCCTCACCGAACTCGCCAGCAAGGGCGCCCTCACCCAGAGGCGCACTGGGCGGGCAAACCGATACACCGTCAACTACTGCCACGCAGGCGTCCCCGAGATCAAGATTCTCCTCGGCGGCGAGCTTGAAATTCCACAGGAACTCGTCATAACCGATACGACACCAGCTGTCATATCAGAAACGACAGATCCGTGCGTCCCTCTTCCTTATAAAGAATCACCTACCAAGAGCAACTACAAAGACCCTCTCCCTACGGGAGAGGGCGCCGCTGACGCGTCGCACGAAAACGTTCCGCAGGAGGATGAAATGAGCTGGAACCACAGCGCCCAGGAACCGGATGAGCTGGACCCGGCCATCACCCTCGGACTCTGGTCCTCCCAGGAGACTACCGACGGCGGCTGTAACGACCTGGACGGACTCTTCCCGGCCCAGGAGGTCACCCCGGCCCTCAAGGGCCCGCAGAAGTCCACCAGGAGCCAGCGCCAGCTCGACGCGCCCTACGCTCTCGCCGGAGAGTTCGCTCAGATACTCCGCCAGCAGCCATGGGCCGGGCCCTCCCCGGTCAACAAGGCTGCCCTGGCACGGAACTTCAGCCAGTGGAAGCGCGACGGGCTAAGTGCCGACCAGATCCGCTCGATGATGCGGGCCTACATTACCGACCAGACCCTGCACCAGTCTGGCAAAGCACCCTGGATCAGCTTCCTGAACGCCCGCCACAAGCTGCTGGTCATTGCCGACCGCCGCCGCAGGGCCGACGCACTGGAGAACACCCGGGACAACCCAGAGGAGTACTTTCACCGAGGCCTTGACCGCCCGGCCCCCGAACCCGTGGACGAGGAGCAGTTCCAGCGTGAGCTGGCCGCCTGGAACAAGGGTGCGTGATGGACGCCCGCATTGACTACGAACGCCGCTGGAAGAAGTTCAACATTCCGGTCCGATACCGAGGCCTCCGCCTTGTGCACAGCCAGCTGACACCGGCAAACCGGCAGGCGCTGTACACGGCCAAGAGCGTCGCAGAGAGCTTCCCCCGGCGCTACGCCCCCACCTCGACAGAGACAAGTCCCAACCAGGTCGGGCGGGGCCTGGTCATCAGTGGAAACCCCGGCACCGGCAAGTCTCGCATTTCTTGCGCACTGGCCACGGACATACACTTGGCTACCAATTACAGCGTCCTGTATCTGCCGGTCACGAACTTTTTCGCTCTCGGACGCGAGCAGCAGAAGTTCATCAACCTTGCGGAAAAGTTCCGGGACGAGGAAGCCCTGGCTCGGGTGAAAAAGCTTCAGGAGCTCGTCGACCGAGTCCTAAAAGTACCGCTGCTGATCTTCGACGACATGGGCAAGGAATACTCCGCAGCCTCCGGATGGGTCGGCACAGAGATCCATCGCATCCTGCGTACCAGGTTCGACCGTGGACTTCCCACCGCCATCACGACCAACCAGCCGCTGGAGGAATGGCAGAAGTACGACGGCGCCATGTACAGCTTCCTTCAGGAGGCGTATGACCTGGTGACCATCGGAGGGCAGGACTGGCGCCGTGCAGAACGGTGACCTCTCCAATGACTTCCAGCCGTGCCTTCTCGTTGTGTTCGAGGGGCTTCTAGGCATTCCACCGCACCGGGAAGCACGCGGGAAGAGCCGGTGGAAGCTCAGGAAGCCCACCGTCCGCGAACAGGTCGCCGAATACGAGATCAACCCCCTGATGCTCGCCAAAATTCGGCAGACGCCCTACCCGGTGGAAGTCGTCACCTTCCTCGGCCCGGAGTTCGCCGAAGCAGTGGGAGACCGGCTGGACGACCTTCACGCTCTGGTCCGCCGCGTATGGCACACAACTCCGCAGGAACTCTCCCGCCTCCACATCACCATGCCCGACGTCGCCGCGATATACGACCCGGACGCCCGGCGTGCACTCATCACTTACGGCTCTCTCGGACGCCACCTGCTGCCCGAGAACGCACCACACCTGGGAGAACAGTGAGTACAGCCGTAGAGTCCACCGAGGGCCTCGACATCGAGCACCGGATCATCTGCCGGATCGTCGCGGAGCCCGAGGACTGGCTTGCCGTAGCGAATGCCCGCATTGACGAGGAGTTCTTCCAGAACGCCAAGCACCGCCGGGTCTGGAACGCTATATGCGCGTACCACCGTGAATACCGGGTGGTACCAACGCTTGCCGTCCTGCGACAGGACTTTCCCAAGGAGACCTACCGGTTCTTCCGGGTCAACGAGCCCATCGACTTCCTGATTGACGAGATTCGTAACGCCCGTAAGTTTTCCATCTTTGAGCGCGCCCTCGAAGAAGGGGCGGACGCTTGGGAGGGCAGCGATCTCGAAGCTGTCGAACGGGCGTTGAACAAGGCCGTTGCCGAGGTCCACCGGGCTGTACCCGTCGCCGACGACATGGACCTGACCAAAACTGGTGACGAGCGGCTGGCGGCATACCTGGAGCGGATCGGCCAGGACGAAAACGGTGTGGTGGGTATTCCCACCGGCTACCGCTGCCTCGACCTGGCAACTGGCGGACTTCAGGCAGAGCAGCTCATCACGCTCGCGGGATTCTCCAAGAACGGCAAGAGTTTCGTCCTGTTGGACATGGCTCGCGCAGCCCACCTCAGCGGGCAGTCACCACTGTTCATCGGCTTTGAGATGAGCAACCGTGAGCAGGGCGAACGTGTGGACGCTTCGCGGGCCGGGGTGTCCCTCGCCCGACTGCGGAACGGCACCCTGTCCAAGGAAGAGTGGGAGCTGCTGGAGCGATCTATCACCGACTTGGCGGAGATGCATCCCTTCATCCTCTCCGCCGACCGAGGCCGCACCATGACCGTGTCCGGCATCGCCGCAAAGATTGACCAGGTTAAGCCCCCGGTCGTCTACATCGACGGCGCCTACATGATGGACGACGAGAACGGCGAACCGAGAATGACCCCGAGGGCCCTGTCCAACATCACCCAGGGTCTCAAGCGTCTGGCTCAGACGTACAAGATCCCAATCGTTATCTCCACTCAGGGCCTGGAATGGAAGGCCGATAAGGGAAAGGGCATGAGTCGTAAGACCGTTGGATATTCCTCCTCGTTCCTGACAGACTCAGATGCCTTGATTGGTGCTGAGATCTCACAGGATGATCCGGATATCCAGATCCTTAAGATCCTGGCGAGCCGCACCTGCCAGCCACAGGACTTCTACATCCGCCGGGAATGGGACAAGGGGTCCTTCGAAGAGCTCGACTACAACCCCTTCGAGTCCGACGGTCCGGAGGACGACGATGACTTCGGTTCCTTCTAGGCGCTTCAAGCGTGGGTGGCTGGAGACCCGGGAATACCCGGTTCCCGCCGATATACCTGCCGCGCTGGCAGACCTTGGCCTCCAGGTAATGAGGATCATTGGTGACGAAGCGAACGGGAAATGCCCGAAGCACTTCGAGCGGACCGGGAAGGAAGACCGGCACCCTTCCTGGTCCTGCAACACCAACACCGGGGTCTTCAACTGCTTCAGCTGCATGTACACCGGTCCCTTTGTTCAACTGGTTGTCGATGTACTCGACATCTCCTGGGACGAGGCAGTCGAATGGGTCCGCCAGCGCGGGGGAATCGAGCGGGTCAATAAAATTCTCGGGCGCGGGAAGTACATCGACGAGCTTCTGGAAGAGCAGGCGGTCCAGATCTTCACCGAGGCGGATCTCGCCCTGTACACCACGCCACCTCTGGAAGCCCGCAGGAAGAGGGGACTCACGGAGGCTTCCTGCAAGTACTACGGGATTCTCTGGGACAAGTCCCGGGACATGTGGATCACCCCTATCCGGGACCGGAACGGGAAGCTGCTGGGGTGGCAGGAGAAGAATGAACGGGTCTTCAAGAACCGCCCCTTCTCCATCGAGAAGAGCAAGACCCTCTTCGGCTTCCACCAGTTCGAGGGCGGCACAGCGATCCTTCTCGAATCCCCCCTCGACTGCGCACGGCTCCATTCTGTGGGAGTGAAGGGAGCCGTCTCCAGCTACGGCGCCGCAGTGTCCGACTGGCAAATGCAGCTGCTGTTCGAGTATGCGGACCTAATCATCCTCGCCCTGGATAATGACAGGGACGGATGGAAAGCCGCACAGCAACTGAAGCAGCGCTATCGGGGAATGGGACGCAGGCTCGCGTTCTACAACTACGGAGCCAGCGACGCGAAAGACGCGGGGGACCAATCCGGAGACGAAATCCGATTCGGTGTGGACCACAGGCTCTCACCGCTCAGAGTGAGGTTCTCGGAATAGTGTTTGTAGGCGAGCTGCGGCCCTATCAGGACGAGGCAGTCGACCGTATGGTGGAGCGCAGCTCGCTCCTCCTGGCATACGGCCAGGGACTTGGAAAGACCGTGGTGACGATCGCGGCCACCGAGGAACTGATGGGTGAGGGCGAGGTCACGACAACGCTGATCGTGGCCCTGTCCTCCCTCAAGCTGCAATGGGCTCAGGCCCTTGCGAACTTCACCGACGTACGCAAGCGCTGGATAAAAGTGAAGGACCAGCACATCCGCGTACCGGCCGAGGACCAGTGCGTCATGCTCGACGGTGGCCCGGAGAAACGCGCGAAGCTGTACCAGCAGATCCAGGACACGCAGCCGGAATACGTCATCGCCACCTACGACAACGTGATCGACGACTGGAAGCAGATACGCCAGCTCGACGTCCAGTGCATTGTGATCGACGAGGCAACCCAGGTGAAGGGGTTCAAAGCCGAGCGGTCCAAGAAACTGAAGAGAATGTGGGCGCCCTACCGGTTCGCTCTCACAGGAACTCCGATCGAGAACGGAAAACCGGAAGAGGTGTTCAGCATCATGCAATGGGTCGACCCCGAAGTCTTCGGCCGCTGGGACCTCTTCGACGAGACCTACGTAGAACGGAACCACTTCGGTGGAGTGCTGCGTTACAAGAACATGCACCAGTTCCACGAGGTGCTGTCCGAGGCAATGATCCGCAAGACCCCCGAGGACCCCGACGTTGCTCCATTCATGCCGAAGGTCGAGTTCACAGAAATCATGGTGAAGATGGACTCCTCGACCCGGCGTGCGTACAAGCGAATATCCCAGGATCTGGCGGAGCAACTGGAACTGGCACGGAATCAGGCGGGAAGCTTCGACCTCGCTGCCTACTACGCGGGAAGCAAACAGCCGGACGAGAAGTCGGCACAGGGAAAAATCATGGCGCGCATGCTCGCAGCCCAAATGCTGCTCGACCACCCCGACCTTCTCAGAAAGAGCGCCAAGGACTTCGAGGAATCAGAGCTGGCGCGACAGGAAGGCGCCAAGAAGGCCACCTGGCCCGGCTCCAAGTACGCCTACGAGGCAGTGGGAGCGGGTTACTTGAACGGGTTGCACACCACTCCGAAGATGGACGCGGTGGTGCAGGAGATCCAGGACATCCTCGACGCTGACCCGGACCACAAGGTCATCGTCTTCTCCTTCTTCCGGGACATGGGGAAGCTCCTCCAGGAAGCCCTTCCCGAGTACGGAAGCGTGGTCTTCCACGGGCAGCTGACGCCCACGGCCAAGGCTGCGGCGAAACAGAAGTTCGCCCAGTCCAGGTCATGCAGGCTCTTCTTGGCCTCGGACGCGGGCGGGTACGGACTGGACCTTCCCGAGGCCAGCCACCTCATCAACATCGATTTCGCGGCCTCGGCCGGAGCGCAGGACCAGCGGAACACACGCCACCGACGCACTTCCAGCACGTGGAAGACCATCTACGTGACCGACTTCCTGATGGTAGGAACCCTGGAAGAGCGGAAGAAGGAACAGCTCGGACTCAAGCGCCGGGTGGCCTCAGCCGCACTGGACAGGAAGGGTGCGAACCGGGCCGGAGAGATCGAGAACGACGTCGAATCTCTCGGGAAGCACCTTGCGAGAATGGCCGCTTGACAGATAGTCAGGCACTGGAAGCCCCGGGAAGGGGTACAGTGTCCGCGCCGACTCTCACCGGCCGCAGACATACGTCGGCCCCCGGGACTCTCACCTCACCGGGGGCCGACTAACACATAGCACGCAACTGAACAGGAGTTGCCACCCATGCGCTGGCTCAAGCGTAGCGGGGAAACCGGTGCATCCGCGCCCACCCCCCAAACCCCGCCGTCCCGGACTGCCGGTATGCCCGGCGAGACCTTCACCAGGGTCTTCATCACCGTCGACTCAGGCATCGTCCTCCTGCTGACCTTTGCCTTCATGTTCGGCAACGGATGGGAGACCGCGAAGATCCTTGGCGTCCACTACCTGATCGCCCCGCTTATCCAGCCCGCTGTCGACCTTGCCGTAGTAGGTCTCATGGTGGGCCTGCGCTATCTCGCCGCGCACGGGTGGACAGACGAAGAGCTGCGTAAGCCGAGGGCATGGCTGCGCATCTTCGGCGCCATGACCCTCGCGATGAACACGGCCCTGCCCCTGCACCAGCACCACTTTGGCCGGGCGGCATGGGACGCCATCGGTCCCGTCCTCCTGATCGCCTGGTCCGAGCTGGCGCCTTGGCTGCTGCGGGCCATCTACACCGTCCGGCTGGAGCTGGAAGCCGCCAAGCGTGAAGCTACCCCTGCTCCGGCGGTGACCGTTGTTTCCCAGTCGCCCTTGGGGCGTGAAGAGGGAGCTCCCGAGCTGGGCATGACGCTGCCCCCCTTGGGGGTGAGCCAAGGAGGGCCTGTAGCGGATCTGGAGCAGCAAGTCACCCGCCCGCAGAGCGCATCCGGGCGGTTCCTGGAACAGGCGAGCACCGGATGCGCTGATGTTACCCCTGAGCCGTCACTCGCGGAAAGCGAGGACGTGAACCAACACGACGACGGTGACGCCGATGAGGACGTCGAGGACGAACTGACACGACGTCGCACTGGGACGCCTGACACCCGGGAAATTGTGCGCTCCTACCTGATCGACTGGAGCAAGCGCGGTCGAACGTACGCGGACAGGCCGGGAGTTGGCCTGCACACTGCGATGGAGCGCGACCCGAAGGCGTTCGGTATGGAGAAGCCGGTGACGCGGCGTCGGATCAACCAGATCTGCCAGACGGAGTGGCCCGAGCTCTACGCAAAGGGACTGGTCAAAACCCCGATGGCGGTTGGAGACAGGATCGCGTGAATCCCCATGACCACTTAGTTGTTATCTAAGTGGTCACCATGTAGGCTGATCGCATTGCGGAGGCCGGGCGCGGCGCAGTGGCCCGTGCCCGGCCTCCTGCCACATGTGAGGAGCGGCCTGCATGGCTATGGAGAGTGACCCGAGGTCGGAAAAGGTTCGGCAGTGGGCGCTGATGAAAGCCCAGAGCGACACGATGACAACCCGCATGAACAAGCTGCGGGACGACATCATGGCTGACATCGTCCTTCACGGAGACAAGGATGAGACAGGCAGCTCCAGCCTTCGTCTCAGCGTTCCCGTCGTTGTCGGCAACAAAACGTATGAGGAGCTGAAGCGGGAAGCCCGCATCTCCACAACCCTCAACGAAGAGAGGGCCCTTGCGCTGGCCAAGGCCAAGGGAATCGAAAACGACGTCGTGGCGCACGTTCCCACGATCGACATGGACGCCCTCTACGCTGCCCACGCCGACGGCCGGGTCTCCGAAGAGGAAATCGACTCTCTCTTCGATACGAAGGTGTCATATGCCTTCAAGCCGAAGGCAACGTGATGGGGTGGGAAGACAGCTTCTCCGAACTCGCGGAGGAGTACTACCCCGGCAGCAGCAAGAAGATTGCCCGCTCTAGCTCCGGGCCGCCGGATGCAGCGATTGCGCCCACCAACGACTGGGCTGCCAACCCGCGTACATACGTGGTGGACGGCAACGAGTACGAGTTCTTCTCCATCGGAGACCTTGCTGCCGCACTCGACCGCCGTCCCGGAACCATTCGTCTCTGGGAACGCCAGGGGTACATTCCCGAGGGAATCCGGTCTCCATCAGCTCACGCGGAGAAGCGGCAGCGCATCTATACGCGCCCGCAGATCGAGGGCATCATCCGCATAGCAGCTGAGGTTGGCATTCTCGGAGAAGCCAGACCTCGGATTGAGAAGACGCGATTCCGCGAACTCGTTCTCGATCTCTTCCTGGAACTGGCGAAGAAGCCGCTCAGTGGCGCCGTGCAGATTTCCACCGAGAAGAGAACTGAATGAAGTTCACCCTCTCCACCACTGAGCGCGTCAACGTAGGAAACTACGAGTTCGTCGAGATTTCGGCCGGTATCGAATTTTCCGAGGACGAGGTGCCAGAAGGAATCGGCCCTCCCAAATTCGCACGGGACAAGCTGGACGCCCTTCTTCTCTCTCACCGTAGAAGGGCAGAGGCACTGGTCCCGGAGGACTCCTCGTCGTTCATCACTGATCACCCCGCATTGGAGCGCTAATGGCTACTGCCGCCCGCCGACGCCGTCCTGTCGACGACGCTGATGACTACGAGGAGCAGGAGACCCCGCGCCGCCGCCGCCGTCCCGCTGCGGACGAGGAGGACACGCGTCCTCGCCGCCGCCGCCCTGAGCCCGAGGACGCGGAGGACGATGAAGCCGAGGAACCTCCTCGCCGACGCCGAGCTGTCCACCGGGACGACGATGAGGACGATGTAGAAGAGGCACCGCGTTCACGCCGTCGCCGTGCTGAGCCTGTGAACGAGGATGACGAGGATGAGCCTCCTCGCCGAAGGCGCGCTGCTGCTGCTGCTCGGCCTGGCCGCCGTGTTGCTCGCGGTTGGGCTGCGTATGAGAAGACGAAGGCGAAGAGCAGCGACTTCGAGAAGAAGTTCAAGCCGACAGCCGAGGAGTCTGTCGTCGTCCTCCTCGAAGAGGACGGACCCTTCGCGACCTTCGCACGCCACTGGGTCGAGCTGGAAGAAGGCAAGCGAGCGTTTATCTGCCCTGCCTCGCTGGCGATTGACGACGACGAGGCCGAGCTGGAGTGCCCGCTGTGCGACGTGGGGGACAAGCCGAACGCCCCACGCGCCTACCTCAATGTGGCGGTCCTGGAGCCCGGAAAGAAGCCGGAGCTCGCCGTGTGGGAGATCGGCGGCGCCATCTCCGACCAGCTCCAGATGATCGACAAGAGCATCGGACGACGCACCAAACTGACAGAGATCTACATCGTGGCAACCAGCAAGGGAACCGGGCTCAACACGAAGTACCACCTGGAGCCGATCTTCGAGGAAGACCTTCCCGAGCTGGACCTCAAGCCCCTCACGGACAAGCAGCGTAACGCGTTCGAGCTGTACGACGACGAGCTGTACCAGATTCCGTCCTTTAAGGAGCTCGACCGCGTCGCCGACGCACTTGTCTGAGTCCCACCTCTCTTGCCTTCCCCGGATGAACTTCGGGAATTCCGGGGAAGGCATTTGTGCACCTGGAGTCAGCCTTGTCCCCGGACATCATTCTTACTGAGGAAGACCTCAGAGACGCCGTCGACTACTTCATGCAATTCGATGCATTCGCATTCGACACGGAGGGCATGGGGGAGCACCGGCTAATTCCGGCGCAGACCGAGGTTGTATGGCTTTCCATGGCTACCTATGGCCGGGTTGTGGCTATTCCCTTCGGTCATCCGAATGGCAACAAGGTGATCAGCAAGGCCACCCGCAAAAAGAATAAGGTCACCAAGAAGTTCGAGCAGATTCCGGCCGTGTTCTCCGCCCCGCCGGAGCAGCTGCGCCCGTCTGTCGTCTTCGAAATCCTGCGCCCGCTGTTCTTTTCCAACCGGAGGAAGGTCGGCCACAACCTTCCATTCGACCTGGTGTCTGTGTCTAAGTATTTCGGTGACGTGCCCCCAGGGCCTTACACGGACACGGTTGTCGACCAGTGGCTTCTCGACGAGAATTTCGAGCCGCGCGTCCGTAGCGCAGCGGGAAAGATGTACAACAAGCCTTCCAAGGGCTTGAAGGACCTTGTCGAGCACTACTTCCAGCTCAAGTACGACACCGAAGAAGTCGGCAAGGACATCACCAAGCACACCTTCAAAACGGTGGCGCTGTACTCCCTTCTCGACGCCCGGTACACCTGGTTGCTGTTCCAGCTCCTTCACCCGCAGCTGGCCCCTGAGGACTTGACCTCCACGGTGGAGATGGAAGAGGAGATCACCGGGGTCGTCTCCCGTATGGCGATCCCCGGGGCACCGGTCAGCGTCCCACGGCTCGAAGAACTGCGGGACGAGTTCGCCGACCGGCTGATCATTGCTGAGGCAGCCGTCTACCGTGCGGCGGACAAGAAGTTCGACATTGGGTCCGTCCCGCAGAAGCAGCAGGTGCTCTACGGGTCCAAGCGATCCGGCGGCCAGGGCCTGAAGCCGATCAAGCTCACACCGGCAGGCAAGAAGAAGAAGGCCCTTGGCCGCGAGCTGGAGATCACCGACTACTCCACTGACGCGGAGGCGCTCGAAGCACACGCCGACAACCCGGTGGTGCAGGCACTTGCCGAGCACTCCGAAGTCGCAAAGCTCCTCGGCTACCTCAATAAATATCTCGGCGACCCTGCTAAGGGCACGTCGTCCATCATCTTCAACGGGCGAATACACGCCCAGTTCAAGCAATACGGAACGGTGACCGGCCGTTTCTCCAGCTCGGACCCGAACCTCCAGAACATCCCGGCGCACGGCCCCAACGGCTCCAAATTCCGGTCAGCATTTGAAGCCCCCTGCGGGTGGAAACTCGTCGTTGGCGACTACGGGCAGGTCGAACTCCGCGTGCTCGCCCACTACATCGGCAAGGGCCGTCTCTACGACGGTTTCATGGCCGGAGTCGACGCGCACACCGCGACTGCCGCAGCTGTGTACGGTGTCGCGTTCGAGGACGTCACCAAGGAAATGCGGCAGGTCGCAAAGGGCCTCAACTTTGCGATCGTCTACGGAGCCGGAGCGGCCAAGGTCGCCTCCATGGGCGGTATTACGCTTAAGCAGGCGAAGGAATTCCTGGAGCGGCACGCCCAGATGTTCCCGGAGATTCACGCCTTCACCCGCCGGGTTGTCGAACGGTGCCGTGCGCGGGTGGACTTCCCGCACATCCGCACCATGTCCGGTCAGTACCGGCGCCTGCCGGAGATCACCCGAAAGGGCGCCATGGCTGCCGCCCGGCGTACGTTCAATGGCGAGAAGTACAACGAGCGGCAATTCGAGTCCCGCGTCTGGGCTATCCAGTCCAAGGCGGAGCGTCAGGCCGTCAACACCCTTATCCAGGGATCGGCCGCCTACCTCATCAAGGTGGCCATGATCCGGGCGGACAAGGTATGCGAGGCCGACTACGCCCGCCACCAGAATCCGGCGGACCGTATCCAGCTCATCATGACCGTCCATGACGAGCTCATGGTTCTCGCCCCTGATCACCGTGCCGAAGAGGCCAAGCAGCTTCTCGAAGAGGCAATGCTCGGCAGCGAAATCCAGGATCTCCTCCGTGTTCCGCTCGACTGTGACGCCCACATTGGGCAGAGCTGGGCGGAAGCAAAGTGACCTGAAGGATCAGTGATGGGTGCATGCAAGGTGAGTGACGCAGCCAGTCAGTGCGCGGAAATTGAGGATCTTCTGGGGATTCTCGGAGTAGAAGTAAGCGTCTTCCGGGTGATAAATCCGGGAGCATCCAAGCAACTTGTGCACGAACTCAGGAAGGCCATCAGTGAGCGACGTACCTGAAGAACTCATGCCGCTGTACCGACGTCTGGTCTGGGACATGGTCTGTCACGATTCCCTGCTGGACCCTGAGACGCAGGTCCGGTACGGACTTCATCCGGCAAGTGCTGACGTCACAGAAATGGAGCATGAGGCGGCGGACGTTCGGCTGACTACGGTCTACCCCCTCAGCTTCCAGATCAGCACCGAGGCACAGCTAGCAGCCAAGGTGGCTGTCACCGGTATCCTGAATTCTCACCCATCGGTTTCCGCTGAGGAGCTCGACCCGGACAGTCTCGGGTCGCTCTTCGCCATCGCATCCTTTTCCATCATCGCGGGACTAGTCAGCGCAGGTCTTCTCGTTCCCAATTTTCCGGAGGTGCACTTCCATGGCTGATTTCTGGGCTCAGTTCATGCCCTCCACCCAACAGCAGACCGCGCCGACGCCGCCACAGCCGACCGGCACGCTTCCCTGGTGGCAGCAGACGACCGTGCCGCCCCCACAGCCCGCCCAACCGGTACAGCCGCCGCAGACGGCCCCGGAGGAAGGGGCCAGAGCGATGGAGCTCGTGCAGTGGGCCAAGCAGTCCCAGGAAGCCTGCCCAAACTGCAACAGCTCGAACTACGGAACACACCCCTCGGCACCGAAGGCCCGCGCGCGCTGCTTCGACTGCGGATTCCCGCTGTCACAGTCAGGCTCCGGAGTCACGCTGCGCGGGGAGGACGTCGGACCGGTCAAGGCCGCCCGTCAGACTACTGAATCCAAGACGAACTCCTTCAACGCCCAGAACATTTTCCACCACCTCGGCTGACCGCCCGGTGCCCGAGAAAGGCCACTATCTTGACTGAGCTGCTCACGCCCGACGGTGACATCGCCGACGCTTACCGGTCCTTCATTTCAAAGTCCCGCTACTCCCGCTGGATAGCCGAGGACGCGCGCCGGGAGACGTGGACCGAGACCGTCGACCGTTATATGCGATTCATGGTCAAGCACCTTGCCGCGACGCAGAACTACGTGCCCCCGGCTGGCATCCTGTGGGCCGTGCGCGAGGCGATTCTCGCCCACGACATCGTGCCGTCGATGCGGTCGGTCATGACAGCCGGTGAGGCGCTGGAGCGGTCCCACATTGCGGGGTACAACTGCTCGTACCTCCCGTTGGACAACCCGAAGTCCTTCGACGAGTTGCTGTACATCCTGATGAACGGAACCGGCGTCGGCTTCTCGGTGGAGCGGCGGTACGTCGACAAGCTTCCTGTTGTACCGAAGCACATCACGCGGAGCTTCGGACAGACCATCTGCGTTCAGGACTCCAAGGAGGGCTGGGCGTACGGCTTCAGGGCCTTGCTGACGGCTCTATGGAACGGCGTAAGGCCTGAGTGGGACCTGTCCGCTGTCCGGCCCGCCGGAGCCCGCCTGGAGACGTTCGGAGGTCGCGCATCCGGGCCGGAGCCCCTGCGGGATCTCTTCAAGTTCACGGTGAACTTGTTCATGAACGCGCAAGGGCGTCAACTGCGGCCTATCGAGGCCTACGATCTGGCCTGCAAGGTAGCTTCCGTCGTTGTAGTGGGCGGTGTGCGCCGGTCGGCGATGATCTCCCTGTCGGACCTGGACGACCAGGAGATGGCTCAGGCGAAGTCGGGGGAGTGGTGGTCACAGGATCCGCACCGTGCGCTGGCCAACAACTCGGCGGTGTACACGGACGGCATGTCCAGTGAGGAGTTCACCGCAGAGTGGGCGAACCTTGTGGCCTCCGGCTCGGGTGAGCGGGGGATTTTCAATCGGGACGCGGCTCAGCGGCAGGCGGGTAAGAACGGGCGTCGGAGCACGGACGTTGAGTTCGGCACCAATCCATGCAGCGAAATTTTGCTTCGTCCGCTCGGCTTCTGCAATCTGTCCGAGGTCGTTGTGCGGGCCGAGGATTCCGTTGAGTACCTGGAGACGAAGGTAATACTTGCCGCCATTGTCGGGACGTGGCAGTCGACACTCACCGACTTTCCCTATCTGCGTGATGAGTGGCGCCAGAATGCGGAGGAGGAGCGTCTTCTTGGAGTCAGTTTGACCGGCGTGTTCGGGAACGCTCTGACGAACGGTTCGGGCGGCCGGGACGAGTTGGAGACCCTGCTGGCGAACCTTCAGGATCTCGTGATTTCGGCAAATGAAATCGAGGCCGGAAACATAGGCATCAATGTCAGTGCGGCAACCACGTGCGTCAAGCCGAGCGGAACTGTCTCCCAGCTCACGGGCGTTTCATCAGGCCTTCACCCGTGGCACAGCAAGTACTACATCCGCACGGTGCGGGGGGACAAGAAGGATCCGCTGTCCAAGCTGATGGTGGACGCCGGGGTGCCATACGAGGAAGACCTCATGACCAGCTCCAACTGGGTCTTCTCCTTCCCAGTGAAGGCGCCGGAAGGAGCAGTGACGCGCGCAGACCTGACAGCCGTGCAGCACCTGGAAATCTGGCTCAGCTATCAGCGGGCGTGGTGCGAACACAAGCCGTCCGTGACGATTTCCGTGCGCGAGGACGAGTGGGAGACCGTGAGGCTGTGGGTCCAGGCGCACCTGGACGAGCTCAGCGGCGTCTCCTTCCTCCCGTACTCCGAGCACACCTACCAGCAGGCGCCCTACCAGGAGTGCACACGGGAGGAGTACGAGGCGATGGTGGCCCGGATGCCCGTGCTTCAGTGGAGCGACCTGTCGTTCTACGAGACGGCCGACGGGACGACCGGCTCCCAGGAACTTGCTTGTTCGGCGGCCGGTGGCGGGTGTGAGGTTGTCGACCTCGTAGCTGCCTGACCGGTCATCAAGCGGCTCGTCGACCCCCGTAGTTGGCGGTCGTCGGGCCTTTGGTTTGGCCACCAGAAGTATCCATGACCACTTAATTGTCATCTAAGTGGTCACAATGTAGGCTGAGGTCACCGCAGGACAGAACGTCCATTCGTGAAGGCATAGGTGTCTCGTGCCACTCAGCAAGGAAGCGCTCGCCACACAGGCGCAGATCAACAAGAAATTCGGCGAGGGCACACTCGTACTCGCCTCCGAGGTACCCGAACGCAAGCCGCTGACGACTGGCTCACTGAGCGTGGACATCGCCCTCGGCGGAGGCTGGCCCTCCAACCAGTGGTCCGAGGTTGTCGGCCGGGAAAGCTCCTCCAAGACCTCCCTCGCCTACATGACGCTCTTCGCGAATCAGCAGCGAGACCCCGACTTCATGGCCTTGTGGATCGCTGCCGAGGCGTACAACACGAAGTGGGCAGAGAGCCTGGGAGTCGACAACTCCCGCGTCCACCTGGCCTCCACCAACAACATGGAGAAGGCCTACGAGATCCTTGTACGGTCGGCCGACTCACGCGCCTACGACCTCCTTGTCCTCGACTCCTACCCGGCTCTCGTAGCCGATCAGGAAGAAGAGAAGGACATGCAGGACATGGTCGTCGGACTCGGTGCCCGTCGCACGGGGCAATTCTTCCGCAAGGTCGGGTCTTCCATGGGCCGCAGTCTCGTCAGCGAAGAAAAGCCCGTTGTCGGACTCTTCATCAACCAGTTCCGCAAGGCTATCGGAACCTTCTCCCCCCAGGGCACCCCGAACACCACCCCGGGCGGAGAAGCCAAGAACTACGCCTTCTACTCGCGGCTGGAACTCACCCGCACCGAGTACATCGACGAACCCATTCCCGGAAAGAACATGAAGCGCCGGGTTGGACAGGTCGTCAAGGCCAAGGCCATCAAGAACAAGCAGTCGGCACCTCACAAGGTCGCCAACTACGACTTCTACTTCGAGAACGCTCCCCAGCACGGATTCCGGGCCGGAGAGCACGACCGCGTCAAGGAACTCGTCACCCTCGGCGTCCTCTACGACCTGATCGAGCGCCGGGGAAGCTACTTCGACCTCGCCGGAGAGCGGTACAAGGGGGCAGAACCGATGCTCACCGCGATCCGCTCCGACCTCACCCTCCAGGACGAACTGGACGCGTCGATACGCGCCACCGCCCTCGGGGACTCCGGAGCCACCCTCAACGAGGTCGAGGACGACCTGGAGGAGGCCGCATGAACTGCCCCTGCGGCCGACAGCACGCCTCCTGGTGGGGAAGGTTCGTCACGGCCCCGAGCTGCTCCCTGACGCGAGCTGACCGCGCCTTCTACGAATTCATGGCCTTCGGACAGCGCTGATGGTCACCGACGGCCAGCGCAAGTCGCGCAATCAGGAGAAGGCCTGGGCAGCCAAGGTCGGCGGCAAGGTGAACCCGGGCAGCGGGAACGGCTGGCGCCACAAGAACGACGTCCGTACCGAGAAGTACTCCGATGAGCTCAAGTACACCGACAAGAAGTCGTTCCCCCTGAAGCTCGCCGACCTCATCACTGCCGAAAGGAACGCTCTTGCCGACGGCAAGGACATGCGTTTCGTCATCAACCTGGGTGGTCGGAACTGGGTCCTGGTCGCCGACTATACGTTCGACACGCTCCTGGAGGAATAGGCCTTGGTGCTCTACTCCCGGATGCGGGCACCGGATTGGTCCGGCGAGGACGACCCACTGAGAGCAGCTAAATGCCGTTCACTTCCCGTGCCCGTGCCGGGGAAGGACCCTTTCTTCGACAACGAAGACCACGCAATGGCCGTCTGCAACGGGGACGATACCAGTGCCGAAACAGTAAATGCCGGAGCCGTCTGCCCGATGCGGAGTGAATGCCTGATCTTCTCACTCCTCAATCACGAGGGTGCCGGGGTCTGGGGCGGCATGCTCTATCACGATCGCATGAACATGAAGCGCAACCGCGCACTGTCGAGGAGTGACTGGGTATGGCATCCTCCAACGCCAAAGGTCCCAAAGCCAGCAAGGGACGACGCGGATCCATCCGAGTCACTGGCGGCCTGAAGAGCATTGCCGCTGCACAGAAGTACAACGAGTCCGAAATTCTCGGGCCGGTACAGAAGCACGTCATCGCCAAGAACAACCAGGACAACTCCCGGCGCCAGGACATCATCCACCCCTCGGAAATGGCCCACGGCGACTGGTGCCCCAAGGCGACCTACCTCCGCATCAAAAACCTGAGAGATGGGGGCACGTACACCAAGGAGTCATTCGGGTTCCAGTCCCTCAACATCTTTCAGCATGGCCATGAGGTCCACCACAAGTGGCAGACCTGGCTTTCCGAGATGGGGATCCTGTGGGGGGACTGGTCCTGCAAGGAATGCAATTCCTCCTGGTCCTGGACATCCAAGCGCCGATGCCCGCAGTGCGGCAGCTGGTTCGTCGTGTACGACGAGATCCCTCTGAGCGCTGAAGAGGAACTCCTCATAGCGGGAAGCGCGGACGGAGGCGTCGGCACCTCCTTCATGGAGTTCAAGACGGTGGGCGCCGGAACTCTCAGATTCGAGGAGCCCGAACTCCTCAAGGCCCACACGCACAAGACGGTCGACGGCAAGACGCTGGTGGACTACGAAGGCCTTTGGCGTGGCATCAACCGGCCCTTCTCCAGCCACCTCAAGCAGGGGCAGATCTACCTCAAGATTGCCGAAATCAGAGGCCTCGATGTAAACCGCGTCGTCTACATCTACGAGTCCAAGTTCAATCAGGGCACCAAGGAATTCGTCGTCAAGCGACGAGAATCCATCATCACCCAGCTCCTGAACTCGGCCGCAGAAATCAAGAACGCCCTAGACGACGGCGGACCCGTACCGGCCTGCCCCAAGGGCGGCTGCAAGCACTGCGAACCGAAGAAGGCAGAGGAGAAGAGCAGTGGCGAGGAGAGCCCGGCCGTCCGCCGAGGAGCCCAGGAGCATCGCACAGAGAGCTCTGACAGCCCTGTACGGCGAAGGACTGTCCGTAGGGGACAAGCCCCGCGTCGTACTACCCGACCTGTACGACGACCTGACTGAGCTGACCGGAAACCGGCTGATGAGCCTGATGGTCGACTTCGTCAACTGGACGACCTACGCAGGCGGACAACTGGCCATCGCAGCCGTCAACGAGAAGGAATGCGAAAGCCACCTCGCAATCGCCCAGGCCCGCGCAGCAGTTGCCGCCAGGACCGAGAAAACCGTGGCCGCTCAAAAAGCCATGGCTGCGGATGACCCGGAAGTCCAAGAGGCAACCGCCGCTCTCACCGAGGCATACGCCCGCCGGAAGATCCTCGAATCCGTGCACGCCGGACTCGAAGCCAAGGGCAAGGTGATCTCACGAGAACTCACCCGGCGTACCGGTACCAGCTCACTGGAAAACCGCAGCGGAAAGTGGGGGACCTGATGACTCTCATCGAACTCATGAAAGCTGCCCTCGCCGCCATGACAGTCAGCCTGACTCTCATATCGGTGCTCTGTGCACTCGAAATCATCGCCAGCATTCAGGATCGGAGAAACCAGTGAAGGTCACGCTTCTCCCCGCAACCGAGGTCAACCTCCCCCAGACCCAAGAGGCCACGAGCGGTGGCAGCTGCGACTGGTGCCCCGGCACGTTCGGCGCGGGAGACTTCGTAGGCCACCTCGCGGACGACACTCTCATGTGCCCGTCCTGTGTCGTCCTGCACCGAGATCTGGCCGTGACGGCATGAGCCAGGAAGACGCGCCGTCCCTTGCCGACCACGTGGCCCAGGCCATCCGTATTCACGACGGGGCCCACGACAAGGGAGCCGGACAGCTCGCAGAGATCGCGCTGTCTGCCGCCGCTGAATTCTTCCGCCGCAGGGCTGACTCAGCACCAGACGCCACGTCGCGGACTCTCCGCCTGTACATGGCTGACCAACTCGACCCGGAGGTGCAATGAACATCCCCGAGAACTACAGAGGGATTCCTGTTCCGCCGCGACTTCGCCAGTACTGGAACAAGCCGACCGGGCGCTGGTGGCGGCAGGGTATCGACGCGGCAATTGACGCCGCACCCTTCTACGTCGAGCCCGGCCAGGTCTACGCCGACAACGACTACCGCATGGACGGCCGGACCCTCCGCGTCGACAGGGTGGAGAACGGCGTTGCCCACTGCACCGTGCTGACGAACTACAAGCACGTGGACGAAATGATCGCGAACGAGCACACCAACGAGCTGGACAAGGTTGGAACCACAACCCAGATCCGGACCCGCCGCTTCACCGCAGACGCACGCGGCTACCGCCTGCTGACGGCGGAAACTCACTCGTAGAACGGCCAATCATGCTGCCATCCATAGCTATTCACGGACTGAAGGGTGTCGGAAAGGACACCGTAGGCACGTACATCGAAAGGCGACACGGATATGTCCCCGTGGCCTTTGCCGATGTCCTCAAGCTGTATCTGGAGCAGGCCAACCCGCTCGTGGTCCGTGAGCGTGATCACGCCACCGTGCCGCTGCTCCTGCTGCTGGACGAGCACAACGGAGACTGGGACGCCGTCAAGCGGGAGAACCCCCATGTCCGGCAAACGCTGACCAGTTTCGGGCACGGCGCCCGAATCGTTTTCGGGATCGACTTCTGGGCCATGCGATTCCTGGACATGTACCAGGTGTTCCTGGAGGAGCACGTCGGTGAAGCGGTGGTGCCCACAGTCATCACCGACGTCCGCTACGGGAACGAGCTGGACATCCTGCGCAACCGTTTCGGGTCGGACTTCCTCGCGATGAAGATAGTGCGACCGGGGTACGCCCCCGACGGCCATCCTTCCGAAGATGGACTGCCCGACGAGTTGTTCGACATCGTCATTGAGAACAACGGATCTCTGAGCGACCTCTACACGTCGGTCAATTCGGCGCTTGCCCTGAACAGTCTGGCGCTGAGTGAGGCCGCGACGACGGACATGGAGCGGATCAAATGAACTGGTGGGAAAGCGAGTTCGCCGCCTTTGACCTGGAGACAACCGGGACCGACCTCGAAGAAGCCCGCATCGTGACGTCATGCGTAGCCTGGATCCGAGGAGACGGCACCGTCCGGGATGCGTGGTCGGCGCTCGTTAACCCCGGCATCGAAATCCCGACGAGTGCCAGCGACGTCCACGGCTTCACCACAGAATTGGCCGAGGCAGGACTCGATCCACAGGACGCCCTCCCCGGAATTGTCAACGCCCTGTCCGACGCCCTGGGAATGGGAATTCCGGTCGTCGCCTTCAACGCCCGGTACGACTTCACCATTTTGGACCGGGACTGCCGCCGCAACGACGTACAGACCCTCAGCTCCCGCACAGCTAACGTGGTACGCCCCATCCTCGACCCCTTCGTCTTGGACAAGGCTGTCGACAAATACCGCAAGGGCAGGCGCACTCTTTCCACCATGAGCGAGCTGTACGGGGTGGAGCTGACCAACGCTCACGACGCCACCGCTGACGCCATCGCAGCCGCCCAGGTGGCGCGGGTCATCATCCGCCAGTACAAGGGCCTCCAGATGCCCGCTGAGCAGCTCCACAAGGCGCAGGAAGTGTGGGCCAGGCAGCAGGCCGTCTCTCTGGAACGCTATTTCCGGGAGAAGGACGGCAACCCGGACATCGTCCTCGACAAGGCGTGGCCGATCGTCCCCACCGAGGAAGCACTGACCGACCCGGAGGTACCGGCATGAGCCGCCTGCGACGCGAGACCCTCGCGGACCACCCCACGCCGCCGTCCACTCCTCTCGAAGCCCTGGCGCACGCTCTGGCAATCTACGCGTCCTTCCCCGACGAGAAGGTCCTCATCACTTGCACCACCTGCATCTACCCGGGAACGCCGTGGACCGGTCTCCGGCTCGGAGACCTGCGACAGCTACTCGCCGACCACGCGGACGCCATAGCGGAGAACGTACGCGCCATGGACGACGGCGTAATCCACATGAGCGGACGCCGAGTCACAGACGTGGATCTGGTCGCAGACTTCATCAAGAAAGGTGCGCATGGGTGACACCCGGAAAGTAGTTGTCCTGAGCGTGACTGCGACGTTCGAAGGTGACTACTACGACGCCAGTGAATGTCCGGCCATGCTGGAATGCTGGATCGACCGTGGCTTCGAGGACCGCGACAACTTGAGGGGCTGGTCCGTTGAAACCGTGTCCGTCACCGAATCCCCCCTAGAACTGGACAAGGAATCCAGTGCGGTTTAGTGCGACCATGACCGGGATGAATTCCTGACCAAAACGGCGGTACACCATGACAGATGCTTTCATCGGGATCGATCAGTCATACGGCGGGTTCTCCATCGCCATCTGGGTTCCCGAGCGCCATCAGATGGAGTTCAACCTCAAGGCGTTCCCCGCCCAGAAATACGGACAGGGTGTCGACCGGCTGAAAGCAGTCTCCGAGAATATCGTGAACGTCTTCAACGGCATCTACGAAAAGGATCTGGAGATAAAGCACATCTGCATGGAGGGATACGCCCGGAACAGCAAGTTTCGCCGGGAGGAGGCAGGGGAGCTCGCGTCAATGGTCAAGATGACCCTCTCCGTCGCAGCTTCTAAGCCGGTCTCCTACCCCACGGTCGTCGCCCCGACCCAGCTGAAGGTCTTTGTCACCGGAAACCACCGGGCGTCGAAGGAAGATATGATTGCCGGAGTCAAGGCGAAGTGGAACGTCGAGACGCGGAACGACAACAACGCAGACTCCTGCGGACTGGCGCACATCGCTGAAGCGCTCCACACCGGCACGTCCCACGCACCCTATGAGGCTGACGTGCTCGGGAATCTCAAGCCACACACTGAACGGTTCCCCGTAGCTATTGCTGCCTGACCTCGCAAGACCAAGCCCCCGGCGTCCCCGGGGGTTTTCTGCGTGTATTAACACGAAGCCAGGTGCTCCCAATATCCTCAAGAAGTGCATTCGTGAGAAAAAAGGGAGCAACAAAT
Organism: Streptomyces sp. NPDC088252; assembly: GCF_044740965.1. Classification (NCBI taxonomy): domain Bacteria; kingdom Bacillati; phylum Actinomycetota; class Actinomycetes; order Kitasatosporales; family Streptomycetaceae; genus Streptomyces; species Streptomyces sp. NPDC088252. Next base: position 16,580 of record NZ_JBIURS010000026.1, on the reverse strand, counting down.
GGGAACCGACAACGGTAACGAGAGGGTTTTCCGGGTAGGGACCAACACTCCCACCAAGGAGCTCGGAGCAGCCATCGCCCACGCCATCTATGACGGCAAGGACGTCGTCATTCGTGCTGTGGGACACGGAGCCATCGGCCAGGCAGGAAAGGGCATCGCCGTCGCCGAAGGACACGCGGCCAAGCAAGCGGTGCGACTCAAGACCAATTTCGGGTTCTTCACCACCACCATGCCGGACGAGAAGGAAGTCTCCGGCCTCCTGATGCGAGTCGGCCGTGACTGAGACCGTAAACTGAAGCTGCCAATCATCGGAATCCTCACCCGTACTCGCGTCAGAAGACCAGGCCGCAGTCGAGGAGGAAATACCGTGGCCAGTCACAACCTTTCATCCGGCCAGTTCCCCACCATGGGGGAATCCGCCATCTCCGTGAACTACCGACAGGCGGACCCGGGCAAGCTCGTGCCCCGCAACATCGGCAAGGAAGTCGCGGAGCCCGCGACCGCAGTAGTCCGTCCCCAGGTCCAGGAGCGCTACGGCCACGTCGGCGCCGTGCAGGTCTTCCGCGACTTCTCGAACGCGCCCGAGGCATCCGCCACCGAACGCAACGTCAAGCCGATCGGTGCCAGTCACAACTCCCGGGCCGAATTCGACACACGACGCTGCTACAACCACGAGGTCTGATCATGCTGAACAACCTCAGCTCGCAGCAGTTCACGCCCCCGACTTCCACCAACGCCGCAGGAACCTCCGTCAACGGGCAGGGAACCAGCCGCTCCCAGGCAGCCAGCACGGGCAAGTCCGGCGGCACGACAACCGTCATCTCGATCAAGGGGTCAACCCCCAGCATCAGCACGAGGGCTTGACTGGTGGACGGAGATCTGCGCGAGTGTCGTAGCTGCCACCAGATTTTTCCCATCTCGACGTTCAAGGGACGGGGGAACAGGAATCCGGGACAGCGGCACACGATGTGCAATCGCTGCCTGTACGTCAGGTACACCAGGCCTGCCGCCGATAAGAAAACAAAGGAAGTTCAGGACTACAAGGTTCGGAAGGGATGCGTGGATTGTGGCTACAACAACCATCCGGCCGCCTTGGAGTTCGACCACCTTCCGGAGTTCGTGAAGAAGTTCAACATCATGGAGAAGGTGGGCAGCTACTCCATGAAGAAGATCTGGGAAGAGATAGCCAAGTGTGATGTCGTGTGCGCCAATTGTCACGCCGTCCGAACCAATGAGAGGAGGGCTCGTGTCGAAGTATCAGACTGCTTCGTATAACCCCCCGCTTCAGCAGGGCCATCCTGGGGCTGAAGTTCGGTCCGGTGGTGGCGGTGGGTTCCCTGTAGTAGGGGCTCGAAGTGCACTAGATATGCGGCGGATGATGCAGTCGGGGTATACCCCCGATGCTGAGTACCCCGATGGCTACCTCGCCACAGGCACCGGCCGCCACCAGGACAAGCTCCTCCAGTCCTACGGCACCAACGTCCGCTACGACCGCCCCTACGACAGAGGCGTGCACAAGGGCGACAAGGTCGACCGGGGCGATTACGACTGGCCGTCATGGCTCACGCCGATGTCCGGCATCGAGCGGCAAGCCCGAACCCAGCAGCGATTCGCACCACGAGGACGCCCAGCCGACACGCCCAGCATCCCGGGATCCAACGCCAGCCCCCACAACTCCGGCCCCCAGCAGTCGACGGCCGACCTCGCCAAGTTCGCACCTACCTGGAGGTGACATGACCAAGCGCGCAGTAACTCCCGCCAAGCGGATCAACGACCGTCGTCGTTCCGGCGTAGGCGACAACGTGGCGTTTACCGCCCGCCTCGGCGCCGGAGGCCTCGGCGCAGGCAAGCGACTTTCCACGCTCGTCTCCCCGGCCATGGCCCAACACCAGTACACCAACCGAGGCGCACGGCACGTACGAAACGGATCAGGAAAGAAGACGGTCTGATGGCACTTCCCCCGCAGCGGCCCATGAACCGGGAACTCGACACAGGCATGACCGAGGGCACCTACAAGCGCCGGGCACCCAACCGGGGCGGCTTCGTCGAGGAGACCACGAACATTGCCCGCGAGCACCTCTCATCCATCAACTACAGCATCGCCGAAACCTCCTGGCCGAGCAGGCCCGACGAGTCGTACACCCTTCGCCACCAGTAAGGAACTCTCTTCATGGCAACCCCGCTGACCGCCGACCAGCAGCTCGCCGCCTTCAAGAACGCGGGCTGCAAAGTCGTCGAGTACAAGGACTGGCGTACCCACAACCGGAACCACAAGGGTCCCTGGGGACCAGTCCACGGAGTGGTGATCCACCACACGGTCACCGAGGGCACCGCGAACTCGGTCGCTCTCTGCTACAACGGGCACTCCGAGCTCCCCGGCCCGCTCTGCCATACCGTCGGCGCCAAGGACGGCACTCTCTACATGGTCGGCTGCGGCCGAGCCAACCACGCAGGTCTCGGAGACGCGGGCGTACACAACGCGGTCATCGCGGAGGCAGCCAAGCTGCCTGTCGACAGAGAAGCCAACACCGACGGCAACCGCTACTTCTACGGCATCGAACTCATCAACCTCGGCAACGGCAAGGACCCCTGGCCCGAGGCCCAGGTAGACGCCGCCGCCCGCTGGGCCGCAGCACTGTGCCGGAAGCACGGCTGGTCCGCGAAGTCCGTGATCGGCCACAAGGAATGGCAGCCAGGCAAGATCGACCCGACGTTCGACATGAACGCCTTCCGCGCCCGGGTGCAGCGCATCCTTGACGAAGCCGAACCCGCCAAGCCCTTTCCGCCCAAGCCGAAGCCCAAGTCGATCGTTGACCTCTCCCGGCTGATATCGGCCGCGAAGAACGACCCGCCGAAGAAGGGCACCCCGGTCAGTTATGCCGGGGTCCGGGGCGTTGAAGACGCCCTTGTAAAGGAGGGCCTGCTCAACAAGACGTTGGCCGACGGCCACTACGGTAGCGCGACCAAGGACGCATATTCAGCCTGGCAACGACGGCTCGGCTACCGAGGAACGGACGCCGACGGAACGCCAGGACGAACCTCACTGATCAAGCTCGGCAGCAAGTACGGCTTCACCGTACAGAGTTGAGACAGTGCTACCAGCCCAGCACGGGTAGCACCTCGACTCCTACAGGTCGCCAATGACCGACGGGATCCCGTAGATGAACGAAACCGCCGTCACTCTGGTGGGCGCCCTCCTGGCGTTTGCCGGAGTGCTGGCCACCGCCGTCGTCGCGTACGTAGGGAAACGCGGAGAACTGTCCCTAAGCGGCCTGAATAGCCTGACGGATCAGCTCCAGGAGGAGCGACTCAGTATGAAGCAGGAGCTGGCCGCCACGAAGCAGGAGCTGGCCGACAGAACAGCCGAGCTGAATGCCGCACTGGCGCAGGAAGCCGCTCGTCGAGCCACCGCCGAGGCTGAGAACGCCCGCCTGCGCGGCATCATCGTTCAACTAGGAGGCAATCCCGGATGAGCCGCACACAGCGCTTTCTGGCCCGGCGGTGGCGTGGCACAGCCATCCTCTTCGCGATCGTCGCCCTTTTCGGGGTCGCCGTGATCCTCTGGGCCCGGATCGACACGGCAGACCGCAAGGCAAAAGAACTCGCAACAGAGGCTGACCTTCGTGGCAACGCTGTCTCCACACTCGCTACAGACGTTCGCAAACTGCGCACTCAGCTGAAAGCAGACGGCAAAACCCCCGTCGCGCCTGACCCCACCAAGGCAGTTTCGAATCTTCCCGACCGGGCGGCTGTTCCGGTACCGATCCCCGGCCCCAAGGGCGACAAGGGAGACGCCGGAACACCGGGACCGGCCATCACCGGCCCACCGGGAACTCCGGGAAGGCCCGGCCAGGATGCCACCGGAGCCCCTGGAGTCGCTGGCAAGGATGGTGTCAATGGTCACGACGGTGCGCCCGGAAGAGACGGCGCAAGCGGCAAGGACGGCGTGAACGGAAAAGACGGGCGAAACGGGCAGCCCCCAGCCGGATGGACGTACACCGATCCGCAAGGAGTCCAGTACGCCTGCTCGCCCGTGACCAACTTCGACCCCGCGACCCCGCGCTACACCTGCTCGGCAGTCAGTACCACACCCGCACCAACCCCCAATCCCAATCAGTCCAAGGGCACTGGGCTGACGGCGATGTGGCTGCTTTCTGACCGTCGGCGCATCTAGCAGGCCAGGACTTGGACCCCGAATTCAGCACCGGAAAGAGCCGCAACTGTCCTGGTCGCGCCAGGGATTACCCGGATCGGGAAGATTCCATCAACCGAATTGAGCAAGGACTGGGTACATCCCCACACCCCTGGCGCTGTTACGGTAGGGGAGTTCCGAAAAGCCGGACACAGATCCGGACGCGTCGGAGGGCACCTTGTCCCCGACGTTTGGAATGCGTATGTCCCGCAAGACTGCTGCCCTTCTCAGTGTCATCGCCCTGTCCAGTCTCGCCCTCACCGGCACCGCCAACACGACGGCGCACGCCTCCGAGAAGCCCCGAGCACAGGTCACGGTAGAGACCCCCACCGACACAGAGAAGCAGGCAAAGCCGGACGAGCAGAAGCCCGCCTCCTACACCATCAAGAACGGCGACACACTCACCGGCATCGCGGATGAGCACAACCAGAAGTATTCCGACCTCCTCGGCCGCAACAAGCAGTTCTGGGCCCACCCCGACCTGATCTATCCCGGCGAAACGGTCCGTCTCACCGGCACTGTCCACAAGGTCCCCGCCCCCAAGCGCCCTGCGAACACCGTCACGGCGCCCAAGACCCAGACGCAGCCGCCGAAGAAGTCCAGCGCCACGCATACACGGACCGCCCGCTCCGCACCGGCCAGCGGCTCCCCGAGGGCCTACGCCCGCTCCGTGCTCGGCGCCTCCCAGTTCAGCTGTCTCGACGCCCTGTTCGCCCGGGAAAGCGGTTGGAACGTGTACGCCACCAACTCCAGCTCCGGCGCATACGGCATCCCCCAGGCACTGCCCGGCTCCAAGATGGCCTCTGCCGGAGCCGACTGGCGAACCAACGGCGTGACCCAGGTGAAGTGGGGAATCCAGTACGTCAACTCCCGCTACGGCTCCCCGTGCGGCGCCTGGAACCACTTCCAGCACAACAACTGGTACTGAGCACTAACAGAAAATCGGCACCCCTGAATAGGCTTTCCACATGGCTGAAGAAATCCGCATACTCCGTTGTGATCAGTGCAGGACCCTGGAAGAGATCCCCGACTACACGGGAGACCCGAACCGGGATCACGTCCTCAAGGCACTCATTGCCAAGAAGCACACGACGGAAAGCGGAATAACCCACGTCGGGCAGCTCATGAAGGTGGAAAAGAAGCACTGGGAATCCCCCGCCACCCGCAAGGAGATCCTGCGCCAGCTAGGCAAGGAGACCACTGGCCTCGACCCCGAGGCATACCTTGCCGACGCAGCATTCCGGAGTGACGCCATGGAGTGCTGGAAGAAGCACCTCCGGGTCACCGAGTGCTCCGACTACAAGGCCGCAGACCGGCGCCTCACGCCGAACACGGCCAAGGAGCGCAAGGAAGCAGGCCTCCCGAAGTACCGCGCGGAACAGGACGTCTACCTCTGCGACTTCTGCCCGGCCAAGACAGCCGCCCAGGAAAAGCACTTCACCAAGCTCGGACTCTACAAGTAGGAGACATCGTGGCAATCGATCTCAGCGACCTCAAGGACGGCGGCTCCACGGACACCCGCGAGCCCATCGAGGTCGAAGCAGCCTTCCTCGTCATCTTCCGTGGCGGCGGCATCGTCCAGGCCAGCACCGACATCAACGCCCCGATCATCCCTGCACGGGCGGCGACAGTCGACGAGATGGAGATGGCCGCCCACAAGATCGCGGCCGATATCCAGGCCACCAAGACCGCCCAGGTCGTCCAGATGAACATGCAGCACGCCGCACACGCCGCTATGCAGCAGGCGGAGGGCCAGCGAATCGCGCAGTCGCTGAATATCTAGTGACCAAAGAAGTAGAGCACAGCTATCTCTGTGCAGGCTCCGAGTGCCCCGGAACCTACGACGAATGCTGCGGGGACGAAAGGTGCATCGGCTGCGTTCCCGCATGTTGCCCCTGCTCCTGTCACTACGGCAAGGTATGCGTCTGCGGCCGACCATACGATCCGCCAAGTCAATAGCCTCAGTATCTCGCTGCCGCCAGGCAGCAGAGAAACCCCTTCATGCGTACCGGCTGTACGCATGAAGGGGTTTCTTGTGTGTCCAGATAAACTCGGAGCATGTCAAATCATCCGTACTTCGTCGAACTAGCTAAGCGCCTTTCCGTAACGGAGATACCTGAGTTCCGAGACGGTGCATCCGGCTACTTCTCCAAGCCACGTAAAAACCTGGACCCGGCCCTTTTTGACGCTGCGTACGACATGCATCCAGCAGTTCGAGCGCATATCCTCACAACGCTCTACCAGTTCTGGACAAAGCGTGGCTACCGGGAACCTGGAACCTGGGCCACCACCTGGCTGGCCGGGTCCGGCGCTTCCTACCAGTGGGCGGGCGACCGAGGACACGGCGACGGAGACCTTGACATCCTCGTCGGCATCGACTGGGACACCTTCTACCTCACCAACCCCCTCTGGAGCGGAGTCGGGCTCAACCAGATCATCGACCGTATGGATGACGAACTCCGTCACCTGCTCTGGCCCCGCACCGCGCACACCAAATTCGGGGGCCGCACATACGAAGTCACCTATTTCGCCAACAAGAACTCCAGCGATATCAGGGACATCAACCCCTACGCCGCCTACAACGTCACCGATGACGTCTGGACCGTGCGTCCCAACCCGGCCACCGCGTACGACGCGGATCCGGGCGACGCTCAGTGGTACGCCAACGTCACCCGCGACCTCGAAGCCGCAGTCATCATCCGGGCCCGCGTCACCAAGATCCTCGGCGACCTCCAGTACCTCGACGGCGCCTACTGGACCAACGCTATGACCATGCTCGCCACCGAGGTCAATTACGCCGTCGGCCTCATGAACGAGATCCACGGCAACCGCCACAAGGCCTTCGAGAAGCCCCTAGGAAACGGATACTGGGACTTCAACAACTGGCGCTGGCAAGCGGACAAGAGGAACGGTGTCGTCGGCGTCCTCGCCGCCATCGAACGCGCCCACAGGGACGCAGAAGAAGCCTCACAGACGGTCGTTCACGGGGGAGTGCTGGCGACGGCCGACGACCTCACCATCCGGGCCGCCATGCAGTACAGGAACGTCCGATGAGAATTTTCTACGATACGGAATTTCGCGAGGACGGCAGGCTTATCGACCTCATCTCCATCGGCATGGTCCGCGACGATGGCACCCAGTACTACGCCATCAACCGCGAGTGCGACTGGCACGAGGTCGTGCGCCACGACTGGCTGCGCAAGCACGTCGTCCCTTACCTGCCGATACGGTTTCCCAGCGAGAGCAGCAACATCTGGATCTGGGACGAAACACACCACGACTACGAAGCCCTGCGCACACGGAAGCAGATCGCACACGAGGTCCGTCGGTTCATCACCGACACCCCCAAGGCCGAACTCTGGGCCTGGTACGGCGCGTACGACCATGTGACGCTCGCCCAGCTGTACGGTCCGATGATCAACCTCCCTTCTGGAATTCCGATGTGGACAAATGATCTGAGGCAGGAAACCGCTCGGCTAGGCGACCCACCGCTCCCACCTCAGATGTCCTGCGAACACAACGCCCTCGACGACGCCCTCTACCTTCGTTCATGCGCACAAGAGCTTGACGCTTTGGAGGCAGCATGAGAAGCGTCGTCATCTGTCTTAACGGAGTACTGCGCCCGACCACACACGCCGACGGTATCGATCCAGTCGGCCGCCAGCTCTACGAAGCCCTCACTAAAAAATTCCGCGTCATCATCCTCGACGAAACCCGCGAGGCCGACACGGAACACTGGCTCGGCGTGCACACAATTTCCGGCTACGCCAAGGCATATACCCCCCCGATCGATTTTGCGCCCAGGACAGTAGCAGAAGGCCGCCTCCGCATGCTCGCAGCCATCCGCAACACCGACGGCGCCGACCTCGTCATCGAACCAGACCCCACCTGCGCAGCAGAAGAAATCCGCGCCGGATACACGGTGATGCTCTACGCCTCACCCCAATACCTCCTGGACATCTGGCACCCCGACTCTCCCAAGGAGCCGCGCCCCTGGGACGACATCGTGAACGAGCTCAACCGCCAGAAGACAGCCAAAGCGCTGGATACCCGGCTCAAGGAGAACGACGACTGATGCTCGACCTCTACTACGGCGGCTGCGAAATCAACGCCTTCGGGAAGCTCCTCGAAGACTTGGGCGCCCGCACCGTATCCATCTCCTACATGGGCCTGCGCCGACGCATCAAGCACCTCGACAAGATCGACCTCGCCGACCGATTCGAACCCGACACCTTGATCCTCCTGGACTCCGGTTGCCACACCATCAATAGCGCTCCGGACAAGCAGTACAGCGACGAAGAGCTCAAGGAAATCGCCGCTGAGTACGACACCTTCATCGAGCGCAACATCGACCGTATCCACCGCTTCGTCGAGTTCGACGCACAGCAGCTCGGCACCGCATGGATCATCGACCGGCGCGGCAGGGACAAGGAGATCACCGTCTGGCACGAGGAAGACGGGGTGGAAGTCCTCACGGACCTCGCAGCCGCCCACCGGCCTGTGGGCATCACCGGCACTTCCCTCGGTGACCAGAACCTCGCCCCGCTCTTGAACCGCCTGACCCGGGAACACGAGGTGGAGCTCTACGGGCTCGGCATGTCCAAGCCGGAACAGATGGCCGCCATCACCTGGACTGGCGTCACAAGCACCAGCTGGCTCTCACCGGCCAAGTTCCACGACCTCATCGTCTGGACCGGCAACGAACTCAAGCGATATCCGAAAAAGAACCGCGAATCCGGTAAACGACGACACCGAACTCTATTCCGTGACATAGGCCTCGACACCGACCTCATCGAGGACGACGACAACTCCGAACTCCTCAAACTCAGCGCCTGGTCGTGGATGCAGCAGGTCGCAAAGCTCAACGGCACCACTGCCACCGCCAAAATAGTAGCTAATTCAGCAAACACCCCCACTGAGCAATCTACGGAAACCGTCCAGGGAGGTGTTGCTACCAAGCGAAGCCGAATGCGGAATTTCGACCTGTCAACTAATCAGCACAAGGAGCGCTCCAAGCGCCCCATCCCAGGCATGGCGGTCACCGAGAAGGAAGAGAACTACACCGACCCCGGCGGCACTCGACGAACCCGGAAACTTCAGATCGTCAGCTCCACCAGCGAGTCACTGCTCAACTGCACCGGCTGCCACATGGCAGGCTCCTGCCCCGAATTCGACCCCGGCTCCGAATGTGCCTTCGAGATCCCGGCCGACGCCAACACCCCCGAAGAACGCAAGGCGCAGATGAACTACCTCATCAACCGCCAGTTCCGCCGCACCGCATTTGGCCTGGTCACAGAGGAAGTTGCAGGTGGATACCCCGACGCCAACGTCTCCCGGGAAATCGGCCTCTACCAGAAACTCCTCAAGTCCCAGCACGACATGGAAACCGAGGGATTCAGCCTCACCATCAAGGCCAACCAGTCAGCATCCTCCGCCCAGGCAGGCGCCGGAGTGCTCTCCAGAATCTTCGGCCGCGAACCCGTAGCGCCCAGCAACACCCCTGAGCTCCCACCTGCCGTGCCCCAAAGGTCAGCTCAGGAACAGATGGGACTACCCGTGATGGACGCAGAGATCGTCGGCGAGGAGGCAGGACAGTGAGTAACCATTTCAAGGCCCACACGGTCGTAAACGAGGGTGGTGCGCAAGAAGTGGTCTGCCGCACGTGCCACGGCACCGGAGAAGACTCCCGCACCGACGGCGCCGACTGCTCCGCCTGCTGGGGCGATGGCACACTCCTCGTCCAAACGCCCTACTAGTCCGTTACGTTGATGCCGGACTCCGCCGTCTGACATGATGTACATGCCGGTCCCGACTGGTATCTCGCGAGGCAGCCGGGCACCGCATGCGTAGGCCAGTGTGCCTCGACTCTCTAACGAGGAGCCGGGCCACACTGGCCTACTGCTCTCTCGGTCGTCAGGAGGATCTTGTGGCACCCATCCCCAGCCCTCGGGCGAGCTACCTCCCGCAAACGCGTCAAGAGGCCGGGAAAACCCTGCTTGCCGCAGCGCTCGACCACCTGGCATCCCTTGAAGGGAAGCTCGCCCGCGAGGGAGGAAGCCTCAGCAAGGACGAGGTCAGTGTCCTGCGGGAGCATCTCCAGGGAGCAAAGGCAGAGGTCAAGAACTGCAAGCGGTATATCGCGGCCGGGTGCCCGCGCGTCAGAGAAACCGCCTAAGCGAGGGAGCGGGCATGAACAAGAAGATCGCGGGGTCAGTCGCCCTGCTGGCGATCATCGGGGGTGCGTTCATCTACAACTCGGCCCGCGCCGACGATACGGACCCCTGGTGCAGCCGTACGTCCTGGATCCGGTCAGCGTCCAGCACGTACTACTACCTTTACCGTAACAACGACCATTCCCGGGCAGAGATCGCGAAGTCGGCCGACTATGGTGGCCAGCTCATGACCGCCTATCAGGCGTCCATGGACGAAGGCCGACTCCCGCACGGAATCGAGAGCGACCTCAAGGCGTGGTCCCTGTCCCTTCAGGAAGAGATCGAAAACGGGGGGACAGTCGCTACCCGCACCGACAGCGTTCTCAAGAACTGCACCAGCTGACCACAAGGGAACCCATGAAGCACCGCAGACCCGTCCTCGTTGCCACCGCGATAGTGGCCACCCTCGCACTCACCAGCTGTGGTGGCAGCGGCAACGAGGACACCAAGGCCGCCCCGAGCAACACAGCCACCGCAGCTCCTAAGGCCAAGCCCGCCGAGGATGACGCGGCTGCCAAGGAGAAGGCGTTCGAAGACGCCAAGGCTAAACTGGACAAGGCCATCCAAGACGCCGACGGCGCCATGGGGGAGACCCTCGGAGTCCAGCCCGGTACCTACGAGGTCACCGAAGATTCGCCGGACTACGAAGACCCCCTCAAGGCACTTGACGACGAGTACCTCGCCCCGGGCACTTACACAACCAAGGGACCGGCCGACGGCTCCATGGGCTGCTACTGGGAACGAATGAAGGACGCCTCCGGTGATGCCAGCTCCACTCTCGCCAACGACATGACCAGTGGCAGCGCCATCGTCCGCCTCAACGAGGGCGACTTCTTCAAGACCTCCGATTGCAAGCCATGGGTCAAGCAGACCAGCTGACCAAGCAACACACGGAGCGCCAGCCAAGGCTGGCGCTCTCGGCATGTGGGCAGCCGCTCGGCACCACTGAGTGGTCACTTAGATAGTGACAATCTTCGGTGTTGCCAACTAGTCTTCCTGCATGGACCACACGCACGTTGCGGACATTGACGATGTCCGAGAATTTGCTGCCACCCTGCCCGCCCGCTACATCCGGTGTCGAGACGGCGGCCACAGCATGGCCCCTCATGACGCGTACCCGCTCGAAGGCGGGGGGTACATGCGTATCCGCAGATGCAGGAGCTGCCGCGCACTACGTCACCAGGAGCTCGACAGCGAGTACAGGGTCCTCAGCAGCTCCTACGACTACCCCGACGGCTACGTGGCAGAACGCGGGACCGGTCGGATCGACAGTGAGGGGCGTTGTATCATCCGAGGGGTTGCCTTGCTGGCAGAAATGGAAGCCGCCGCTAAGCGCCAGGGGAGCATGCAGTAATGGCTCGCGACATGACCATCGTGCACTGGTGTGACATGTGCGAGAAGCTTGAACTCCCCAAAATTGCCGCTGTAGCTGTACGGCACCTTGCCATCGACGGCGGCCCGCGCAAGCGATACGACTTCTGCGCTCCTCACGACGTCCAGCTTCGGCCGTGGATCGCCCTCTACGAGGAGGCAGGCGTTGAGATGGAGAGGCGCGGCAAGCAACTGGAAGCGGTCTCAGCGCTAGCCATCGAGCAGGGGCCCACACAGGTGGAGGAAGAGGAAAAGGTTTGGGTTACATGCCCCCTGGACCACCAGTCAGGAAAGACGAACCCTCGCCCGGTCGCGTACAAGTCCCGCTCCTCCCACGCCAAGGCTGCACATGAAATCGCAGTCTGGGAGATCAAGTGGGGTGACCCCGACGGCGTGCTTACCTTCCCCTGCACCTCGCACAAGGAGTGTAAGGAAACCGGCCTGGCGTTCACTAACGTGGCAGGCTGGCACCAGCACAACCGCCTCTGCCCGTTGGACCGCATTGACGTCTGACCCCAGAAACACAGAAAGCCCCCGACCGAAATGGCCGGGGGCTTTCTGCGCTCAGTGCTCGTCTTCGTCGTCTTCTACTTCTTCGTAGTACCAGTCTGCGATGCGGGCACCCGGTGTTTCATGAACCAGGGGCGACACGGTGCTGACCCACTCGCGCCGCGCGTTCTCATCCTTGACTTCAGCTTCGAACGTCAGTCGAACCTTCATGCTACTTCCCCTCGATCTTCTTCAGCTCGTCCAGCAACTGGAGAACCAGTTTCTGGCGGTCGGGAGACAGCCGGATTGATCCCGCCACCGTGGCGTAGTGACTGGTGACGTCTTCATACACCTCAGTCAGCGGCCACCCGTTATAGCTTGTCAGTAGAGCGTCCGTGAGCGCTGCCGCAGACGAGTAGCAACTACCCGCGTTCTCCCCGTTCTCCTCCGTCTCCCACTCGTACAGCTTTAGCAGGCGGTTATTCGCTGACAGCACCTTGGCCTGACTGTTGATCGGCCGGATCCGCTGGAGCTCACGCCGGAAGTCAGAGTAGAACTGCTCCTCTTCGGCCCGAATGCGCAACACCTCGATAGCCGAGTTGGCCATCAGCCGCAGCACCTTGCGGGCGATCTTGTCGTCCGTGAACCGGTTGACACCCCCGGCGGCCGTGTCCTCCGGAATTTCGGGGAGCCACTCCTGCTTCTCGCGATGTTCCAAGTTGATGTAGAAGACGATGAATTCGTGCAGTGTGGGCATCAGAGCCTCACTCCAATCCGGCGGGCCACTCGACCAGCTTGATGTCAGTGCGGAAAATCTGGGCCGTGACGTCGGTGTGCTCCATCATCACCTTCCACGGCTTACAGAAGGAGCAGAGCTTCACGACCATCTGGTAGCGCCCACCATGCGTGCGGTCTTCTCTGCCACTACGGGGCCACGTAGCTGGATCCCGCAGCCTCTCCACCGCGTCCTTGGCCCGCACAGGGTCGTCCCCCGCGCCCCGCCTACGAGAGCAGCCCACCAAATGCACCCGGGCAATGTGTCCCGACTGCTTCCGGTCATCCAAGTCCCCCGGTGGATAAAGGACGAGGGAACGCGGACCGAACTGCGCATCCAACACTGCCTGTCGCTTTGCCTCCCGCGCCTCCGCCCACTCCTCAGCCGCCTTCCGGTGACCGGCCAGAGTTACAGCCAACTCACCCATACGAGCCAGCTGCTCCTCCTGAGTCGGCTTGAACTCAGCAAACGCGGCGGCAAGAAACCGCTGCGCTGCTTCCGCCTGCTTCTCGTACTCGACCTTGGCAGCACGAACCATTTCTACGTACTCGGTCTCGGCGCGCTTGTACTTGTCGAAGTCAGCCCTCCAACGAGCGATCTCCACCTCGCTGGCTTGCACGCCTCCCTCTCCGTCAGCGAACTCAGGTGTCTCGCCCTCGTAGGTCCAGAGGTACAAGTCGTTGGGGTCCTCGACTTCTCCCTCGATGGTCCACGGCACTAGACCGCCCGGAATCCTGATGGCCTCCGGACGGAGATCCTCAGCCTCGTTAGCCCAGCCGGACTGACGTACGAGTTCGTGGAACCGACGTTCGTTGTCCTCGTTACTCATGAGTGCTTCTCCTCAATATGCTTGGCCGCAGCGCGGATGAAGTCAGTGATCTTGGGCGGCCACGGGGAAACGTCTTCGCTCTCCATGCAAATGGGGCACTTCACGTAGTAGCTGATTTCCTCGGTGGCCTCAGGGCTGGCCTCGACTTCAAAGTCTTCGGGCTTCAGGGGTGCAGACATCAATGCTCCTAATCTCCGTGCGTGATAATGCCGCTGATGATGAGGCCCAGGCCCGTGACCATGCTGACCACGGCCAACCGGTACTCCTGGTGCTTCCGGGCGTACAGGAGGGCGCCGAGCCCAACTCCCAAAAGCAGGATCCCGCTCCCCAAGAGCCACTGATCGGTAGTGCTGAACGTTGTCACCCATGCTCCTAACAGATTTTCGCGGAACCTAACTAGGCTCGCCCCAGGAACAAATACTCGGGGCAAGGGGAGTGGGATGGCATCCCAGGATATGGCAGAGGTCGTGCCTCTGTTTGGGGAATCGGACACTGCGGACGACGTCACCGTCTCGTGGACACCGGCCGAAGAAATGGACCAGGGCGCGTACCGGCGGCTCCTGGAGCTGCTGTTCCTTCCGCGCAACCAGCAGCCCAAGGACGAAGCGGCGTAACTGCGGCCCCCAGGCAGGCTGTTGCGCGCTAGGATCTCTCCACACAACGAGCGACCCCGGCAGCGAGGGCACGCCAGCCGGGGTCAGCCAGTCACAGTGGAGATGAGACTGACATGAGTAATGCTCTCACAGCTGCCATCGATGCGGTCGCGCGGACCGCTAAGTCCTCCAGACTCCGTGCCGTCGACTACCTCCGTGTCTCGACCGCCGAACAGGCCAAGGGCTTCGGCGTCTCCTACACGGGCAAGAAGACCAAGAGGCACATGGAGAAGAAGGGCTGGGAGTACGTCCGCACCTACGCGGACGAGGGCTACAGCGGCAGCCTCGACCACACCCAGCGCCCCGACCTCAAAACCCTGATGGCGGACGCCCGGCAGCAGCCGCGCCCGTTTGACATCGTCGTGGTACCCGAGGAGCGAGCCATCGGCCGCCGGGACCGCGCGTTCTGGCCCTGGGTCTGGGAGCTCGAAGACCTCGGAATCTTCGTCGCCATCGTTCGTGGGGACTACGACAACACGACCGAAGAAGGCCGCTCCCGCATGCGCAAGGAGCAGGACAAGGCCGAGGACGAGCGCATCACCATTCGAGACCGCACCCAGGGCGGAGTCCAGGAGAAGGCCGAAATGGGCGGCCACCCTGGAGGAGTAGCCCCCTACGGCTACCGCATCGAGAACCAGGGGATCAAGGGCGAGAGCCGTCTCGTGCTGGACAAGGGAGACGAGAAGGCCGCCTACTCCCTCCTGCACCGGGCGTACACCCACATCGTGGACGAGGGCAAGAACCCGGGCGCGGTGGAAGACCTGTTCAACGCCGAGGGGATCCACGGACCGTCCAAGGACTACTGGCCCAGGGGGTCCATGCGCCACGCACTGACCAGCCGCGCTGTCCAGACGGCCAAACGGGTCTACCGCGACCCGACTCAGCCCGGCATCCGGCTTGACGCCGACGGGAAGCCTCTTTTCGGCGAGACCGTGGACATCGAGCTGGAGCCCGTCTTCACCGAGCTGCAACTGGCGAAGCTCAACAAGGCCCTGGCCCGCACAACTCGCCAGGTCTCCGGCGAGGAGGCCGTACACCCGCTCAGCGGGCACCTCTTCGGAATCTGCGGAAGTCACTACACCGGAGTTAGCCGCGTTGGCCGGGCATCCGTCCGTGCCTACAGGTGCACCGGAACCAGCAACGACTACAAGAACCCCAAGAAGCAGAAATGCCACTGCTCGCAGATCGACGCTGAAGCGGTAGAGAACCGTGTGTGGACCGAGGTGTGCAAGCTCCTGGAAGACTCGGAGCGCCTCAACGGCATGGCCAACGACTGGGCCGATATCGCAAAGGCGAACGGTGTCGACTACGAGGCCAGAATTCTGGACCTGAATAGTCAAATCGAGGAGCTCGACGACGCGATCGACGTCACCATGGCCGTCGCCGCTCGCCAGGCTGCACGTAAAAAGCTTGGGCGCAAGGAAGCAGAAAAGGCCTGCGAACGGGCTGCCAAGCCGCTCAATGATGATCGAGACAAGCTTGTGGGGCTTCGCGATGAGGCCATTGCCTGGCGGGATGAAGTTGAGGTCGCACTAAATCGGGCGAACGATCTGGCGGAGCTTGCCAATCTGGCACGCACCAAGCTCTTCAGCATGTCCCCTGAGGACAAAGCCGAGGTTATTCACCTGCTCGACCTCAAGGTCAGCATCCGGGGAGAAATCCCGAGGAAGACTCGTAGCGACGACACTGTTTCCGCCTGGTTCGCAGAGCGAGACCGTGTGGTGCCTCTGCTCACTGATGAGGCATGGGCACTCGTCGAGCCTCTCTTCAAGGCCCGGATGGGCCGGAAGCTCACGGATCCGCGCGGCCTCCTGGACTCGATGCTCTACAAGGCACGTACCGGCTGCGCGTGGTCTGCTTCCCCTGTGCCGGGCGCTCCGAGCATCTGGGCCCGCTGGGTCAAGTCGGGGTTCTGGGAGGCGCTACAGGAGGCTCTGGCGGCCTCACCGGGCACTCCTCCGACCTCCGGCATCGTCCTGCCGCCGCTGAAGATCGAGGGCCGCATCGACCCCCGGCTCTTCATTGGCGACGATGTGTCACCTGAGGGAGAGGGTCCGTT
>NZ_JBIURS010000025.1:0-131764 GCF_044740965.1 Streptomyces sp. NPDC088252 | reverse complement strand
GGGAACGGGTCATGATCATGTCGCTTGTTCTCCTTCTCGGACTCAGAGACAGTCCCGCTGTGACAGCCGGTGCGTGATTGAACGTACTAACACCCTTTATTGCTGTCATATCGAGCAAATCGGGACCCCCTGTTCTGATGGGCCGATCGGGTATGCAGAGCTCCTTCACGACGCTCCGACAGAAACTGAACATCAATCAAAGCTGTTCTGAATGTGGGGAGTTGAAAGGCCGTTAGTCCTTGCAGGTGATCTTCTGACGTCTGCTCACCCGAGGTGGCGGTGGGACGCCGGAAAGTGTCGGCAAGTCGCTGCTTGACATGTGGCCTGTCGTAGGTCCCAGGGGGGTGCGTGAGTGGTGGCTGTCCGGCGGGCGTGGCCGCCGGCGGTTGGGTGCGGTCAGATCTTGTTGGTGAACAGTCGGCTGAGGTGCTGGTCGACGGCGGTCAGGGCCTCTTGGGGCTCGATCACGCTCAGTTCGATGAGCGGGGTCAGGCCGGTGAGTGCCAGGAGCAGGTTGGTCTCTGTCGCCGGGTCGCGGTCGGGGCTGATGTGGCCGTCGGTGATGGCTTGGCGGACGATCTGCTCGATGAGGTCGCGGCCGTGGGTCAATCCGTCGCGTGCGCGTGTGTGGATGTCCGCGTTGTGCAGTGCCTCCAGGACGTAGGCGGCGCTCATCCGGCTCGTCGCGCGTGCGTCGGGACGCAGGGGGAGCATCTCCGTGAGCATCGCCCGGAGCGTGTCGCGGGGGTGTGGCGGGTCGCCGAGTCCTGTGATGCCCTCGGTGACGCGCCGTGATGTCTGTTCGGACGCGAAGTCCATGGCGAAGACCAGCATCTCTTCGCGGGTGGCGAAGTAGTGCTGCACAGCGCCGTGGGAGATGCCCGCTTCCCGGGCTACTTCGCGGACGCTCGCGTGCGCGATGCCGCGTTGTTCCACTGTGCGCCACAGTGCTCGGGCGATCGTCTCGCGGCGTTCGCGGTGATCCACCTGCTTGGGCATCGTTGGCCTCCTCTTTTTCAATACAGTTGACATATTACAGTTGGCTGGTAAAGGCTGAGGGTCCGTTCCGTTCGTGGGGGAGGGGTGTGGCATGTCCGGACAACCGAGAGCACGGACTGCGGAGGGCCTTGTAGAGGGGTGCCGGCTCGGGGAGCATGTGGTCTTCCGTGGTATTCCCTATGCTCAGCCGCCGGTCGGGCCGTTGCGCTTCCAGGCGCCTGTCCCGGTCGAGGGGTGGGACGGGACGAGGCGGGCGACCGGGTTCGGCCCGGTGGTTGCGCAGGCGGGGCCGACGGCCGAGAGGTCGGTCGGGAACGACTGGCTCACGCTCAATGTCAGCACCCCGGTTCTGGGGGAGGCCGGGCTGCCCGTGCTGGTGTGGGTTCACGGTGGTGCCTACATCGCGGGGGCTTCCAGTGATCCGATGTATGATCCTGCGGCCCTGACCGGTGCGGGCCTGGTCGTGGTGAGCATCAACTACCGTGTGGCGGTGGAGGGTTTCGTTCTTGTCGAGGGCGCCCCGGCCAATCGCGGGTTTCTCGACCAGATCGCGGCCTTGGAATGGGTGCAGCGCAACATCGCCGCTTTCGGCGGGGACCCTGACCGGGTCACGGTGGCGGGGCAGTCCGCCGGGGCGGGGTCGATCGCGGCGCTACTGACGATGGAGCGGGCGCGCGGGTTGTTCCGCAGGGCTATCGTGCACTCGGTGCCGGGGTCGTTGTGCACCCGCGGGCTGGCGGAAGAGGTCGCCGCAGTGCTCGCGGGCCGGGTCGGTGCGGCACCTGACGCCGAGGCCCTGTCCGGCATCGACCCCTTGCGCCTGGCCGGCGAGCTCACCGCTCTTGGTGCCGACCTTCCCGGCCACCGTGAGCGTTGGGGCCGACTCTCGCAGATCGGTGTCGCCGTGTGCCCGGTCCTCGACGGCGTGGTGCTCACCGAAACGCCCTGGAGGGCGCTGGCCGGCGGCCGTGCAGGCGGAATCGAGCTCCTGGTCGGCCACACCCGCGATGAGTTCCGGCTGTTCAGCGTCATGATGGGGCGGCTGGGCACCTTCACTGAGGACGAGGCCCGTACGGCCCTGGATCTGTTCGCCCCGGCATCGGACGGCGCGGATGCCTACCGTGCCGCCCACCCGCAGGCCACCCATGAAGAACTGCTTGAACTGGTGTACTCCGATGCCCTCTTCCGGATGCCCTCACTGCGGCTGGCCCAGGCGAACCAGGCGGCTGGAGGCACGTCGTTCCTCTTCGAGCTGCGACTGGCGGCTCCGGCGTCCGGCGGTGTCCTGGGCGCCTGCCACAGCCTCGACGTTCCCCTGGCGTTCGGCACGTTGGACAGCCCCGCCGGCCGGCACTTCTTCGGCGACCGGCCGGCGCCGGAGGTCTCGGCGGTGTCCTTGGAACTGCAGCGGGGATGGGTCCGCTTCGCCACGGCCGGTGACCCCGGGTGGCCCGCCCACCGGCCCGAGCGACAGCTGACTCGCGTCCTGGATGTCGAGTCGAAGACCTTGCCCTACCCGGAAGAGGCATCTCGCCGGATCTGGGAGCGACACGACCCGGCCCCCTTCGACCTCACGTAGACGAGGATTCGGTTTTGCTCGGGTCTTCCCGGCCGGCGGGGCGTGGAGTTGCCCCTCAGGGCCCCGGTGCCACGGTGGCGGACCACTGGCCGGCGCGCTGGCGACGTTCTTCGGGATGGACGCGAGCCCGGGGGCCGGTGGCGGCCCCCGACCCGGAAAGAGTGCCGGCCTGACCGACCGGGACGGCGGCCTCCTCGTCGTGCGCCTCGGTCAGCTCGGTGAAGACCGCCACCCCTCGTGTGAGCCAGAGGTCCACCGAGGCGAGGACGGACGCGAGCACCACGTTGGGCAGCAGATGACGCAGCAGGGAGCAGACTCGCTCGGCGAGGTCCTGGTAGCCGCTGAGCGCCTGCGACATCGCCTGGACACCGGCGAAACGGCCCACCAGGACGTCGGAGGTCTCCCGGGGCACGACGTGGGGGAGGAGCTCTCCCTGGGCCTGTGCCTTCTCCAGGAGTCCGGTCAGGACCTCGCCCCAGTTCACTCCATGGGCACCGTGGTCGTCAGCGACGGGAAGCGGACAGCGGAGGTGCGATCGACGGAGCCGTCCGGCCGTCTTGTACGGGTGCCTCGTTCGTGAGCAGGCTTGGTGAGCCCCTCGCTCGCGGCACACCAGAGAGACATACCGCCCGGTTTGGTTTCCATGTTCCCTCACGCTCGGTGGAAGTGAACCCGCGAGCATCGATTTCATCATTGATGCGGCTTTCGCTCCCCCTTTTCTGCTTGGGAAGTTCCCCCTGCGAGCGCCGCTCGACCTTGCTGCTCCAGGGATTTTTGACGACAGAGGGCGCTTTCGTGAGCCGATTCCGCCGTGGCGGCCGAGGTGGTACGAGTGGAGTGCGGTAGGGCGAATCAGGATGGACTGAGCGCTCTCACCAGGGCCTTGCACTCCGTGCTTGCGAGGAACTGGGGCCGGGGTCCGCGGGTGACGTGGCGGGCCGCCCGGTCGTGTGACGGTGCTGGGAACGGGCTTCGTACAGGGCGCCCCGCGGCTGGCGATAGTGCGGCGAGTGATGAGGTGGCGCAGGTGGGACCACCCCCGTAGACGAGAAACCACGTCTATGGATTGTTGCTCTGCGGTGTCGAGAGGCGACGTCGAGAGGGGCTGTGGCGTGTCGGTGGGGAGGCTTGCCGGGGCGGGCGAGCCGAGTGACACCCGTGGCCGTGTGGCCGAACTGCTGGCACTGCGCGAGCAGGCCCGCCGCGGACCGAGTGACCGCGCGACCGAGGCGCAGCACGCCAAGGGCAAGCTGACGGCGCGTGAGCGCATCGAGCTGCTGGTCGATCCGGGTTCGTTCAAGGAGGTCGAGCAGCTCCGCCGGCACCGGGCGACCGGCTTCGGCCTGGAGGCGAAGAAGCCGTACACCGATGGTGTCATCACCGGCTGGGGCACGGTCGACGGCCGTACGGTCTTCGTCTACGCGCACGACTTCCGGATCTTCGGCGGCGCCCTGGGCGAGGCCCACGCCACCAAGATCCACAAGAGCATGGACATGGCCATCTCGGCCGGTGCCCCGCTGGTCTCGCTGAACGACGGCGCGGGCGCCCGTATCCAGGAGGGCGTGTCCGCGCTCGCCGGATACGGCGGGATCTTCCAGCGCAACACCCGGGCCTCCCGCCGGGGCGCGGGAGATCCTCGACCTCCTGCGAGAGGAACTGGCCCGCATCCTATGCTGCGACCCCTGGGACATCGACCCCACGGCCGCCTTCAACCTGCTCGGAGCGGACTCCATCATCGGCGTGCAGTCCGTGGCGGTCATCAACCGTACGTTCGGCATGAGCGAGCGGGCGGTCACGCTCCACAGCCCCCTGATCTCGCTGCGGTCGCCCGCACATCGCCCTCGTCACCAAGGCACCGGCGTCCTCGGCGGCCGTGCAGGCTCCGGTGACGGCGGTTCCGGCGACGGCCACCGCAGGGCCCGAGCCCCTGGGGGTACAGGCGCACCTCGACGCGGCACGCGACGATCCGCTCTCCACCGATCCCGGTGCGGTTCAAAATCCTTCGGGGGCTCACTGTGGAGTCGGCCATGTGCGTTTGCCGGTCAGCTTGTCGTCAAAAGGTCTGCCCGTAGTCCGGTGGGTCTGGAATTCCAGGGACATGACGTATCGCATCGAGTCCGATGAGGCTCTGGCTGAGCTGCTCCACCGCGCCGTTGAGTCGTTGCGGCAGGGGAACCGTCGCGCGGACATCGAACTGCGTGGTCCGCTTTCGGAGTGGCTGGAGGATGCAGGGACGATGAGGGCGTGATCAGCCCTTATGCAGTAGACGTGGCCCGAGTGGTGCTGGGCGATCGGTCTCGGCGATCTTCTGGTTGGCAAAGGCCGTTTCTCGGTTCGCCGGCCATGCCCGTCCGTACTGCCTGTCCGATAGCCCTGAGCGCCGCTGCGGCCGTCCCGCCTCGTGCACACCACTGCAGGTCACCGAGGTCAAGGCACTGGCCTGCCGGCTGTCCGCCGAGACCGGCGTGCCGAGATCTTCATCACCGGCCCCGGCTTCCGGCTGAAGGCCGCCCGGGTACTGGACCTGTACACCCGCACCTGGCAGGGCAGGGCACTGGGTGAGGACGAGTACGTGATGAGAAGACCTCGATACAGGCCCGCCCCGCTGCCGCTGCCGCCCCACCTTCGCCCTCGGCAAGGCCTGCGCGATGCGCGTCAACCGCACCTTCGGACGCGGCGGCGCACTGGCCTACCTCGCCGCCTACGATGTCCACCGGGGGAAGCAGGCCGCCCTCAGCGGCGCCGGACCGAACGCCGACAGCACCACCGGGCACGAGGTCCCTCATCGCGGCACTCCTTCGAAGGCACCGCTTCGCGCGAGGAGCCCGGGGACGACCCGGCCTTGCTCCACGGCGCCCTGGGCGAACTCGCCGCGACCGCCCCCGTGGTGGTCCTCGTCGACGATGTCCACCACGTGGATGAGGCCTCCGCCCGGTGCCTGCTGTACGTGTGCGGACGGCTCGCGACGAGCCGGATCCTGCTGGTGATGAAGCCGCTCCGCACACTTGAGAACGTGCGCACACACGCTCGAACCGGACTCGGAGAAATGATCAGGGGCCCGCGGACCCGCTATCGTCCGGTGTTCCGAACGGAGAACGTGGGACGGAGTCAGCATGGAACTGCGCCTGTTCGTGTTCCACCACGCAGGTGGTTCGCATCTGCCCTACCGGGACTGGCCGGGCCGCTTCCCGGCCGGCTGGGACGTGCGGCCTCTCGACGCCCCCGGCCGCGGTCGGCTGATGGACCGCCCCACCATCGGTGACGCCCTCCAGCTCGTGGACCAC
Organism: Streptomyces sp. NPDC088252; assembly: GCF_044740965.1. Taxonomy (NCBI): domain Bacteria; kingdom Bacillati; phylum Actinomycetota; class Actinomycetes; order Kitasatosporales; family Streptomycetaceae; genus Streptomyces; species Streptomyces sp. NPDC088252. The sequence goes on along the minus strand of NZ_JBIURS010000025.1, from coordinate 125,902 downwards.
TTCCGCACCGAGCTGGATGCCGAACTCACCGGTCCCTACGCCCTGTTCGGTCACAGCATGGGCGGCCTCATCGCCTACGAGCTCACCCGCAGGCTCCTGGCCGAGAGCCGCACGCCGCCCGTCTGGCTGGGTCTGTCGGCGCGCGGAACGCCCCGCCCGGACGGCGACGGCACCCACCGGCACCTGCTCGACGACGACGGGCTGCGCCGCGAACTGGCCGCGATGGGCGGCACGCCCGCTGCGGTTCTGGAGGACCCCGAGCTGTGGGAGCTGTTCGGCCCGGCCATCCGGGGCGACCTGCGGCTGGTGGAGACCTGGCGCCCGACCCCCGACCTGGCGCCGCTGCCCGTGCCGCTGTCGGTCTTCGGCGGCACCGCCGACACGGTGGCTCCGCCCGCGTGCCTGGCTGGCTGGGCAGAGCGGTCGGAGTACTTCCTCGGCCTGTATCTGTTCGAGGGCGGGCACTTCTACTTCCAGCCCGACCCCTCCGCGCTGACCCGGCAGATCGCCGAGGACATCCGGCGTGCGCTCGCGCGCGACGGATCCACCCGCTCGGTGCCGCGATGACCGTGAATGTGCGCCGGTACCTGTGGGGCGGACACTTCTGGTCCGGCTCCTACTTCGCCGGATCCTGCGGCGAAGCACCCTTGACCGTCGTCAAGCAGTACATCGAAAAGCAGCACATCGAAAACCAACAGCGTACCGTCCGACCTCACCCTGGAGGCGCAGAGCACTCCGGTGCTCCGCACCTCCAGGGTGAGGGTGACCTGCACCCCCGCCCTGAAGGGCGGAGCACTGCCAAGATCAGAGGTAGACCTCGCTGCCGATGACGAGCGCCAGGCGTCGCCGCCCGTCGGTCTCGGGCACGGCCAGCAGCCGGGAACCGGTGTGCAGCGTGGCGATGAAGCCGACACACACGGCGTTCACGTCGAAGGCCGCCGCCCGGCGTGCGCCGAGGCGGTGCCGCACGAACACGGCGGTGGCCGGCCGTGGATGGTCGGGAGTGGAGGTCGCGACGACGATCCAGGCGAGTTCCTCCGGCCGTTCCCCGGCGTCGGCCAGGGCCCGCACGGCGGCCTCGGTCGCGAGATCGGAGGCGGCCTCGTGGTCCGCGGCGTAGCGCCGCTCCCGGATGCCGGTCTTGCGTTCGACCCATTCGGCGGTGACCCCGGCCCGGGCGGTGGCCGTCTCGTTGCTGACGATCCGTTCGGGCAGGTACGAGCCGGTGCCGGTGATCCCGGTGCCGCTCGGGGCGGGCGAGTACACGGTCATGCCGGCACTGCCACCGGTGTCCGGGCCAGCCGCTCTTGGACCGTCCTCGTCCTGTTCCTCGACGAGGAGGAAGACCCGCCGGGCAGGACCCTCGGGCCGAACCCGGACCGGGTGCGGTTCACCCATGCCTGTACGTCCTCGAGGCGTGCCTTGGGGTCCTGGTCGCCGGTGAACGCGGTGACGGGACAGTCCAGGGCCGGCCCCGGGCGGTGGCGGTAGTCGCGCACCGCCCCGTAGTCGGCGCGCAGTGCGGGCAGGATCATGCGCAGCGTCTCCTCTTCGCCGAGCAGCGCGCCTCCGGTTCCGTTCAGCTTCCGGACCTCCGCGACGACCTCCTCGTCGGCGCTTGGCTGCCACTCGTCGCCGCGGTCCAGGGAGGGGGCGCGGCGGCCGGAGATGAACAGTTCGGCGGGGCCGTTGCCCGCCGCTTGCATTCGACGGGCCAGTCGGCATCTCCGCCGCAAGTTCGCGATTTTTGAAGGCGCGTGAGGCCCCGGGTCCGTGGGTTGATCGGTTCGCGCTTCTTGATCGATGTCGAGCCTGCTCGCTAGGTTGGTCGGCATGACCGATGTCAGACCCCTCGCCTGGCCACCTGCCCCGATAGAGACCGAGCGGCTCGTACTCCGCGAGTCCGAGGCCCGGGACCGCGCGGGGATCATCGAGCTGAGCGCTTCGCCAGAGGTGGGCACCTACCTCGGTGGCCCTCGATCGCGCGACGAGCTCGAACGCACGGTGCCCGAGGTACCCGGACGGCGACCCGGCTTTTTCGTGATCGAGCTCGACGGGGCGATGATCGGTACGATCTTGCTCGATCCGCACGCAGAGCGTCCGGGGCACGTCCGTCCGGACGTCGGGAGGACCGAGCTCGGCTACCTGTTCCTGCCGCAGGCGTGGGGATTCGGGTACGCCGCCGAGGCGTGCGCAGCGGCCCTCACCTGGTTCGCCGACGCGCTGCCCGGCGAGCCGGTGGTGCTCCGCACCCAGACCGCCAACGAGCGCTCGATGCGCCTCGCGGCAAAGCTGGGGTTCACCGAGGTGGAACGATACGAGGACTACGGCGCCGAGCAGTGGTTCGGCGTGTGGACTTCGGTCACGCCTCCAGCCTGAGCTCGTGCCCGGCAGCACGGCGGATCTACGAGGCCGCCGATCGGCCGTCGTACTCAGCGCGGACTACCGCTGCGTGATCCGGGCGCTTTTGAGAACGAGTGACGTGCGCGGGCCCGCGCGACCGTGCGGCAGCGGATCAAGGAGTGCCGGCGCGTACGGCGGTGGTCGCCAGAGTGGTGTAGTGCATCGTGAAGCGGCCACCCAGAGCGTCGAGAGCACGGCCGACCGCGCCCAGTATCCCGGCCAGCTGATCGGGACGAAGTCGGGTGAGGCCGCCGGTGGTGGGGAGCAGGTCCAGCCATTGGTCGCGCGTGTAGGACCGCTCCCAGTCGAATCGCCACTGTTCCGGGTCGTTGAACTGCTCGGTCTCGCGGATCCTGTCGGCGATCTTCGCGTACCCCGCTCGGTACATGTCCAGCGGACGTCGCGCCGGCTGATTGCTGAACGGGGAGTCGGGCGCAACCCGACGGTAAGCAGCCGCGAACGGCTCGGCCACCTCGGCAGGCGGCTCGAATACGTGCCCGAAGATCGCCAGACGCCCGTTCGGACGCAGCACCTGGGCCGCCTTCACGGCGCCGGCGACCGGGTCCACCCAGTGCCACGACTGGGCGGCGATCAATGTGTCGAACACTCGGCCGGCCGGTTCCCAGGCTTCGAAGGTTGCCACCTCGGCCTGCAGGCCGCAGGCTTGCGCGAAGCCGGCCATCCGCGCATCCGGCTCGACACCGAGCACGACGCAACCGGCGGCCTGGAATTGACGGGCCGCGATGCCCGTGCCGCAGCCGACGTCGAGCACGTCGGGCCCCGGGCTCCCGGCGACGATACGCGCCACCAGGCCATCGGGGTAGCCTGGTCGGGCCTGGTCGTAGCGTTGCGTATTCGTTCCGAAAGACTCGGCCATCTGTCGAGCCTGATGCAGCTGCACCGGCTCTGATTGCTCTCGCGGTAGAGTGGGCATGCGTTCACTTTAGTGGGCAAGCGCTCACACGCCAACGGATGCCAGGAGCCTGGCGCACGAGAGGATCTGTAAGTGCCGACCGGGGTACACCTTCGCGACGCGCGGCAGCAGCTGTTCGACGCCGCCGAACGCGTGCTGCTGCGGGATGGCCCGAACGGGCTGACCAGCCGGGCCGTCACCGATGAGGCGGCCTGCGCCAAAGGCGTGCTGCACCGGCACTTCGCCGACTTCGACGCTTTCCTCACCGAGCTCGTGCTCGACCGGGCCGTACAGCTCGAGACGCAAGCGCAGGCGCTGCGCGAGACCGTCGGCACCGGCACCGTGACCGATAACCTCACCGGCGCGCTGATCACCCTGTTCGGACCGGTTCCCGTGGCGATCGTCCCGCTCATCACTTTCCGGGACGAGTTGCGCGCGCGATTGCGGCAAGCCAGGCCCGACGGCGGCATCGCGATCCTCGCCCAGATCACGACCGCGGTCTCCGCCTACCTGGCCGACGAGCGCGCAATGGGCCGCATCTCGGCCGACGCCGACATCGACTCACTCACCCTCTCCTTGGTCGGAGGCGGGCATCTCCTGTTCGCGGACCGCGACCCCGACCCACCGACCACGGCAACCGTCAACAAGCTGGTGACCACGGCGCTCGCCGGCGTCGTGCAACGGCGGCCACGCTGAACCTGACTTGCGGCCCGCAACGGTCCGCGCCGAAAAGGGGCCTCGGCGTCGGTGTCGTCGGGCGCGAGCGGGCTGGTGAACCCGGTGACTGCCTCAGGGGAGGGCTCGGAGCAGCGGCGGACCTTCCCCGCCTTCTTGTGCCGGGGCTCGGCCATCGGCATCAGCTCGGACTCGCCCTGCTCACCCAGGTGCGTCAGCCCCGAGTGGTGCCACTGAGACAGGTCCCAGCCGGTGCCGGGCCCGCGCAGGGCGGTGTGCTGGTCCAGCAGTGCGGCATACGGACGGTGCGTGGGCTTGTGGAGATCGCGGCCGATGCGTACGGCGCCTTCCCGTCGGGGTCCCAGGGTGGCCTGGATCAAGTCGGCGGCCCGGGTCTCCACGGCTCCGGGAGGGCGGCCGACCATGACGACGACCGGCCGGTCCTGGCTCACGGCACACTGCGCGACCAAGGGCGGGACACCCCCCGTTCCAGCATTCGAGGTGCCCCCCTCACTCGGCGCCGCCGAGGCACACCCTCCAGTAACTCGCCCTCCGCGTACGGATGTTCATTCCCGTCGCGCTCCGCTGACGCCACATCAACATATGTTCGGACGGGTTAAATGTTGTTAAATGTTTGAGTTAAACGAAAGGGTAAATTCTGTTAGTGCCCAGGCTGGAGGTGGAGACACATGGCATCCGAGGAAGAGCTGTTCGCTTCGGTCGATGCTCTGCTGGAGGCGGGAGCCGCGGCTCCCGCCTCCGGCGGAGCGCGCCCGGCTGCGTGAGGCCGCCGGCATCACCAGGCCCGCCTCGCGGCCGCGTTGAAGAAGTCGACGCAGTCGGTCAAGAATTACGAGAACGGCCGCTCCGAGCCGAAATCGCCGCGCCTGAAGGCGTACCAACGGCTGCTGAACGGCTGGGCGGCGAAGTACCCCGCCCACGGCACCTCTGCCGCCGCGCCGCAGCCGGCCCCGAAGACGTTCACCGGCCCGTCCGCGCCCAAGGTGTCCGCGGCGGAGACCGTCGCGCCGACGGAGGCACCCGCCGCCCCGGTCACGCCAAAGCGCCCCGCCACCGCCCCCGGCGACGTCGGCTCGCCGCCCGGCCGCGAAGAAGGCAGCCAAGCCCGCGACCGATCCACGCTTCCCGCATGTTGAGTGACACTGAAAGTGCCGACAGGTGCGGCACTGAGGATGCCGACGAACGAGGACGAAATGCCCCGCTGGGAGTCGTCCCAACGGGGCGGTTCTCGGTGAGGTGTTGTTTTGGTCGGCAAGGTGTCGGGGCGGTTCATGTGGGCTTTGCGCGTCACCTGGGAGCCAGGTGACTGGACGTCACCTTCGTGTGAGGGCAGTGGCAGTGCTGGCGCTGATGGCCCAGTGGTTGGCTTGAAGAACTCGGTCCGCGAATGTCACATTGCGTTCGTCGATGAACTGGAAGCCGAGAGATCGGCAGATGCCGTTCGAAGGTCCGTTGCTCGTTGCCGGAAATGCGTGCACGAGCCCCCAGCGGTCCTCGTCCCGTGCCTGTTCAAGCAAGGTGCGGACCGCGAGTTTGGCCAGTCCGCGTCCCTGGAATTCCGGCAGGACCATCCATCCGATCTCCGACATGGGCCCGTCCTCGGTGTCGTGAGACCATATGGTCACCGTTCCCGCCACGACTTCAGGTGCGGCGGGGTCAGGGATGATCATCTTGGTCCAGTCGCGATCTGCCGTTGCCTTGTGGACGTCGCGTCGGACTTTGTCCTCCATATCTTCGCGTGGCAGTGGTCCGCCGAGGTCGGCCATCATGGCGGGATCGCACCGCATTCTGACGTATGCATCGACGTCATCAAGCTGGACGTTGCGCAACTGCATTGGCTTCTCCTTGTTCCTTGGGCTGCTCAAATGATCTGACATGACGACCATCGGTGGTCTCGTGTCTCCTTTGCGCGGTCTGAAGCGGCCCTGCGGTGACTCGGTGGCCAATCCGCCTGGTGAACCCGCATCCTTGGTTCAGTCGAGGATCTCGGTGACGGCGGACTGGGCGGCTTTGTCGTCGACGATGGACTTGCCGGTGGCGAACGTGGCGAAAAGGGCTTGGAGGCAGAGGTTGTTGACCGCGCGGGGAATGCCGCGGGCGGTGGTGTGGACGAGCGTGATGGCGGTGTCGGTGAACAGCCGGTCGGCCCGGCCGGCGAGTCCGAGGCGGTGCTTGATGTAGCTGGCGGTCTCGGTCGCGGTCATGCCGGGCATCGTGTAGCGAAGGGCTGTCCGCTGTTCGAGGGCCGCGAGGACTGCGAGTTTCATCGTCCGTCGCAGGGTGGGCTGGCCGACGAGCAGTCAGGACAGCGGCGAGTCCTGGTCCATCGCAGTGTTGGTGAGCATGCGGATGGCTTCGAGCTGTTCGTAGTTGAGTAGGTGGGCCTCGTCCAGAACCAGGACCGGGGTGCGTCCGCGTTCCTCACGTTCGGCGGTGAGGGCATGGCCGGTCTGGGCGGTGAGCCGGGAGCCGAGGTGAGAGGGCTGCTGGCCGAAGGCGGTGACGACCGCTTCGTGGATGCCGCGGACGCCGATCACCGGGTTGGGCGGGTGGATCACGGTGTGTTTCGACGGGGCGAGGCTGTGCAGGACGGCCCGGACGGAGACGGTTTTGCCTGCGCCGCCCTCGCCGGTGACGACACCGATGGAGCGTCCGGCGATGCACCAGCCGATGCGGGCGACGCCTTCGTTGTGGGATGCGTGGCGGTGGAGCATGCCGGGGGCGAGGTCGCGGCCGAAGGGCATGCGGCTGAATCCGTAGTGGGCCTGGAGCTTGTCAATCACGGCGCTTCTCCTGGTCAGCGGCGGGATGTGTCGGTTCGGTCACTGCTCGGGCTGTGTCGGATTCCAGATCGACCGCGAAGGCTGCGTAGTCGACCTTCTCGGCGACAGTGCGCGTATGGGCGGTGTCGATGAGGCCGAGGTAGCCGATCCCGGTCATGGGGCGGGGCAGTTCGGCGGGTATCTCGGGCCGTGCCTTTGGACGGGAATGGCGGCTGATCTGGTAGGGAGCGGTCCCGGCGTCCTGGCCGTTCGCGCGGACCCGCAGGAAGAACAGGTCTAAGGGGTCGAAGACGAGCTCGACTCGTTGGCCGCGCGGGTCGACCTGGTAGCGGTTGTTGTGCAGGGAGACCAGCGCGGTCTTGGTCATGGTGCGGTGTTCAGACCAGTGGAAGGCTTCGGCCAGGTCGGCCGGGTTGGGAACTGCGAAAGGACTGCCGGCCATCCACCGCCCCAGCGGGGCGGCGCCGGTCTCGGAGTGAACGCGCCGGTGGTAGACGTTCTCGACCCAGGTGGTGAACAGCCGGTTCATCTCCAGCAGGCTGTTGATCTGCCGACCGGGCTGTCCGCCGCCAGAGGCGATCTCGACGACGAACTCGCTGTTCACCGTGCGGAAGAAGCGTTCGATCTTGCCCCTGCCCTGCGGTCTGCCGGGCGTGGAGTCGACCAGTTTGATGCCGAGTTTCGCGCAGGCCCGAAGGAGCCAGGAGTCCACGAACGCGCTGCCGTTGTCGACATAGACGAAGCGCGGGACACCGCGGGAGGCGAGTGCCGGCCGGAGTGCCGCGGCCAGGCGGACGGCGTCGGCGGATCTGTGCCGCTGACCGCGAAAGGTTCTCCTTCTTCAGCGAAGCGGCCAGTTCCAGCACCTCCGGCGGGGTGCGAGGGCGGGACTGCCAGGGCGAGGGAACCAGAGCATCGAAGCCGCCCCGCGGCGCTGTCCCTGAAGCCGCCGTCGGCCCGCCGCCGCTCACGGCAGTACCCCGGCGGCTGGCCGAACCCGTGGCGGTCCGTGCGCCACCACGTGCGCCGCCGGGGATGAGTGCCGCGCACCGGTGCGGGCGCCGGCAGCGCGGATGCCGATGCCCGCCGGGTTCGGCATCAGGCGGTGGCCAGCCCGTGTCCGGTGCCGATGTTGTCGCGGACGTCGTCGAGGAACTGGTGGACCTGGTCGACCTTCTGCATGCATTCGACCAGCAACCCGGCCGCGATGCCGAAGCACTACCTGGAGGGGCGGGCGACCGACCCGGTGACGTGGATGCGCGCACCGGAGAACCTCGCCCGGTCGCCGCCTACACATCCGCGAGGCCGAGGCCTGCCGCCGCGCTTACACCGACCGCGAGGTGCAGGCCCTGGCCGCTGGTCCGGCCGCCCAGCACCGCCAGGAGCACGAGCAGCAACACCAGCAGCGCGGCGTCGCTCTCGCCCTCGCCACGGGCTGACGTGAGAGAGGGCGGGATCGGTGTGAAACTGGGCACGGAAGGGGTGATCCCTGTGTCGGACCCACCGCACGCGTCCTCCGGTCCCGACACCACCGTCGACGAGAATCGGCTGGAAGAGCTGATCATCGAGGCGCAGACTGCCCTGCCGGTCGAACTGCCCGCCTTGGCGAACCGGTGCGCCTGCACCCTGGGCCTGGACACAGCGGTGATCTACCTCGTCGACCTGCAGCAACAGCTGCTCATCCCACTCGACGAGGCTTTGGAGCCGCTGCCGGTGGACCGCTCGTCGGCCGGCTGGGCGTACCGCACGGTCTCCTCGCGGGTGGCCGAGGCCGACGACGGCTTGATCCTCTGGATGCCTCTGGTCGATGGTGCGGAGCGGCTGGGCGTGCTGGCGGTGCGGACCGCTTCGCTCGACAGGGTGCGGATGCGTCGCAGCCGGATGCTGGCCCATCTGTTCGCCATGCTGATCACCTCCAAGCGCGCCTACAGCGACTGGCTCGCCGCCCGCGCCCGCACTGCGACCATGCGGTTGCCCGCCGAGATGCTGCGGGCCTTTCTGCCGCCCTGCACCATCGGCAGCAGCAGGTGCGTATCGACCGCGGTCCTGGAACCGGCGTACGACATCGCCGGCGACGCCTTCGACCACTCGGTGGTCAAGAACGTCCTGCACACCGTGATCCTCGATGCCATGGGTCACGATCTGACCGCCGGCCTGACCACTTCGGTCGCCATGGCGGCGGCGCGCAACGCCCGCCGGGCCGGTGCCGACCTGGCCGACGTCGTCGCCTCCGTCGACCAGGCGCTCGCCCAGTGGCTGCCCGACCACTTCTGCACCGGCGTGCTGTGTCGGCTCGACGCCGAGACCGGGGTGCTGCGCTGGGTCAATTGCGGTCACCCCCCACCGCTGCTGATCCGTGGCGAGCGGGTGCTCGCCCGGGCGCTGGACAGCCCCCCACAGCCGCCGATCGGCCTGGCCGGCCCACTCGCCCCGGCAGCCCGGCAAGTCCACGAGGCGACCCTGGAACCGGGCGATTGCGTCCTGCTCTACACCGACGGTGTCGTGGAGGCTCGCGACGCGGACGGTGCAGAGTTCGGCCTTGACCGGTTCACTGACTTCATCATCGGTTCCTCCTCCGCCGGACAGCGCCCGGCCGAGGTGCTGCGCCTGCTCATCCATGCCATCCTCGATTACCAGTGCAACCAACTGCGGGACGACGTGACCATCCTGCTCTTCGAATGGCGTCCGCAGCATCGGTGACGCGGTATTGCGCCAGAGCCTCGCTGGGGCCGGGTCCACGCTGTGCGCCGCTCGGACCGCCTGGGCTCCCGGACCCGGCCTCACGCCGTCGCCCGGTCCTGCGCCCCGAGGCCCCGCACGCGGCGCAGGACCGGATCAAAATGATCAAGCGTCAAGTGTATGGCTGGGTCGGCTTTGGCCTGTTGCGGAAGTGAGTCATTCTTGCCTGTCTGTCTACAGGTGGGAGGCCCGCGGGGCCACGACGGGGCGGGGCGCGCGGTCGAGGTCGGCGAGCAGGCGTTCGGCGTCGGCAGTGATCCGTACACGTGCCAGGCGCCCGGCTCGGTCAGTGTGCCCTGCTCGATCTCGCCGGTCATCATCGTGTGCCACGCGGCGGCGTCGTCGATGGCCCGGCACAGTCGCTCGCGGGCGTCGTCCTCGGCCGGGCCCTCGGCCGGGCCGGGGGTGGCGAAGTACGTCACCGCCCCGCTCGCCGCCTCCAGGGTCGCCGCGTAGCGGTCGAGGAACATCTGCCCCAGGCGGTGGTCGTCGACGGTGTCGGCCAGCGTCCGGGCGATGCCGCGGACCTGGAAGGTGATCCGGTGCAAAGCGCGCAGGGCCTCCCCGTTGGCCGACTGCTCGCGTCGTCCGCGTACGACGACGCACCGCGTGTTCCAGCGCAGGCTCTCCTGGCTCTCACGGACGTCCTCGTGCGCCCGCACCGCCAGGTCCTCCAGGCGTCTGCCTTTTTCCAGCCAGGCGTGCGCGCGGTCGGCGTGTTGCCGTTCCCTCAGCCCGCGGCCCATGTCGACGAGCAGTTCCCCCATGGCCACGGCCAGACCGCGTACCGCGGAGTCGGAGGCGCTCAGGTGCACGGGCGGCAGGATGAGGGCGTTCACCGCGATCCCCACCGCCGCTCCGGTCAGCGTCGCCAGGGTCAGCGCGACCACATGGCCCACGGGAACGGCCGTCGCCGCGGCCAGGGCCAGCACCGCCGTCGAGGCGATTTGCAGACGGCCGTCCGAACCCCGGCGCCCGGCGACGACCAGCGCGATCGCGGGGATGGCGGCGGCGCTCCCCGCGGCAGGGCCCAGCAGCCACACGACGGCCACGGCCACCGCCAGCCCGGCCGCGCGGGCGGCCACGCTGCGCAGCGCCTGCGTCACCGACCGGTAGACAGTGGGGGCGCTGACCATGGCCAGCGCGGTGGCCACGGCGAGATACCGCTGCTCTCCCGGCAACCACCACGAAGCGGCCTGCCAGGCCAGGAGGGTCGCGATCAGGACCTTGGCGGTCCGTACCACTGCCGGCCTCATCGTCGCGGACCGTATCGCCGCAGGCCGTACCGACCGGACGACTCGCGGCGGCCCCCAGGCCCGGCCCGCGTTCCGCCACCACACGGCGACGGCCTGACCTCGTGCGAGGACGTGTGCTGTCATGCTTTCGGCTCCTGCTTCATCCTTCATCCGCGACGGCGCTGCGCCGCTCATCCGATCGCAGCCGCCGACGCACCCCCTGCGCGGAGCGCTCGGCGGCCTTGCGGCCCTGCGGCCCGGAACGGTGATGTCCTCGCCGCGATGATCGGCCTGCTGTCGTACGACAGCGGCCCGGCGGTACCGGGCGGCCCTGGTGCGGGGAGTCCGGAGCGGTCTCGGGCGGTCGGAGGAGTCCCACCCGGGCCGGGTCCCCGCGCCAGGTCATGTCCCGGCTCGTCTCCGAGAAGTGTGCTGCCGCACACCCTGTCGATATACCGGCATCTGTCCTCCCGCTTCGCCCGGGCCCGCCGCGAAGGCAGCTGCCCCGGAGTCGTCGCGGCGGGTACGTTCAGGACGCCCCGTTCAGGAACCGGTCGAGGTGGCTTTCCAGGTCCAGTGCCTCGGCCTCCTGGGCGGCGGGCACCAGCTGGTAGGTGCGGAACACCCAGTGTTCGAGGGCCGGGAGCGGAGCGATGAGGTGGGCGAGGCCGGCCGGGGGAGTCAGGAGAAGGTGCAGGAGGGCGTTCGGGCCGGTCCCGGTAGGCCGTATCCGCACGTCGCCCTCTCCGTTGGGTGCCAGCATTCCCCGGGCGAGCAGCTCGCGTGAGATCACCCAGGGTACGGGGCTTCGGGCGGGGGCATGGAAGAGGAACTCCACCACCAGCGGGTCCTGCGACCTGTAGAGCAGGTGGGCTGGTATGGGGAGCCGTGTGCCCAGGGGTGACACGAGCTCCATGTCGAGCGTGTGGTCCAGGCAAGTGGTCATGGTCCTGTGTTGGTTCGGGGGCTGGGGTGGCGTCTGGGTTGTGGTGGCGGTGGTTGCGGGGCCTTCGCGCGGGGCGCGGGGCGGCATGCGGTGTCATGGTCGTTGCTGTCCCTTGAGCGGCCATGACGCCGCATGCCGCCCCCGCTGCCCTGGGGTGCCCGCCCACTGTGGTGCAGGGGGTGATTCGGGCCGTGTCACTTGCCCGTCGGTGTGCGGCGGCCCAGGCGGTGGCGGTCCTGGGGCCCGCGATTCTCAGCGGTGTGAACGGTCGTGGTGCTCCAGGCTGCCCCAGTAGGTGAGTCCGTGGTTCTCGGCCCAGCGGATCTGGTCGAGGACCCACTGGCGACGGTCTTCGTCGATCCGCGCCTGGTAGCCGTGGCGGTCGTCGTGCCGGATCCGGTGGCGGCCTCCATCGTGATCCTGCTTCCAGTGGCCGCGGCCGTCGCCACCCCGGCTGCCGAGTGCGCTGTGCCGGCCCTCGTTGTGGTGGTCGGTGATTCGGACGGTGGATACGGCGCCCGACTGGCTGCTGCTCGGGTGCGTCGCCGCCGACGCGGTGCCGCCGGTGGCGAGAAGTCCGGCTGAGGCGATGGTGGTCGAGGCGATCGCGACGACAGCCCGACGCACAATCCTGCTTGTCATGGTTTTTCTCTCTTTCCTCTCCCAATGATGTGAATGGGCGAGTTAGTAATTGTTTGCCTTGCTGGCACTGAAGACACTAACCCCAGATGGTTGAACGATGAACTATCAATCGGGTGAGGTCCACCACGCGACCAAGAGTCGTTGTGTCGGAATATCCCTGCGAAGCCTGATGTTGCGGGCCGGTTCCCGGGCGGCGGTCGAGGCCCTCTCCCCACGCGCCACTGGGCTTGATCCGCCTTGACGGACCACTGGGATCAGTGGGGGGCTGAGCCCCCGGAGAGACGGCCGGAGACCATGGCCGAGACGTCGGTCTGTGCAACGCGGTGACCGGTCCATCGGCCAAGCATCCGGTCCTGTGTGGCCGCGCTGCGCGCCTGCGACGTGGCTGGCGCGGAGCATGCCAGGGTCACCCACTTCCGCAGCATCGAGAAGCGGGCCGAGCGGGAGACGCGTGGGGCGGAATCACCGGCGTCTCGGGCGACGCACTCGTCAACCAGAGGCCAGTGGGCGAGAGTTGATCCCGGGGCCCATGTCCTTCGCGAGGGCCACCGCGAGCGCCCGGAAGATCCGCACCCCCGGGTTGTCGTCACCGGCCCGCACCGCGAGATAGCTGCTCTCCCACCGCGCATCGAGGACGGGTACGAAGACGGCGCCCGGCCACGCGTAGTACCGCGCGAAGGAGCGCAGGCCGGAGCCCGCGGACCGCCCGGTGACGACGCCGGTCAGCACCTCCTGCGGCGTGACGGCGAACTCGGTACTGCGGCGCTGGGTGCGGTCGTCGAAGTACAGATACTCGGTGAACGAGTGCGGGGTGTGCCCCGGGACTCTGAACAGCGGCAGGTCGGTGAGGTCCGCGACGCCGACCCCGGACGTCCGGGCGTCGGCCAGCGGCGACCGCTCGTGCACGACGACGATCCGCTGCTCGGTGGTGAGGACATCCGCGACGAGTCGCTCGTCGTCCGGGCTCGGTCGCACGAAAGCCACGTCCACCCGGTCCTCCACCAGCGCGGTCACATGCTCGGTGAAGTCCAGCTGCCGGATCTCCACCCGCACCTCGGGCCGGGCTCGCCGGTAGGCGTTGATGGCCGCGGGCGTCAGCTCCGCCGAACCGTGACCCATGATCCCCACCCGCAGTGGCCGCCCGCCGTCAGCCTCTTGTGTGATGTCCGCCAGATCGTCGAGTGCGGCATTCGCGGCGTCGAGGAGGGTGCGCGCGTGTCCGGCGAGCCGCACCCCGGCGGCCGTCGGCACGACGGGGGAGCCGGACCGGTCGAGGAGCCGCGCGCCGACCTGGCTCTCCAGGCGGCGTACGTGCTGGGTGACGGCGGGCGGCGACAGAAAGAGCCGCGCTGCGGCCCGCCCGAAGTGCCCCTCCTCGACGACCGCCAGGAACGACGACAGCAGCCGCAGGTCAAGCGCCATACGACCAGGGTAGACGGGGAGCCGGGCAGGCGGCGCGGGCCGTTCACGAATCGTGAACGTTCGGCGCGGGCCGAACGGTCGGGCACGTACGAATGGGAGCATGACCACACCCCCTGTCACCTCCCCTGTCGCCGCCGCCCCCGCGGCCACCGGCACCCGGGGCGTCCGCGCCGCATGCATCATGCTGGCCTCCGGATGGAGCGCCAACCAGTTCTCGGCCCTGCTCGGCGCCTACCGCAGCCACCTCGGCCTCACCGAGTCCACAGTGACCGGTCTGTTCGCGGTGTACGTCGTCGGTCTGATCCCGGCGCTGCTGATCGCGGGCCCGCTCGCGGACCGCAGGGGACGGCGCCGGGTGGCGCTCGTGGCCCTCGCCCTCAACGTCCTGTCCACCCTGCTCCTCATGGTGGGCGGCGCGTGGGGCGGTACCTGGCTGCTGCTGCCAGGCAGCTTCCTGACCGGCGTCAGCGCGGGCGCGCTGCTGGCCGCGGGCAGCGCCTGGATCAAGGAACTCTCCGACTCGCCGCGCCGCCCCGGCCTGTTCGTCTCCGCGGGCTTCGCGACGGGCGGCCTCGTGGCGGCGCTCATCGCGCAATGGGCGCCCTGGCCGATGGTGACGGCGTACGTCCCGCACGTCGTCCTCGGGGCGGCGGCGGGGTGGCTCGCACTGGCCGCGCCGGAGACGGTCAGACCGGTCCCGGTCCACGGCTCCGAAGCCAGCCCGGCCCACGGCCACCTCGGGCCTCCTGGTCGTCGCGGCCGGCACGGCGACCGCCGCCGTCGCCGCCGCGACGGGGAACGAGCCCCTCGCCCTCCTCGCCGCGATTGTTCTCGGCGCGGGCTACGGACTGGCCCTCACCTATGGCCTCACCCGGACCGCGGCCCTCGCCCCGGCCCACCAACTCGCCCGCTGGACGGCCCGGTTCTGGACAGCGGCGTACCTCGGCATGTTCACCCCGTACGTCCTCACACTCCTTGGCCACGTCACGACAACGCCGGTGCTGCTGGCGGTCGTCACGCTGCTCGCCCCCGCCCACGCCGGGTTCGGTTCGTACCAGGTCAAACGGCTGGCGCGACGCCATACGCCCGGGCAGACGCGGTCTGGCCGGGCGTGGTGCTCGCCGACGACCAGGTGATCGGGCAGGTCACTGTCGGAGGCATCCTGCCGCAGCCGCACCTGCGCCGCGGCTCCTCGGAAAGCCCGCCAATATCACGCTGACCAGCGCCGGGCCGCGTCTGCTCGACTTCGGCATCGCGGCGATCGTCGACGGCACCCGGCTCACCCGCGCCGGCGGCGGCCCGGGAAGGCTGACGTACATGGCGCCGGAGCAGTTCGGCGACGAGCCGGTCGGCCCCGCCGCGGACACCTGGGCGTGGGCGTGCTGCGTGGTGTGCGCGGCGCGCGGCACCAGCCCGTTCCAGGCGACCAGTACGGGCGCGGTGATCCGTCGGATCGTCGGCACCGCGCCCGAGCCCTCCGCGCTCGCAGCGGTGCGGGCGCTGACCGTCGACCCCGCAGGACGCCCGGTGCAGGGCGCAGCCCTGGTGGACTGCTGACCGCCCGCCAGGGGCCGGACACGCTTCCGGACGCGAACGCGGTGCGGGACCAGATCACCGAGGGCCGGCGCACCCTGCCCCTCTGATCACCGGAACACCATTCCCACGCCTCGGACGCTGCCGAGGCCCACAGAGGGAACAGCCGGCCCCCGCCGACACCGCCGCAGTCGCGCACACGTACACGTACACGGTCACGACCCGCACCCACCCCGACCATCTCACCGCGCGCCTGCCGAAAGCAGGCCGCGGAACGGCCCGGGCGAGCACAGCGGTGACGAGCGCTTCGTGCCGCTGCCGAAATCCCAGACTTCGGCAGCGGCAGGCACTCAGCCTTTCAGTTCGTGGCACAGGTTGAGAAAGAGATCGGCGTTGGGGATGTCCGCGAGAGACCCGGGCCCGACCACGAGGCGTTTGTCGTGGCCGTCGAACGAAACGTGGCCGTCGTGGGTTCGCACCTCGCCGATCCCCGACCAGGCCACGCCGCGCTCGCCGTCCCGCAGGCCGTGGCGGTCGGCTGTGAAAGGCCGGAAGCCCATCGCCTCACCGCGCGCGATGCGGGTGAGGACTCCGGGCAGCTGCGCCCGGGTGATGCCGCGAAGCATGTAGTCCCCCCAGTCGCCCGGATACAGGAACGGCGCACCGTGCACCACCTCGGTGATCCCCAACTGCTCCTTCTGCCGCTGGAGGAAGCCCCGGCTGCCCGGACCGATGTTCAGCGCGTCGCCGCTCGGGGCGATCAGTGTGTAACGGGCGTCCACCAGGGCGCCGTTGACCCGCCGGTAGTAGCGCAGTGCCCGCGTCGTGGGCCAGTCGTAGGCGGCCTCGAAGCCGTCGAAGCTGCTCAGCGCCGCCCACCGGTCCGGTGCTGCGCCCGCAGTGGCCCTCGTTCGATGGCGCCAGAAGCTGGTGGACCGGGTGCGCCTTACGGACACGGACCTGGAGATCGGAACCGGACCGGCCCCGGCCGGGCCCCGGCCTCTCCCTGCTGCTCGCCGTGTCGGGGTGCCGGGTGGCGCTGGACGACCTCTCCGGACCGGGTGCCGCCACGCTGGAGGAGGGTTCCTGACCGTTCGTCATCGGTTCCCTCTCCTCCCTTCGCCCGCTTCCTGTTCCTCTGCTCGAACAACCCTGTCGAACGGCGCTGTCAGTGGCGCGCGGTAGCTTCGGGATTGTTCGAGATCACGGGGTGAGAGGAGTGAATTCGTGAGTGTCAGGCATGCGTTGAGCGTCGTCCTGGTCGACGTCAACGACGAGGTGGTGACGGCTTGGCGGTCCGCGTTCGCGGACACGCCGGAGGTCGAGATCAGGCGGGGTTCCCTTCTGGATGTGGACGCCGACGCCTGGGTCTCTCCCACCAACGAGCGTGGCCGGATGGACGGTGGGGTCGACGCCGTCGTCAAGCGGTACCTCGGTGCGGGCATCCAGGTGCGGGTGCAGCGGGCGATCCGCGACCGGTTCGGCGGACGGCTGCCGGTGGGCAGTGCGGTGTGCGTCCCGTCCGGGGCGGACGTACCCCGGTACCTGATCTCGACGCCCACCATGCGCCAGTCGTCGCAGAACGTCAGCGACACGATGAACGTGGCCCTGGCCTGCGCGGCCGCCTTCCAGGCGGTGCATCTGCAGAACCGGGCGAAGCCGGGCAGCATCCGGTCGGTGGCCCTCGTCGGGATGGGCGCGCAGACCGGGCAGGTGCCCGCGAAGGTGTGCGCCAACCTGATGTGGACGGGCTACACCCTCTTCCACGACCACGGTTTCGCGGACTACGACGAGTTGCGGGCCGCCGTACTGGGGCAGCTCGACGACATCGAGGGAGCGGGGTCCGCACGGCGGGTCCGGATCAACGTGCCGCAGCGGCCTTCCTTTCGTCACTGACCCGAAGGCCTCGCAGGCCGGTGCCGCCCAGGGGGCGGACACCGGCGACGATCCTGCCGTATCTGTTCAGCATGCCGGGGCGCCCGTGGAGGCGTCCGGTTCGAGCATCGGGAGTTCCACCCTCGTGAATGATGTCGACGTGACGGCCGCGGGCGATGCCGGTTCCGCGGCCGGGGATCCGCTGGGACTGGCCGGCCTGTTCACCGGTGGCGGCGAGCCGTGGCTGCCGCTGCTGGGGCCGGTGATCGAGGCGCAGCCGGGAGCCGCCGACTTCATCGGCCCGAAGCGCAGCCCGGAGGTCGTTCCGGTGCGCGAGCTGACGTTCCAGGCGTTGAAGCCGCATCCGCCGGAGAAGTGGAAGGTGGTCGTCTTCGGACAGAACCCCTATCCGCGGGCGGAGAGCGCGACCGGCATCGCGATGTTCGACAACACCTTCAACGACTGGAAGGACAGCCAGTTCGGCCGGGTCGTCAGCATCCGCTGCCTCATCAAGGCGGCCGCGATGTGGAAGTACGGCATCGTCAAGAAGACCCCGATCGCCGACGTCCGCGCCCTGCTGAAGAAGGAGGACACGGTTCAGCCGCCCGAGTGGTTCCAGGCGATGCTCACCCAGGGTGTGCTGCTGCTGAACGCGTCCCTCACGGCGAGCGCGGACGGGGCGATGGCGACCGATCGGCACACGTCGTTCTGGCGCCCCGTGGCCGAGCAGATCGTCGAGGAGATCCTCCGGGCGAAGCAGGACGCGATGGAGGCGGACGACCGGGGGGTGGTGTTCGCCTGGTGGGGTGCGCACGCCCGGAGTCTGAAGAGGGTCGTCCAGCGGCTGGAGAAGAAGTACCCGGGGGTGCAGGTCCGTCACCTGGACCACGCGAATCCGGCTGCGCAGGGGGATCTGTTCTGCGAGGGCGACCACTTCGCCCAGGTGAACGACGCCCTGGTGGCGGTGGGGGCCGAGCCGGTCGACTGGCTGCCGCGGAAGGGCTGGGACCAGGGGACGGGCGGGGCCGGCGGGCCGGAGGACGGTGGTGTCGCGCAGCGGATGGGGGCGTTCATCGCGTCCACGATGGAGTTGCACCAGCTGTATCTGGAGCGGCTCACCAGCGTCAAGGACGAGGGCCTCGTCCTGCCGCCCGTCACCGGGGTGTTCGACACGCCGCTGATGGACTTCCGGAAGGCCGTCGAGCCGGTCTCGCGGGTGCTTGCGCACCTGGATCGGCATATCGACCTGTCGAGCCGTTTCGGGGAGACGAAGGCCGCGGAGGCGGCGTCCGCGGGCGCGCTGTCCGGGGAGGCCGTGAGCGCCCTGTCGGCCGACGCGATCTCGGCCCTCTACCTGTACACGTGCGAGTCGGGCTTCTACCGCGAGATCAACGCCGTGCTGCGCTCGTCGGACCGCGAGCGCGTGGTGCCGTACCTGCCGTACCTGCGGTTGCTGTTCTCGGCGATGGAGGCGTTGCCGGCGCAGACGCGGCCGCTGTGGCGTGGTGTGGCGCTGGATCTGCGGTCCCAGTACCCGCTGGGGCGGACGGTGACGTGGTGGGGCGTGTCGTCGTGCACGTCCGAGCTGGGTGTGGCCCACGCGTTCCTCGGCGGGCGTGGCCGGCGGACGCTGTTCGAGGTGACGCCCGTGCGGGCGGTGGGGATCCGGCGGTTCTCCGCGTTCACGGGTGAGGAGGAGTACATCCTCGCGCCGGGGACGCAGCTGAAGGTGACGGAGGTGAAGGCCGAGCGCGGGGGTCTGTGCACCGTGCGGCTGACCGAGCTGGATGGGGCCGGCCTGGTGTCGTGACGCCCCGGGCCGGGCATACGAGCGCCCCGTGGCGGGCCTGAGCCGTGCCGTGGAAGAGAACTGGCGAAGCCGTACCTCTCGCCCTTCACTCCGACCTGGACGGAGCTCGAAGTGCCGCGCAACGGCTGATCGTCTCCCGGAGGTTGTCCAGGGCCTGCCCCTGGCTCTGCCCGACGCTGACCAGTTGCCGTAGCTTCACCACCGCCGGTCCAGCGGCGGCGGCCGAAGGGCCACCAGCTCCGACGTGTCCGGAGGAGGGGCGGGACGGCCGGTCGTGGTGGTGCAGGCGGCCGCCGCGGCATAGGCGGGTGTGCCGGGGGCTTCGGCTCAGCGGGTGGCGTCGTATCCGGTACGGCCGGACGGGGCGTCGGCGTCGGCGGACTTGGGGGATGGCTCGATCGACGGTGCCGCTGGCGCCGAAGGCGGGACCGCTGGCGGGGCAGCCACTGGCAGTGCGGCGGACGTGGGCTGCCCGTTGGGGCGTGACCTGGGGGAAAGACGGGCCGCCCGATCCGATTCGGGTTTGCGTTTGGCTGCCGCCTCGCGGGCCTGGCGAAGGGTGCGCTGGGCAAGGGAGAGCGGTGGCGGGCAGGCAGGCTGGCCGCTGTGGCCGGTGGCGGCGTCGTAGTTCCAGTGGGCGAGCTGTCAGTGTTCCTTGGCGGACACCGCAGCTCGGGTCTGCCTCGGTGGGGTTTCCAGACTGCCCAGGCGCCGACGGCCAGGACATAGGCGCCGACCTTGAGCGGGGTGAGGGAGCTGGTCGGAGCGGATGCGTACGGTGAAGCCGTGCCCGTCGGCCAGCCAGAAGACCTGCCGCTTCTCGCCGTCTTGTTCAGCAGCGGTGATGCGGCCGTAGACGGCTACCGGGTGTCCGGGCTTCGCCCGGTGGTCAGACGCGCGTGCGGGCGGGCATGGCCGCCGGGGTGAGGCCGTGGCAGAACTCGCCCCAGTCGCCGGGGTTGACCACGCGTGGCGACGCCCGCGGTTCCCCGGGCACGCGTTCCCGCGCGCCGCGGGACTCGCCAGGGTGGTGCGCCCCCCCCACAAGCCCGACAGTTCCTGCCTCGCGTGGCACAGACCGCGTCATCATCCCGTCGCTGTCGATCCTTGCCGCGGAGCGGCAGGTCACGGGTGCGGGCAGAATGCGGCGTCCCTGCGGTTCGCGGAGAGCGTTCCGTTCACCGCGGCCCACGCGGCGGATGCGATGGACTGGAAAGCCGTGGACCGGCCGGTGGCTCACGCGGCTGCGATCGCCTGGCACGCGGTGAAGGCGGGGGAGCCGCTCACGGTCCTGTCGCTGGAACCCGAGCTGTACGCGGGTACCGGCATCACTCCGCTGAACCCACCCGACCCCGCCCCTCCGGGCGAGGCGCCGCAGTGGGTCCCGGCTCAGTCCAGACAGTCGTACTCGCCCGGCTCCCAATCGGCGAACAGCGTCAGTGCCTCCGCCGTCTCGGTACGTTCCGGCGCTGTGGAAGTGGCCGGCCACCAGTTCTCCACTTGATGTGCGTTCACGAGGACGAAGTCCCGGTATCCATCGAAGTCGCCGGGATCGCCTGCCACGCCGATGTGGATGGGCGCATCATCGGGCAGGTCTTTGAGCGCGTCGCGAAGCTGCGCGGCATTCCAGACCTGCGGGGTGTGCTCGAAGACGTCAGTCATGGGCACAGAGTGCCGGACCTGACCTTGCTACTGGTGGAGACACGGCTGTGCCCCGGGCCAGAGCACTGATCCGGGGCACAGGGGGTTGGAGCGGCGGCTGCACGAGACGTGCACCGCTGCGCGGCACGGCTGACAGGCACTGTCGTCCACCTGCGCCCGAATGGTCCGACACTTGGCTACGTAGGCGAGAACGAGGCCCATGACTGATCACCAATCACCAGGGCACGGCGTTCCGTCCCAGGAGCAGAAACCACCGGTGGGGCCGTCGTCCGGCAGCAGGGCCAGGCGGAGGGCACCCTGGGCGTCGCCTCCGGCAGCAGCGGCCCAGGGGTTGAGATCGGTGGCCTGCAGGCCGGGGGCGAGCGCGTTGACCTAGAAGCCGTCCTCGGCCAGCTTCGGGTGTGTCAATTTAACGGCTGATCTTGGTTGTTGAGGTTCAGTTGTTGGCTGGGGTGAGCCGGCCCTCGAAGGCGATCTGGACTGCGTTGAGGGGTGCCTTCCAGCGCATGGTCCATCGCTTGCGACCCTTGCCGGTCGGGTCGAGGCTCATCAGTGCCATGTAGACGCACTTGAGGGCGGCGGCCTCGTCGGGGAAGTGTCCGCAGGCCCGGACGGCCTTGCGTATGCGGGCGTTCACGGACTCAATCGCGTTCGTCGAGCAGATGACCTTTCGTATCTCGACGTCGAAGGAGAGGAAGGGCACGAACTCTGCCCAGGCGTTCTCCCGCAGTTTGATGACCGCCGGATACTTCCGGCCCCAGGATTCCTGGAACTCCCCGAACCGCTCCGTCGCCGCGTCTTCGCTGGGCGGGGTGTAGACGGGCTTGAGGGCTTTGGCCACCTTGTCCCAGTCCTGGCGGGCCGCGTAACGGAAGCTGTTGAGCAGGAGGTGGAGCCGTAAAGAATCAACTTGTCGGTGTGTCGCTGTCGACGGATGCCAGGAGCTCGGCGCCGGTGGTGAAGCGGGTCGGGCCGGGCGGCAGCGTGATCCCGGCTTCGTGCAGGACGGGTTGGGCGTCGGCGAGGGCGTTGTTGAGGGTGCCGAGGCTGACGCCGAAGGCGTCTGCCAGGACCTGTCGGGTGCCGAGCTTGCGCTGATAGAGGACGGCGGCCAGGAGGCGTTCGGCGTCGGTGATCTTCTGCCGGAAGACGCCTGCGCGGGTGCGGGGCTGGCGTGGCCCGCCCCGCTGCTGGTGTCGACGCCGCTCGATCAAAGCGGCTTGCTGGAGGGAGAGTTGGTCGATGAGGGCGGCGAGGTCACTGCGTTCCATCCCGGTCAGGGCCGGGTCGGCCAGGTGGTGCGTGCGCTGGAGCCGGGCGGTGACCGGGCCCCCGGTGCGTACGAAATCCTCGATCTCCTGGCCGCTTGAGAAGCACAGGGTGGTGGGCGTGAGGGAGATGCCGTGTTCCTGGAGGAGCCGTCGCACTTCCTTGATCGAGGGGCCGATGGTGCGCTGACACAGGCCCAGCATCTCGGCCAGCAGGTTCTGCGAGCACACGTGCCGCAGGTAGATCACGCTCAGTAGGACACGGTCCGCGGGGGTGAGGACCGGGCGCTTGTTGTCTCCGGCCGCATGGCGGCGCGGCCCGCCGCGCTTGCGGTGCAGGCGGTCCTCGCGCAGAGAGCCCAGCTCGGGTGTGATCTTCGCGGTCAGGGCTGCGAGTTCCTCGCGGCTCAGCCTGGTCAGGGCCGGCTCGGCCAGCAGGTCGAGGACACGTCGACGGGCCATCTCCCGGTCGGTGGCCTGCACGGGCTCCTCATCGAGGGGGCCGTCGGTGCGGACGGTGTAGTTCCAGGTGCTGTGCGTGTCGTGGTACTCGATCGGCAGCCTCCTCAACTGGGCCTTGCTGATCGCGAGCCCCAGGGGGTAGCGGCCGGTGTCGAGTTCGGCTTCGACCCGCAGCCCGCTGCGGGTCCGGGTCGAGGCGATGGCGTTGACGACGACTTCATAGCTGGTCAGCGGACGGCCCCGCCAGTTCATCGTGATGTGGGAGAACAGCCGGTGCTCGATCTTGTTCCACTTCGAAGCAGCTGGCGGAAAGTGACAGACGGTGACGGCCAGACCTGTTTCGGCGGCGAACTTGGCCAGCTCCGCCTTCCAGACGCGGTAGCGGTAGCCGTTGGAACCGCCCGCGTCCGCAGTGATCAGCAGCCGTCTGGCCCGTGGATAGTCCAGTCGGCCCCGCACCTGCCACCAGCGGCGGATCGAGGTGAGCGCGAACGTGGAGGTGTCGTGGTCGGTGCCGACGTTGACCCAGCCGGTGTCTGCCGAAAGATCGTAGGCGCCGTAAGGGATGGCGGCCTCGCCGGTCGGCCCGGAGAAGAAGCTGTGGTCATCGACCCGGACCGGGTCGCCCTTCGGCCGCCACTGCCGGCCCGGGTTGGGCAGCTGGCCGATCATCTCTTTCTTCTTCGTGTCCACGCTGATGACCGGCTCACCGTCGGCCTGATGCCGTTTGACCTGCTCGTTGATGTAGCGAAACTGGGCGTCCCGGTCCGGGTGTTGCTCGCCCTCCAACGTCTTGGCCTGGGCCTGGAGGCTGAAGCCGCTGTCCTTGAGGAGCCGCCCCACCGTCATCGCGGAGACCGGATGACCCTGGCAGGCCAGCTCGTCTGCGAGGTTCCGCAACGACTTCGTCGTCCACCGCAGCGGCGACATCGGATCACCCCGCTCATCCGGCTCGACCAGCGCAAACAGCGCGGGCAGCAGCCCCGGATCGATCTCCTCGGCCCGCTTGCGACCTCCACCCGGTCTGCGAGTCCGTCCTGAGGCCGGCGGGGCCTCGCCCGCCTCCAGCTCGAAGACGCCCCTGCGGACCGTGGTTTCGCTCACACCTGCGATCTGCGCGACGGTCCGGACACCGCCATGCCCCACCAACCTCGCCTCTGCAGCCAGCAGCAGACGCCTCTGCCGCTCGTCCAGATGCGGCAACAACACCTCGAACCGCACCGCGAGTTGACCGCGCATCCCCTCCGAAATCGCCATACCAGGTCAACGAGACACCCCGTCGGAGACAACACCTTGTTTCCGTACGGCTCCACGGTGAACCACGCAGGTCTGGACAATCGTGGGAGGCCGGACGGTCTCCACCGCCTCGGGCAGGCCCTTGAGGCCATCGCAGATGAGCATGAGCACATCGTCCAGGCCGCGGTTCTTCAGCTCGGTGAACACGTGCAGCCAGTACTTCGCGCCCTCACCGCCGTCGCCGGCCCAGACCCTCAGGATGTCCCGGGTGCCTTCCGTGGTCACGGCCATCACGACGTAGACCGGCCGGTTCGCGACCTGCCCGTCCCTGATCTCGACGTTGATGGCGTCCACGAACAGAACCGGATAGACACCTTGATTTCCACCGATGGTTGCGAACGCTCAGGAAGGAGATCGTTCGCATGCCTCGCGGAGGAGCCAACCGCAAGCCGACGGCGGCCAGACAGCGGTACTTCGAGCTGGTGCGCCAGGGTCTGAAAGGGGCCGGAGCCGCCCGCCAAGTGGGTGTATCCACCAGCTGCGGATCCAAGTGGTTCATCGAAGCTGGAAGCGTGATCATCCCAGATGCCTCCGTGGCACCACGCTTCCTCACTCAAGACGACCGCATCGCCGTCGCCGACGGCCTGCGCGCCGGAAAGGCTCCCGCCACGATCGCCGCCGCGATCGGGAAGAGCACGTCCACCGTCTACCGGGAGATCGCCCGGGGCGGGAAGGACGACGACAGCTACGACCCCTGGTGGGCGCACAACCCGCGATGCTCGACCGCGAACCAGAGACGGTCACCGACCGGCCAGGGCTGCTGGTGATCTCCGACAAAGGCTTCGCCTCCAAGGAGTTCGAGGCCGACCTGGCCTTGCGGGGTGCCGAGTTGCTGAGGCCGTCGTTCAAGCGCGAGAAGAAGCGCAAGGGCGAGAGCCTCCTGAAGTCGGTGCGGCAGCTGATCGAGTCGGTCAACGACACCCTCAAGGGCCAGCTCGACCTGGAACGACACGGAGGGCGGACGTTCGAAGGCGTCGCCGTCCGCGTCGCCCAGCGCATCCTCGCGATGGCCGCCGCAATCTGGCACAACCACAAGACAGGTCAGCCCATCACACGATCGCTGATCGCCTACGACCACTGATCACATCGGAATGATTCGTCTAGGCTGGCGCGGTGACTGATGAGCAGGAGCGGGTGCGGCCGTCGGGAGTGTGGGCCACGGCGGTGGGGGTGGCCAGAGTGCGGGCGCTGGAGACCGAGCGGGAGAACGCGCTGTTCCGCGACCCACTGGCACAGGCCTTCGCCACCGCCGGCGGCCTGTGGCCCTCCTCGCCGCCGCTGCCCGATGACGAGGCCGCGCGACGCCGTCGGCTGGCCGTGTCGTTCTCCATCGTCATCAGGACGAAGTTCCTCGACGACGTGTTGCAGCAGGCCTCCGCGTCCGGGGTCCGACAGGTCGTGCTGCTCGGCGCCGGCATGGACAGCCGGGCCTTCCGGATGGACTGGCCCGAGGGCACCCGGCTGTTCGAGGTCGACACCGCCGCCCCACTGGACTTCAAGGCTTCGGTGCTGCGCCAGGAGCGGGCCGTCGCGCGCTGTGAGCGGATCACCGTCGCGGTGGATCTGCGTGAGGACTGGCCGGGCGCGCTGGCCGCCGCAGGGCACGACACGGCCGTGCCGACTGCGTGGATCGCCGAAGGACTACTGATCTATCTGCCCGAGGATGCGGTGGAGCTACTGCTGGCCCGGATCAGCACGCAGTCGGCGGCAGGCAGTCGGATGGGGCTGACATTGGGCTCGCGCGGTGTGATCGAGCGCTTCGGCGAGGCCGCCGCGCCGGGATCGGCGGCGTCCATGTGGATCTCGGAGATGCCCGACGACCCGGTGGTCTGGCTGGCCGGGCACGGCTGGGAGGCCGACAGCCACACCCTGCGCGAGCGCGCGGCCGCCTACGGCCGCCCGATCAGCACCCCGCCGCAGCGCGAGGAGTGGCCCGGTGGACTGATCTCGGCGGTCCGCCGGTAGAGCGCCTCCGGGTTCCCCAGATGATCGATTCCAAGGGGGCCTGATGAGTGAGCTCTCTAGTGCCGCATCAGGCAACGTTCGCCCTGTAGTGAGGCCCAGCCTGTCGAGGGCTTCGGCCGCTGGCGATAATCAACCGATGAGCGCCATCGATCGCCCTATGCCGCCTCTGAACGCCGACGAGCGCACGACGCTTGAAAGCTGGCTCGATTTTCATCGCGCCACACTGGCCATGAAGTGCGAGGGCCTGGATGATGAGCAGGCCGCCGTGGCGTCCGTGCCGCCGTCCGGCTTCACGTTGACCGGCCTGGTCCAGCACATGGCGGAGGTGGAGCGGAATTGGTTCCGCCGCGTGTTCGCCGGAGAACAGGCTCCGCCCATCTACGACCCGCAGGCTGACCGGGATGGCCCCGACGGTGGTTTCGATGTGGCTACGGGCGCCGCTCTGAGCGACGCCCTCGCCACTTGGCGCGCGGAGATCGCCCGCGCCTGTGAACACTGCGCTGAGCATGCTCTGGCCGATACAGGTCGCTTCATGGAGCAGGAGGTCAGCCTTCGCTGGATCTACGTCCACATGATCGAGGAGTACGCCCGCCACAACGGTCACGCCGACTTGATCCGGGAACGCATCGATGGCGCTACCGGCGTGTAGCGCCGGATCAGGCAGTGTTGGCCCTGTCGACGACGGCGCGTAGGTGCTGGTCGTGGGCATGGCGGTTTCGCCAGATGACGTAGCGGCGGATCATGCTGCCCTGCTCCTTGTGGCCGGCGTGGTCGGTGCCATCGAGGGTGAAGCAGCGCAGCGCGGTGAACTGGGCCTCGATGCGGTTGAGCCAGGAGCTGGTGGTCGGGGTGTAGGCGATCTCGACGTTGTTGTCCGCAGCCCAGGTGGCGACCCGCTGACATCTCTTCGTGGTCAGGTGCGGGGAGAAGTTTTCGCAAACGATCGCGATGCGGACCTGCGGCGGGTAGAGGCTGCGCAGGTAGCGGCAGAATTCCAGGAACTGCGTCCGCCTCTTGACCGGCTTGATGTGGCCGTGAGCTTGTCCTTGGTCAGGTCCAGGGCGGCGAACAGGTGTCGTACTCCGCCGTAGCGGTTGTAGGTCGCCCGGCGCCGTCGCGGTCGGGGTTCTTGTGCTTGCCGGAGCGTTCGGCCCACTGCCGCCCGGGATGCGGCATCAGTTTGAGCGGCCCGAACTCGTCTATGCAGAAAACGACTTCGGGCTCACCCTCTTCGGGTATGACCTCGCCGTCGGCGATCGCGTAAAGGTGCTCGACCCGTGCCTTCTTGACCGCGTAGTCGGGGGGCGCGGGAGGTCTTCCAGGTCTTCAGGCGTTGAAACGAGACGCCTTCCTCGCGGAGCAGGATGCGCAGGCCCTCGTGGCTGATGTCGTCGACCACCCCCTCAGCGGCCAGGAAGTCCGCCAGCTTTGTCAGGCTCCAGGTCGAAATCGACAGGTCGTGGTCGGTCGGCTTGGACTTCGCGATCTTCTTGATCTCGCGCCGCTCAGGTAGGGTGAAGGTCTTGGGCCGACCGCCCTTGTACTTCGGATACAGCGAGTCGAAGCCGTCGGCGTTGAAGTTGTGGACCACATCCCGGACCCGGCCCGCGCTGGTGAACGACACCTCGGCGATCCTCGCCACCGGCATGCCCTGCGCGGACAGCAGCACCATCTGGGCCCGCCGCCAGGTCACCACCGAACCGGTACCTCTGCGGATATTCCGCAGTAGCCGCCGCCCCTCATCGTCATCGATCTCTCGGACGCGCACTCGTTCTGCCACCCGGATAGAATGACGCCCACACACCGTCCACCACGGCACCCGGACGGCACGTCACATCACAGCGAAGTTGTCTGACGCGGCGCCAGGAGATCCCCTCGGAAGATGGGCTCACGACTTGGGGAGCTCCCCTCGCTGGGTGATGATCCGCATCCACCCCTCCAGGGTCGCGACGAACTCGCCAAGATCGGAAGTGGTGTAGGAGGCCCGCTCATGGTGCCAGTCGGGGTCGAGGACGACGACGCGGAAGCCGCAGCCGCCGTACCAGCCGGCGTCTATGTTGATCTCCCGGGCCCGCAGCCCGCCCTGCTCCGCCACCTCTTGCTCAGTTAGCCACGGTGGTTGTGCGGTACGCGCCCAATACAGGTCCTCGGAGTCGTTGGCCTCGACCCTTCCATCCGGCAGGCGCCGGGCCGACAGTTCGTTGTAGATGACGTTCCAACCGGCCGGGACACGCAACGGGAGCAGATCCCAGTCCTCGGAAATGGCCACGGTCAGCGGGGAATTGGGTGGAAGCTGAAAGATCGGATCCATGCGCCGACAGCATAGTGAGTCAGGCGTGCGTCCCTAGATGCGCGGGTGGAGCCCGGCTCGGCCCCCACCCGCGTCGAAGTCTGCGTCAGTCAGTGCCGGGGCGCCGACTTCGGTGTCAAGCGGATCTGCCGGGTGCTCGGGGCGTCCCGTGCCGGCTACTACCAGCACCTGGCCACCGAGCAGGCCCGCGCCGAGCGCCGGGCCGAGGAGAAGCGGACCGTCAGCGAGATCCGCGCCATCCACGCCGAACACCATGGCGCCTACGGAGCCCCACGTGTCCATGCTGAGCTGCGTGCGAGGGGGCGAAGGATCAACCGCAAGCGTGTGACGCGGCTGATGCGGATCAACCGCATCGTCGGCCGTCACCTGCGGAAGAAGAAGCGGACGACGATCGCGGACAGGACCGCGCCGCCCGCTCCGGCCTGGTGATGCGCGACTTCACCGCGTACACGCTGAACACCAGGTGGTGCGGCGACATCACCTGCACAGCCGTCGGCGCGACGTGGCTCCGCCTCGCCACGGTCATCGACATCTGCTCGAGGAAGGTGGTGGGCTGGTCGATTGCCGACCACATGCGCACCTCCCTGGTCATCGACGAGATCGAGATGGCCGTTGCCGCCCGCGGCGGCCGGGTCCACGGCGTCGTCTTCCACACCGACAGGGGCACCCAGAGCGGCCGCCTTCGCTGACGTCTGCAGTCGCCACGGCATCCGCCGCAGCATGGGCCGGGTCGGCTCGAGCTATGACTGTGAGGATGGGGTCACCGTCGCCGGGGCGGCCTGACTGGTGTTATGACTGACCCCTCGGGTGTCTTTGCTGTTGGTCTGTCGGTCACTCCGGCGGCGGGTGTGATGCGGGCCGTCGACCGTGCGGGCAGTGACCGAATAGGAGCCTGTTGCCCCCAGGCACTCGTCACAGTCCTGTCCTCCCGCCCAGCCGACGGTCTCGCGCTGACCGCCGCTTCCGGGAGGGGAACCGACAGCCATGACCAGCATCCTGCAGGCCGAACCGATCGGGAAAGTCGTCGTCGGAGTCGACACCCACAAGTACATCCACACCGCCGTCGCCGTGGACGTCGTCGGCGGGGTCCGGGGCACTACCAGTGTGTCCTGTCCGTCGACTGTGGCGGCCATGAACAACTCGACACCTGGGCCCGCCAGTTCGGCCAAGTCCAGGCCTTCGGCGTGGGGGGCGCCGGCTCCTACGGCGCCGGACTCGCCTCCCACCTGCGCAGACACGGCCACAAGCTGGTGAGGTCAACCGACCCGACCGGCGGGTGCGCCGCCAGCGCGGCAAGTCCGACCCCATCGACACGGAGAACGCCGCCCGCGCGGTTCTGGCCGGCACCGCCACCGCGACTCCCAAGAGCGGCGAGGGCACGGTCGAGATGAGCCGCCACCTCAAGATTTCCCGCGACGGCGCGGTCAAAGCTCGCACCCAGGCCATGGTCACCCTCAAGGCCTTGATCGTCACAGTCCCCGACGAGCTGCGGCAGCAACTCCAGGGCCTGCCGAAGATGACCCTCATCGAACGATGCGCCGGCCTGCGGCCGGGCCCCGTGACCAGCCCAGCAGCCTCCGCGAAGCACTCCATACGCGCCATGGCCCGCCGCTGGAAAGATCTCCACGACGAGGTCAAGGAACACGACGTTCTGCTGGGGCAGCTCACCAAGGCCCACGCGCCCGACCTGGTCGACGCCTTCGGCATCGGCACGGACACCGCTGCCGAAGTACTGGTAACCGTCGGCGACAACCCCGAGCGCATCCGCTTCCAGGCCGCGTTCGCCAAGCTCGAAGGCGTCTGCCCCGTCCCAGCCTCGTCCGGCAGGACGAACCGGCACCGGCTCAACCGCGGCGGCCACCGGCAGCTGAACTCCGCGCTCTACCGCGTGATGATCGTCCGCATGCGCTTCCACCAACCCACCATCGACTACGTCGCCCGGCGCACGGCGGAGGGCAAGACCAAACAGGAGATCACCGCTGTCTCAAGCGGTACCTGGCCCGGGAGATCTACCAGTACATCAAGGCCAAGCAACCACCTACGAAAGCGATTCGACGAACTATAGGAGCGTCAATGCTCTCGCCGAGCCGTTCTTCCAGGGCCTCAAGCGCGAGTTGCTCCACGGGAGGAGCTGGACCTCCAAGGCACAGGCCCGGCTCGAGCTGTTCCGCTGGCTGTCGTACTGCAACCGGCGCCGTCGGCATTCCGCGCTCGGCCACCTCACACCAGCCGAGTTCGAACAGCAACTGATCACGTCACGTACGCTGTCACTCGTTGCATGAAACCCGGTGTCCACTCCTGGGGATCAACCTCAGCGAGGACGAGCGCCACCGTCGCAGTCACGCCCTTGCCGGTGGAGGCGCTGTAGAACGGGATGTCCGAGGCGACCGTACGGCCGCTGCCGGGATCGGCAACACCCGCCACCGCGTCCACCACAAGCTCACCGTGCTGGTACACCGCGACCTGGATAACCAGCTCGGCGCCCGACTACACCAGCTGGTCAATGGCCTGTTGCACAAGCTTCCGCATGATGTTCCCTCTCGATCTTTGGCTGCGGCTCTTGTGGGAACCATTCACCCGAGAGTCGGCACCAACGGTGGGATCTTGACATCTGCACAGCACTACTCGGCGCTGCCCGACCACCAGCTGGCCATGCCCGGAATGGTCTGGGACGAGAACCCGAACGAATGGGCGCATGCGCCCGCCCATTCGCGGCCCGCACTGGTGACGCTGGCAGGCGGAGGGCCGGGCGCGGCTGGAGGATGCCGTGCCCGAGGAGGTCGCCCGTGTCACGGCGCTCTATGCGGCCCGGCTGGAGGAGTTGGAGGCCACCGGCCCGTAGCGGTCGGTGTCTTCGAGGGCCAGAGGGAGCGCGGCCACGGCGGTGGACCCGGCATGCCTCCGCGGCTGGAGATGAGCAGGCATCAGCGCCCGCGCCAGGCGGGCGATCTGCTCCACGTCGTGACTCGGCCCGCAGGCGGCGCTGGACGGCCCAGAACCGGTCCGCTTCCTGGGACGTGTAGAAGCAGTTCTGCTCGGCAACCAGGGCGGCTGCCGCGCCCGTAGGGCGCTGAGAAATCGTCGCAGCCGGCCTGCGATCTGCTCGGGCGACCAGCACAGGGCCAACTTGGTTGCCACCTGCCACCAGTGCGCGCAGGGCGGGCCGTTGGGCAAGCTTGGTCGCGGTGTCGCGGTGTCGCGGTGTCGCGGTGTCGCGGTGTCGCGGTGGGCTGGTGGTGAGGATCTACTGGTTCCCGCACTGTGCCCGGCGATGACAGGGGACGCCGCCCGGCGGCGGATGCCGTCGGGCGGTGCCTGGGGCGGGCGGCCTCAGCTGTGGTTCTTGGGGTACATGAAGCCGACCTGCACCTCGTCGATCTGGAGTTGCCTGTAGAACTTGGTCACGGTGGGTTCGGCCCAGGTGTCGGCGACGTCGAGCTTGAGGTAGCGGGTCTTCAGGACCGGGCCGCCAGGCTCGCCGAGGTCGATGAAGCGGACGCCCCGGGCGCTCTCCAGGATGCCTTCCTTCACCTGCCGCCAGTGGACGCCGTCATCGCTCGCGGAGATCGTGTAGTCCTTGATGCGTGCGGAGTCCTCCTTGCGGCCGAAGGTCTCCCGGTTGTGGGTCGGGGACCACTCACGCTGGTTGATGCCGAGGTAGGCGGCCTTGCGTACCTCGCCGAGGTCGAGGGTGAAGGAGGCAGGTAGCTGGCCCTTGTTGTCGGTGTAGGTGGTGAAGTCGCCGTCGGTCAGGGCCGGGTCGTCGGCTGTGACGGTGCCCGTGGGATAGATGCCCTGGCGGTGGCTGGTGGTCTCGACCTTGAAGACGGTGTCGTACGGGTCCCAGTCCTGGACCGATCGGATCGTGAGGGTGCCGTTGTACTGGTCGAAGGGGATCTTCTTGCCGGTGCGCAGGTCGGTGATCCGCTTGACGCGGTGGCCATTGTCCCGGATGTTCACCTGGCCGCCCGTGGTGGGGCGGGTGGTGACGTGGATGTACTGGGTGGTGTCCGGGTGGACACGACTGACGGTGGTGTAGCCGTACGCGCCGTCGTTCCAGGCGCCCGGCTGCATACCGCCGTACATGAAGCCGCCGCCGTCCACGCCGTGCAGGGATTCCCAGATGGGCGGAAGGTAGTCCTTCATCAGATCGATGAACTTCTCCTGTTGCGGCGGGAACTTGCCGTCGACCATGGCGGTGAAGTCCATCAGGGAGCGGATGGAGTTGCCTGCGTTGGCGATGTATCGGTCGACGTTGAGGTCGGTGGCGACGGGCCGGTCCTTGCCGTCGTACCACCAGGATCCGGAGTTCGGGACCTTGTAGCAGGACTCGGCCAGGCGCGGCATCGGGGTCCAGATCGCCGAGGGCTGGTCGTAGGCCGGGGTCATTCCGGTCTTCTGCTCGTGGGACACCATGTCCATGATCGAGGTGTCCTCGTTGTTGTTGCTGAGCGTCATGTCCGGACGCGTCTCGTAGATCTTCTCGTACAGGTTGTTCTGCAGCCAGTACTCGTTGTTGTTGTCGATCCAGAAGCCCGCGAGCTTCGGGTAGTTGTGCATGACCTCGAAGAAGTTCTCGTAGGAGAACTCGCCGAAACCGGGGCGGGTGGTGAGGTCGACGTCACGGCCCTTGTAGGCGGAGTAGGCGGCCGAGTCGAGGGTCTCGAAGCCCTGTTCGTCGTGCCATTTGGGGTCGTCGGTCATGTAGAGGATGGTCTTGAGGCCCTTGGCCTCGGCGGCGTCGATCAGCTCACCGAGGATGTCCCGCTTGGTGGAGCAGGAGCCGGGGATCTTCGACGGCCAGGGGCGGGCGTAGCCAAGGCGGGAGTGGAAGGTGGCGAGGACGATGTAGCTCGCCTTGATCTTCTTCGCCTCCTCGATCCAGTAGTCGGGGGTCCAGCCGCCGTCGGTGACGGCCTTCTCCCATGACTCGCACGTGTCGTACTTGGGTGCGGTGAACATGCCCCAGTGCAGGAAGAGTCCCGCAGTGGCGTTGCGGAGCATGGCCTGGCGAGGCGGGTAGGCGGGCGCGGTGGCGGATTCGGGGGCCGCGGGGGCGGCGTCCTGGGCCTGGGCGGCCGGGGTGGCGGTCAGGGTGAGTCCGGCGAGCAGGGAGAGTACGGCCGCCGACAGCACTCCGTGTCTGCGGCGGCCTACGCGGACTCCAGGACCGCGCACCTGATGCGTTCCGGTGGGGGTGGTGCGATTCACGCGTTCACCTCTGTTCCGTTGACGAACACTTTCCTGAGGACCAGATCCGGGGCGAACCCGATGATGTTCGGGTTCGCCGTGTCGGTGAAGTCGCAATGCTCGATGTGGATGCCGAGGAACGGGTCGGAGCCACAGACGTCGAACCAACGGTTCGGGAAGTGCGGCGGGTGGATACGGGCAAGGATGCGGGGGCCTGGCGCGGGGCGTTCCGGCCGACGGGCTCGGCGTCGGGTTGCGCGGCGGCGCCGGCCCGGTCGGGCAGTGCCACGGCCATGGCGGCCGAGAGGGTGGCGGCAGCCTTGCGGTCGTTCGTCTGGACAAGGCGCGTACAACGACGGTCACCTTCCTTGGAACGTGTGGGGGATGTCGGTGGGGGATGTGGTTTGTCCACGCGGCCCGGTCGTCCTTGCCACGGGTCACCAACTGGGTCGGATTGACGAAGCGCAGCGCGGCAGACCCTAATTTTTTCATCGGATGAATTGCGGCCGGTCACTCCACGGACGCAAGGAACAGCGTCGAGTGCAACACCGTCGACGCCCCAGCATGACAGTCTTCGGGTTGGGGTCGGGTACCCGGATTGAGGTGCGAACACGGCGGCTCCTACGGACGTCGGCGGGGGTAGTTCCGATAGGGTGAGACGACGCTCTCGATCCGTGTGCTCGAACAAACTCCTGCGATACATCGGATCTGTCAAGGCGGTACACCCAGACTCGATCACTCAATTCACGAATCACCAGGTCAGCGGGGAGCGTCTCGGGCTCGACATCGCCCTCCCTCGACATCATCCGGGCCGGCGCTTCCTGCGGGAGTCGGCCGAGGACGTGCCATCGATCCCCTCAAATGATCGCAAGGCCCCACGCGGCGAGCGCGAGCGAGCTGCCGATCCGCCCGGAGGTCAACCAGAGGCCGTGCTCCGTGCCGGATCAGGACGCGCGCAGGTGGACCAGCGCCGCGTTCCAGGGTGCCCGCGCAGGATCCGGTAGCCCAATTGCTCCCGGCGCCGCACCGGACGCCTGAATGCCCGTAATCTCCCAGATCGCCGACGGGTCGGGCGGGGCCACGAGCGAGGCGCGGTCGCTCCGATGCGGGTGGAACCCCGAGACGCGGATGAACTTTGAGCAGCCCACCGTCCGGACCGCCGCCGGGTTCGACACCTTCGACCTGACCGTGGACCGGGTCATTGACTCCGACCCCGACCTCAGCCGGTACGAGTGGAAGGACGTGGACGAGTACGCGCACGTGCGGCGGCCCGGCACCGGACACCAGGCCGTTGACGACGCCCGCCCCCAGGCCCTTGCGGTGCTCGCCGGTTGCTCGGGCCAGTTCGAGGCTGCCGCCGAGCGGAGGTCCTGGCGCTGGAACCCGGCCTGATTCAGGCCGTGCCCGTCCCGGCGTGCTGAGGCTCCGGGACCGGCGAGCGGTCCGCGCTCCTGACCGTCAACACCACCGTGAGCGCCCCCGAACCGGTCGGCCGTTGACCGGCCACCGTGGCCCGGGACAAGCCGGGTGACCCCGGGGCAAGCCCCTCCGCGTGGCGGCCTGCCCAGGCCGCGGGGTGGCGCGTCGGGCTGGGTGCTGCTCGTGCCGGACACTCCGACGCTGGACTCGAGGAAGCCGAACAGCGGCTGAGCGTCCCGCTCGAAGGCACCGTGAGCTGCGCTCGGGACCCCGCCCGGGTAGTGCGGACCTGTACGCCCCGGCTGGACCGGCTCGCCGGAGTCTCTCCCGCAGCCTGCAAGTGATCTCGAACATGCCGCCGATGTCGAAGGTCGAGCTGTACGCGGCGATCCGGCGCGATCCCTGCGCGGGCAAGCAGCAGGTCCGACGCGGAGCGGGCACGGTGCAGGGCCCTGGTCATCGGTTTCTCCTGGGAACGCGAGCGCATCATGAAGTCGGCGAACGCTTCAACCGGCGGCGGCGCGGCACCGGGAACAGCGTCGATGCGACGCCGTCGGCGGCCGGCCACGAGCCCCTCGGCTTGATCAGTGGTCATGGCCAGGGCGTGACCGGTGAATAGGGTTTCCAGGGCTTGGGCGCGGGCTGTGGGGCAGTGCCGGATGCGCAACGGCTTCCCTCCTTATGAGCATGAGGGCGGCCCGCCCAACTCCATTGGCCGCCTGTCAGAGGCAATACGCTTGCGCACCCGCCGCACCCGCCGCACCCGCCGCACCCGCCGCACCCGCCGCACCCGCCGCACCCGCCGCACCCGCCGCACCCGCCGCACCCGCCGCACCCGCCGCACCCGCCGCAAGTCGCCCGGACGTCGTGATCCGACAATGACGTAAATTCCGGCGAACAGTCGGGAAACGCTTGGCTTTTCACGTATGAGACGGCTTGTTGTGTGCGTATCTACGCGCGTATCTTGAGCCCGACTTTCGGTGCTTCTCCCTCAGAACCCGTACATCACGAGTCCATACCTGACGTCCGCAAGCACATCCGCAAGAAAGAGCTCACCGTGCCGCCTTTCATACCCCCGGCCCTGCGCGGCCGACGTGCCAAGGCCATTGCCATTGCTCTGCCCATCGGTCTCGCCGGGTCGCTCATCGCGCTGCCGTTCACTGCGCAGGCGACCGCGTCCTCGGATGCCGTCATCTCCGAGGTCTTCGGCGGCGGCGGGAACGCCGGTGCCAATCTCACCAATGACTTCATCGAGCTCGGCAACGCCGGCGACGCTCCCTTCGACCTCACCGGCTGGTCGGTCCAGTACTTGAGCGGCTCGCCCACCGCCACCTCCAAGTGGCAGGTCACCGAGATCAAGGGAGCCATCCCGGCCGGTGGCAACTACCTCGTGGAGGAGGCCAAGGGCGCTGGCGGCGACACCGCGCTGCCCACCCCCGACGCGGTCGGCACCATCGGCATGTCGGCGAGCAGCGGCACCGTCGCGCTCGTCCACTCCACCACTCCGCTGGCCTGCCTCACTGCCGCCGACTGCGCCGCGGACAGCAGCATCAAGGACCTGGTCGGCTTCGGCACCACCGTCGTAAGGGAGACCTCGCCCGCCACCGGCGCCGACAACACGCACTCGGTGAGCCGCGATGCCGTCTTCACCGACACGGACAACAACTCCGTCGACTTCTCCGGCTCGACGCCGAGCCCGCGCAACAGCGCCGGTACGGGCGGCGACGGCGGCGGCGGGGACCCGTCCCCCACCCCCTCGCCCACCGACACCACCCCCGGTGACGTACGCATCCACGACATCCAGGGCGCCACGCGGCTCTCCCCGTACGCGGGCAAGAGCGTCACCAACGTCCCCGGAGTGGTCACCGCGATCCGGGCCACCGGTACTTCGCGCGGCTTCTGGATCCAGGACACGAAGCCGGACAGCGACCCGGCCACCAGCGAGGGTGTCTTCGTTTTCACCGGCTCTTCCACCCCGCAGGTGAAGGTGGGCGACTCGGTACTGGTCTCCGCCAAGGTCACCGAGTACTACCCGGGCGGCAAAGCCTCCGGCTCGCAGTCCGTCACCGAGCTGAGCGGCCCGACGACCACCGTCCTGTCCTCCGGCAACGAGGTGCCCGAGCCCGAGGCGATCGACGCCAAGACGCTGCCCCGGGCCTACGCGCCGAACGCGGACGGCGGCAGCATCGAGCCCCTCGAGCTGGAGCCGTCCAAGTACGCCCTGGACTGGTTCGAGTCCCGTGAGGGCATGCTGGTGCAGGTCAAGGACACCCGGGTGGTGGGTGCCACCAACACGTACAACGAGACCTGGATCACCACCAAGCCCGAGCAGAACCCGACCCCCAGCGGTGGCACCGTTCTCACCGGCTACAACGACCCGAACTCCGGGCGCCTGCTGGTCGGTTCGCTGACCGCCGACCAGCTCAAGGCCAACGTCGGTGACACTCTCACCGGTACGACGGCCGGCCCGCTGGACTATGCCAACTTCGGTGGCTACAACATCCAGGCCACCACCCTCGGCAAGGTCAAGTCCGGCGACCTCAAGCCGGACGTGGCGAAGCCCGGCAAGGCCAACGAGCTCTCCATCGCCACGTACAACGTGGAGAACCTTGCCCCGCAGAACCCGCAGAGCAAGTTCGACCAGCTGGCCCAGGGCATCGTCAAGAACCTCGCCACCCCGGACGTCGTGAGCCTGGAGGAGATCCAGGACAACAACGGCGCCACGGACGACGGCACGGTCGCCGCCGACCAGACGCTCGCCAAGTTCACCGACGCCATCAAGAAGGCCGGCGGCCCGGCGTACGAGTGGCGCTCCATCGACCCGGAGAATAAGACCGACGGCGGCCAGCCCGGCGGAAACATCCGTAACGTGTTCCTCTTCAACCCGAAGCGCGTCAGCTTCGTGGACCGTCCGGGCGGCGACGCCACCACCCCCGTCAAGGTCGTCGGCAGCGGCAAGAAGGGGATCACCCTGTCGGCCTCTCCCGGCCGTATCAACCCGACGTCCGATGCCTGGAAGAGCAGCCGCAAGCCGCTGGTCGGCGAGTTCACGTTCCAGGGCCAGCAGGTCTTCATCATCGGCAACCACTTCAACTCCAAGGGCGGCGACCAGCCGACCCACGGCGTCTTCCAGCCGCCGACGCTGGGCTCCGAGACGCAGCGCCTGTCCCAGGCCAAGGAGGTCAACACCTTCGTCTCCAGCCTGCTCGCCAAGGACAAGAACGCCAAGGCCGTCGTTCTCGGTGACATGAACGACTACCAGTACTCCACGCCGCTCACCACGCTCACCCGGGGCGGTGTCCTCACCGACCTGATCAACAGGCTGCCGGTGGGCGAGCGGTACAGCTACGTCTACGACGGCAACTCGCAGACGCTGGACCACATCCTCGTCACCCCGGGGATCCACAACCCCGGGTACGAGCTGGTCCACGTCAACGCGGAGTTCTCCGACCAGACGAGCGACCACGACCCGCAGGTCGTTCGCATCAAGTAACGCGAAGATCCCAGTGATTTGTGGCGTGCACGCGTTCGACGCGTGCGCGCCACACGTGCGTTCAGACACGCTCAGCCGCTCAGATCGCCTTGCCCGGGTCGAGGACGACGTGCGGGCTGAAGACGGACTTCGGCCGCCGCTGCGGAGCGAGGCTGTCCGGGGCGCGGTTTTTGAGTTGCCCGTGAATGCCTGCCGCTCGTATGAGGGGACGTGTCCAGGTGGGGAGTGGGTAGAGCCGGCATCGGCGGTGGGCTGTGCCGTCGTGGATTTTGACGGTGGCCGCTGTTGCGCTGATGTCGAAGCCGCGGATAAGCGCGAGCCGGCTGAGTCTGCCCCGGTGGCCGCGTGGATGGTCAGGGCTGTGACGTGCAATGGGTGCGCCACCGTGGCCAGTCGGGCGGTGAGGACGTCTGCTGGTGTGCGGTCATGTGGCGGTGCTCCGCTTGTCGTGGAGGCGAACTCGGGTGCGCCTTGGCATCGGGTGTGTGCGGGACGGTCTATGACCATGTCGGCGGGCGGCGTCTGAGGGGTGATCCATTGCCCATCGCCTTGTCGGTGTGGCGGTTCCGGAGAACGCTGCGGCCCGGCGCTTCTCGTGTAGGTCGGCGGGTGCCTTGTCTGGCTCGGAGCGATACGGGCTTGGGGGAGGGGGGCGATGAGGCGGTGCGGGGTTTCTTCGAGGGGTGTTCTCAGGGCGGGGGTGGCCTGCCGGTGCCACAGGAGGGTGAGGCGGATGCCGCACCGCTCGCGGAGGGCGAGCAGTTGTCCCTGGCGGGCGGTGGTGAGGCGGCCGGGCGCCTCGCCCACCAGGCACGGCGCGGCGCGGAGTACGGCGTGCGGACCGGTCCGGTGACGGTCGACCTCACCGCTGTGAGGGAGCGCAAGCGGGCGATGGTCACGGGAGCGCGGGAGAACTATGCGAGCCGCCTGACGCAGGACGGGCTTGACCTGATCGAAGGCGAGGCCCATTTCACGGGGCCCAAGACGATCGAGATCGCCCTGAGGGGCGGTGGGAAGCAGGAGATCAGCGCGCCGGTGATCGTCATCGACACGGGCACCAGGCCCAAGCCGCTGGCGATCAACGGCGCGCAGAACGTCCCTGTCCTGGACTCAACGTCGATCATGGAGCTGGGTGCACTCCCTGAGCACCTGATCATCCTCGGCGGGGGCTACATCGGACTGGAGTTCGGGCAGATGTTCCGCAGGTTCGGCAGCGAGGTCACGATCGTCCAGACCCGTCCGCGCCTGATGACGAGAGAGGGCGACGACGTCTCCGACGGGCGCTGTCACGTTGTTGGGTGTGTGGGTGTCTGATGGTGTGTCGTGGCATGGTGAGGCCTGTGCTCAGGCCGTGGTGGACAGACCGGCGGTGCCGGTGACCTGCTCCCAGGTGGTGAAGCGGTGCTGCCTCTCGGTGCGGTAGCCGGGGGCGGTCATCAGATGGCGGCGGGGCCGGAAGTGCGGTGAGATACCGCTGAACGCGGACAGGAACCGCTGCGCCCCGCCAGCGGAGCGGAAACCCTTCAATCGCACGTTCACGCTGCCGGGTGGGCTGGTGGCTGTTCTCCGCCCGGTTGTTCAGCCCCTTGTGCGAGCGGTGCTCGACCGAGGGCATGACCTCGCGGTGAGCGGCGCCGTAGGAGCGGAGCCTGTCCGTGACGACCACCCGCGGCACCGTACGGGTCGTCTTCACCAGACGACGGAAGAATCGCCTGGCCGCGGTCTTGTCCCGCCGGTTCTGTACGAGGAGGTCCAGCACCATGCCGTCCTGGTCGACAGCCCGCCAGAGGTACTTCTGCTCGCCGTTGATCTTGACGAAGACCTCGTCCAGGTGCCACTTGTCACCAGGCCGGGGCCGGCGGCGGCGCAGCGAATTGGCTTACTGCTGCCCGAACTTCAGGCACCAGCGGCGGATGGTCTCGCAGGAGACGACCACGCCGCGCTCAAGCATCAGCTCCTCGACCTCACGGAAGCTGAGCGGGAACCGGAAGTACAGCCACACGCAGTGGGAGATCACCTCGACCGGGTACCGGTGACCCCTGTACGACGGCGACGCGCTCCCCACGGACGACTCCCCCTCCACCGTGATCAACCGCCCGCGACCACACGACGCCAGCGAGGCACCGATGAGCAGTACGCACATGGTCCTCCACGACCCCGAAGGACGCCTCGAAGCGGAACTCCCCTCGATCGGGAGCTCCACAAGTGCCTGGTCAAAGCCGTGCTGGGATGGACCGGCAACCCCGGCCTACCGCCTGCGGACCTTCAGCAGATCGTGCTGCTGCTCACCGGAACCGCCCGCGCCGTCGCCGCCGACGTCCGCCGCGCCGCGGACCTGCTGCCCGAAGACCACGCCGCCCGCGCCCTCGCCGACGTCGTCCTCGAGGAAGCCGACCAGCGCCTGTCCGTCCCGCTGGAAGGCACCGCGCGCTGCGCCCAGGGCCACGCCCGGCTCGTACGCGCCCTGTACGAGCGCCTGGACCGCCTCGCAGGCATCGCACCCCAGACCGTCACGACCCCCTGAGACCACCGCGCACCCGGCCGGGACCGATCTCCCGGGTGCGCGGTGCACAGCACCACACCCAGCCCAACCCGGGCCGGGAGAGCACCACTCGCTGAGATGAAGGTGAGCGGATGACCAGGACCGATGAGTTGCCGGCGGTTGGCGACGAGGTGATGGAGGGCAGGGTCCGTGCGATCGTCACCGACATCCGGGGCGGTGTCATCTGGCTGCGTACCACCGGGCGGGCGGAATGGCCGGCGGAGAACCCGACGCAGCTGAAGGTGAGGCGGACCCGCGCCGAACTGATCGCCGCGGGGGATCTGTGAGAACCCGCCGCAGGAGCGGGCCGTGGCCCGCCCAAGAACCCCGCTGCCCGCGCCTCCCCCGTCACGGGCAGCGGCCGGAAGCGGTGTTCTGGAACCCTCCCCGTGATGGGTTCCGGGACACCGCTGCGTTCCAGTTCTGGCGGTGTCATGCCCGGCCGGAGCCGGGTCAGCGCCGCATGCGAGTCACGGTGAGGGTGCCGTGCCGGCCGCTCTCGGCCAACACCTCGACGACCATGTCGGTCTCCGGTCTCCACCCGCGTGTACGTCTCCCCCCTGTGCCCGGCGGT
This sequence comes from Streptomyces sp. NPDC088252, assembly GCF_044740965.1. Classification (NCBI taxonomy): domain Bacteria; kingdom Bacillati; phylum Actinomycetota; class Actinomycetes; order Kitasatosporales; family Streptomycetaceae; genus Streptomyces; species Streptomyces sp. NPDC088252. The sequence goes on along the minus strand of NZ_JBIURS010000025.1, from coordinate 84,723 downwards.
CTCCCACCACGGTCGAACTGGTCAGGGCAGAGCCGATACGTGCAGCGAGAACGGGCTCAAGCCGGGCCGGCAACCGGACCGGCCCGCCCGCAGATGTCGGTCGCGCTGGCTTGGCTGATGCAACGCTCGCCGAACATCCTGCTCATCCCCGGTACGTCGTCCACCGCCCACCTGCGCGAAAACATCGCAGGCGCCGGACTCTCTCTTTCCGACGAGGATCTGGCCGAACTGGATAGCATCGGCCACTGAGTAACACACAGGTCACCGACCGAGACCAGGCAGTTCCTTCCACTCGGACTATCGGGCAGACCATAGGAGTATGATCACAGCGCGGATGCTGCGTTTCCGCAGGTGATCGCGGCAACGATCCGATGATCTAAACGAAACGGCCTACCCCTGCGGTGCGGCCCGTCGCACTGCCAAGTAGTCGGACCAGTTCCCGCCGGCGAGGGTGGCCCAGCGTTCGGCTGTCTTGGGGTGGATGCCGAGCAGGTCGGCGATGACCATGGGCGGCAGGTCTACCAGGGCGTCCATCATGGCGGTGTTCCGTGCTGCGCGGGCGGGCAGACCGTGGTGTCTCAGGGTGTCGGCGAGGCCGAGGGGGTTGCGCGGGCGTCCGGGGCTGTGACCGGGCAAGAGATATCGGCGCCTGGCCGTGTTGCTGTGCCGGGGGCCGTGCTGGAGCTGATCGTCGATAAGACGGGCGAGCTTCGGCGGGAGCACGAAGGGGTGCTGGTTGACCGCCAAGTAGGTGTGCTCCTGGTCGCGGCTGATGTGGTCCTCGGGAGCTCGACGATGCGGGTCAGGGGAAGGGCGTAGAGACGGATGAGAGCAGCCGCGACCCAGACGTCCAAGGGCAACGCGGTGTCGTTCAAGCAGCGCAACAGCTCGTTTCGGGCCTCGTCCTCGGCTTGGAAGTGGCCGAGGAGTTGCGAGGCTGGGTGCTCGATGCTCAGACCGGGCGGGCAGAGGCGTCGTGCGGTGCTCCAGCGGAGGAATGGGTTGGAACGGGAGCGCAGAGTTGGCCTGTCGGTCGCCCAGGTGTCCGGATGCGGCTGCTGGAGTCGACGGAGGCTCAGGTGCTGGGAGTCGAGCCAGTTCAGGAAGTCGATGGCGGCCAGCACGTTGCCGCAGTCGCCTTTGTGTGCGGCGTAGGTGTAACGGCCTCGGGCTGAGCGTCGGCGGGTGTCGCGGATGATGTGCCACTCGGCGAACGGACGAATGAGATGGGCGTGCCGCGCTGGGAGTTCGGCCACGGTCCGTGCGACCCAGTTGGTGAGCAGGGCGAGATTCTCATCGCGTGGCGGCAGGATGCCAGCGGTGACGAGCAACCCGCGCACGTAGGCGGTGGCAGCCCGTTGGGGCAGCGTGTCGAGGGATTCATGGTTCAGCGCTCCAGGATCGAGGACCAGGCGCCCCAGGAGACGGGCGGCGGGGCTTCGGCGCAGCCACTGCAGGACGCGGTAGGGGTTTTCCGCGCCGGTCAGCACGACGGCGAGGGGTTGGAGTGGCTGGGCCATGCTTGCGCCGTCTACGGAAAGCAGATCGGTCACGCGGGCGGCCAGGGTGCAGCGGGGACAGCGGTGGCCGGAGGGGAGGTCCGCCGGTTCACCGCAGGCCGAACACTGTTCGACCGGTTCGTCGGGGAACGTGCATGCCTTGCACAGGAAGGTTCCCTCGGCCGTCTGACCGATCAGAATGCGATGTCGACTGCACGAGGCGCACGGCGCAGGGGTCGACAGAACTGCTCGGTAGCAGGAGTCGCACACCGGCCCTCGCGGCCAGAAGACCTTGACCTTCGCCACCTGGCCGCACAGGGCACAGGCGCACGGCCTGCCGCAGCTGGTAGCGCAGCCGGTCGACCAAGGCCCGGTTCTTGTCCAGGTCGGATATGTCGCCGCCAGGCATGGCTACGCCTCGGTCGGCTTGTGGGCGTGCTTGAGCGCCATGCGGGCCTCGACACGGTCGCCGACGTCGACGGAATCCCAGAACGGGTGCGTGGACACGGTGATGCTGAGCTCCAGCAGCCGCGCCCGGAAATTGGGATCGGCTGGAGCCGTTCTTACCTCGTGGTGGTGCACGTGGGGGTCGGTGGAGTGATCAACGGGGTGCTGTACCGGGTGCGGACGGGCGTGCAGTGGCGGGATCTGCCGGAGCGGTTCGGGCCCTGGGAGACGGTCTATAAATGGCATCGCCGCTGGTCAGCGGATGGGACGTGGGAGATGCTGCTGTCGAAGGTCCAGGCCGCCGAGGACGCCGCGGGCCGGATCGACTGGGACGTGTCGGTGGACTCAACAGCGGTGCGGGCCCACCAGCACGCGGCAGGCGCGAGGAAGGCGCCGCCGGCCGCGGTCCCTCAAAAGGGGGGCCGGGCAGGGGACGAACCAGGGCGATCCGGCGCTGCGGAAACTGGCCGCCCGGCTGGAGGATGGTGGCCGCCGCGCAGGCGGCGCAGACGTCGGCGAGCCGCCAGAGGCGGCCGCCGTGTTCCCGGGTGAGGACGAGCAGGACCGGACCGGAGCAGCCGCGGTGACGCGGATGCCAGCTACAGCCGCGCGCGTCGCACTGACAGGTACGCAGATGCTGGGGCAACGCGTCGCGGCGTGCGTGCCGGGCCAGGTGGACCAGTGCCTGGGCGCCGCAGCCCGCACGGGCGGGGTGCCGGGCGGGCACTGCGGGCAGTGGAGCGACGGTCCGCCGCGCCCCGGGCGCAGTTCCACGGTCCAGGTGCGCTGCACCACTGGATGCGTCGTGCACAGCCTCATGAGGCGCGCCTTCCTCCTACCTTCGTCGGGTACCAGTCCGTGCCCCGCTTGTGCGGGTGGGGGAGCGGGGTGCTGGCCGCACACCGTAGTGCAGACCTTTGCCCTCGTGCGCGGTGCGGCGACCTGCGGAAATAGGGCAGAGGTCTGCACTGGCAGGGCAGGGGTCTGCACCTTCGGATGGGGGAGTGACACCTTCCCGCCCGACCCGAACCTCACCGCCCTCCGCCCGGAGCTCGCGCGGCTGAGGAGCGAACGCGGCTGGACCTACGACGAACTCGCCCGCCGCACCGGCCTGGCCGGGCGCACTCTCATCGAGATCGAGCAGGGTCGCACCATCGGATCCCTCAAGACCTGGCACGCCCACGCCCACGCCCTTGACGTGCCCGTCGACCACCTCTTCGGCGCCCTCTGCGAAGGGCACGAGCCACCCGCCGGGTCCGCCGAATAGCACCACTGGCACTGGTGCTGAGCATCACCCGATCCAGTCACCGACGGGAGCTCCCGTACGAGAAGTCGTACACCTGTCCCGCCCGGTTGAGCCATCCGCAGGACATTCCGGCACGCTCACCGCAGCCGCGGCGCGGCGCCTGTCACCTTCGCGGCCATGTCCTCCACTGCCTCATCCGGCCGCCGATGGGACGGAACCCCCAACCGCCCCCACCACCGCCAGCGGGCCCTGTGCGTCGCCTCCGACAGCCCCACCCGCCTCGTGCACAGCGCCCAGCCCAGCCGCTGCTGCGACTGTGGCAACCGCATCGACTGGCACACCCGCCCTGACGCCCGCCCCGTCAGCCTCCACCCGCAAGAAGTCGACGCCACCACCGTTCCGGCCGCCAGCCGCTGGCACGTCAGCTCCGGCATCGCCCACCCCGCCCACGACGGCACCCCCTGGTGCCGCATCCCCCACCTCGCCCTGTGCCCCGCACACACCGCCCCCACCCCGCTCACCCCTCAGATCGCCGCACTGCGCCGCCACCTCGCCCTGAACACCCGCCGGCTCCTCGACAGCGGCACCTTCACTTCACCGACACCGGACACAGCCTCACCCGCAACCGTCCCAGAACTGTGCCGCCCGGCCCGGCCCGGCCCATAGTCCTGGTCCTCCACGCCCGCTACCTCGCCGTCCAGCCCGTCGACACCATCCAGCGCGTAGCCCAGACCCGGCTCCGCCACCGCTGCACCCGCCCTGTCCTCAGTCTCGACGCACCGGCCGGCACATGGACACTTGTCCTCGCCACCGGACGACGCGGACAACTGACCATCCCCGACGGCCTGATGGCCGTCTACGACCTCACCCACCTCACCTACGCGGAACAGCTGCGCTGGCACCACCAACGCTGCCCCGACCGCGCCGCCGCCCCGGGCGCAGCCGACCTCGCCCTCTGCGACTGGGAAGCCTTCGACCCCCTGCTGCACCACCAGCACATCCACAACCGCCTGCCCACCACAGCCCGCCACCGCACCCAGGCACGGGCCTGAGAACTGCACACGGCCACGCGCAGTCGAACTTCACCGAGACAGTGCTCCGAGGGCCCGTGCCGCGTATCCGCCGAGCCCACACCGCGAGCCAGGTGCCGGCACACCCCCAGCCGAAAACGCCCACAGGCTCGACATTGCTCTGGAACGGCATCTGGCCCTCGCCACCCTCAGCAATAGCTGACCGCTGCCACACGCAAGCTCACTCACATCCCCGCACACCGACGGAGTACCAGGGTGCTCAACCTGAGCCCCACCGACGAACAGACCGCCGCCGCCGACGCCTTTCACGCCGGCGACCACCTCGCCCTCCAAGCAGGCGCCGGCACCGGCAAGACCAGCACCCTCGCCTTCCTCGCCCACCACACACACCGCCGCGGCCGCTACCTCGCCTATAACAAAGCCATCGCCCAGGACGCCGCTGCACGCTTCCCCTCCACCGTCACCTGCAAAACCGCCCATGCCCTGGCCTACGCGGCCACCGGCCACCACTACGCCCAGCGCCTGAACGCCCCCAGACGCCCTGCCTGGCAGACGGGCCAAGCACTCGGCATCACCAAAACCATCCGCATCGGCGAACGCGACCTGTCACCCAAGGCCCTCTCCTACGCCACCCTGCGCACCGTAACCAGCTTCTGCCACTCCGCCGCACCCACCATCACCCGCCACCACGTCCCCCGCCTACGCGGCCTCGAAGACCCCGACCTGCACACCCAACTCACCAAATACATCGTTCCCTTCGCGCACCGAGCCTGGACCGACTTCCAGCACACAGACGACGGCGCCGTCCGCTTCGACCACGACCACTACCTCAAGATCTGGGCCCTCACCCAACCCAAAATCAACACCGACTTCCTCCTCCTCGACGAAGCCCAGGACACCAACCCCGTCGTCGAAGAAATCTTCCTCAACCAGCGCAGCCACGCCCAACTGATCATGGTCGGCGACTCCGCACGAGCCATCTACCAATGGCGCGGAGCACGCGACGTCATGACCACCTTCCACGCCACACAGCTCACCCTGTCGAAATCCTTCCGCTTCGGACCCCACCTCGCAGCCGAAGCCAACCGCTGGCTCACCATCGCCGACGCACCCCTGCGCCTCGAAGGAACCGACACGGCCCCTACCGAGCTCGGTCCCGTCGAGGTCCCCGACGCTGTCCTGTGCCGGACCAACGTGGGCGCCATGCGCGAAGTCATGCAACTACTCGAAATGGGCCACCGCGTAGCTCTGGTCGGAGGAGGGAAAGCGCTGCGGGCCTTGGCCCGGGCCGCCAACGACCTCAAAGAGGGCCGCCGCACCTCCCACCCCGAACTCGTCCTCTTTCCGACCTGGGGCGAACTGCAGGACTACGCTGACCACGACCCGGCCGGCGGCGACCTTCAGCCACTCGTCGGCCTCGTCGACACCCACGGCACCACCACCGTCCTCCGGGCCATCGACCAGCTCGACGACGAACACACAGCCGAGGTGACCGTCTCCACCGCGCACAAAGCCAAAGGACGCGAATGGCCGCGTGTACGAATCGCTGACGACTTCACCCCGCCGCCGGACAGCGACGAGCACGACGACAAGGGCCAACCTCTTGCTGGGCCTATCGACGACGGCGAGGCCCGGCTCGCCTACGTAGCGGTCACACGAGCCCGCCACCGCCTCGGCATCGGGGGCCTCGCGTGGATCAACCACCACCCTGACGGCAGCCTCGCATGACACAGACAAACCGCTCTACTGCCGCAGCACGGCTATTCGCAACCGACCCCGTCGCCGTCCCGGTCGAGATGGCGTCAATAGCCGGCGTCCTCGGCGTGGATGGGCGCGGCGCCGACTGCGCGGACAGCATCGCAGTTGGCGTAGTGCGTACTGCTGTTGCTCCCGCCCGAACCTGCTCCGCCGGACGTGCCATTGTCCCTGGCTTTGGGGGCGACGGTCACTTTGACGGTCTTCGTCCTGGTGACGGTCGGCACCGGTTCCGGGCTTGCGGTCACCGTCTCGGTAGATGCTGGAATAGCGGTCACGGTCGCTGTTGCCGTCACCGTGGTGGAAGGTACGGGTTGTGCGCCAGCAGCCTTCTGGGTCTTCGCGGCGTCATCCGCACTGCCAATTCCTATGCCGACCACGAACAAGATGACGCCGGCCGGGATCAGGACTCGCTTCCGTGTCCACTTCGGACGGCGCTGTGGGGCTGCGGGTTGGCGTAGGGGTTGTTGCTGGGCGGCTGGGGCTGTTGCCCCCGCGGCGGCTGCTGGCTTTGAGACATACATCCCCCCGAGTGTGGTCCGTGGGGGGACGACCGTAGCCACGCCGTATGGAGCACGGGAGTCATATATTCCGTTGGTGATGGAGTTATGACCAAAGGGCGGAGGATGTGCGGTTGGATGCCTACCGCTGCCAGGGCCTCTCGATCCGATCAGGAGCCGTTCCCGCCGATCCTGCGGCCTGTCGGCGTCGTTTGAACCGTGACCCTCTGGCGGCGGATCAAATCTGACTCACTTCGTGGCATCCATACGAACCTGATCTTGATTGGAGATCGGGAGGAAAGGGTGATCCAAGTGGAGGACTGGGCAGAGATCCGCAGGCTGCACCGGGCCGAGGAGATGCCGATCAGGGCGATCGCCCGGCATCTGGACATCTCGAAGAACACGGTGAAGCGCGCGCTGTCCACCGACCGGCCGCCGGTGTACTCGAGGCCGCTGAAGGGCTCGGCGGTCGACATGGTCGAGCCACAGATTCGTGAGCTGCTGAAACAGACCCCGACGATGCTGGCGACGGTGATCGCGGAGCGGATCGGCTGGGAGCGCGGGATGACGATCCTCAAAGACCGCGTCCGCGAGCTGTGGCCCGCCTACCTTCCCACCGATCCGGTCTCGCGCACGACGTACCGGCCCGGCGAGCTGGCCCAGTGCGATCTGTGGTTCCCGCCAGCCGATATCCCGCTCGGTTACGGGCAGCAGGGCCGGCCGCCCGTGCTCGCGATGGTCTCGGGCTACTCGCGGATCATCACCGCACGGATGCTGCCGACCCGGATGGCGGGCGAGCGGCTTGGAGCCCTGTACCAGGCAGGACTTCAGAATGGTGGCTCGTCCAGCCACAGGTGTGTCGTCGGTACGGCGGGCGGTGGTGGGTTTGTGTGCTGCAGGAGGGCCAGGGCGTCCTTGATGCGGCCGAGGTCGATGAGGTAGCCGGCCAGGGTGCTGGTGTTGGCGGGGGCGTACTGCTCGAGGACGATGACGGCGTCCTCGGTGCGCCCGGCGTTGGCCAGCAGCGTGGCGACGTGCTCCGCCGCATACGAGGTGGTGCCCTCAGGGTGGGCTCGGGTCAGCTCGACGGCCTCGTCGACCCGGCCGCAGGCGGCCATCAGTGGGAGCCTGATCCAGAACAGCTCCCACTCCTCCTTGCCACGACGGGCCTTGAGGTCGTCGAGCCAGGTCAGGGCGTCCTGCGGGCGGCCCTGGTCGGCGTACAGGGTGCACAGCACGTCGACGATCCAGTCCTCCGCGCCGCCGGGGGCGTCGGCCAGCGCACGCATCACCGCGATCGCGTCGTCGTAACGGTCGTGCCGTGCCAGGAGGCGTGCGAGTTCCACTGCCGCGTTGCCGCGGCGAATGGACGCTTTGCTGGCCTGCCGGTAGACGGTGATCGCGCCGTCGACGTCGCCGCGCTCCTCGAGCAGCTCTGCAAGGCGCCGCGCGGCGTACCCGAGAGGTTCGGTGTCCGCGTAGGCGCGCAGCTCGTCGATCCGGTTGTGCCGGGCGAACAGGTCGGCGAGTTGGTCACGGCCGTTGAGTGAGGTGAACTGGCAGGTGGACAGCAGGGCGACCGCCTCTTCGACGCGGTCCTGGCGTTCGTGGACGGTGGCGAGCAATCCGATTGCCAGGTGGGGCTCCAGGCCGCGGCAACACCACGGGGAGTCGCACTCGTGCCCGGCCGGGATCCGGGCGGCGAGCAGTCCGGCGGCCTCCTCGTCGCGGCCGGCGCCTTGCGCGACGTCGATCAGTGCCTTGGCGAGGGACCAGTCGTCGATGTGGGGCTGCAGCAGGTCGAACGCCTCGTCGGCCAGGCCGTTCCGGGCGAGCAGCCGCGCGAACGACGCCAGCGTCAGCCCGCCCCCGGTCTCAGCGTACGAGCGGGCCGAGGCCATGTGCGTGCGGGCGAGGGCGACCGCCTCCTCACCGCGTCCCCATTCCTCCAGCAGCCCGGCCGTGGCTGCGGCTGCTGTCCACCAGCCCGTGGCCAGGTACGGGTCGAGCACCTCGAGCGCCTCGACCTGCCGGTCCTGCCCGCCGAGCACTCTTGCCCACTCCAACGCGCAGAACCACTCCCCGCGGCCTGCCTGGCGCTCCACCTCCTCGGCGTGGCCGAGCTCGAGCAACCGCGAGACCAGCTCCGGCGGGATGCAGCCGGACCGTGTCCGGGCCCGGTATTCAAGATCAGAAGCGTCCACGACCACGTACCGTAGCGCCTGCCTCTGACACCCTGCCCGTACCACCCACCGACAGCTTCGAGTACAGCACAGTTGGAAGGGTCTGCCGCACTGGCTGGACGAGAAGCGCCGGCCGTCGAACACCAACCTGGAGCGCATCGACGCCGCCTACCGCCAGATGCGCCGCCAGAACGTCGCCCGGCACCTCCTGCGACGCCTGAACGCTGGCGGCGGGACGCGGGTGTAGCCGAGCGGGCCGGACTGCCCACCATCACGCCCACGCCCGCCGAACCTCGTCAAGTACGACGTCCGCGTGATCCCCAGCTCGTCCGCAAGGGATCCAGCCAGAAGATCGGTTTACCGTCACTCACCGGCAAACCGGCGATATCACCACCGCCCACCCACTACACAGGAAGGCCGGATGGGACACGGTGCGCGACGTCATCCACCGCTTCAACCAGATCGGCTTGGCCGCACTGGACCCTCAGTGGGCGGGAGGCCGTCCCCGCCTGCTCAGTCCTGACGACGAGGAATTCGTCGTCGCGACGGCCATCACCCGACCGACCAAGCTCGGGCAGCCCTTCACCCGCTGGTCCATCCGCAAACTCGCCGCCTGCCTGCGCAAAGTCCATGGCCGGGTCATCCGCGTCGGCCGCGAGGCCCTGCGCTGCCTGCTCGCCCGACGCGGCGTCACCTTCCAGCGCACCAAGACATGGAAGGAGGCCACCGACCCCCAGCGCGATGCCAAGCTGGACCGGATCGAGCACGTCCTGGAGCACTTCCCCGACCGGGTTTTCGCTTTCGACGAGTTCGGGCCGCTGAGAATCCGCCCCACCGCAGGTTCCTGCTGGGGCGCCCAGAACAAGCCCTCCCGGGTCCCGGCGACCTACCACCGCACCCACGGCGTCACCTACTTCCACGGCTGCTACTCCATCGGTGACGACACACTGTGGGGCGTCAACCGCCGTCACAAGGGCTCCGCGCAGTCCCTGGCCGCGCTGAAGTCGATCCGCGCCGCCCGGCCCGACGGCGCGCCCCCATTTACGTGATCAGGGACAACCTGTCCGCCCACAAAGGGCAGAAGATCCGAGCCTGGGCCAGGAAGAACCGAGTCGAACTGTGCTTCACCCCAACCAACGCCTCCTGGGCGAACCCGATCGAGGCACACTTCGGACCCCTGCGGCAATTCACCCTGGCTAACTCGAACCATCCCAACCACACCGTCCAGACCCGCGAGCTGCACCGCTACCTGCGCTGGCGCAACGCCAACGCCCGCCACCGCGACGTCCTCGCCGCCGAACGCAAGCAACGCGCCCGCATCCAGATACGTGGAGAGTGCTGCTGAGCTGCAACGATGGGACTTGCCAGGGGTTCTGCCCGCTGCAAGGAAAGAAGCACTCTCCAGGTGAACGAGCGCATCGGGCCGTACCCACCTGTCCGAGCCCTTGTCGGCGGTGGCGCGGGGTCTCGTAGGCGCCCGCAAAATGGCTGGTCACGGGTGCGGTCTGTGCAGGACCCTGAGCGTATGCCTCGACGTCTCATGTTCGTGCAGTTGAAGACTGGTTACAACACCGACCGCGGACCCTCGTGGATCGGGTGGGTGGACTTCTCGAAGACCTGGAGCACTGGGTACTTTCACGGGAGGACACTGCGCCGGGCAGGGGGATGTTCGATGCGAACTTCTACGATGTGCAGACCAACGAGGAGTTCTGGGTCTCCGGGCCGAAGCGGGACCGCACCGACACCCGCTACGGCCCCTCCAACCCTGAAATCGATCCGGAAGCCGTCGAGACCTATCACGCCTTCCTGGAGGGTGCGCCCCTGCCGGGCCGGGAAAACGGCTAACCTCGCGCCCTTGCGAGCGGGCTTGTCCGGGTCTTGATCAGATAAACGGAGAGTGCTTCTGACCTGCAACGATGGGACTCGATGAGGGTCCTGTCAGCTGCAAGGGAAGAAGCACTCTCCAGGTGAACAAGCGTATCGGGTCGTATCCGCCTGTCCGCGTCCAGGGCGACGGCGGCGCGGTGGTCTCGCAGGCCGGCGGGGTGCTGCTGGCGGAGACCGTCCGCAAGACCGGTCTGGACACGGCGATATCGGCGGCGCTGGTGCCATGGCGCAAGCCGCGGGCGGTGCACAACCCGGGCAAGATCCTGCTGGACCTCGCGCTGGCGGTCGCGCTGGGCGGGGACTGCTTGTCAGACGTGGCGGTGCTGCGGGCCGAGCCCGCGCTGTTCGGACCAGTGGCCTCCGATCCCACCGTCTCCAGACTGGTGGACACCCTGGCCGGGGCCGGCTCTCATGCGCTGGCCGCGATCCGCCGGGCCAGGGCCGAAGCGCGCGAGCACGTATGGAAGTTGGCCCAGGCCGATGCCCCCGACGCGAACGGCCAAGTCATCGTGGACATCGACGGCGTGCTGGTCCTGGCGCACTCCGAGAAGCAGGACGCCACCGCGACCTGGAAGCGAACCTTCGGGCACCATCCGCTGGTCGCGTTCGTCGACCGGGTCGGCCGGGTCCGGGGAGCTGGTGGCCGCCCTGCTGCGGCCGGGCAACGCAGGCAGCAACACCGCGGCCGACCACATCACCACCACCCGGCTGGCCCTGGCCCAGTTGCCCAAGCAGTACCGGCGCGGCCGCCGCACCCTGATCCGCACCGACTCCGCCGGCGGCACCCACGAGTTCCTGGACTGGCTCACTGCGCGCGGCCGGTGGCTGTCCTACTCGGTCGGTATGACGATCACCGACGCCGTCCACCACGCTGTGCTGCGGATCCCGGACTCGGCCTGGACGGCAGCGGTCGAACCTGACGGCCAGCTCCGCGACGGCGCCTGGGTGGCCGAGCTGGCCGGGGACCTCCTCAAGGGCTGGCCGGCCGGGATGCGGTTGATTGTGCGCAAGGAACGTCCCCATCCCGGAGCGTAGTTGAGGTTCACCGACTCCGACGGCATGCGTCTGACCTGTTCGCCACCAACACCACCGGCACCGCGATCGCGGCCTTGGAACTGCGGCACCGCCAGCGCGCCCGCGCCGAGGACCGCATCCGCGCGGCCCGCGACACCGGCCTGCGCAACCTGCCCCTGCACCGCACTGCCCAGAACCAGGTCTGGCTGGAGATCGTCCAGCTCGCCCTGGACCTGCTGGCATGGATGCCGATGCTCGCCCTGACCGGCACGGCCCGCCGCTGGGAACCCAAACGCCTACGGCTGCGACTGTTCACCGCCGCAGCCCGCCTGGTCACCACCAGCCGCCGACGCATCCTCCGCCTGGCCCGCCACTGGCCCTGGACCGACACGCTCACCAGCGCCTTCGCCCGGCTCCAAGCCCTGCCGAACCCCAACTGAACAGCAACAACGACCCACCCCGACCAGCAGCCGAACGCCCTCGGAGCCGTGGAACCCGACGCCCACCCGACGCGACAGCCGGGCCATCAACATGCCCACAGCCGCCCCGACAAGCCGAAACGGCCCACCGGAGAAACCAAGGACCGTCACGAAACATCGAGGCTAGCTTGATTTCATGCGTCTGCCCAGTTGCCGACTTTGAGGTGGGGTCAGATGGCGCGCTGGCCGATGCACTGACCGAGGTCGAGGACGGCACCGCGGACGGCATCATCGCCCCGACGCTCGACAGATTCGCCCGAACCCTCGTTGTCCAGGAGGCCATCCTGGCGCAGATCTGGAAGCACGGTGGCCGCGCCTTCACCGCAGACACCGGGGAGGTTCTCCCGGATGATCCGGACGACCCGATGCGGACCGCCATGCGCCAGATGATGGGTGTCTTCGCACAGTTGGAACGGTCGGTGATCGTCGCTCGACTCCGTCACGGTCGGCGTGAGAAGGCCGCCCAGGGCGGCTACTCCTACGGCGCCCCGCCCTACGGCTGGCGGGCCCACCAGAAGGAACTCACCCCAGAGGAGACGGAGCAGGCAGGCCGCGCCCGCGCCCGCCAGCTCCGCGACGAGGGCGAGCTGTCGTACCGCGAGATCGCTGCCGTACCGGAAGCTGAGGAGATTCGGCCCAAGCGGGGCGAACGGTGGCACCCGGAGACCGTTCGCCGGATGCTCGCCAACGCCACCGATCGCCCGCCCACGCTGCGAAGGCGGACATCGTAGGCCGGAGCACGGGCCCACGCGGACTCACTCCTCCTTGCTGCGGGTGATCCACAGAACTCGAACCATGTCCGCAGCCGCGCGGCGCCGCGCTGGTTTCAGGGTGTGTCCGCGCCGGCCCCAGGTGCGGGCGCGGGGTGGCGTCATGGAGAAGCCGGCCTCGTCCTCGAAGACGATCCGGCCCCCACACGCCGCCGCGATCCTTTTACCGGCGGCCACACCTCCTTCTTCCACAGCTCAACGGCGTGATCGTCGTGCTCGGGTGCTCTGCGGGCGGGTGCCTGCCAGGACCAGCCGTGCCGTTTCAGCAGCCGCCATACTGTCGCCACCGACAGACTCAGCCGGAGCTGGTGGCGGATCACCGTCTGGACCCTGGCCAGGGTCCACCGCTCGTTCCCGAAGCCGTGCGCGGCCGGTCCCTTGCCCAATTCCTCTTCCAGTACGGCGAACTGGGCATCGGAGACGGCCGGGGAGTTCGCCGGTCCGGCCGAGCGCAATGCCTCCAGCCCGCCCTCGCGCCAGGCGCGGCGCCAGCGTTCCACCGACCGCACGCTCACCCGCAGATCCTTTGCGATCACCGCGGTCCTCTCACCCGCCGCGAACCGCCGACCGGCCCGCAACCGGATCCCCTCACGAAATGCCCGACGCTCAGCGGTCAGGCCCCCGCCCTCTGGACAACGCATACCAACGGCGTACCGCAGGGATCAACAACCGTCACTACCCGACGACAAACCCGAAATCCTCAGTAACGATCCTTTGGTCTAATGGAGTTGATCTGATGACAAGTACCCCTTGACCACCACGCCAGAGAGCAGGACCCATCCATGCCCGAACAGGAGATCCCGCGCGCCTCAATGACCGCCGAGGAGATCGAGGCAGCCAACTTGGGCACGGCCCCCAAGCTCAACAGCCGGATCACCCTGCGCGAGCACGACCCGCGATGGTCCGCGGCCTTCGAGCGGGAGGCCGTCCGCATGAAGGAGCACCTGGGCGACCTGGACCACCGGATCGAGCACGTCGGCTCGACCTCCGTACCCGGCCTCCCCGCCAAGCCGATCATCGACATGCTCCTGATCGTTCCCGACTCCGGGGACGAGGCGTCCTACATGCCCGCCCTCGAAGCCCTGGGCTACGAGCTCGCCATCCGCGAACCCGAGTGGTACGAGCACCGTGTCCTGCGCCGGTACGACACCGACCCCAGCGCCGACTCCGTCAACCTCCACGTCCTGTCCACCGGGTGCCCCGAGAACAAACGCATGCTGCGCTTCCGCGACCGGCTGCGCCGCCACAGCGGAGACCGTGAGCTGTACGCCGACACCAAGCGGGCCCTGGCCCGGCAATCATGGGAGTACATGCAGAACTACGCCGACGCCAAGTCCGAAGTGGTCGCGGGCATCATCGAACGAGCCATGGCCGATGGCGGCTGACGCACCTGGACGAGTTCGGCCTGCTGCGCGACCGCGACTTCCGGCTGTTCTTCACCGCCCGCACGGCGTCCCTGCCCGGAAACGTGATCGCACCGCTCGGCCTTGCCTTCGCCGTACTCGAACACCCCGCCGGCACGGCCACGCCAGCCGTGTGGCAGCTGCTCGCCGAGGTCGACGAGTCGGTGCTTGCCCGGCTGCGGTCCGCCCGTGCCGCTGCGCGGGAGAGGGCCTGGATGCAGGCCGCCAACACGGCGACGGCGCCCCTGCTGCCCTGGCCGACGGGCGCGAGATATCCGGTGCGGTCCTGGACCTCGACGCCAAGCCGACCCACAAGAGCGGCTTCGGCGACCACCCGCTGCTGTGTTTCTTGGCCCGGGCAACGCCGGGGCGAACACCGCGAGCGACCACCTCACGGTGCTCGACGAAACGCTCGTTCAACTCCCCGACGCCCACCGCCACCGGGCTTACTTCCGTGTACTCCACCGCGCCCAGGTCGCTTCGGTAGCTCGGTCTCGGCGGACCTGGCGGGAGTAGAGGGAGCGGAAGAGGGCCGTGTGCGTCAGGCCGCCGACGGCCGGGCCGAGTGGCGCGGACACGTTGATCCACTCGCAGCTGGCGAGGGTGTTGCCCACGGCGGGGCCGATGTTCGGGTTGGCATCGACCTGAATGCGTGGACCTCGACCAGCGAGTCCCCTGTACCGGCTCCGGGCATCGGCCGACGTGACGCGCGGATGCGTCGTTGCCCGGCTCGTGGCTGGTCGACCTCTCCCACGTCGCCCTGTTCCGCGTTCGCATCAACGGCCGCACCGTCGACGGCAACCGGCTGCCCTCGCCGTTCATGCCCAAGGGCGACCGGCCCGAGGGCCCGGCCTGGTACGTTACGCCGACCGTCGCCTACGCGGTGGAGCTCGGCTTCGACGTCGCGCCGATCGAGGCGTACGTGCGCACCCAGACCGGCCGCTACCTGGACTCCTGGTGCAAGCGGCTGCGCGACGCGTACGTGGAGACGATGGCCGACATGGGCGTCACCACCGCCCTCGGGGGCCAGGAGTTCCTGGACGCGATGGCGCGGCGCAAGCAGGTCGACCCGACGATGACGCTGCTGGAGACCGCGATCAAGGCGACGGCGAAGGGCGGCATCGGCAAGCTGAGGCAACGCAGCCGGGGCCAGGTGCCGTACTACGAGCCCTATCCGGCGCTGAAGCGGGAGACGTGGCACCCCGGCATCCGGGCCGCCGTGCTCGCGAACCAGCGCGTGGGTCTGCACTGCAAGCTGATGAAGACGGCGGCCGCCGCCGACCTGTACCCGGTCTCCATCGGCACCGACGCCATCGTCTACCCCTCGCCCGGCCCGTCCCCCGCTGGACGTCCTGCCGCACACGCCCGAGGGCAAGCCGGTGCCGGGCACGTTCCGGCTCGGGGTCTCGCCCGGGATGGTGAAGCACCAGGGCACCCAGACCGTCCTGTGGGCAGAGCAGCAGTTTGAGGAGCGCGGCGGCGTGTTCAACATCTCCAACCTGATCAAGACCGACCAGAGCGCCGGAGAAGGGGAGTAGCAGGTCATGGCCGACTCACTCGGGGGCAGCCTGGACCGCGCGCTGGAGGGGGGCGTTCACCCGCCGCATCCCGCAGAGCGCCCAGGCGCAGATGAAGTACCTGGTCAAACAGCTCAAGGGCACCAAGGCCGCCGCTCAGGCGCTCGGGATCTCCCAGCGCACCGTGGAGCGGTACGTCGCAGGGAAGTTGAAGCGGCCCCGCCGCGACCTGCGTGACCGCATAGAGCGTGAGGTCAAGAAGCGGTGGCAGCCGCAGATCCGCGCAAAGGCGAGGAAGAAGGCAGCGTCCACGGACGGCCTGGTCGTCTCCACCCGCGCCCGGTTCGGGTTCACCGCCGCCGCGGGCACGACCGAAGACGCCCAGATCCGCGACATCACCCAGGCCCTGCCGCCCCAGTGGGCCGACCGCCTGTTCACCGCCCACGAGCAGGGAGCCAACGAGCAACAGCTCCAGCAGATCGCCGCCGACGGCCTCGCGCAGATGTACTTCCGCGCCAACAACAGCAGGGCCCACGGCCGCGGAGTGGAGTTCACCGACGTGGAACGGCTCGACATCGAGCTGTAGGCCAGGCTCCTGCACAAGCGCCGCGTCCCCGCGTGGTCGGGTAGCCGGAGACCATCGCTGATCCCCGCATCCGGCTCAAGCAAACTCGTCTGTACCGTGGGGCCACTCAAGTGCTTACAAACAGGGCAGATGAGGGTGGGCAGGACGCGGCAATGGGCAGCGGCCCCCTGGCCAGGGGGCCGCTTTTGGGCTGCGGCGGTTTCGCTTAGGCGGCGCTGCGGGTCTTGCGGCGGCGTACTGCGACGGCGGTGCCGGCACCGGCGACGACCAGCGTGGCGGCCATACTGGCGATTGCCGCGGTGTTGTCGTTCGTACCGGTCTCGGCAAGGTCGGAGCCCATGGCCACAGTCGACAGGGCGCCGTCGGTCTTCAGGGCGCTGTTGGTCTTCAGGGCGCTGTTGGTCTTCAGGGCGTGGTGGTCTTCAGGGCGTGGTGGTTCTTCGGGGCGTGGTTGGTCTTCATGGTCTTGTTGATCCAGCCCGCGTAGGCGGGCGCGTTGGTGTAGAGGCCAGGACCCTCCGAGCACGGCACCTTCGGGGCACCGGGTCCCGAGGTGACGCCGATCAGCTCCCAGCGGCCATTCCGGCCCTTCTGGACCTGCGGCCCGCCGGAGTCCCCGAAGCACGCCATGGCCTTGGGCACGGTGGTGATGGTGCACAGCCGGGTCGGGCCCGCGTAGCCCGGCGCGCACTCGGACTCAGCGCCCCTGCGGGTGTTCAGCTCCTGCAGCCGGTCCGGGAACTTGAGCTCGGTGTCGACGGTGGTGCCGAAGCCCAGGAGCCGGGTCGGCGTGCCAGGGCGCCCTACATGCTCGGCAATCTTGATGGGGTGCTGGGCGACCGGGCGGTCCAGGCGTATCAGCGCGAGGTCGTTGTTGTTGGCGGCCTTGCCCTCGCCGTTCACATAGCCGGGGTGGACGAAGATCCGGTCGATCTTCCGGACAGTGCCGCCGGACTTGCGGTGATCGCTGCCGACGCGCACGATGCCGTCCAGCTCCAGGCCGTCACCCTTCACGCAGTGGGCCGCCGTCAGTACCCACTGCTTATCGATCAGCGACGCCCCGCAGGTCCCGTCGTTCAGACCGAGCGTGGGGGCCGACTCGGGGACGGTCGCCATGAACGGGTAGTGCTCGGTGGAGACCGATCCGTTGACGATGGCTCCGGCGCTGCCGGCCATGACAGTGGCGCAGGCCGCAGCTGCGAGAACGCCGATGGCAGCGGTGCGGGCGGTACGGCGGCGCAGTGGCTTGAAGCTGTACACAGAGGGTTCCTTTTTGTTCTGTGGATCCGTACGTATTTGCTCGGTGGATCCGTGCGCATTCAGCCTCGTTGTTTCGATGCCTGCCAGACCATCCGGGAAACAGGCCAGTCGATGGTATGGCTCTTTTCCCCTCCGTACTGGGGAAAACCCGAGGCCCGGAGTGTGGCTGCCGGGCGTGACGGCGACGGCGGTCACCGCGGCCACGACCGCGACGATCACGAACTCCCGCCGTCGCCACAACGCGCGGAAATACCTAGCAAGGGCCGGAGAAGACCCCCCGGAGGAAGCCACCGATCTGAGGGCCAAGACGCAGACGTACGTGCTACGCGTGCTCGTTGATGGCGCTATTTGAAAATGGTTCTGTCCGCACTTTAGTGAAGGTCCGGACGATGGGACTGGAGGATCGTTGCGCCAGGGCAGCGTTTGGTGGTGGAGGTCACTGCACGATCGATCGAAGAGCTTCTGCGGTCACTTTTCCTCTCGCATGGCTAAGTCACTGCGCCGCAGCACCTCCCACCGCGATAACCCGTGACACATCAGCCGCTCAAGCGAGGGAACATTGCAGCTTGTACGGGCGTGCCGTAGGTGGGTCTCGGTGTCTTTGGTGAGGTCGCCCAGCGGGACGCATGGAGCGCTGCTCATGTCGATCCCCGGCAGGGGGGACAGCACTTCGAGCCGAAAACACCGCTGCCCGACGTGCCTCTGTTGCCGCATTGCAAGGCGACAGGATTTAAAACACCGATTTTCTGGCTTGTTTGATATTAGGGCAAGTATTCACCTGCTTTCGCGTCGTGCCTCACCGCCAAGAATGAGAGCCGATACCGGTTCAGGGAAAGGTGTTTCGGCATGGCGGATTGGGTGAAGGTCACGGGCAGCCTCACGGCCATCTCGGCGGGGTCCAGGACGACCGTGTGGGGGGTGAACGCGGCGAGCAGCATCTTCCATTACACGAACTTCGACGCCAACCCGTGGGTCAGCCCCGTGGGGGCGCTGAGTGACATCGGTGCGGGTGCCGACGGCACCGTGTGGGGCGTCAACGGCGGCAACCAGATCTTCCGGTACACCGGGGACCAGGACAGCTCGAACCCGTGGAAGAACATCACCGGCGGTCTCAGCCGCATCGACGCGGGTTCCCGGACGAACGTGTGGGGCGTCAACCCGGCCAGTGAGATCTTCCGGTACACGAACATCGACGCCAACCCGTGGCTCAAGATCCCGGGTGCGCTGAGTGACATCGGTGCGGGTGCCGACGGCACCGTGTGGGGCGTCAACAGCGGCAACCAGATCTTCCGGTACACCGGGGACCAGGACAGCTCGAACCCGTGGAAGAACATCACCGGCGGTCTCAGCCGCATCGCGGTGGGCTCCCGGACCAACGTGTGGGGCGTCAACCCCGCCGGAGCCATCTACCGGTACACCAACAACGACGCGAACCCGTGGGTCAACATCCCCGGCCCCGGCAACGCCACCGACATCGCCGCAGGCGCCGACGGCACCGTGTGGCACGTCACCAGCGCCAGCGAGATCTACCGGTACACCGGCGATCAGCCAAGCTGACCCCCCCACTGACCGTGCGGGCCCCGACCGGGACAGGTCGGGGCCCGCACCCGTGCGCCCTGAACCCGGCAACCGAGGCGGTGGAAAGGGCTGGGATCGTGCGGGTCGATGCCCACGCCGTGGGCGGGTGTGCGCAGCGGTCTCGCGTGCCCGTGACGTACAGCAACATCAGCAACGTTTGCCAACAAGCATGCTGATTTGCCAACTGTGATGCTTCGTCACACCCTTCGACGGGCGGCGGAACACCGTCCAGCCGTCAGTCTCTGTCCACAGGCCGGTACCGCTGTGCTGATCACATGGCTGACGAGGAGAAGGCACAGCAGGCGGCTTGGACGCGCTCCAAGATCATGGAGGGCCTCGCCCGCGCGGAGCGCGCCCTGTTCACCCGGCCCGCACCGAAATCCGCGCGAGCCCAGATGAAATTCCTTCGCAAGCGGGAGAAAGGCTCCACCAAGAGCCTGGCGGATCGCCTGGGCGTCTCCCGCAAGACGGTGCAGCGCTACCTCTCGGGTGCCTCCACCAAGCCGAACAAGCGCCTCCAGGAGGCACTGGTCCAGGAGGCCGAGTCGGAGTGGCAACCGCAGGTCAGGGCGCAGGCGAGGCAGCGTGCGACCACCTCGGGCGGGCTCGTCATCAAGTTCCGGGCCTCCCTCGGCTTCACCGCGAACGGGTCCTCGGACGACGCCCGGGTACGGGACCTCATCGCCCTCCCACGCGGCCCTCATCCTGGCGGCACAGGAGGAGGGTGCGACGGACACCGACCTGCACGAGGCGGTCGCGGAGGCCATCGCGGACGCCTATTTCCGTCAAGGCGGTGGCGGTCGCGCGGGCCTGGAGGTGGAATTCAGGGACGTTCAATGGCTCAACATTGAGTTTTAGCCGCGCGGAATTCACGACTGCGATAGACCTGTCTGTGACCGCCGCGCCCGATGCGCAACGACCCGATATCCAGTCCCTTTCCCGTGACGATTGTGAGGCTCGTGTGAGCACCCCCGCGCCCCGATCCCGCGGCCGTCCCCGCGTTCCCGCGCCCGGCGCGGCCGCGCCCCGCCAGCCGGTCGACCAGGCGAAGGCCGGCCGCAGCTCGGTCCGCCGGCGCGCCAGGCCGCGGCCGCGCTCGAGGACGCCCGGCTGCACCGGCACATCGACCGCGAGGACCTGGCCGACGACGAACGCGGCCCCGCCGAAGTCGCGGAGTGGGAACGCATCACGCAGCTGCTCGCCACCACCGGCAGGCCATACGACCCGGAGTCCGACGCCGTTGTCCAGGACGAGCTCACTGTGACCACGCAGGAGAAATCCCCTGAGGCAGCGACGAGCTGCGATTTCTACGCGTCGAAGCCCAACCACAGCGGCTCCCGGATGACGGGCACCGGAGGCATCAGGACGTGCTCAGGTGGACCTGTGACCTGTACCAGCGAGGTGGACCTCGAGTACTACAGCAACACTTCGAGCCAGTGGTACACGACAGGGACCGCGCGTCAGTCCCTGTGCGCGCCACCGCTGCGGTCGTCGACCGCGGCGGCAACCTGCGTGAACCACCCAGATGACCCGAGCCGTGCCTTCCGTACCACTACGTACGGGACCCTCGTGAGCTCGAGCGGCTCCCACGCCAGCGGCACCGTATACAGCGACGTTCTGTACGTGCCCTGCACGTAGTGAGAAATTGGAGAGCCTGGTGGTCGTCGAATTCGTCGTCGGCCCCAGGCCTTCCACTCGCCGTCGAAAGGATCGACCGTGCCCCCCGACCACGACATGCTGTGGCGTCGTTGCGCTCATCTGGGCAGTGTCCTGCTGCCGTTGGTAGACCAGGAGCCATGGCGGCAGGCTCGTCGCCACGAGAACCTGCAGGCCTGGGGCATCGACATGACGGCAGGCGAGCGACTGATCGAGATCTTCGCGGCCCTGGCGACCCATGCTGTCGCAGTCGACACTTCATTATCCGCCGCAGAATTAGATGATCTGTCCCTCAAGACCGTGGCCGACGCGGCGACCGGCAAGCGCGACTACGAACTGCTCGCCGGGCTCCCGAAAACCTTCGCCGACGACCGTGACGGACACGCCGTCAACGTCTTCCGCCTGCACATCTACAGAGGCCAGTACGGCCATCGACTCACCCAGCTGAGCACGGAACTGCGTCATGCACTGCTCATCCTCGCCGAACGCGCGCCGATACGGTTACCCACGTGTGGGGACGTCTTCCGGCGGGCGGCCGAGGCTGGCCTACCGCAGTGATTCCAGAGGTCAGACGAGCTGAGGCCGCACTCCCCACCGCAGGTGGTGGCTGTGGTCCAGGCGACTTCCCGCGCTCCGGGCAGACAGCTCACTCGGCACCGGTCAACTCCGGCGGTCACCCGCCGGCGCAGACGCCGGTCCCGGCGCCACTGCCTGGCACGACAGCACGCCGAGCAGCACACGGCATCGGGCCGCGCCTCCCGCGTCAGCCATTCACCGCAGCCCTCGGACACCCACGCCAGCGCAGAACCCCAGAAACAGGCACCGAAACGGGCGGTCAAACTCGCCTGGCAAACGGTCAAGATCCCGGGAAGCGGACATACGGGGATGTTTTTGAGGCGGCATGACATCTCCCCCGGAGGAGCGTGGCAGGGGTGTCACGCTCACCGTGCGTCACATCAGGGGTGTCACGCTCCCTGCCGCGCCGACTGTCGCGCCCGCCGGGCCACCACGCAACAGCACCCGCCGAATGTCCGTATTGAACGCCTTTCGAGTGCCGGGAGGGCCGCGAACCCCCGTTCCAGGCCCGATCCGGCGTGACAGCGTGACACCCCTGCCCGGCGGCCCAGCCGGGTGATCACGCTCCGTGTCCTCTGACATCGAAGTTGGACTGCCGCGACGCCGACCTCCGCTGGGACTCCCGCGGCGCGCTCATTGCCCACGTCCGAGGCAAGGGCAGCAGCACCACAGTCGTCAACAGCGGGGGCGGCACCTTCATCGCCGGGAACAACTACGGCACCGTCGTCCAGACGGTCGGGAACAACTACGGCTCGATGGTCGCGGTGTCCGGCGGAGACAGGACCTTCTCCGGGGGCCGGTTCCAGTTCAACGGCGGCGGCACCGTCAACGTGATCCAGGGCTCTTCCCCTATCGAGATCACTGCCGTGGTGCCCGAGGGCGGCTCGATCACCGCCCGCACCCAGTCCGCCGACGTCGTCGCCGACGGTGCCTTCACCGCTGTATCCGCCTCCGCCCAGTCCGGCAATGTCCGTGCCCCCGGCCAGACCGAGCGGGTCACTGCCTCCACTCAGTCCGGCGACGTCGATGTGCCGCGACCGCCGATACCCACGACAGCACCGCGCGTCCTGCCGAGGTCTCACATGAACCAGCAGCACCAGGACGAGCGTGTCCGTATCCGCGAGGCCATGGACCGACTCCTGACCGGACAGGCCACCACTTCCAACGGCAGCCTCACCGTCGTCGCTCTCGCTGCCGAGGCCGACGTCCACCGCATGGCCCTGCTCAAACGACACGTCGACCTGAAGAACGAGTTCTACGAACGCGTCCGCGCCGAGACCCACCAGGTCCCGGAGGCCGAGAAACAAGGTACGTGCTGGGCACGGCAGAGCACCCCAAGCTCTACGCATATCTGGGCGAACCGGACTCCTGGGATCTGTACGTCCTGCTTAAGCAGGGATGACGCGGAAACGCTCTGGCAGGCACACGACGACGAACCCCACTGCTCGTGGAGAGGGGCGGGAGCTCAGGCTATTCCGATCAAGCCAGGGGGCGGAAACAGTCGTTTCCGCCCCCCCCAGCGGCCGCGGTTATGCGGCCCGTTGCCCCTGCGGTTCGTCGCCCTCGCTCAAGGGCTGCTGCACGTCGAGGGAGGGAGGGCTGGCGGCGTGCGCGGATCCGGCGGGCGACCCAGGCGCCGCCGGCCACGACGAGTGCGGCCCCGAGGCTCCCAAAGAATTCGGGCAGGGCGGAGCGGAGAAGGTTCACAGGCAGCCCGGAGCGCAAGGGCCCGACCGCTCCGGTACTCCTTCGTGAAATCGGCTTCGCTGATGGTGTGGTCTCCCCGCCCCGGGCCGCAGGCGCTCATGCGCTCCACCCACGGCTCGGCCAGGACGGCGGAGCAGTCGATTCGCGGGCGGTGTGGAGACCAGGACGAGTCTGCCGGAGTCGTTCCGTCCGTCGGACCGGTTGAACGTTTCTCTGCGGAATTTGATCCAAGTGACCCGCATTGTTGGTAAGGACGGCTATTGGTTGGGGGTGAATAGCCTCGGGCCTGTCGCAGCGGGGTGCGACAATCCGCCCGTGTCCGAGGAGCTTTCACGTTGGTATCGGGGTCGCCTGGTGGGCGGTCCGTTCAGGCCGTTCGACCCAGGCGAGTGCGCCGCGCTGGAACGGGAGATCGGGCTGCCCCTGCCACCCGCGTACCGCTCGTTCCTGGAAGCCGCCGGCGGGGAGAAGCTGGACTATTCGGTCCGCCTCCCGGCTTGTGAACCCGAACCAGTGCAGGGCTTCGACGGCCTCTATCAGTTGGGCCGTGACGACGCCGGTGAGTACGGCTGGGGCACTCTTCTGGGCGAGTACCGGCGCAGTCGCGACGGGTGGCTCGCCGAGAACGTGCCCCTGACTGGCCTGCTGCCCATCGCCCGCAACGGCGGCAGCGACACCCTCTTCCTGGACCTGAACCCGGCCACTCATGGCCAGCTCCATGCGTTCGTCCACGCCATCGCTTGGCCGGGGTATCTGGGCAACCATGTCTTCACGAAGGTCGCCGACAACTTCGACGCCTACCTCGACAACCTGTTCATCGACCCCGACACGGCGGAAGACGCCTGGGCCGACGTCGCTGACAGCGATCCTTCGGATCCTTGGCGTAGGACCGTCGAGGAGTGGCTGGACAAAGAGCTGCCGGCCTGGCGTGCCGAAGCCTGGGCCACCTCCTGACCTGGAGGCGCTTCCCTCAAGCGCCTTCGGGTCCCCGGGGACTTCGCAGGGCCGCGTAGCCCAGGTAGTCCGTTCCAGCGCGTTCGGCGTAGCGCATCGCCGTCTGAGGGGTCACGCCCAGGGCGTCTGCCAGGACGGCCGGCGGGGCTTCACGGACCATCTGGATCCAGGCTCTGGAGCGCGTGGCCATGGCCGGGATCCCGGATGCACGGAGAATCGTCGCAACGCTGTAGACGTGCATCGTCCGCCCGGGCATACGTCCGGGAAACACCAACGGGCAGTCCGGGTTCGCGGCCGTGCTCAGGCCAGGGCGAGAAGCGAGATGAACCCGGATCACGGCGGCTGCCGCCTCCGGAACGTCGATCCAGTCTCTGCCGAGCTTCACCTCCAGCCCGTTCGGGTCTTCACGGAAGTCGTCCATGCGCATCGTCACAACCCTGGCGAGGGGTTGTCCGAAGAGGACGAGCATGATGCCGATGGCCCGGTGGGCTGCCGGCAGGGTCTCATGGAGAAGCAGGGCGCGGAGCGCTTCGACATGGTCCTTCTCGCTCGCGAGAGGGCCGTTGCCGTGAGGCGCCCAGGGAACAGCGAGCTTGCTGACCAGCCGCTGCTTGAGGGCCCAGTAGAGAAAGTTGTTCGCGTGCCCGCGCGTGCTGGTGCCGTTACCGAACCAGGCATCGACGTCATGCTGACTGCACTCGTCCAAGCTCCTTCCGCGGTCGCCGAGCCATTGAAGGAACTGGATGGCGACGGTCGTGTGCTGCTTGGCACGCAGGAAGGCGTTGGCAGTTACGGGTTGTTGGTCGGAGTCGTCTCGTCGTAGACGCCGCATCACGTGCCACCGCGTGTAGCGCTCGATGAGGCGCCGGTGATCAGCATCGGGGATCGTGTCGAGCTTCGAGGTGAGCCAACGGCCGTAAGCGATCAGGTGCTCGTCGCGCCAAGGAAGGCAGTGGTGAGCGACGAGCAGACCCCGCAGGTATTCGATCGTTCTGGATCGCGGCAGTGAGTCGAGTGCGTCGTGGCTGAGCTCGATCTCCCCAACTGCCAGACCGCGTAAGAGTTCTGGCACGCGCCGGTTCATGTGGATCCAGGCCCATCCGCTGTTCGGACGGGGCATCCCTGTGATCGCCTCCGCGAGCGGCCGCAGCCTCTCGGGTATCTCCCCGTCCGGACCCGCCAGGAGCTTGTTGATCCTGTCCGTGAGCAGGCACCGCCAATAGATATTGGAATCGCTGGCCAGGTTCTCCTCGCCGCATCGCTTGCATCGCACGTCGAGCGGCACGTCGCAGCAGCGGACGCAGAGCGGTCGCGCTTCGGCGTCGAGCCCCGGGAGAATGCCCTCGTGACCGCAGGCAGCGCAGGTTCCCTGGCGGTTGCGGGCCGCGCGCACGCAGTAGAAGCAGACGATGCCCTCGGGCCAGTGGCGACTGGCGGGGTAGCAGGAGCCGCAACGCACACAGGATGGGTACCTGCTCGGATCGGAGGTGTACTTCCGGGGTGCGGGCATGGTCAGTCCTCGATGATGCGAGCGCGCTCGGGACGAAAGTCGGCATTGATCTCGATGACGGCCGCCTCACCAGCCGTTCGCTTGCGCCGGTCTGCTT
The DNA here is from genome assembly GCF_044740965.1 of Streptomyces sp. NPDC088252. Classification (NCBI taxonomy): domain Bacteria; kingdom Bacillati; phylum Actinomycetota; class Actinomycetes; order Kitasatosporales; family Streptomycetaceae; genus Streptomyces; species Streptomyces sp. NPDC088252. The sequence continues at coordinate 59,068 of NZ_JBIURS010000025.1, read as the reverse complement.
CGACGTACGGTTCGATGAGGTCGGCGGGCGAGCAGGCGAGGATGTCGCAGAGCGCCGCCAGGACCGGCAGAGAGAGGCGCTCGGGCCGGTCGGTGACCAGGCGGTAGACCTGTGCGGTGGACAGGTTGATGCCGCGCTCGCGCAGGAGGGGGATGAGTTCGGTGGTCTTCCAGATGTTGTGCGCGGCCATGATCCGTCGCAGGTGCCAGTGGTAGCCGAGTCGCCTGATCATCGCGGTCCTTCCCCGGTCGCGGTGCTGATCGCTCGACCGATCGTGCCGTCCAGGACTTTGCGCAGCGTGCGGGTGCGAAAGTCCGACGACACGGAGGTGTAGAGCGCGGTGGTGGACGCGTAGGAATGCCCGACCTGCTGCTGGACGAACAGCGGGTCGTAGCCGGCTTCGATCAGGTGCGTCACGTAGGAGTGGCGCAAGCAGTGCAGCGTCAGCTCCTGCGGCAGCCCCAATGCATCCCGGTAGGCGGCGAACCGGTCTCCAAGAGCCCCCATGTCCAGGCGCGGTGACCGTTCACTCGGCCAGAGGGCGTCGCTCTTCGCGGCGGTGTCGAACACGGCGCGGTAGCTACCAAGCCATTGCTCCATCACCTTCACCGACCAGGGAAAGACGGTCAGCACGCTGCGGCGCTTGGGAGCGGAGCCCTTGGACGCCTTGCCCCAACGGACGTAGACCACGCCAAGGTCGCCGAACTCAGGAGCGTGCGGATTGTGTCCAAAGTCCGCAAGATCGAGCTTGATCACCTCACGACGACGCAGCCCCCAGGCGTAGGTGGCCTTCATCGCGGTCGCGTCTCGCATGGCCGGGAGCCAGCCCTTGCGGCCCGAGGTTCGGGCGGCTGCCACCTGGTCGTCGGCGTAGTCGAAGAAGCGCTGAAGTTCGGCCTTGGTCAGAGCACGGCGGCCGGGCCGGCCTTCGTACTCGGCGGCGTGCACGGCGGTGTTCCACTCGAAGAACACCTGGGCTGGATGGCTGCCGAAGAGACGCTCGCTGACCGCTGTCCACTCGTAGCGAGGGTCGGCGACGTACTCCAGGAACATGCGGACGTGACCGTGATAGCCGCGGATCGTGGAGTGGGACCGTTCCCGCCCGTCGCTCCGCAGGTGGGCGGTGTACTCCTCAACATCCGTAGGGCGCCACGTCCACGGCCACTCGCTGGTGAAGCGCTGGAACCGCCGTACCGCGAGGAGCCGGTCCGCGATCGTGTCCTTGCTCAGATTCCGGGCCAGCTGCTGATCACGCCACCCCGCCAGCATGCCCTCGAAGACCTGGGTCTCCGGGTGCAGGAGCGGAGCACCGCCCACGATGAACAGCGACGGTGCCGCCCCCGGCACGTTCCATGTGGAACCGCCCACGCCAACCCCCTACACACTGCGAGAAGGGCGAATGAATCGTTCATTAGATGAGAACGAGCAGGGTTGCCGCAGGTCACGCGGGCAGCCGACCTGTGGGCAGGGCAGATCTGCGGTGGCTCCGGGCTGCGACAAGCCGATGCCTGCCTGTTCAGGCGCCCCTACCAGCGAGGGGTGAGTCGTCGCACCTGATGCAATTCACGGAGATCCCACCACGAGGTTGCTTTGGACGGCTGGCCTCGCCGAGATCTCCCTCTCGTCTGTCGTCGGGCTGCCTGTCTCGTGTGAGGAGAGCGGAACCCTTGACGTCCCTTGACCGTACCCCAGAGCACTCTCATTCCACCGCTTGGCTTGCCTGGGCGATTACCGCCACCGCGCTGGTCTCGATCGTCGCGGCGGTGATCCTGGCCCTGACGCGCAACACCGAGGCCGCAACCGCCGTCGCCACCATCGGAGGGTCGGTGACCGTAATCGGGGGAGCCCAGGCGGGCATGCGCTCCCGCCGATAGCCCTGGTGGAGTGACCTACCCGGGCAAAGAAGAGCCCCGGACCGAACGGTCTGGGGCTTCCTTCGTGCTGGAGTCCGGCCGGAAGTTCCTTTGGTGCGGCGTGCACGCCGCCGACCGCCCGTTCCGGGAGCCTGCAGCGGTGGAGCAGGCCGGCTCACCTCTTTGGGTGGCCAGAGTGATGTCCGGGGCTGCTCAGCGGCGCTGTGACGGGCCGGAGCGGCCCCGGGGCAGCGGCGGCCGGTAGCTGGATGCCTGGGGTGAGATCCGGGCGGCGGGGGCTTCTTGTGCTTGCCGGATCTCTACCCGCGCCTGCGCTTCCGACTGGTGCAGCGACGGGTGGTGCTCGGCGATCCGGGCGCGCAGTGCTTTCTCGGTGCGTGCGTCGGTGGCGATGGCCCGGTGCATGGCTGCGTTCTTCCGGGCCTGGGCCGCCTGGCCGTGGGCGCGCGAGATCTTCTTCTGGTCGCTGGTGTCGATTTGCCGCACCCGGTCGGGGACGCGGGTCTCGCGCATCTCGGTGAGCCGGGCCGCGAGGGTGTCGATGTCCGGCGCCTGTCGCTCGGTGGCGCCCAGCACGGCGGCGTGCGGGCTTGTCCGCAGGATTGTCCATGCCTCCTCGACAGCACGGGAGGCCGCGACCCGGGCGTCGGCCGCATCCCTCCACCCGGCGCCCCGCTGTTGGGTGGCTTCCTGCTTGAGTTGCCGGTGTTCCTTGCGGGAGGTGCCTGCCAGGCGGAGCGCGATCCGGCCCTTGCTGTCGGCGGCCGCGAGCTGGCTCAGGTGCTCGTCCGCCGTCGCCGCGTGGACGGCTGCCGCGGTTTCGCGGGCCTGTTCGGCACGCGCGACGGCCAACTGCTCGTCGGCGCGATCGAGCAGGGGGTAGATGGGGGCGACCTCACGCCGGCCCCGGGTCTCCCCGCGCGCCTTGTCGGCGGAGATCTGCTCCAGCAGGAGTCGTTCGGTCTCTGCGGCCTCGGCCGCCGCCCTTTCCTCCCGTCGCGCGTTGATGGGGCTGACTGCGATCAGTCGTGTCAGCTCCTGGTCGCTCCGGTCGCCGTACGGGCGCCTGGTCCACGGGCTGACCCGGGCCAGCTCCCGCTCCTCCTTCATGTCCGCGAGCTGCTGCTCCTGCTCGTCGGTCAGCCGGTACTCACGCCTCTGCTCGGGGGCCGCTCGCCGCGCCGTCGTGGACACCGACCGTGCGAGGGCGGCCCGTCGGTCGACGGTGCGGTTCTGCGACGGCACGGGCACGGGGGCCGGCGGTTCGTGAAGCAGGTCGGAGACCATCGCGTCCGGCTGCGACTGCCCCAGGAAGCGGGCGAAGGCGTCGACGACGCGCTCCAGGCGCTCCTTCTCGGTGCGGGCCGCACCGAGGCGGGCCTGGGTGGTCTCGTTCTCGATGACGGCGAGCGGCAGCCACAGGTGATTGGCGCGCTTGCCCCGGGTCAGGCCCGGGTACGCGGCGAAGGCGTTGGCGTCGTGCCCGTACAGCAGGCTGGTGTCGCAGGTCATGCCCTGGGAGGCGGCGATCGTCATGGCATATCCCAGCGACAGGGCTCCGGAGGCGACCTGGTCCGGCGTCAGCCACGCGGACACGAACGCGTCGTCCGCACCGCGGGTGCGCCATGTGATCTTGATCCGCCCGTCCTCGGCGATCTCGCTGACGACAGCCCGGTAGCCGTTGAGCAGGTCCGGGCCCTGTCCGCGGCGACTGCGGTAGTCGTTGGCGCGCACCCTGACGGCGTCGCCGATGGCGAGGGTGAGCCGGTCGCCGCCGGGCAGGGCGTAGGTGTGCGCGGTGCCGAGTTCGCCGGCGGCGCGGCGGATCTGCTGGGCCCCCGTGTTGAGCGCGTCGACGTCGGCGTTGCGGGCGGCGAGGACCACCAGTTGGTCGACGAGGTCGTGGGTGTCGGGCCACCGGTCGCGGCGCAGCTCGTCCCACGCGGTGAGGATCTGTGAGCGGGCCTCGTCGGCGGTCTCGACCGCGTGGACGCGGCCCCGGTCGGCGAGCAGGCGCAGCGCCTGGTCGTGGTCGCCGGTCCGCCAGACCTCCAGCGCGTGGCGTTCGGCGGCGTGCTCCTGGCGGCGGTACTCGTGCAGGGTGAGCCCGCCGACCAGCCGGTGGACCTCACGGAACCACCCGCCCGCCGCGATGTCCTGGAGCTGGATCGGGTCGCCGAGCACGCCTCCATCAACGTCGACTTGCCAGCCCCGGCGACGCCGACGACGGTGTCGATGCCGTGCCCACCGGTCAGCAGCTGGGTCACCGCCGCACGCTGCTCGTCGGACAGCTCGAAGCCGACCGCGACCTGGAACACGTCGACAGCGGACGCCGCCTGATCCCCGGTCAGCGCCACCGAGCCTTCGCCGTACCGGGCGAGCGCCTGGCCCCGGACGTACTCCTCCGCGTCCAGGATGTCCTGGGTGGTGTAGCGGGCGGTCGACGTCATGACGGTGGACCCGTAGTCCGGCACGCGGACCGCGTACCCGGCCACGTCCAGGACATCGTCGGCAATCTCGTCGAGGCGTCCGGGGGCGTCGTCCAGGCCATGCTCCAGCGAGTTGCCGACCGCCGCGAGCAGCTGCGCGCGACTGAACGTCTTGTCGCTGCGGGTGAGGCCGGTCTCCGGGTGGAACACGATCGCGGCGAGGTCGGACGGCGGCGGAATCCGCGGCCCGGTGTCAGGTCCGCCGGCGGCCGTGACGCGCGCCTCGGTGCGGTGGGGCGATGCCGACGGAGCAACGCCGCGCCGCACAGCGGGAGGCGGAACGCCCGGTGTGCAAGCGCTGCGGGCGGAAGTTCACGGACGAACGCTGGCAGGAGATCACCGTGCACCGGACCGCCGTACGGGCCGGGGACAAGTCCGTGTGCGGCCCTTGCCGCGCCGACGACGTCGCCCGCGAGGAAGCCGCTGCCGAAGCCGCCCGCCTCGAGGCCGCCGCGCTTCCGGAGCCGCAGGACGGCCCCGAGCCGGGCCGGGGCCGCGGATGGTTCCGCCGGCGGACCTGACGAAGGGGTACAAGTACCGGCTGGCCGCCGGAGACCTCGCCCGTTCGAGGGAACCGGCGGCTCGTGGCTTCGGCCGGTGCTGCCATGCCGGTTAGCATCCTGCCCGGCTAGTGGCGTACTGCCGATCACCGCCCGCTTCCGGAGCCACGCCGCCGGACGCGGAGGTCAAGGTCCTGCGGGGCCCGCTCCCAACCGTTCTGCGTTCCGTCGTGATCTACGGCAGTCGTACGAGCCGGTCCCGGTGGCGTGGCCCGGTCCGGCAGAGGAGTACGTCATGCCGAAGAACCAGTCCACCGCCGCGCAGACCGCCCGCCGGGCGAGCCGGAGCGGGGGCAAGTACACCGAAGCCCTGCGCCGCGCGACGACCGACGACGCGCCGCGCCCACCGCACGTCCTGCGGTTCCTGGCGGAGCGCTCGGGGAACCTCTACCACCTGGTCGGCGGGATCGCGGCGGCCTGGGCATACAGCGGACAGCGGGTCCTGCTCCTCGAGGAAGCCGAGGACTACTGGCGTTGGACCATGAGTGGCGTGGGTCGCAGCCGGAGCCGCCGCAAGAAGGAGACCGAGCCGGCCGCCCCGCCGGAGCCGACGACCAGCATGCTGTGGTCCTCCCCGGACGGCCCTGGCCTCCTGACCCGCCACACCTGCATGTGGGAGACCCGCCACCCGGCGCAGGAGAACAACCGCGGCTTCCCGCACACCGACCGCAGCCCGCTCGCGGCGGCGGTGGCCGATGCCATCGACACCTACGACGTGATCGTCCTCCTGCCGAGGTACTGGTCCTACCCCGACCGCGAGATCGCGACGGCGCATGTCGTTCTCGGGGAGATCGACGTCTTCCCGGACACCGACTGCAGGACCGTGCTCCCTGGCCCCGGAGGTGAAGAGAAGGGTGTCCCGCTGAGCCCCGAGCAGAGCGCGGCGGTTCTGCGGGAACGCTGTCTGGGTTTCCTCTTCGGATCCCCTCACCTCCCCATCGCCCTGGACGGGGTGATCTGGCAATCGAACTGGGAGCTGCCCGTCGATGCGGACTACCTGGAGGGCGTCGACCGGGACATGAACCGCGCCGGGCTGCGCCCCTTGGGCTGGTCGCTCGCCGGGCGGCGGCCCCTTCCGCACAAGCAGCTGCCCGAGCCCGACCAGATGAAGGACCCCAGCTTCGCCCAGCGCTTCCAGCCCATCGCCGCGCGCCTGTGCACAGCACTGGCCGCACGTCCCGCCGGCAGGAACTGACCTGGGAGGCTGGCCCGCACCGCGCCCGTGGGCCAGCCCTCCAGCTTCGCGGTCCTCTTGACCGGCTCTCTGCGCTGCGGGACGGTCGGTGCGCGCACCTATGCGCAACCACGTCGCAGGGGAGAGTGCCATGACGTTACGGTTCGTCGGGATCGACCCGAACACCGGAGGCGAGGGATCGCCCACGGTGTGAGTGGAAGAGGAGAGCGCGGACCTGGTCATCCAGGGCGAGGAAGCCGATGAGCTCCTGAAGGCCGTGGTCGGCTCCACCGAGTGGGTGGCCGGTCACAGGGCCGGGATTCCCCCGCACGAGCGGGTGATCCGGATTCCGTTCCGCATGGTGTCGATTCTGAGGGAGGCGTGCGATGCCGCTGAACGCGCAGCAGCTGAACACCGCGACGTTCGCTGAGCTGCTCGCCGACACCCATCACACGGCGGTCCACCTGGAGATGCGCGACATCTACACGGTCGGCGACGAAGCCGAGGACTTCGAGACCTTCCTGCGCACCGGCGTCCCGAACCTCGATCCGGCCCGTTCGTTCTGGCCCCAGTGGATGCCGCTCGTCAAGGACGCGGTCGCCCGCGGCGTGGTGATGCGCCGCGCGCGGATCGTCTCCGAGCCGGTCACCGACTACATCCGCTACGAGCATGCCATCACCCCGCTCAACCTCCAGGCCGGAGAGGACGTGCGCTGGCTGCCCCGCCGCCACGCCTCCGACATCCCGCTGCCCGGCAACGACTTCTGGCTCCTGGACGGCGAGATCGTGCAATTCCACCACTTCACCGGCACCGGCGACTGGGCACCGGACGGGAAGGAGCGCACCACCGACCCGGCCGCGGCCGCGCTGTGCCACGCCGCGTTCGAGGCGGTGTGGGAGCGCGGCATCCCGCACAAGAAGTACACCGTCCAGGCACCCTGAGCTGCTCATCCCCGTCTCCCCATCGTCCAGCGCACAAGCAGCCCGCGAAGCGCTCGCCGTGCGGTTGCAGCACCTGCGCAAGGACGCCGGCCTCACCGGGAAGGAACTCTCCGCCCGGTGCGGTTGGCATCCGGCGAAGACCACCCGCATCCAGAAGGGCGACGCCGCGCCCTCGGACACCGACATCCGCACCTGGTGTTCGGCGTGCGGCGCCGACGACCAGGCCGACGACCTCATCGCCACCGCACGTGTCGTCGACTCCATGTATCTGGAGTGGCGCCGCCTGCACCAGGGCGGCATGCGCAAGGTCCAGCAGGACTGGAACACCCTGCACGAGCGCACCCGCGTCTGCCGGGTCTACGTCTCCAACGTCCCGCCGGGCTTCTTCCAGACACCCGGCTTCGCCACCGCCCTCATGGAGCAGATCACCGCCTTCCAGGGCACCCCCAACGACGTCGCCGAAGCGGTCGCCGCCCGCATCGCCCGCTCCCGGTTCCTCTACGAGGGCGGCCACCGCTACGTCGTGCTCATGGAGGAATCCGTCCTGCGCTTCCGCACCGCCGATCCTGACGCCATGCGCGGGCAGCTGCGCCACCTCCTGGCCGTGATGCCGCTCGCCTCCGTCTCGCTCGGGATCATCCCGTTCACCGCGCAGCGCACCGTGTGGCCGCTGGAGGCGTTCTACCTCCACGACGACGTCCAGGCCGTAGTGGAGACCCTGACGGCTGAGATCAAGGTGAAGCAGCCGCGAGAGCTCGCCGACTATGCCAAGGCGTTCGCCGGCCTCGCGGAGATGGCCGTGTACGGCGAGCCCGCCCGCACGCTCATCCAGGCCGCGATCGACGCTCTGGAGTGAAGTCCCGCAATTCTCCGCAACTTCGTTGAGCGTGCGGACCGCAGGTGCGTAGCGTCGACGGCACCGACGGACCACCAGCCGGAGAGGCAGGGCCTCATGCGCGCACACACCGACTCCACCGCCCCGGCCCGGGAGGGCCGCGGCCTCCAGTCGCCCGCCTACGGCGTCCCCTCCCCGGCCCTGCTGGCCCGCGCGGACCGCGGCTTCGCCCGGTTTCTCGGCCAGCACAACGAGGACCAGGTCGACGGAGCCGACGGCGGCGAGGACCCCCAGCTCGGTCAGCCCCTGGCCGTCGTCGTCGTTGCGGATCCGCAGCGGCCACCCGGCCAGCACGCCGTCGACCTCGGCCGGGGCGCTGGTGATCAGGATGCCGTTGCCGGACTGCCTCACGTCCAGGTGCTGCATGCCAGCGGTGGAGTGGAACGCGGTGCCGAACCACTCCGTGGCCGACTCACCCGTGACCGGCTGCTCGCTCCCACCGCGCGAGCGGCGCGGCTTGTGCTGCTTATGACGTCCCATGATGTTGCCTCGCAGAAGTGACCCCGTGCACGGGCCGAATGGTCCGCTCAAACGGACAGCCCGATCACCCGGGTACGCCCAGAGAGTCGGCGTTCATCCATCCGGCCCACGGCGACCGCAACACCCCCTTGCAACAGCAGGGGTGCAACAGAGCCGTGTTGCACCCCTGATCTGCGGAAACACCCGATCTGAGCTGGGGCTCGGGGAGTGCGTTGCACTCTCGGAACAGCAACTGTCCTGTCTCGAACGATCTGGTCCTTGGAGGCTGCCCTGACCTGCGACGGCCTGATCAGCTGAGACGCGACGGGAGTCGGAGTCTCAGTTGGTCTGGTTCGCTGGGACTGGTTGATGGCACCGTCTCATGCGTTCTGGTCCGGCTCGGCTGTCTCGACGTGGTTCCAGCTCCATTGAGGCGGTCATCCTGCTCTACGCCTCCACTGAGTTGCGGGCTCAACCACGTCCTCTGGCGTGCCTGTTAAGGTCTTGCCGCCATGAACGGGTAGCGGTGATGCGCCAGGGTGATGGGGGCGGAGATGCGTCGCGGCGGGTCTGCTGGGGCTGGGTTGGTTGTGGTGTTGCTGCTTATGACCGGGTGCGGAGGAGGCGGCAGGAGCGAGACCGGCCCCTCGGTGACCCCAGCGCTGACCAAGGGGGTGAACACGGGCTGCGGCCACTACCTGAAGCCGGAAACGGTCGCTGCGGCGCTCGGCGACAACAAGTTCGCCGACGTCAACGGGCATTTCCAGGACGGTAAGGGGTCGTGCCTGGTCAATATCTCGGTCAGGGAGGCGGGCCGCAGTGGGAGCGGGCCGCTCCACACCGTCGCGAAGCTCTCGCTGGAGATCCTTGACTGGAAGGATCCCGCCCAGGTGGCCGAGTACGTCGGCGGGAAGTGTCACGCCACGTCGGCCGACGGAGTCACCAAGGCCTTCAAGGGGACCAAGGGGGCGTGCGGCACCTACCGGGCCGACCCTCCCGAGGAGTTCCTGGTCGGCGGCAGGGTGGACGCCTATGCGGGCGAGGGCGGGAAGCTGATCACAGTCACCGTCGACGGAGTCGACGGCACGCTGAAGCAGGACCGCAAGCACGCCTTCCAACTGCTGGCCGATGCCCGCGCCAAGATCTCCGGCAAGTGAAGCGCGGGGCTCAGTGCGCGTAGCGGGGACATGAACCGTCGGGGCTCGCTGCCTCAGAACAAGAGCAGGCCCGGGAACGGCCCGAGCGCGGGTGGGTGAGTCCAGAGAGGCGCGGCCCCCTGAGGCCAAACGAGGGCGGATAGTTCCGGGCACGCTCGCGCGAACACCCCTCCGTCCCGGCCAGATCGCTTGAGACCGCAGGCGAATCGGACCAGATTGTCTGAGACAGGGGCCAGGTCATCAAAGACGGGACAGCAACGGACCCCGGGCCTCCAAGAAGTCCGGGTGACCTGTCTCACCGGAGTTGGGTCGTGTCTCACTGAAGATGGACAGATGCTGGTCCGTCTCATCGAAGGTGGACAGCAGGCGCGCGACCAGCTCGAAAGTGGAAGGGCAAGGTGCCCTCGATCTGAGGAAAGCGCCGTCCGTGCGGTACGTGTCGCGCTACTGTTCCTACCTTGCGGCACTGACATGTTGGGAGATAACGATGGACCGGACAGAGCTACAGGCCAAGATCGACGAGCTGATGCGCCAGTACCACGACGAGGAGATTGACGGCGCAACCTACGCCCAGGCGATGATGGAGTTGACCGCCTCCGCCCAGGAGTGATGCCCGGTCCGCAGTTGATCCTCTCGGCATAGGGTGCGCAGCCGACCCGTCTGACCGAAGGTGTATCGATGCGCGGTAGCGCTGGTCACGCCCGATCTATCGATTACTTGGCCAGGGCCTCGGCGTCAGCGCGAGGCTACGGTCGTCTCACCGGCAGGCGCCTCTCCGGTGTCGGAGGCGGCGCACCATCGACGGTGAGTTCCGACTCCGGCTCCACTTTCGAGCTGGTCGCGCGCCTGCTGTCCACCTTCGATGAGACTGGGTTCTGGCGCGCTTTCCGTGAACCGGTCACGGTGGGTCATGCGACGTAGCTCAAAGGCTGTGGTTCCGGTGTGCTTCTGTGGCGAGAAAGTCTCGCGCCGCGGAGGTGACCCGGGTGCGAATGTGCTGCTGGTCCGGAGGTTGATCGTTCGGCAGGTCGAGCTCTCTCGCCAGATCAACGATGGGTTGCAGCACGTCGGGGTAGCCGAGTTCGGCTGCAGCTTCTTCATAGATCAGCTTCGCACCGCGCACGGGATCGAGTTGGCACGCCACGATCTGGCCGGCCCACCACTGGGCTGCGGTCCATCGCGCCTTGGCGAGATCGTCCGAGGCCAGCGGCAGCAGACCCAACTCTTCCAGCACAAGGTCGAACAGCTCGCGGGCCTGGGGATGCTCACCACGCGCGAGGCCGGCCAGCAAGGGCAGCGACGGAGCCTCGATGTCGGACATCAGGGCGTCCAGGCCCAACTGGACCAGGTAGGCGTCCGAGGGGCGCTGCCAGGGTTCCATGGCCAAGTCTGCAGCGGCCATGCGGATCAGGCTGATCGCTACTACTGCGTCCATGCTGTCGCACCCCTCATCATCTTTCCGCGGAGGCAAGTCCTATCACCGAGAGCCGGATGGTTGATCAGGTGGCCAGCAATACGCGCTTGCGTAGCAGAAACAGGCTCGGCCGAACATCTGCCGCTTGAGCATCTTGATCCTGTTGACGTGTCCTTCGACGACGCCGGAGTTCCAGGGCAGGGTCAGGCCGGCGATGACGGCGTCGCGGTCTCGGTCGATGCCGGCCGCGAGAGTATGGAGGCTGGGAAGGTCGTCCTGGCGGGCGGCGTCGAGCCACTGCGGGAGTCGTTCCCCCTGCCGCTCGGTGAGCATGTGGGCGAAGGATCGGACGTGACCGGTCAGGGCGTCGAGTTCGGGGCAGTTGGCAAGGACGGCCTTGAGCCGGATCTGTTCGATCTCGGTAAGCGTCTCGGGTCGGCTGAGGATCCATCTCGTCACCACGCGGGGTGCCGGCGGTTGCGCGGTGACCGGCCGTGGCGAGGTGCGCTTCTCTCGCAGGTAGGCGCTGACCCGGCCGTAGCTGCCTTGATAGCCCAAAGGAACGATCTCCTCCCAGAGCTTCCAGGCGTTGGTGCAGCCCTCGTCCCAACGTTCGTCCAGGTAGGGCTTGTACTCATCGAGGACTGAGGTCCGGTTGTGCTGCCACTGGCCGCGAAAGCGGTCTTCCGGCTTCGCAGCGTCGGCGAGGCTCTTGACGGTGCGGTGGGTCATGTTCAGCTGGCGCCCGATGGAACGGCGGCTGTGGCCGGATTCCAGCAGCGCGTGGACCGTGGCGTGCCTGGCTCGGACGCGGTTGGCGAACCGCTCGCTCCGCCATGGAGAGTCCGACTTCTCCTCGGGCGGCGCCTGTTCATCGGCCTTCGCCTCGCGATCGGGGACCGGGACGCGAAGGCACTGGCGGTGGCGGGCCACAGCCCGCTCAGCGGCCTCCACGAGGTTGTGCCACAAATGCCAGCGGTCGGCGACCTGCGTCGCCTGTGGTGCCCCGGCTGTGGCGCCTTCCGCGAAGAACGGCGCGCGGTCCCGGCAGACGATCTCGATCCCGGGTCGCTTCGCCAGCCATGCGGCCAGGCTGGACGCCTCTCGGTCAGGCAGCAGATCCACCGGCCGCCGGGTCTCGACGTCGACAAGCACAGTGCCGTAGACCCGTCCTTTGTGTGTGGCGTACTCATCAACACCAACCACCCGCGGGGCCGGGACTTCGGGTTCGGGCAATGCATCGAGCAGCCGCAAACACCGCGCTGCGGCTGACGGACACCCCGAAGGCCCGTGCCATCCGAGCGCCGGCCCGGCCGGCAAGGGCGAGACCCACCGCGGCGAGAGTCGACCGCAACCGCTCCGTCCACCTGCTGTGCCTCCGCGTCAGTCCCGGCATTTGCTCAGCGAACGCCCGCCGAGCACACGAAGGCTCCGGACAGAAGAACCGCCGTACTCGCAGTTGCAGGACGACCAGACGTCCCCCACTCGGCACGTCCGCTGGAAACCGCAGGTAAGAGCTGTGCACCCGGGTCGACTCGCTCCCACAGTCCGGGCATGCCGCCCCGTCCGCCGTACTGCAGGCGTATTTTCAGGCAACTTCCCGGAGCCCGATCGGAGCGTCAGCCGTCACTCAGCGTGCGCACATCACGGAAAGCGAGCCAGAACCCGACTTCGGGAGGCACCCCGCCGCTCCAAAACCGTGACGACGACCTCGCCGCCAACCGCGAGCTCATGGCCCAGCTCAACCGATCTGCACCACCGGGTCTGCTTGAAGTAGGAAGCTGTGCGCCAGGCCCATTGATCAACAGGTAGGGCGCGCGGGGGACGGCGCAGTTGATGGGCACGGGTCGGCGTCCGGCGAGAGTGTCGGGCATTCGACGGCAGGGCCGCTGATGGAGGGCGCTTCCGGCACGGGTGCACTGCCCCGGCGACTGCTATCCAGCCCCAGCAGCAGCCCCAAGGCCGCGATCACGCCCACTGCGGCAGAGATTGCGCCCACCAGGTCGCCGCGGGCCGGGAGGCCCCCGTGGGTACGCACGGCGTACTTGAAGACAGCAATCCCCACGATGCAGCCCATGATGAGGATCGGGGGTGATCTGAAAAGTCATGGAGGCCTCCGAATCAGAGGGCCCGTCTTGGCAACCGGGCCCGGGCTCCGGATCCCGTGTATCCCGTGTGTACACAAGGGACCTCAGTCCTTCCGGACGGGTTGGAGCCTGGAACCACCACCATCGACCAGCGCAATCGAGACCGGCTGCGGACGGCCGGCGGGTACTGCGCTATGGCGCATCCCGAAGGTCCGCCCGGATCGTGCACCCGCAGGCCGGGGCACCCGGACCATCACCGGGATTGTTGCCAGCGGAAGTCGCCACCGGTCCTCACTTGGACAGGACAGATGCCGAGTGCGTGTGAGACCGCACGCTCGTGCGCCGACGGGGCGGGTACGACGGGACACGGAGCGGCCCCCGACTTTCGAGCCGGGGGCCGCTCTCCATCCGGAAGTCACTGCGCCTGTACTGGGTCGGCGTGGTGGCGTCATACCGATCCGCGTCGACGTTGACGGACAGGTTCTTGCCTGGCTTCGGAGGGATGCTCACCGACCTCACCGTCCCGCGCGGCGCGCTCACGGTCGAGGAACGCGGCCACCGCGGGGAATGCGCGGTCGACCGACCGGCGGACGGACTTCCGCTTCGGCCTCCTCGGCGCGCAGCTTGCCGCGCAGGTAGTCGACGTCCAGGCGGTGTCCCGCGGGTCCTCGGCAAGCGCGGCCGTGGCGACGTTGCGGGCCAGGGCGGCGCGGTCGAGGGTGCGCCGGTCGTAGTCGGGAGTGTCGCAGGGGAGGGCGCGTGCGTCGAGGACGACCGCAAGCAAGTCGCGGACGGCCAGGCCGTTTCCCTAGGAACGCGTGGGCAACCGGGCGGCGCGCTCGCCAGGACGCGTTGCCTCTGCTTTCCCGGATGAAAGGACCCGATCCTGCTGGTGGTCCCGCCCGAACAGCCCGCGGCCGGGCGCGGCCACTGCTTCGTAAGCCGCGTCACCGTCGCAGGCGACAGCCCGGCCGCGCCGTCGAGGGACTGCTTCAGTGCTGGAACGAAGTCCCCGGACGACAGGCCGTGCAGATACAGCAGCGGCAGCACCTCGGAGATCTTCGGCCGCTCGCCATGTCCCTGACCGGCGGAATCCGCAACGACGTCACCCAGCTGCTGCCCCTGCTCGACAAGGTTCCCTCCGTCGCGGGCCTCGTCGGCCGGCGACGACGGCGCCCCGACATACTGCTCGCCGACCGCGGCTACGACCACGACAAGTACCGCCGCCTCGTCTGGGCCCAGGGCATCAAACCGGTCATCGCCCGCCGCGGCATCCCACACGGCTCGGGCCTCGGTGTTCACCGCTGGGTCGTCGAGCGGACGATCGCCTGGCTCCACGGCTTCCGACGCCTACGCGTCCGATGGGAACGATGCGACGACATCCACGAAGCCTTCCTCAGCCTCGCCACCTGCCTCATCACCCACCGACACGTCCAACGCCTTTGTTAGGACCTCTAACTGATCCGCTCACTCAGCGTGTCCGCACCACGCCAGTCACGGACGATGCGCCGGCTCCGTTCGGCACGAGCCCCGATCGTTGGGTAAGACGGCGTAAGAGGTGGCGCGGAAAGGGGTGCGGTCATGGTCGGCGGTTCGGGCGTTCGTCCCAGCGGTGAGTCATCCATGCTCGCCGGATCAGGCTGCGCACGGTGATGATCGTGTCGGTGAGGTCGAAGAATGCGTTGACGACGGGGGCGCGCCGCTCGTAGCAGCGGGCGAGCCGGTGGAAGGCTGCCATGCATGGGTGCGTTCGACGTGCCAGCGCTGACTGGCCTGGATGGGCGCCTTCTGGCCTTTGTGCGCGATGCGGCCGTGCAGGCCGCGTTCGTCGAGCATCGTGCGGGTCTTGTTCGAGTCGTAGCCGGCGTCCAGGTGGACGGTGACCTCGTCGGGCAACGGACCCAGGTCGTCCAGGCGGTCCAGGGTCGGGGCGAGCAGCGGGGAGTCATGGCAGTTGGCGCCGGCCAGAACACGACCGAGTGGAATGCCGTATCCGTCCGTCATGCCCGAGCGTTTCAGGCCCTGTTTGCCGCGGTCGACCGGGGAACGCCCGGCCACCTCACCGCCTCCTGGAGCTTTGGTGATGGAGCCGTCTACGGCGATCTGGTCGAGGACGAGACCGACGATCCGGTCGTAGGCGTCGAGCGCGATCTGCTTGAGTCGGGCGAAGACGCCCAGTCGTATCCATTCGTCACGGCGGCTGCGGATCGTGGTGGCCGAGCAGGTTGTGTCGGTGATCGCCTCGTAAGAACAGCCGAAGCGCAGCAGTTGCAGCATCTTGTCGAAGATGATCCGGTCGCTGATGCGTCGGCGGTGGCAGCCAAGTGGATGGTCCGGGTGGTATTCCGGCCGCTCGGGTAGCAGGACCGCGAATTGGTCCCAGAGCGGCTCGGTCAGCCATGATGGAAGCGCAGGCACAGGTCTCCTCGGTGATCACAGAGCGTTAGCAACTCCATGATCAACGGGACCTGTGCCCGCTCGGCTACCTACCTTCCCAACCGCGCCTATCCGCGCGGCCGAACAGCGTTGTCGAGCTTACGGCTACTTGCGCCCTCCACTGCCCTGCCCGCCGTTTCCGGCGCTTCAGCCGGTCGTGTTCCCGACAGGCCCGGCGAACCAGGGTGGTCGACCTGACCACTCGACAACGCGCGTGCCGGCAATGGCTGAGGAACTCTTCCCACGGAGCCTCTGCACACGGATGGCGAGAGCTTGGGCACTCAGATGCTGTTGGCGATGCGCTCGTGGTCCCGTTCGCCCTCGCGGGTCTGGATACCAGCGGCGAGCAGCTTGTGGGCGAGCTCGGTGACCTCATCGCCGAACGCCGCGAACAGGCCCTCGTTCTCAACGGCGTACGCCGCACGCGGAATCGGCTGCGCGACCGCGTCGACCGCAGCCTTCGTGATGGAGATCACCTCCGGCCGGAGGCCGGCGATCCGTCGGGCGAGGGTGTCGACGAAGGAATCGAGTTCTGCGGCGGGCAGGGCACGGTTGATCAGGCCGTACCGTTCCGCGAGCTCCGCGCCCACGAGTTCGGCGCCGAGGATGAGCTCCAGCGCGCGGGCCCTTCCTGCCAGGCGTGTCATGTTCACCGTGCCGCCGCCTCCGGGGAGGATCCCCATCAAGGACTCCGGCTGCCCCTGCCCCGACTTGCCGATCGCCGCGAATCGCATGTCCAGGTACATGAAGAACTCGTTGCCCGCGCCGCGCGCGAAGCCCGCCAGCTTGCCGATGGTGACCTGCGGCAGCGAGCGCACCTCCTCGCTCATCGCCTGGAGGATGTTCAGGCCTTCCGGGACGGTCGAGCCCGGCGCGGCCGCGATCGCAGCGCGAGTGGCTGCAGGCAGCGCGTCAGGGTCGGTGAGGTAGGCCATGTCACCGTGCGCAATGAAGAACTCCGGGTCAGCGCTCTCGAAGACAATGACGCGGATGTCGGCGTCGTCCCGCACACGCGCGACGAATGCCCGGAGTGACGGCAGGAGGACCGCGTCCATCAGATTGAGCGGCGGGTGATCGATGGTCACCGTCGCGACCCCGTCCGAGACGTCGATCGTCAGGGCGGGAAGGTCTTCGTAGCTCATGAGGTGGCTCCATTTCGCGGTAAGGGACGGCCCGTGATCGGGCCGCCGGCTGGGGACAGCGTCGCGAATCTCAGCGTCGCGACTGACACTGAGTGTCAGATTAGAAACCTGTATCCGAAGAAGCAAACGAGTGTGTCGGAGTACACTCGTGCCCATGAGCGCAGCGCCAGTCGGTACCCGTGAGATCAGCCGCCACGCGGTGCGAGCAGAGCTGGCCCGCGTCGCGTTCAACCGGTTCTGCCTCACCGGCTTCAACCAGGTCACCTTTGCCGACCTCTCCGAAGCCGCCGGAGTGTCGCGGAGCACCTTCCTGCGCTACTTCGGCACCAAGGAAGACGTGGTCCTGTTCGTTTTCGACCCTGTCGGTGACGTCATCACTGACGCGCTCGATGCTGACCGGGCCAACCAGGACGACTGGAGCAGGCTGCGCAACGCCCTGGAGTCAGCCGTGACGTTCCTCGTGCGCGACGTCCAGGAACTCGTGACGATCCTCGGCCTCATCGAGCAGACCCCAGCCCTGTGCGCACGCCTCCGCGAGAAGCAGGCTGAATGGCGACCAGGGATCGTCGCCCGACTGCAGAAGACAACCTCCTCGACCGACGGGTCATCGGTCATCGCCAACGTTCGCGTAGCGGCGGCGCTCGAATGCTTGTGGATCGTCCTCGGGCAATGGAGTGCGAGCGACGGCGAAGAGGACCTCGGCAAACTGCTGGACGCTGCGTTCGCCGCCTTCTCGACCCCGGCATGCCAGCAGACGGACGCTTCGTCGTAAAGGGCCGAGGCGGCGGCTTCCTCGGCGGTGCCGAAGCGGCCGAAAGGAGTGGTCGATCCGCCGGCGGTGATCGCGTCGTCGGAGTCCAGCCCGGCCGCGAGTGCAGGAGTGGGGTGTCGATCCATCCGAAGCGGATGGTGTCCACGCGCAGCCGTGCGGGGCCGACGAGGCCCCCACAGCGCCTATCTGCGCGACCTCTAAGTTGCGCCGCCACAGGATGGGCGGAGACGAATGACGGATCAACTGGACCCGTGGGAAGCCGAATTCAAGTGGCTGGAGAAGGGTGAGCGAGAGCCCGAGCCGCCCTGCGGTCGTTGCGAATGGTGCCAGGTTGCGCAGTCGGCGTTCGGCAACCTCCTCGACATCGCCGACGGCCTGTGGCGTCGTTACCAGTCTCCGGAGCAGAACAGCTTCACTGTCAATGGCCGCAACCTGCACCGGACGGTCTGCTCCTACATCCGGCGCGAGATGCCGACCGAACACGTTCGCCTGGAAGGGGAGGCGTACGACCTCGCTCTCCAGAAGTGGGCGCACGAAGATCACGACTACCACAGCGTGGGCGCAGCCAGGCGCTACAGCGCCCACCTCCTGCTCGAAATCATGACGCTTGGCGAAATTCAGGAGTGGATCGCTTCGAGGGTCCGGCCGCGCGGAAAGGCGGACTACAGGCTGTGCAAGGTGTGCCGTCCAGAGGTGCCTGCAGCCTCGTAGCGCCGCTGGCGTGAAGGCGATGAGGATGCGAGGACGGCATGCGGCGTTCAACAGCCCGATGCACACGCGGCCTGGCGGTCAGCTGTGGCGGGGGAGCCAGACGGGGGCGCTGCTGCCGCGGGGCAGCAGGACGTTGTGGAAGCGTCCGGGGGTCCTGGACATGATCACCTGGTCGGTGACGCCCTGGTAGTGGCCGCAGGGGGTGTCGGCGGTGAAGGTGTCCGGGTCGAGGTAGGCGTGCGGGGAGGTGGGGTCGGGGTTGAGTGCGATTTCGTGGGCGTAGGTGCGGTCGAAGGCGCCGAGGCTGAGGATCCAGGTGGCGACGCGGGTCAGGTTGAGGGTGACGTGGTAGCTGCCGCCGTCGGTGGCGCGGCGCATGAGCGCGGCGAGTGCGCCGGTGGTGGCCAGCCAGGACAGAACGTAGTCGTTGACGACGCTGATGTACGGCAGGCCCGGCGTGCTGGTCGGCTTGGCCGCGACACCGTCCTCGCCCTCCATCAGCATGATGCCGCTGAGCGCACCGGCCGTCTGGTCGAAGCCGACGCGCTGGGCCCACGGGCCGGTCTCGCCGGCCAGTGAGAAGCTGAGGTGGATGATGCCGGGGCGGATAGCCGCGGCCTCTTCGGCGCTGAGGCCGATCTTCTCCAGATAGCCGGGGCGGCGGTTGGCATAGAAGAGGTCGGCGTCACGCAGCAGTTGGTGGATCTTCGCCTGCCCCTCGGGGCCGTAGGGGTCGATGGTGGTGGAGCGGACGCCGACGTTGGCGCTGTTGTACGTGGAGTCGTGTTCCAGCTCGTTGGGCCGCCAGATGTTCAGCACGTCCGCACCGTGCTGGGCCAGGTCCCGGCCGACTCCGGCACCGGCGATGATGTGGCCCATGCCGAGAGCACGTACGCCTGACAGCGGCTGGTCGACGGCGGCGGTCAGGGGTTCGGGCTCGCTGTCGCCGATCTTCTCGATCTTGATGAGCGGTTCCTGGGCGATGTACTCGTACGCCGGTTCCCTGAGGAATTCCTCCGTGGTGCGCAGCATCGGCATGACCACGCCGATCTCATCGCCTGCCTGTTCGAGGTCCGCGGCGTTCCACTTGGCGATGGCATCGGCGACGGCCTGCTTCTCGGGCCAGGTGCGCAGCAGCTTGTAGACGTGGCTCTTGATCTTCGGGTAGGGGTTCAGCGGCATGACCCAGCGGCCGTCGCGTGCCTGGTAGAAGTCGAAGCCGAGAGGGTTGGCCGGATCCGAGGGGGTGCCGCCGGGGTAGCCGTTGAGCAGCTCCCACTTCTTGTCGTAGAAGGGGCACAGCCGGTGGGGGGCCCTGCGCAGGTCCATCGTGATGTCCTGGCCCTCGCCGCCGCGGTGCCGCCAGAGCGTGGCCAGGGCAACGGACTTTGCGGTCATGCCCAGGGCGGGAACGGCGCCCAGGCGCATGATGCTCGGGACGACCGGGTCGCTGCCGATGAAGGTGATCTTTCCCCCGCTGTCTTCGGGGCGCAGGCCGACCGAAGCGAGGACTTCGCGCAGGGCCTGGTGAATGTCGAAGCCGTCGTCGTGGGTGAGGGGGTTGCCGAGGGCCTTCTGGATGCGGTCGGCGAGTTCTTGAGCGCTCATGAATGGATCAGCCTTTGTGGTGTCTCAGGGTTTTCGATGGCGGTATGGGCCGGGGTGGGCCGGCGGTGCGGTTCCGCGGTCGGCTCAGCCGTCGAAGCTGTCACCGAGGGCCCGCATGAGGGCGATCTGCTTGCGGTCGCGTTCGGCGGCGAGTTCCCCGACGGTGCCGCCGAAGTCCTTGACCTGCTCGGTCAGCAGCTGCTTGGTGCGCTCGTCGAACGCGACCTTCTCCTGGGCCGTGTCGGCCCAGCGGCGCTCCATGCCGACACCCAGGTGGCTCATGAAGTGGGGCAGCCCGCCCTCGCCGCCGCCGAGGTGGAAGGAACGGAAGGGGCCGGCGACGGCCCAGCGCTGACCGAGGGAAGAGGTGACGATGTCATCCAGTTCTTGCATGGTGACGACGCCTTCGCTCACGAGGTGCACGCACTCGCGGAAAATCGCCGACTGCAGCCGGTTGGCGACGAATCCGGGCACCTCCTTGCGCAGCACCTGCGGACGCTTGCCGAGTTCGCGGTAGAAGGCGCGGGCGCGTTCGGTCGTCTCCTCCGAGGTCCACTCGCCCGGCACGACCTCCACCAGTGGCACCAGGTGCGGCGGGTTGAAGGGATGGCCGACGACGAGCCGTCCCGGGTGCGTGAGGACCGTGGCGATCTCGGTGGCGGGGATGCCGGAGGTGGAGGTGGCGAACAGGGCACCGGTCGGCGCGTTCTCCTCGATGGTGCGCCACATCTCGTGCTTGACCTCCAGCCGCTCCGGGCCGTTCTCCTGCACCAGATCCGCCGCGCGGACCGCAGTGGCCAGGTCCGGCTCGAAAACGAGCCGGACGGTGAGCTCCGAGGTGTCCAACCCGAGCGCCTGCAGCGCGGGCGCGGCCTGCGCGATGTGCCCGCGCACGGCCTCGTCGACGTCGGGCTGCGGGTCACTGACGGTGACGGACAGGCCGCGGGCCAGGAACAACGCCGCCCAGGAGGCACCGATGACACCTCCCCCCACCACGGTGACGTTGCGGATTCCAGCGATGCCGCCGTTCTCTGACATGCGGGATACCTTCTCTTCTCGGCGTGGGGGAGTGGTCAGGCCAGGTAGTCGTGGACGACCCGGGCGCGGCCCAGGGTCAGGTCGGTGAGGATGTGGGCGGCGGAGACGACCTCCAGGACCGGCAGGTCCGCGAGCGGGGCCAGTGCATGGGCGAAGAGCTGCAGTCGCGCGGGGCCACTCCAGGCGCCCTTGACCGTGATGTCGCTGATCTGTGACCTGACGAGTTCGCAGATGCGCGGTGAACCGTCGTAGTGCGGCAGCTTCTTGAGCATGAACGTCGGCTGTGTCAGCTCCTCGCGGGCCGCCTCGGTGGCCAGCGGCCGGTGCTTGTAGCCCATCGTCGCGCGGGCGACGGGCAGCGAGCCATGGTCGAGGGTGCCGACGAGAGTGTCCTGGTCGACGAACAGCCGGGGCCGGCCGGCCTTTTTCGGGAAGGCGCTGATCTCCCGCCCGCTCGCGATGGCGGGGAAGTTGTCTACATGCATCGACAGGCTGTACTCGCCCGTCTCGCCCTCGTACTCGACGACGGCGAGCTGACCGGATTCCGTGTAGTCGCCCAGCCCCGTGACGTCCGGCATCCGCATGACCTCGAAGCGGACCAGCGGCTCCACCACCCGCAGTGGCTCCGGCACGACCCGCTCCAGGGCCTCGGGGGCCGTCCGGTAGGTGATGTTCAGGTACTCGCGGTCGGTGAACCGGTACGGGCCCGCCGGGAAGGCCGGGGCATCCAGTGGTGTCGTCGGTGCGCGAACGACGTCCTCGGCTCGCATGGCTCTCGCCTGCCTCTCATATCCTTCCGGACTATCCGGAGCATAAAGGGGTTAAACGGGCAAACATCTCGGTCGACAGTCCTGGAGGGGTGTCCGGTGAGGCTTGCGCCATGTTGTGAGTTGCAAAACGCAACAAAGGCACTGTAGGTCAGGACCCTCGTTGTTGTAAAATGCAACTTGAAGTGAGGTACGTGGCGGACGTGTGATCACGTGCACGAGGCAGGGAATTACCCGGGCCCGGCCCGGCCCGACGCCACCGACCCGCGTTCGGGCGGGGCGCGGACGACAGGGAGGGACATACACGTGACCGATGACGACAGAGAGCTCCCGGGACTCGTCCGCGAGCTGGTGACCCTCTCGCGGCGCTTCCGGGCCAACGCCGAGCGGCTCCACCCGGACCTGAGCTTCGTCGACTATTCCCTGCTGTCGGAGATGGCCGAACGGAACGGGGTCCGAGCGGGAGACTTGGTGGGCCTCTACGGGCTCAACAAGTCCACCATCAGCCGCCAGGTCACCGCTCTGCAACGCGCCGGCCTGGTGGTACGCGAGGTCGCCCCGGACAATCGCCGCGTCCAGCTGTTGCACCTCAGTGACTCCGGCCGGCAACTCCTGGCCCGCGCCGATGCCCGGATGTTCCGCGAGGTCGACGCCCGCACCGCAGGCTGGTCCCCGGACGAGGTCAGGGCCCTGCGCAGCCTGCTCGTCCGCTACAACGCCGCTGCCTCCGCCATCACCGAGGACACCTGACCGATCCATTCGGACGTGCGTCAGCGGCCCGGGGGTGCGTGCCGGGGGCGGGTGGGGCGCGGTCGACGGCACGCACCAGGCACCCCGGCACCCAACAGGTCGCCACCTGGGACCTGCCCACCGACCCGGCGGTCGTCGCCGAGGCCCGCAGCACGAGCACCCGGCAGCTCGCCGCCCGGAGTCTGGATGAGCGCGTCGTCGTGGGCGGTGGCGGACGGGGCGGGGGCGGTCACGGGATCCTCTTGGTGCCGAGGGGCGGACGGAAAAGCGGCCCGGCGCCCTCGCGGGCGTCCGGGCCGTGTACGGGCGAGGGGTCAGGGCAGGCGGTGGTCCGCGTCCAGGACCGCGCCGCGCTCAGGGTGGTTCTCGTCGTAGCCGCGGGTGTTGCACTGGAGACCGCCGACGACGCAGTGGTCGACCAGGGCCTTGAGGGTGCGCTCCTCCCACGCGTTGAAGAAGTCGTAGTGGAAGGAGTAGCCGCGGCCGCTGGAGAGGTGGACCTGTGACATGTCGCCGTTGACCGGGAAGGCCATCTTGAACTCGATCATCGGCAGGGCGACCGGGTGGGAGGCCGGGCACACGTTGTCGTTGGTGCCGGGCTTGACCACCGGGTAGGCCATGTGGCTCTGGTGGTCGGGGGTGTCGAGGTACAGGCCGTTCCAGCAGCTGGGGGCCTGGAAACGGATGTTCAGCTGCACGTCGGGCCGGCTCGGACAGCTCGCCGGGAAGTCGACGTTGAAGAAGCTGTCACCGCATTCCCAGCCCTCGACGAAGCCCTTGTGGCTGCGGAACTCCTGGGCGCTCTGCATCGGACTGCCGACGACGTACCGCAGCCCCTTGGGGAAGGGACGCACGCTCCGGTAGTCGGTGACGCCCGACTTGTAGTAGATGACCTGCGGGCCCACGGGCAGGATCTTCTGGTCACCCTTGAACAGCGAGGGCATCCAGTACGCCGAGGAGTCCGCCGGCGCGTTGCACGTGGTGGGTCCGCCCGTCAGGGAGGCGGTGGTGGACTGGGCGTTCGTGGACGTGTTGCCCATGAACGTGTGGTCGTGGGAGGCGCCCGCCTGACCGGGGTAGACGATCGGGTCGTCCGGCGCGGTGTGGGTGACGGAGCAGTTGGCCTGGAACTCGTGGAAGTAGGCCGCCGGCGGTGTCGCGTGGGACGGGACGACGTCCGTGACCTGCGGGACTGCGGGGATGTAACCGTCGCCGTCGGCGTCGTCCGCCGAGGGGAGCGCGGAGGCCCCCATGACGTGGCCCTTGGCGGCACCCGACGCGTGCGCCCCGTGGGCGCCGGCGGCCGGGGCGGTGGTTTCCCCGTGGGCGGTGGCGGCGGTGTAGGTGTCGACCGTCAGGGCGGAGACTCCCAGGGCGGCGGCGAGCAGGAGGGCGGACAGGGTCCGGCCGCGGATTCTCATCGTGATCTCCTCGTTCTCCTCAGGGGGTCAGCTGTAGATGCCGAACTCGTAGAGCGAGTAGCCCCAGCCGGTGCCGCGTGCGGTGAGCTGGAGCCGGACGTTGGAGGCGGGGCAGGGGCAGTCGCCGTAGGAGGCCTGCGAGGAGGAGGCGGTGGTGGGCCGGTTCAGGGCGATGTTGGTGCCGGCGACGGGCGGGGCGACGACCTTGACGGACTTCGTCTCGATGCCGGCGTTGCCGCGGCCGTCCTCGGCCTGGACGTACACCTTCCACACGCCGAGCTTCTTGGGGGCTGTGACGGCGAAGGCCCCGTTGCCGAGGGAGCGGTACTGCGCGTCGATCAAGCGCTTGTCGCCGTTGGCGTAGTTGCCGCTCAGGTAGATCTTGGTGGTGACGGGGTCGCCGTCGGGGTCGCGGACGTCGGCGCGGACCGTGAACTCACCGCCGGCCGGGACGGATCCGGCGGGGGTGACGGTCATGCCGCTGATGACCGGCGGGGTGTTGTCGCCCTCGACGGAGCCGGTGTACGCCTTCTTGAGGGCGTAGTACGACAGACGCTTGAGGCCGTCCGGGATGAGGTTGAACCAGACGCCGCCGAAGTCGTGTTCGGTGCCGTAGTGGAAGACGGTCGCGCCGAGGGCGACGCCCCGGTGGCCGGTGACGCAGTTCCAGGCCCGGGTGTAGCCGTCGGCCTTCTGGACGTCGCTGGGCTCGTCGGGGACGCCGTTGGCGTCCTTCGGGGTCTCCCACTCACCGGCGGGACCGGTCTCGGTGATGATGTAGGGCTTGGTGTAGCCGCCCTCGACCCAGTCCTGCTGGACCCCGCACACGTCGCCGTATGCGTTCATCGAGTAGAGGTCGAGGTCGGGCGCGTTGCGCTTGTAGTAGGGCCAGGCCCCCGTCCAGGCGTCCGTGGAGGTGACGGGGTGGTCGGGGTCCATCGAGTGGATCTTCTTGGCGACGTCGTTGACGAAGGTGGTGTACGCGTCGCGCTGGGCCTCCAGCTCGGCGCCGCCGTAGCAGTTCTGCAGACCGAGGACGGACTCGTTGCCGACGTTCCACATGAGCGTGGCCGGGTGGGACTTGTAGGTGTCCACCCACTTCGCGAACTCGGTGAGCATCGTGTTCTTGTACGCGGTGTCCGTCACGTAGTTGACGCATCCGCCGGAGCCCGGCCCGCCGCCCGGCTGGAGCCAGAAGCCGTTGATGACCTTGACGCCGTTGGCGGCCGCCGCGTCGAGCAGCGGCTTGGTGGTGGCGTCCGTGCCCCAGGTACGAACGGTGTTGACGCCCAGGGACCGCACGTCGGGCATGTAGCGGGGGGCGTCGGACATCGCCGGGCCCCAGGTGACGCCCTTGACGGTGTACGGCTGTCCGCTGACGGTCAGCTGCCAGTTCCCCTGGCCGCCGGTGACCCGGACGGCGCCGCCCGGCTCGGGCTGGGCGGTCCCGTCGCCGTACACCCGGAACTCCCACAGGGAGTAGCCGTAGCCGGTGCCCCGGGTGACGCCCTGGAGGCGCACGTAGCGGCCAGCGCCGCTAACTGCCAGTTCATCGGTGCCCCCGTCGCCGTCGGTCACGGACCTGACGGTGCGCCAGTCGGTGCCGTTGTCGGAGAGCTGGATGTCGTACGCCTTGCCGTAGGCGCCCTCCCAGTCGAGGACGATCCGGCTGATTTCCGCGCGGGTCCCCAGGTCGACCTGGATCCACTGGGCGTCGCTCCACTGGCTGGCCCAGCGGGTCCCGGTGAGGTCGCCGTCGAAGGCGGCGGACGCCTTCCAGGCGTCTCCCTCGACGGAGGAGGCGGTGGCGGTCTTCCCCTGGGAGAGAAGGGTCTCGGCGGCGGAGGTGGGCGCCGCGCCCAGCATCGTGGCCGAGGAGGCGAGCAGGGCACCCAGGGAGACGAGTGAGCCTGTCGTGCGGGCGCGGTCACGTGCGCGCCTTTGTGTCGTGGGGGCGGTGGTCGCGGTCATGGAGGCTCCTGGACGGAGGGGGGAGGGGATCGCCTTCCGGGCGGCGCGGCGGGGACCGGGCGCCGCCCGGAAGGGGTGAGGGGGCCGGGAGGTGCCGGACGGGCGTGCGTTCCGGCGGGACCGTCAGGGGAAGGACACGACGGTGGACGGCACGGTCGAGGTGCCGGCGGGGACCGTGGACGCCCCGGTGTCGTTGATGACGTGGTTGTAGTGGCCCATACCGCCGAGGGACACCACCAGGAGGCTGTGGAACTTCACTCCCGGCTTGACGGGTGCCTTGAAGCCGTGGTCCTGGCGGATGTTCGGGTCCACGTCGTAGTTGCAGTAGCTGCCGAGGCCCCATGCCTCGTGGGTGTTCACGGAGTCGTCGACCCGGTAGGCGGCGTACCCCTTCGCCGCGCCGTTCTGGATGGCGGCCTGGTCGGGGGCGTCGTACGCCTTCTCGTTCTGGTAGAAGATCGTGCGTCCGCGCTCGCCGTACCACTCGACGTCGTACTTGTTGAAGTGCTCGACGAACAGTCCGGTGGCGAGGACGTCGTCGCCGTTGACGCGGACGCCGTAGTCGGCCCGGTTGGTCTCCCAGCCGACGCCCTCGCCGTGGTCGGCGCGCCACACCCAGGTGTGGTCGATGATGGCGTCGTCGCTGTTCACGACCATGCTGGTGGTGGCCTTGCCGGGGCCCGCGCCGCCGATGCGGATGTACACGTCCTGCACGGTGGTGGGGTTGGCAGCGTGGTCGGCGGAGGAGTTCTGCGGGCCGAGCTCCAGCAGGACCGGCGAGTTGACGGGGCCGGCGTCGATCAGGAAGCCGGCGAGGCGCACGCCGTCGACGTCGGCGACCTTCATCGCGGTGACGCCGTTGTCCGGGATGATCGTGGCGAGGCCGAGGCCGAGGACGATGGTGTTGGCGCGGTTCACGTCGATGGTCTGGTCGATGTGGTAGACGCCGGGCGTGAACAGCAGGTGCAGGCCCTGGGCCAGCGCACGGTTGATGGTCGCGGCGGTGGCACCCGGCTTGACCACGTAGAACTGGCTCAGTGGGATCGACTCGCCCTGCGGGGTGCCGCTGGCCCAGCTGGTGCCGCGGGCGTTGGTGCGCTTGGCGGGCGCGAAGACCTTGTACTCGTTGCCGTCGAGGTACAGGTAGGGCTTCTCGCGGGAGATCGGGGTGGTGTCGAGCGTGGTGTAGCGGGGCTCCGGGAAGGAGGTGGCCGGAGCGCCCTCGACCCCTGAGAAGACCTGGTTCCAGACGCTGTTGGACCAGCCGCCGATGGAGCTGTCCCGGGTGTACCACTGCTGCTGCGAGTAGTTGCCGATCTGGCCGTCGACCTTGGAGTCGGCGATGTAGCCGCCGCTGGCCCAGCCGTAGCCGTTCGGGGCGAGGTTGAGGCCGCCCTTGACGTGCATGCGGCGGAAGGAGGAGGCCTGCGAGACGGCCCAGCGGTCGGTGCCGTTGACCGGGTTGAGGGTCAGGCCCTCCGCGCCGCGCCAGAAGTTCTGGGTGGCGTTGCCGTTGAACCATCCGGCGTCGACGGTCACGTCGCCGTTGATGGTGGTGTCGCCGGGGCGCAGGCCCAGGCCGGCGATCTGCGTGTAGAAGCCGATCTGGGCGTTGAGCCCGTCGTATGTGCCCGGCTTGAAGAGGAAGGCGTGCCGGCCGTTGCCGAACTGGGCCGACTCCTGCTCTTGGAAGACCTGGTCCAGCTTGGCCTGGATGCCGGGCGTGGAGGGGTCGAAGACGTGCACGTTGGGGCCGAGGTCGCCGCCGCCGGGGAGGGTCGGGCCGCCGTCGTCGGTGGAGCCGTACACCTGGAACTCCCAGAGGGAGAAGCCGTATCCGGTGGCCCGGGTGTGGCCGTTCATCCGGATGTAGCGGCCGGTCCCGGAGAGGGGGACGTTGTCGGTGCCTCCGTCGCCCGCGGTGACCGAGGTGACGGTGCGCCAGTCGGTGCCGTTGTCGGAGGCCTGGATGTCGTAGCTCTTGCCGTAGGCGGCCTCCCAAGTGAGGACCGCGTGGCTCAGCGTGGCGCTGCTGCCGAGGTCGACCTGGATCCACTGGGCGTCCTGCCAGGCGCTGGCCCAACGGGTCCCGGTGAGGTCGCCGTCGACGGCGGCGGAGGCGGCGAACGCGTCGCCCTCGATGGAGGAGGCGGTCGCGGTCTTCCCCTGGGAGAGCAGGGTGGGGGCTGCTTGTGCCGTCGTGGCGGGGCCTAGGGCGAGCAGGCCGCCGGCCAGTGAGGTGACAAGTGCGCCGACGGCGGCCCGGCGGACGCGTGAGGCGGGTCGCCGGAAGACCGGCGGGGACCCGACGGAAGACATGGGGGTCTCCTCTGGATGCATGGGGGAAACATGGGAGAGCGCTCTCCCGAACCTTGCCTGCAGGGCGAGTTGACGGTCAAGGCGTATGGCACGACTTTTCTTTTGGCTTTCATTAAGTATCGACACGAACCCGCACGGGCCTGTGACAACGTCGCGGATACAGTGCACGGGTGGGGAATCGAGGACCGACACTGGAAGACGTGGCACGCGAGGCGGGGGTGTCGCGCGCGACTGTGTCCCGCGTCGTCAACGGTGTGCGCAACGTGGCTCCCGACATCCAGCGCAGCGTCCGCGACGCCATCGCCCGCATTGGCTACACGCCCAACCAGGCCGCCCGCTCCCTGGTCACACGGCGCACCGGAACAGTCGCCCTCGTCCTCTCCGCCACCGGCAGCGGCTTCACCGCCCGGGTGTTCTCCGACCCGTTCTTCGGGCGGGTCGTGGACGGCGTCCTGCCGGTCCTGCGCGAGCGCGCGATCCAGCCCGTGCTCCTGGTCGCGGAGTCGGAGCAGGCCAGGACCCAGCTCGTGGAGTACCTCGGCCGGGGCGGCGCCGACGGAGCCCTCGTGGTGCCGCTGGACGAGGACGACCCGCTGACGGCGATGCTCGTGGCGGCGGGCCTCCCCACGGTGCTGTTCGGCCGTCCCCACGACGGCGAGCGGATCGGCTTCGTCGACTTCGACAACGCGGCGGGCGCCCGGCTCGCCGCCGAGCACCTGTGGGCCACCGGCCGGCGGCGTCCGGCCACGATCGCCGCGCCGGCCACCGCCCCCACGGCCGACGAACGCCTCGACGGCTTCCGGAACGTGTTCGTGGCCCACGGGGTGACGTCGGTCCCCTTCGTACGGGGGCGGTTCACCGTCGACAGCGGCCGACGGGCCATGGCGAGGCTCCTGGAGGAGCACCCGGAGACCGACGCCGTGTTCGCCGCCAACGACCTGATGGCCCGGGGCGCTTGCCAGTACCTGCGGGAACACGGGGTCGACGTCCCCGGAACGGTGGCCGTCGTCGGCTTCGACGACTCCGTGGCGGCCCGCCGGGCGCGGCCCCGGCTGACCACCGTGCGCCAGCCGGTCGAGGTCATGGCGGCGGCGATGGCGGGGCTCCTGGTCGAGCGGATCGAGTCCGGCGGCGCCGAGCCCGCCTCGAAGGTCTTCGAGCCGGTGCTCGTCGTCCGCGAGTCCACCTGACGGTGGGGATCCGGGCGCCCGCTCCGGCTGCGAGGCGGTGGAAGAGCGCCTCGGTGCCGGGGAGCGCCCGCTCGTGGGTGAGGGCGGGGGCGGTCGCCGGGGGCGGTCTTCAGCACCAGGGGTCGCCCGTCGTCGAGTTCGAGCAGCCGGGCGGAGCTGTACTGCCCGCCGCCGAGGTCGGTGCCCCGGAGGAGGGCGACCGCGCGGAGGGCGCGACGCAGCCGTTCGGCGGTGAGCGCGTCGGCGTCGTCGGAACCAGGGGAGGGGAGGGGACGGCACGGGTGCCATGGGACGCTCCTGCGCGGAAGCCGGGGAGGGGGTGGCGGCCGCCGGGACTCGTGAAGGCCGCCCTGGCTGAGACGGGGCGGCCTTCATGACGGTCATGACGGGGCGCTCACGTCAGCCGGCCGTCGCCTCCCGGTGGGCGCGGACGATGTCCGCGTACCGGCGTCCGCTCGTCTTCACGGTCCGCTTCTGCGTCGCGTAGTCGACGTGGACGAGGCCGAAGCGCTTGTCGTAGCCGTAGGCCCACTCGAAGTTGTCGAGCAGGGACCATGCGTAGTACCCGGCGAGCGGGGCGCCCTTGCGGACGGCACGGGCGCAGGCCGCGAGGTGCTGCTCTAGGTAGCGGGTGCGCTCGGGGTCGTGGACCTCGCCGTCGGGGCCGACGGTGTCGGGGAAGGCGGAGCCGTTCTCGGTGACGTACAGCTTCCGCACGCCGTAGTCCTCGGTGAGCCGCAGGAGGAAGGCCTCCAGGCCGCCCGCGTCGATCTGCCAGTCCATGCCGGTGCGGGGCACGTCGGGGAGGCGGACCTCGCGGGCGTGCGGGACGGGGCCCGAGGGGTCGTCCGCGACGGTGACCGGGAAGTAGTAGTTGAGGCCGTGCCAGTCGAGGGGCGCGGCGATGGTCTCCAGGTCGCCGGGCCGCTCAGGGAGTTCGACCCCGTACAGCTCGCGCATGTCGGTGGGGAAGCCGCGGCCGTAGACCGGGTCGAGCCACCAGCGGTTGGAGTGGCCGTCCGCGCGGGCGGCGGCGGCGACGTCCTCGGGCCGGGTGGAGGCCGCTTCGACGGTGGAGTGGTTGGTGACCAGGCCGACCTGGGCCCCGGGGGCGGCGGCACGGATGGCCTGGGTGGCGAGGCCGTGCCCGAGGAGGAGATGGTAGGAGGCGCGGACGGCGGCGGTGAGGTCGGTGAGGCCGGGGGCCATGCGGCCCTCCAGGTGTCCGATCCAGGCGGAGCAGAGGGGTTCGTTGAGGGTGGCCCACTGGGTGACCCGGTCGCCGAGGCGGTCGGCGACGACGGAGGCGTACGCGGCGAGGTGTTCGGCCGTGCCTCGCTCGGTCCAACCGCCGTGGCTGTCCTGGCCCCGGTCCTGGAGGGCCTGCGGGAGGTCCCAGTGGTAGAGCGTGACGGATGGGGTGATCCCGGCGTCGAGGAGGCCGTCGACCAGCCGGTCGTAGAAGTCGAGCCCGGCAGCGTTGACGGGTCCGTCGCCGCCGGGGACGACGCGCGGCCAGGCGAGCGACAGCCGGTAGGCGTCGGTACCCAAGCCCTTCATGAGGGCGATGTCCTCGGGCCAGCGGTGGTAGTGGTCGCAGGCCACGTCGCCGGTGTCGCCGTTGTCGATGGCGCCGGGGACGCGCGAGAAGGTGTCCCAGATGGACGGGGTCCGGCCGTCCTCGGCCACGGCGCCCTCGATCTGGTAGGCGGAGGTTGCCGTGCCCCAGGTGAAGTCCGGAGGGAAGGCCTCCAGGTCGAGCGGGGTGGGGGAGTCGGTGGATTCGGACACAGGGAACCTCTTCGTGATCGGTGTGGAGAGGGACGTCACTTGACCGCACCCGCGGTGAGGCCGGCGACGAGGTAGCGCTGGAGGAGCAGGAAGCCGACGACGACGGGGACGCTCACCACCAGGGAGGCGGCCATCACCTGGTTCCAGTAC
The DNA here is from genome assembly GCF_044740965.1 of Streptomyces sp. NPDC088252. Lineage (NCBI taxonomy): Bacteria > Bacillati > Actinomycetota > Actinomycetes > Kitasatosporales > Streptomycetaceae > Streptomyces > Streptomyces sp. NPDC088252. The sequence goes on along the minus strand of NZ_JBIURS010000025.1, from coordinate 27,952 downwards.
ACGTCGTTCTGGGTGGCGTAGCCCTGGAGGCCGACGGCGAGCGTGCGGGTGGTGTCGTTGGTCATGACCGAGGCGAAGAGGACCTCGCCCCAGGCGGTCATGAAGGCGTAGACGGCGACGGCGATGATGCCGGGCGACGCGGCGGGGACGATGACGCGGAACAGCGCGCTGATCGGCCCGCAGCCGTCGACCTTGGCGGCCTCGTCGAGCTCGCGCGGGATCGAGTCGAAGTAGCCCGTCAGCATCCAGATGGAGAACGGCAGCGAGAAGGTCAGATAGGTGAGGATGAGGCCTTCGCGGGAGCCGAAGAGGGCGATGCCGGTGGCGTTGCCGATGTTGACGTAGATGAGGAAGAGCGGCAGCAGGAAGAGGATGCCGGGGAACATCTGGGTGGAAAGGACCGTCACCGTGAAGACCCGCTTGCCGCGGAAGGTGTAGCGGCTGACGGCGTACGCGGCGAAGACCGCGACCGCCACGGAGAACACCGTGGCCGCGCCCGCCACGACGATCGAGTTCACGAAGTAGTCGGCGAGCGGGACGGTCTCCCAGATGTCGAGGTACGGGCGGAGCGTGAGCCCGGAGGGGATCCACTCGAACTTCCCCGAGACGTCCTCCAGGGGTTTGAGCGAGCTGGAGATCATCACGTACACCGGCAGGACGACGAAGCCGGTGAGCAGGGTGAGGAAGATCCGCCGGGTCCAGAGGAAGGAGCGGGGCGCCGCCATGGGGGAGCGCGGTGCCGTTTGCCGGGATGCGTGCTCAGACATCAGAGGTCTTCCTTCCGCGGCTGGTGAGCAGGAGGTAGACGCCGGTGACGACGAGGAGGAAGAGCAGCAGGAGCACGGACATCGCCGAGCCCGTGCCGAAGTTCCACGTCTGGAAGGACGACTGGTAGATGTGGAGCGAGATCAGGTCGGCGGCCTCGGGCGCCGCCTTGCCGAAGAGCACGAACGGCGTGTTGAAGTCGTTGAACGTCCAGAGGAACAGAACGAGCACGAGGACCTGGTTGACGGAGCGCAGCGACGGCAGGGTGATGTGCCGGACCTGCTGCCACACGCCGGCGCCGTCGAGCGCCGCCGCCTCGTACATGTCCCGGGGGATGTTCTGCAGGCCCGCCATGACGGTGAGGAAGGCGAAGGGCCAGCCCTTCCACACGGAGACGATCAGCAGGGCCCAGAAGCTGTTGTCCCCGATGAGCCAGAAGGCGGGGCTGTCGCCGATGCCGAGCTGGTCGTGGAGGACGTGGTTGATGAGGCCGTTGTCGCGCTGGAACATGAACGCCCAGGTGATGACGGCGGCGTAGACGGGCAGCGCGTACGGGACGAGGAACAGGGTCCGCAGGAAGCCGCGGCCGCGGAAGTTCTCCTGGAGGAAGATCGCGGCGGCCGTACCGAGGAGCCAGCACAGCCCCATGGAGAGCACGGTGAACAGACAGGTCGTCAGGAAGGACTTGAGGAGCGCCTGTCCGACGGGCGCGTCGAAGTCGATCGCGACCGTGTAGTTGTCCAGACCCGACCAGGGGGCCTCGCCCCAGTTCCGGATGTAGAACTGGGTGAGCTCCTTGAAGCTCATGGCGATGCCCATGAGCATCGGCACGAGGTGGACGAGGAGTTCGAGGAGCAGGGCGGGCAGGAGCAGCAGGTAGGGCAGTGCGATACGGCGACGCCCGGAGCGGCGTGGAGCGCGTGCCTCTCCGGGTGTGGCCTTGCGCACCGCCGGCTCGGTCGGGTGAGCGACGGCGGTTTCGGTCATGGTGGGGCGGCCTACTTCTTGGGCATCTGCTGCTGGGCCTTTTCGAGCTTGGCCTTCACGGACTCCGTGGTGACCGGGCGACCGGCGGCGGCGTCGGCGAACAGCTCCTTGACCGCAGTGCCGACGACGGTCTCGAACTGCGACTCCTCGGGCACCTGCGGCAGGGCCGCCGCGCTGGTGGCGAGGGTGTCACGGATGACGGCGAGCGACGGGTCGGCGAAGGCGGGGTCCTTCTGGGCGCTCTTGACCGGCGTGACCGATCCGTAGGTCTTGTTGAGGAGGATCTGCTCCTTGTCGCTCGTCATGTACTTCACGAACTTCAGCGCGCCGTCGAGGTTCTTGGTGTTCTTGAAGACGGCCAGGTTGATGCCGGCGACCATCGAGTTGGTCTGGGCGCCCTGACCGGGCTTGTCCGACGGGACCGGGGCGGGGGCCACACCCCACTCCTCCGGGCCCATGCCCTGCGAGGAGAAGGTCTGCGACGGGGTCTGCCACAGGACCATGCCGGTCTTGTTCTTGGCGAAGTCGCTGAGGGACTGGTTCTGCGCGTACTCGGCGTTGCCAGGGGCGACGATCTTCTGCGCGGCCATCAGGTCGATGTACTGCTTGACGGCGGCGACGGCTCCGTCGGAGGTGAAGTCGGGCTTGCCGTCGGCCGTGAAGAAGTCGGCGCCGTGCTGCTTGCCGAGAACGAAGACCTGGTGAATGTTGTTGGAGAGGTTGGAGCCCTCGACGCCGATGCCGGACTTGCCGCCCTTGCTGAGCTTCTTGCCGGCCGCGATCACCTCGTCCCAGGTGGTCGGCGGCTCGGCTATGCCCGCGTCCTTGAACATCTGCTTGTTGTAGTAGAGCGCGTAGGCCATGGAGTAGAGCGGGACGGCGGCCGGGTCCTTGCCCGGGGCGCCGGTGGAGCCGAGCGCGGAGTCCACGAAGCGGTCCTTGCCGCCGATGGCCTCCAGGTTCTTCGCGTCCCAGGGCAGGAGGGCGCCGGTGGACTGGAGCGAGGCGCTCCAGGTGTTGCCGATGTTGAGGACGTCGGGGCCCTGGCCGGAGGTGGTCGCGGTGAGGATCCGGTTCAGCAGGTCGGACCACGGGATCACCTCCAACTTGACCTTGATCCCGGTCTCCTTCTCGAACTGGTCGATCTCGGGCTGCAGAACCTTCTTGTCGACCTCCAGGCTGGCGCCCTGGTTGGAGGCCCAGTAGGTGAGGGTCTTCGGTGACGACTCGCTCCCCTCACCGCCGCCGCAGGCGGTGGCGGTGAGGGCGAGGGAGAGGGTGACGGCACCGGTGACAGCGGCTCTGATTCTGCGCATGGCTCCTGGGCCCTTTCGGGGACGAGGGGGCGTGCCGATGGGGGCGGGCTTCTGGGGGCCTCGCCGCGACATCGGCTTAATTTAGGATGTGAGTTAAACCCCATGAGAAGGTCGCGTCAAGGCCGGCGCTGCGGGTATGTTGCAAGGAACCACTCCAGAGACGGGGACCAAAGTGCACGCAAGAACTGGCCGTACGGTGCGTGACCTGCGGCGCGAGAACCGCACCTCCGTTCTGCGCAGGCTGTACTTCGACGGCCCGATGAGCCGCCTCATGCTCGGTCGCGCGACCGGCCTCAGCTCGGGCTCCGTCAGCAACGTGGTCGCCGAACTCGTCGCCGACGGCCTTGTCGAGGAGGCCGGCAGCGTCGACTCCGCCGGCGGCCGCCCACGCACCCTCGTCCGGATCACCCCGGCCAGCGGCTTCATGATCGGCGTCGACATCGGCGAGACCCGGGTGCGGATCGAGCTGTTCGACCTCACTCTCACGGAACTCGCCCGCGCCGAACGTCCGCTGGCCTGCTCGGGACCCCGTACGGCCCGCTACGACGTCGACCTCGTCGTCGACCACCTCCGCGAGGGCATCGCGGAGGTGCTGCGCACCGCGGACATACCCGCCGACCGCCTCATCGGGGTCGGCATCGGCGTCCCCGGCATCGTCGCCCACGACGCCGAGGACGGCGCCGTCGTGCACGGCCAGACCGTCGGCTGGGACGGCGTCCCCTTCGAACGCCTCCTCCGCGCCGCCGTCGACCTGCCCGAGTCCGTCCCCTACTGGATCGAAAACGGTGCCAAGACACTCGGCCAGGCCGAGATGTGGTTCGGCGCCGGCCGCGGTGCCCGCAGCGCGGTCGTCGTCCTCTTCGGCTCAGGCGTCGGCGCCTGCGTCCTCACCGACCCGATGGGGCCCGGACGGGCCCTCGAATGGGGGCACTTGACCGTACGGGTCCGGGGGCGCCGGTGTCGCTGCGGCGCCCAGGGCTGCCTGGAGGCGTACGCGGGCGCCGAGGCCCTCCTGGAACGGTGGCGGGAGGCGGGCGGACAGCCCCCGTCCGGGGCGGACGAGGAGACGGCGCTGACCGCGATGCTGGCGGTGGCCTACCCACAGGACCCGGGGACGGAGCCCGACGCGACCGCGCTCGCCGTCCTGGCCGAGACCGCCGAGTATCTGGGCGCGGGCTTCGCCGACCTCATCAACCTCTTCCAGCCCGAGCGGATCCTCGTCGGCGGCTGGGCCGGACTCCAGCTCGGCCCCCGCTTCCTGGAGACCGTGACCGGCTACGCGAAGGAGTACGCCCTCCGCTACCCGGGCAGCCGCACCTCTGTCGGCCTCGGCACCCTCGGCCCGGAGGCCGTCACCGTCGGCGCGGCCCTGCTGCCGCTCGTCGACTTCTTCGCCCAGGGCGGCCGGCGCCCCGAGAGCAAGCCCGGCATCCCCGCCCCCGCCTGGCAGTCGGCCCTCCAGGACCGGGTCTCCCCCTGAGCCCGCGCCGCCGGTGGGGCCCGTGCCCGGTCCGTCGCGCGGTGACGCCGACGTATGGTCCGCCCCTGCGCGACCCGCGCCGCCGCCGACCTCGACCCGGACCGCCGGGCCCCGGCACGCGGGCCGGTGCGCGCGCCCGCGCACCGCGCCCGGACCCGAGGCGCACTCCGCCGGCCGTCGCGGGCGGGTGAGCCCGGTGCACGGGGCCCCGCCGGACGGGACCACGAGCGCCGGGAGCGAGGACGTCTTCGCCGACGGCCGGGACGGCCCGCTCGCCCCTGCCCCAAGCCATGGTCGGGGCACGGGTGCCCGGTCTTCGAGCACAGACCTTCTCTGCTCGGACCGTACCGGAGTCACCTGGATGGCCATCGTGTGGATGCAGCGCTGCCGTACGTGAGCACGGCCATCGGACAACGCCCGTCCATCGCCTCGTCCAGCACGGCGACGTTGTCGGCCCGGGGACGCGGCGCCCATGTCGTCATGCGGCAGCCCTCCTGGTAGGCGCGCAGCAGCGTTACGGCGTCCTGGGTGCGCAGGAGGCGGACACATGAGAGGGGCCAGAAGGCCCCGCAGCCCGGGCTGCGGGACCTTCGCCCGTCCTGACCCGGGACGGTTACGGGTAGCTGGTGAGGTTCGCGACGTTGTTGGCGGAGTTGGACGGGCCTCCGGTGTTGTTGATCACGCGGCTGATAGTGCCCGTGCCACCGAGGGAGACCGTGACCATACTCGTGAAGCGCACGTTCGGGTTGTTCGGTGCCTCGATGGCGCGCGCGGCGGTCACGCCCGGGTTGACGTTGAAGTAGCAGTAGCTGCCGAGGCCGTACGCCTGGTGGCTGGTGACGGAGTCGGCCACCTTGTAGGCGGCGTAGCCCTGCGTCGAGCCGTTCATCCAGGCCGCCTGGTTGGGCGGGTCGTAGGGCATCTCGTTCTGGTAGAAGTACGTCCGGCCGCCGTTGCCGTTCCAGACGGTCTGGTACTTCTGGTAGTGCTCGACGAACAGGCCGTACATCGTGACGTTGTCGCCGTTCACCACGAGTCCGGTGTCGCCGGTGTTGCTGCTCCAGCCGACACCGCTGCCGTGGTCGGCGCGCCAGATCCACATGTGGTCGCCGATGACGTTGGCGCTGTTGACGACGAGGCTGGTGGTCGCCTTGCCGACGCCCGCACCGCCGACGCGGAAGTACACGTCGTGCAGGGAGGTCGGGTTCGCCGCGTGCGAGGCCGCGGAGTCGCGGGGGCCGACCTCCAGCAGCGTGGGGGAGCTGGTGGTGCCCGCGTCGAAGAGGACGCCCGCGATCTTCACACCGTCGACGTCCGCGACCGTCATCGCCGTGACCCCGTTGTCCGGTATGAGCGTGGCGAGGCCGAGGCCCAGGACGACGGTGTCGGGCCGGGTCACCCGCAGGGTCTGGTCGAGGTGGTAGACACCGGGGGTGACCAGGATGTTCTGGCCCGCGGCCAGGGCGGCGTTGATCTGCGCGGCGGTCGCGCCCGGCTTCACGACGTAGAAAGTGTCCAGGGACAGCGAGGTGCCGGCGGCGCTGCCGCTCGCCCAGCTGGTCGCGGTGGAGTTGGTGCGCACCGCCGGGACGAACACCTGGTAGGCGTCGGCCCCGTCCACGTACAGGAAGGGCTTCTCGCGGGTCACCGGGCTCTGCGCGACCGTCGTGTGCGGCGGGTTCGGGAAGCTGGTGGCGGGCACGCCCTGGCTGCCGACGAAGACCATGTTCCAGTTGGACCCGGTCCAGCCGCCGAGCTGCGCGTTACGGGTCAGCCACTGCTGCTGACTGCCCGAGTTGACACGACCATCGATCTTGCTGTCGGCGAGGTAGCCGCCGCTGGACCAACCGCCGTCGTCCAGCGCGAGGTTGCCGCGCAGGTGCATCCGGCGGTACGAAGCCGCCTGCGAGACCGCCCAGCGGTCGTTGCCGCCGGTCGGGTTGACTGACAGGTTCTCGGCGCCGCGCCAGAAGTTCTGCGTGGCGTTGCCCTGGAACCAGTCGGCCTCCGCGTGGACCGCGCCGTTGACGGTCACCGCGTCGGGGGTCAGGCCGAGGCCGAGGACCTGGGTGTAGAAGCCGACGTTGACGTCGGCGCTGTAGGTGCCCGGCTTGAACATGACGGCGTAGCGCTGGGAGCCGAACTGGTTGGTCTCCTGCTGCTTGAAGATCGAGTTCAGTCTGCTCTGGATCGTCGACGACGACATGGACGGGTCGAAGACGGCCACGTTCGGGCCGAGGTCTGCCGATCCTGCGGGCGGGGTCACGGGGGCCACCTGGAAACGTTGGGCGGCGGTGCCGTTGCAGGTGTACTGCACGAGCTGCACGCTGTCGGCGGTCGAGGCGGCGGGGTCGTCCAGGCACTTGCCGCTGTTGCGGTTGACGAAGTGGTAGGCGCCGCCACCCTCGTCGACGGGCAGCCACTGCTGGTTGGCGCCGCCGCCGTAGGTCCACAGCTGGACCGGGGCGTTGTCGGCCGTGGACACGTTCGTCACGTCCACGACCTGGCCGGCGTCGTTGCGGTTGTTGATGCGTACGTAGCCGCCGTTGGTCGCGGTGAAACTCCACTGCTGCGCGGTAGAGTCGTTGCAGGTGTACTGCTGAACCGTCGTGCCGTTGGCGGTGCCGGCGGCGCGGGCGTCGAGGCACTTGCCGCTGGCCGCGTTGACGACGGTGGCCCAGTCGATGGGCAGGGCGGCGGCTACGCGCGGGGCGGACGCGCCGGCGTCCGCGGGGGTCGCGGCGCCCGCGGGGGCGGCCGTGAGGAAGGACGCCGCCGCCACGGTGACCAGGCTTGCGGCCAGGTATCTGGTGGCGGGGCGTGAGAGTCGGAACACGGGTCCTCCTTGCCGAACGGGTCGGACGATGTGGATGGGGGATGCGGTCAGCCGGTGTAGGCGGCGAAGACGCGCGTGTAGTCCCAGGCGGACTGGCCGACGCCGGAGCAGCTGTCGGCCGGGCCGCCGGTGCAAGGGCGGTCGCGGTTGGCTGACCAGAAGGTCAGACGGGCCAGGTGGTGCTGCTGGGCGTAGCCGAGGATGGTACGGAAGTCCGCGACCGTCACCGTCTCGTTCTGGTCGGTGATGCCGTTCATCGACGAGATGCCCATGGTGCGGTAGGCCTGGTCGTCGCTGTAGCGGTACGCGTTCTTCAGCGCGTTCTTGAGGCCCTCGGCGGCCTGCACGGTCAGGTTGCCCATGTTCCGGCCGGCACCGCCGAAGTCGAACGGCATGATGGCCCAGGCGTCGACGGCCAGGCCGGAGGAGGCGGCCCGGTCGATCAGGCTGGTGTCGGGGCCGCTCTGCCCGGTGCCGATGGTGACGTACACCTTCAGACCGGGGTTGTTGGCCTTCACAGTCCTCAACGCGTCGACCGTGCGCTGCTGGACCGTCGGGTTGCTGTAGGCGTCGGCCTCGAGGTCGATGTCGATGGCCTTCAGCCCGTAGGCGTTGATCACCTTCTGGTACGCGGCGGCGAGTTCGCCCGCGCTGGAGCAGGAACTCTCCAGCTTGTTGCCGCTGTAGCCGCCGAAGGAGGGGATGATGTCGCCGCCGTTCGCGCGCACGGTGTTGACGGTCTGCTGGTCGACGCCGCCCGTGAGCGGCCGGCTGCCGTCCCACTGCGGGTTGCAGTAGCCGTTGCTGAGAACGAAGGCGAGCGTGAACCACTTGACGCCGGTGGCGTTGGTGATCGTGGTCGGGCTCGGCGGGCTGCCCCAGCCGTTGTAGAGGTAGGGCGCCACGGCCATGGACGTGGCCGGCGGGGGGCCGCTGTCCGCGACAGGCGCGGTCCACTTCTGGTTGCTCGCGCCGGTGCAGGACCAGATCTGGGCTCGGGCGCCGTTGGCTGACGACCTGTCGGTGACGTCCAGGCACTTGTCGGCCTGCTGGTTGACGATGTCGCGCGCGGCGGTGACGGTCCACTTCTGATTGGCTGCGCCGGTGCAGGACCACAGCTGGACCTTTGCACCGTCGGCGGTCGAACCGCCGGTGACGTCGAGGCACTTGCCGAGGGCGCGGAGGGTGCCGTCGGAGCCGACCGTCCACTGCTGGGCGGCGGTGCCGTTGCAGTCGTAGAGCTGCACGGCCGTGCCGTCGGCCGAGCTGGCACCGGCGACGTCGAGACACTTCCCCGCCAGTCCGGTGATGGTGCCGGTGGCGGCCTGGGCGGGGCCGGCCATGAGGAGGCCGGCCGAGAGGGTGAGTGCGGCGAGGGACGCGACCGCGAGCAGAGGTCTGGCCATGGGGGGTGATTGGCCTTTCATGCCAGGGGAACGCAGTCCCAACACCGCTGTGCGGTAAGAGTGTTGAGTGCATTCCAAGGACTTTGTTTAAGGCGTGAAAATAAAGGTCCGGACCATCGTCGTCAAGAGGTGAAGCAACACCTGGGTTGCAATCGCCTCGATCCGCATGAGTTGAACATCAGGCACCCCACGGACGTGCGTTGTCCGGAAGACGGCCGCGCGAGGCGTCCGTGCGGCCCCGCGGACGGCGGAAGTGCCTTTCCCTTGCCGCATCAAGCAACGTTCGCCCTGTTCCGGTGGGTGAGTTGTCGCCTGGTAATGTCGCCCTCTTCGGCTGGGGGCAGCCTGCTGGGGTCTTGACGGGATGCACGGTGACTTCTGCAGATGACGATGTCCTCGCCGCAGCGGTGGCGAGGGTCGCGAAGACCTTCGGCAGTGTGACGGCTCACGCAGACGAGAGCGGCTGCGGCCGGTGCTTCGACGAGAGTGAGGTCGAGCGGCTGCGGACTCCTGGCGTCCCGCTCCCGAAGGGCCTTGTCCGTCGGATCGCGCAGAAGGATCCCTTCCACTGGGATGACCAGCCCGCGATCATTCGACGGGTCCTGCCGCAGCTCGTCGTGGTGCTCGCCGAGGGCACGGCCGAGTCCGATCTCATGGCCCGTGGACTGGCCGCGGCAGGCTGGTCGCAGTGGCCCGACGAGCAGGCTGGCGCAGTGGCCGGTTTCCTGGAGGCATGGTGGACCCAGACCCTGCGGACGGAGCCACCGCCCGTCTCTGTGTGTGCGGTGTTCGAGAGCTGTGTGACCGCGAGCTCCTCGGTCACTACGTGGCTGGCCCGCTGGGAGGCGGAGATGAGCCGGGTCGCCCGCCGTCACCTGGCTGACAGCGTCGGTTGGTGGCGGGAGGAGCTGACGTCCGATGCTTCGCCCTTCACCTGGTGGTGGGGAACCGAGGCGGAAGAGCAAGCTGCCTGGCACGTGATGAAGACATGGCTGGCCGGTCAGGCCCAGGCAGCCGTGGTGCGGGCCTGACCGGCAGTCGTGAACGCAGGCGCAGTCGGATTCAGGCGACGGTCGGCGGTCGTACGTGCGCAGGGCGATGAAGAGGCTGGCGGAGTTCGGGCTGGCGGAGACGAACGGCAAGGTGGGCAAGCACCAGATCTGGAACCTCACCCGGGAAGGGCAGAAGGCTCTGGCCGACGGCAACGAACTGCCTCCCCGACCGAAGGCCGGCACCGGAGCGAAGGCCGTTCGAGCCGGGTTCGGTCCGCACGGCGTCGCGGTGACGGACATGATCCTGGCCTTCGGCGGCCGGAAGTATCTGACCGACTGGCAGGTGGAGGTCAACCACGCCATCAAGGAGACCGGTCTGAGCTTCAACACCGACGCCGTCCTCGCGCTGCCGACCAAGACCAGCGAGGCGCGCCTCTTCGAGCTCGACAACGGCACCATGTCGCAGGCCCGGCTCGCCAAGGAGGTCTGGGACTACGAGCACTACGCCAGGCACCGCGTCTGGGAAGGCGCCCGCGGCACGATCGGCGGAACGTACCCGTTCTGGCAGCGCCACCGCTACACCCGCTCCCAGACCTTCCCGCGGCTGCACGTCGTCCTGGCGGGCAAGGAAGAGCACCTGCTCGACAACCGCCTCCAGGCGCTCGCCGCCGACGTGAAGGGCATCACCGTCGCGGTCTGGGTGAACACCCCGCCCCGGCTCCAGCGCGGCGAGCCCTGGTAGGAGATCGGCGTCGACGACCCATACCGGCGCCGGGCTCGATACCCCGAACCGGCGGGCCGCTGAGGCAGACCTGCCGGAGACGAGGACGCTTCCCCACGCAACAGCCGTGGGAGAGCGTCCTCGCGGACCGCACCGCGTCGGTCAGGCCGGGGCGGCCTGCTGCGCCAGCGCAGCGAGTGGGGAGCGCCGGCCTTTCTCCATCGCGCGCAGTTGCTGCCAGTCGACCTCCGGGTGCGCGGGGACGACGGCGTCGACGGACGCCGTGGTGTGGAGCGCGACGTCGACGGCCCCGGCCCGGCTTGTGCCGAAGCGGACCTCGATCGACTGCGGCGAGCGGACCCAACCGAGCCGCACCATCCAATCGAACTCAACCCTGCGCACCCCAAGCCGGGTGGCGGCCTGCTCAGGCCCGAGCGGGGTGTCGGCGGCGACCAGGTCCGCCAGGTCCTCGCGCTGGCAGACCTCCGCGACCTGGCCGGGGCGGTGCAGCGTCCCGTCCGGGTTCGCGCTCAGGTCGACCAGCAGGCCGCGGTCGACGAACCGCCGGACCACGAAGGCCGTCACGTTCGCCTTCTCGCCGATCACGTTCGGGGTGCCGAGTGCGTCGGCGATCCGGTCGGCCGCCGCGCCGCCGGAGATGGGCGGGGAGGGCATCGCGGCCCGGAGGGCGTCGGCGTCCAGCGCCTCCACAGCGGCCCGGGACCACTGCCACGAGGACGCGTCTGGTTCGGGGACAAGGCCGGTGTGCCGCGCCCACCGGAAGGTGGCTGCGGGCACCTCCAGGCGCTTGGCGGCCTGGCTCGCGTCGCACTCGGTTCGTCGCATGAGATCACCTCTCGCTCGTTCGCCGGAAGCGGCGAACAAAACATGGCAGAACACATGAAAAGCTGTCAATACTCCTTGAAAATGGGCAAGTTGGACGCGTACCGCTAGAACTGCGCCCGCGTACGCGAGGGAAAATCACCCGCCCGGGCGCCACTGCGAGCGCCGACCGAGCCGCCCGCCATCGAGGAGGCGACAGACGCCGGGCCGCCGGTGACCGCCCGCCCGGCGGGACGGCTCCCGAAGTCGCCGCGCCGCCTGGCGGGATGACGAGGGCCACGGCGCGCACTGCGCCCTGGCCACGGCGTACTCAGGTGCTCCGATGCCATCAACCGGAAGGCAGCCATGAGGCTCAGCAAGCAGCAAGAGAAGGAAGCGACGCCGGCGAACTATGGCTACCCGGGAGACCTGTGGTACGCGATGGCCCGTCTCCACGCAGCCCACCCCGAGCCGGTCGGCCACAGCGTGCCGTTCGAGCGGCCGTCGGCGCTGCTGTCGATCGCGGAGCCGGACGATCTCGTCCTCGCGGCGCGGGTGGGACTGTCCGGGAAAAAGACGATGGGCCACCTTCACGACCTGATCGATACGGTGACGCGCGGCCTCGCCGGGGGCAGTCGGATCGGCGACTTCGCTCTCGTGCCCGACGTCGTGCTGGAGGTCATGGTCGGCAAGCGGCATGAACTGGCGCTGCACACCGGCCACGTCGCAGGCCTCACCCAGCTCCTGCGGGACTCCCTTGGCACTCTCGGTGCCCGCAGCACACCAGGGGGCGGCCAGTGCTTCCACTGCGAGGGAACCGGGCGTGCCCGCCCGCTGTGGGAGCGGTCGCGGTCAGCCGGCTACGACGTCGCGTAGTTCCCGCACAGCGCGCTCGCGGTGGTGCTGGGCGGGGATCGCCTCGAACAGGTCCAGGGCGCGGCGGCGGACCAGGCCGGTGCGATAGTCCGCGGGCAGCGCCGTCAGGGCGTCGACCGCATGGCGGCACGCCTGCTCGGTGTCGCCGTCGTGATGGGAGCACGCCGCCGCGTCGATGTTCAGCAGAGTGCGCGTCATGGTGCTGGTCGGCGCGGACAGTTCCAGGGCGCGCTGCTGGCTCTCCCGGGCGCGACGGGTGTCCCCGAGGGTGGTGAAGGCGTGGCTGAGGTGGACGTGGTGTTTCTGCTCGTCGTACGTCAGCCAGGTGTCCGACCGCTCGGACTCGGGGAGCCGGCTCATGAGGGCGTCGGCAGCGGTGAGCGCGGCGCGGGCCTGCTCGCTCTGGTGGTTGAGGGCGTAGGTGCGGGCGGCGACGGCGGCCGCCAGCACCGCGGCGGCGGTCGGCCGGGTGCCGGCCGCCTCCGGGCCTGGTCGGCGAGGTCGGCCGCTGCCCTCGGAGCGCCGTAGTTGAGCGGCACCATCGCCTCCCGGGCGAGGACCCAGGCGTGCAGCTGCTGGTCGCCGGATTCGGCGGCGGCCCGGGCGGCGGTGGCGAACCAGGCACGGGACTCCCGGCGGCTGCCCAGATCATGTAAGACGATCGCGGTCATCCCGGCCATCTGCCCGGCCGTTCGGCACAGCCTGGCCCGGACGGGTGCGGGCTGCGGGACGGTGAGCAGCGGGCGCAGGGTCGTGAAGTCGGTGACCAGGTCGGCCAGAACACGGGTGGGCGCCTGTCCGTGGTAGCCGTATCCGTAGCTCTCGGCTGCGGCCTCGAGGTCGGCCAGGTCCTGGGGAGCCTCGGGGGAGAGGGTCTGGTCGACGTCGGTCCGGGCGGCGGTGAGCGCGGCGAGGGCCGGAGCGGTGAGGCCGGCGGCCAGCGCGCCACGCAGCAGGTTGCGGCGCTTCATCGGATCTTCTCCATGGTCGGACTCCGTGCTGAGAACGGCGGTGTCTTCCCAGGGTTGCGCAGCAAGGCCCAGTAGGGCACCGGGAATGCGCAGTCCGCCGGCGATTCGCTCGACAGTCGTGAGGGCGGTGACAGCTGTGGTGCCCCGGGCGATCTGGCTGACCCGCTCGGCTTTCAGCGCGCACGCTTCGGCGATCCGGTTGAAGGAGATCCCGGTTCGCGCAGGGCCCGGACGAACGCCGGGTTGGTCAGCAAGCGGTGCGGCACTTGGGCGGGTGACGGCGGTAAGTCGTCCACAAGTCCCCCAGAACGCTCGTGGAATGACAGTGTGTCAGCCCAACGACCATACCCACCGTGGGGGCCCCATCACGGGGTTATCGCCCGCATGGTTCGCGGCTGTACTGGCGGTGTCCGTGGCCGTGCCGTCCAGGGCCCGGCCACCAGCCCACAGGAGGATTCCATGCAGAGTCCCGCCACACCCCCGCCCGCCACGTCCGGGCCACAGGCCGGCGGCCTGGTCCGCTCCCGCAGGTCGATCGTCGCCGCCCGGGGCCGCAACGCCATCCCCTCGGACGGCGGCGGCACCGGCAAGAGCGACGGCAACGACTGACGGATCGGGAGCCCTGACGCGATGACGCGCCTGTCCATCGTGGAGTGCCTGGGCGAGGACTTCCTCGCCCAGGCACTGCACCGCGAACACCGCCACGTACCCGGCGCGATCGATGTCGCCGGACTGATGACCTGGGACGACCTCAACCAGATCCTGGCCGGCCACCGCATGGAGCCGCCCCGGATGAGGCTGTCCCGCGACGGCGAGACTCTGCTGGTCGGCGCTGGCGCCCACCTGCGACGGCGGTCACAACTACGGCTGCTGGGCACCGGCACTCGCCGACTACATCCCCCGGCTCCAGGCCTCGTTCGGCACCGCGGGCCGATCCCCGAAGGAACCAGGCCCGACCCCCGGCCGGCGTCCGCCCGCCGGCCGGGCGGTCGTCAAGAGGGGCTCGCACCATGGGAGTCCGATCGGCTCGCAACGTCCGGTGCGTGCGATCGCAAGGCGCCGGAGGGTCCTCGGACGGGGTTCTCCCCGCCGGGCCTCGGCCCCCCATCACCAGCCGCCGCTGCCGCTCGTCCAGATGCGGGAACAACACCCCCAGCTTCACGGCGAGTTGATCACGGACCTCATCGGAGGCGCTCGTACCACAACAACGAGCCGAATCCCGCGAAGCAACACGTTGATTCTCTGCGAACTGTGAGGTGAGCGGCTCCGCGGCATCCGGTCACGGAGCCTTGGCAAGAACCCGTTTGGCGAACCACGGTGACCACTGCTACTTTTCCGGAGGCCGTGCGAGAGAACGAGGAGGTGGTACCCGTGAACGCAGTATCGACGTGGGTGCTCTCCTCCGGGGTCACGGTCGGACGATAGACAGGTCGTCCGGGAGCGCCATTCCTGTGCACTCCCGAAAGGCACGACCATGCATTTCACTTCTGAACAACGCCTCGACGACAGTGTCATCGAGCGCGGATTCACCCTCGGCGAGATCCCCGGCATCCTGTGGACGCCCGCGTCCGCGTCCGCATCCGCACCGGCGCCGCTGATCCTGCTCGGCCACCCCCCGCTCGGGCTGGGCAAGATGTACCCCCGGCTGGTGGCCCGGGCCCGGCGCGCCGCGGCGGAGGGTTTCGCTGCGGCCACCATCGAGCTCCCCGGGAGCGGTGACCGGCCCCGTTGGGCCGCCGCCGAGCAGGCCCGCGCCGACCTGCGCCGGGCGATGGAGGCCGGCGAGCCGGTCGGCGACGAGATCGTCGACGCCCTCGTCCTCCCGCTCGTCGAGAAGGCGGTCCCGGAATGGCAGGCCGCCCTGGACGCTCTCCTTTCGCTGCCCGAGATCGGCGGCAAGGTCGGATACTCGGGGGGCGTGATCTCCATCGGCATCCGGCTGGCGGTGGTCGATCCGCGCATCGCGGCCGCCGGTCTGTTCGCCGGGAGTTTCGTGCCTCGCGCCATGTTCGAGGAGGCCCGCCAGGTCACCATTCCGCTGCACGTCCTGCTGCAGTGGGACGACGAGGGCAACGACCGGCAGGCGGCCCTGGACCTGTTCGACGCCTTCGGCTCCAAGGAGAAGTCCCTGCACGCCAATATGGGCGGGCACACCGGCGTCCCGCAGTTCGCAGGAGACGCCGCGGCCCAGTTCTTCACCCGGCACCTGAAGTGAAGCCGGGCGGTCAGGCCGCCAGCAGACGGTAAGCCGCGCCGACCAGGACGCCGCTCATCGAGGACAGGTCCCGGCCCTCCTCGACGGCGGTGGCCAGCGGATGTACAACCGCCCCGATCGCGGCGGTACAGGCCACCTCCGGTACCGGCCGGTCGGGGCGGCGCGAGGGTGCGTGCCCGCCGGGCGGGC
Organism: Streptomyces sp. NPDC088252; assembly: GCF_044740965.1. NCBI lineage: Bacteria > Bacillati > Actinomycetota > Actinomycetes > Kitasatosporales > Streptomycetaceae > Streptomyces > Streptomyces sp. NPDC088252. The sequence goes on along the minus strand of NZ_JBIURS010000025.1, from coordinate 12,376 downwards.
ACGCACCGCTCCCCCTCAGGCCGACCGGGTCAATCGGCCGCCGTGAAGTAGGCTGCCGGATCAAGGGAGTTGAGAGCGATCCAGCGCTGCGTCGTCGCTTCGGCGGGCGCCTGGCCGCCGCCCGCCGAAGCGCGGAAGAAGCCCCGCACGTCAAGAGCGATGCGGGGATCGTCGTCGATGCGCCGCGCCATGTCGTAGTAGACGGACAGCTCATGGACGCACCGCGGGCTGGCGGTCGGGCAGGAGCAGTCGACGCTGTCGAGGGCCGGCGCGGGCGGATGGCCCACGTCGGCGATCGCGCGGAACGGGTCGTCGGTGAGCAGGGGCTGGATGCCGCTCAGCCGGCGGGAGATCTCGGCCGTCGCCTCCGGGGACGTGTTCGGCGGTATCCCTCGGACATGACGGGCGCGGAGTGGGCCGTGGCCCGGTCGCTGCTGCCGGGGCTTGTGATCCGGGCGCGGATAGAGCGGCGCGGCTCGATCTCCCGGGGCTCCCCGCCAGGTCCGAGGGAGGCGTACATCTGGCGTGCCGGCGTCCGCCCTGCGTGCTGGTCGGCACCTGCACATTTCCACGGAACGGGGCCGGGGCCGCCGGAACGCGCCGGCGACCCTGCGGGCCGTCTTCCCGTCTGTCTCTGCCTGGTCAGCGGCACAGCGCCGTGTCGACGGCGGCCTCCACCCGCTGGGAGGCTGCACCCGTCGGGGCGGTGGTTACCGCGATGCCGACGGCACGTCCGTCCTCTGTGACGCCTCCTCGTGTCCGGTATCCCAGGGCGGTTCCGCCGTGGCCCCAGTAGACGCCGCCGCATGACAGCGGCGTGCTGGTCAGGCCCAGTCCGTAGCGGACGCCGGGGCCGCGTGCCTCTGCGGGGACGGTGGTGCGCATCTGGGCGAGCTGGGCCGGGGGCAGGAGTCTGCCGTCGAGGAGGGCGGTGTAGAAGCGGTTGAGGTCGCTGTTGGTGGAAACCAGAGCACCCGCGGCCCACCCCATGGACATGTCCATGGTGGTGTAGTCGATCAGAGGTCCGTCGGCCTCTTCCCGTTCGTAGCCCTTGGGGTGGGGCTCGTGGAGGGTCGTCTCTCCGGGCTTGGGGAAGTAGGTGTGGCGCAGTCCGATGCGGTCGATGATGCGCCGGTCGATCTCCTCACCTATCGGGCGGCCGGTGACCTTCTGGATGATCAGGCCCGCGACCAGGTAGTTCGTGTTGCTGTACTCCCACTTCGCGCCCGGGGAGAAGTGGGCCTCCTGCTTCAGGGCGCCGTCTAGCAGATCGCGCGGCTCGAAGTACCGGTACCGGACGGCGGGGAAGTCCGCGAAGATGGGGGATTCCATGTATTCGGGCAGGCCGCTGGTGTGCTGGAGGAGCTGGCGGACGGTGATGTGGCGTCCGTCGATCCCCTCACCGCGCAGCAGACCGGGCAGGTAGGTGTCGACGGGGGCGTCCAGGACGATCTTCTTCTCGGCGACCAGCTGCAGCGCGACCACGGCCGTGAACGCCTTGGTGTTGCTGCCCGCCCGCACCTGCCCGTCCTTGGGTACCTTCGCCCCGGTCCCGAGGTCACCGACACCCGCGGTGTAGTTACGCGTCCGGCCCTCACGGTCCGTGACGCTCGCCAGCGCGGCAGGCATCCGGTCGTCGAGCACCAAGGCGTTCAGGCTGCTCTGAACAGCGTCCGGCCTGGCGGCGGAGGCCGCGGACGGCAACAGCGCACCGGTGGTCATGACGGCTCCGGTGAGCACGGTCACGGCCAGCAGGGCCTTACGCCGGCCACCTTGCGAAAGCGTGGGACGAAACCTCGGCGATACACGTGCGTACATGGAACAACTCCTGTCGTGACAGCGAAGAGCGATCGAAGCGTGAGTCGGTACGCGCCTCGGCGGTGAGGGTGGCGGATTCCGACTCCGGGACCGGATACGGGCTCTTGCGAGATGTGGGGCAATGTCGGACGGGCCGTTGCTCTGGTGGCCTGGCGACGCTTGTGAGCACGGGCCCGCCGGGGTATCGGTCGCCGTTCCCGCGAGCGGGAGCGGCGACCGATACCGTCAAGGGCCGGTGGCGGCAGGGGCCCGCCCACCGGCCTGACCCGCCCTCATCGGGCGTCTGCGGCCGCGGTGCGGGCTTTCCGGTTGGGTCAGTGAGGGTTTCAGCGGCACAGGGCCGTTTCGACGGCGGCCTGTGCGTGCTGTTCGGTGGCGCTGTCGGCCGGCATGGCGGTCAGTGCGATGTTGACCGCACGGCCGTCCTCCGTGACACCTCCCAAGGTGGCGTATCCCGGAATGGTTCCGCCGTGGCCCCAATAGACGCCGCCGCACGGCAACGGCGTGCTGATCAGGCCCAGTCCATAACGGACACCCGGGGCGCCTGCGGGGACGGTGGTGCGCATCTGGGCGAGCTGGGCCGGGGGCAGGAGTTTGCCGCCGAGGAGTGCGGTGTAGAAGCGATTGAGGTCGCTGTTGGTGGTGATCACCGCACCCGCGGCCCAGCCCCAGGACGGGTCGAGTTCGGTGACATCGCGCCAGGGCGAGTCGGCTGTGTCCCGGTGGTAGCCCTTGGCGTGGGGCTCGTGGATGGTCATGTCTCCGGGGGTGGGGAAGTAGGTGTGGCGCAGTCCGATGCGGTCGACGATGCGCCGGTTGATCTCCTCGCCCAGCGGGCGGCCGGTGACCTTCTGGATGATCAGGCCCGCGACCAGGTAGTTCGTGTTGTTGTACTCCCACTTCGCGCCCGGGGAGAAGTGGGCCTTCTGCGCGAGGGCGCTGTCGAGGAGCTCGCGCGGCTCGTAGTACCTCTGCGGATCCTTGAGGACCGCGCGCTTGTCCAGGTATTCGGGCAGGCCGCTGGTGTGCTGGAGGAGTTGGCGGATGGTGATGTGGCGTCCGTCGATGCCTTCGCCGCGCAGCAGGCCGGGCAGGTAGGTGTCGACGGGGGCGTCCAGGGCGAGCTTCTTCTCGGCGACCAGCTGCAGCGTGACCACGGCCGTGAAGGCCTTGGTGTTGCTGGCCGCCAGTACCTGCCCGTCCTTGGGTACCTTCGCGCCGGTCCTGAGGTCGCCGACACCCGCGGTGTAGTGACGCGTCCGGCCCTCGCGGTCCGCGACGCTCGCCGACGCGGAGGGTATCTGGTCGTCGACCACCAAGGTGTTCAGGCTTCTTTGAACGGGGTCCGGCTTGGCGGCGGAGGCCGCGGACGGGAACAGTGCACCGGTGGTCATGACGGCCCCGGTGAGCACGGTCACGGCGAGCAAGGTCTTACGTCGGCCGCCTCGCGAAAGAGTGGGACGGAACCTCGGCGATACACGTGCATGCATGGACAACTCCTGTCGGTAGGGGAACAACATCAGTGGGTCAGTGAGAGGTGGTCGTGGTGCGACGGGCCTGCCGGTGGCTCGGCCTGGTCCTGTGATGGTCGCGGCGCATGAAGGAACGGCTTTCCGCTCGTGCCCCCGCCCGAGGACGGGAAGCATGAGAGAGGCGGGACCTGGTTCCGCTACGTGATTCGCGGAGACTTTCGGCGGCGCAGCAGCCGGCGGGCGGGCAGCATGACAGCCGCCGTGCCCGACAGGAACACAGTGCCGAGTACGGCCGCGCAGACCGAGGGGGACACCGACAGCGCGGACAGACCGGTCACCGCGCCGCCGAAGGTCAGCAGCGTCACCGCCGCGACCAGGGAGCCGACGGCGGCCCCCGTACCGAGTACGAGGCAGGTCTCCAGCCGCAGCATCGCCAGAACCTGGCCGCGGGTCGCGCCGATGAGCCGGAGCAGAGCCAGTTCACGACGGCGGGACGCGGTGGCGACGGCCAGCGTGGTCACCACGCCGATCAGGGTGAACAGGGAGATCGCCGCGACTGCGAGCAGTCCGGGCAGGGCCTGCTGGCGTGCCTTCTCGGTGAGGGCCGCACTGTACTGTCCGGCGGACGTGGCACGGGTCCCGGGGAAACGGTCGAGCACCGGTCGCAGGTCGGCCGCTCCCTTCACCAGGAGGTAGTCGTCGTGGCCCGCGTCGGTGACGTGGGCGGCGACCACATCGTGAGGCAGCAGGACATCCCCGAAGCCCTGTCCCCGGTCGTAGACGGCCACCACCTCGGGTCGGATCACGGTGCCGTCCCCGAGCCAGAGAGACACGGTCGAACCGACCTTGGCCGCGCTGGCCACGTTCGAACTGAGCGCGACCGTGTTCTTGCCGCGCAGGCCCTTCAGCAGGCCCGCCTTCACGTCCGGGTCCAGATTGGACAGTGCGCCCTTCACGCCTTGGGTGGGCAGGGACTGGAGCTGGTCCGCGACCGACATCACCACGGTGGTGCGTTTCACCGCGGTCACGGTCCCCGGTCCGGCCGTCCTTTCCACCGCCCGGTACATGGCCCGGGGCACGCCCGGCCCGTTCGAGACGAGCACCTGGTCCGCTTGCAGCCCCGCGGCTGCCTGCGTCCGGGTGGCGTTGACCGCGGTGGTCTGCACGAACAGCTGGCTGGCGCCGAAGGAGAGCGCGAGCGCGATCGGCGTGATCACCGACGCGAGTCGCACGGCCGCGGCGGTGGCCGTGTCGGTGGCGAGCCGGCCCGGGACCGGGAACAGGAGGCGCATGACGGGGCTGAGGACGACGATTCCCCCTCGGGCGATCGAGGGACCCAGGAGGGCCGCCGCCCAGATGAGGGAGAGTACGAGTCCGCCCATGGCCGCGGTCGCCACCTGCCCGCCGAACGCGAACGCGGTGCCAGCCGAAGCGAGACCGACGACCAGGAGCACCAGGCCGGTGATCACGCGCCAGCGCGGTAGCCGAGTCGGTTCGGCGGAGGTCTCGCTCACGGCCTGGGCCGGCCGGATCCGGGATACCCGTCGTGCCGCGAGCCAGGCGGAACCGACCGCGGTGAGGACCGTGAGCGCCAGGGCACCGACGACAGGAAACGGTCCCAGAGCGAGCCCCAGCCCCGGGGGCAGGACCCCCTGCTCGGCCATGAAGCGGTGCAGCAGGGTGCCGAGCCCGAGCGACAGCAGACCGCCCAGGAGCGACGCCGGTACCGTGACCTTGAGCGTCTCGCGGACGATCACCCGGCGGACCTGCCGGGGGGTGGCACCGATGGCGCGCAGGACCGCGAGCTCGCGGGTCCGGTCCCGTACGGACATGTCCAGGAGACCCGTCACGATCAGCAGCACCACCAGGAGGGCGACACCGCCGATCGACGCACACACGCCGATCAGGTCGAGTCGTGCCGCCGCCACCTCCGGGTTCTCGACGTCGCCGCGACCCGCGCCGGTCGCGACGACGAGACCGGGGGCGGCTGCCCGCAGCGACTGGGCGGACGTCTTCTCCGTGCCGAGCACGACCAGCGCGTCCGCACGCTCGGGACGGCCACTGAGGACCTGTGCCGTGCGCTGACCGAACCAGACGTCGTGGCCTGCGGCGGACCGGTCGGCCACCAGGCCGGTGACCCGGTAGGGCTCCGGCGCCCTGCCGCCGACCTGGAGACGGACGGTGTCACCGACGGCCCTGCCGCCGCCGGAGTCCACCGCAACTTCGTGTTCTGCCTGCGGAGCACGGCCGGCGCGCAATTCGACAGCGGTGAGCGCGGTCGCATCCCAGCCGCGGCCGGTCCGCACGGCCCCGTCGGCGGTGACCACCGGCAAAGAGACGTCCGCGACCACCTTTGTGACTCCTGGTACCGCGCGTACCCGGTCCGTCACCGATACCGGTACCCGGGCCCGCTCCACCAGCGGCCTGGCATCGGCCTGGTCGTCCCGGACGGTCTCCACGCGCTGGCTCGCGGCGACGACAGCCACGGCGCGCTCATAGCGGTCGGCCGATCCGTGCGCCCGTAGTGCGGACTCCAGCAGGACCCCGAACGCGCCCGTCAACGCAGCCGCGCACAACAGTGCCGCCGCCACTCCGGCGGCGATCCCGCGCCTCACAGCGTGCCCCAATGGGCCAGGACGGCTGCGGCGGAGGGAGTCGTGAGCTCGTCGACGATCCTGCCCCCGCTCAGGAAGACGACGCTGTCGGCCCAGGCCGCCGCCACCGGGTCGTGGGTGACCAGCACGACCGTCTGCCCCATCTCGTCGACCGCGTCACGCAGCAGTTTCAGGACGTGCTCGGCCGACCTCGGATCGAGCGCGGCTGTCGGCTCGTCGGCGAAGACGATCTCCGGGCGGGTGACAAGCGCTCGGGCGACCGCCACACGCTGCTGCTGGCCGCCGGACAAACGTGCTGGAAGCCGGGCCAGGTGGCCGGCCATCCCCACCCGGTGGACCACTTCGTCCAGCCAACGCCTGTCCACCTGGCGGTTCCCGAGGGACAGCGGGAGGGTGATGTTGCGCTCGACATCCATCGAGGGCATGAGGTTGTAGCCCTGGAAGACGAACCCGATCCGTTCACGGCGCAGCCGGGTCAACTCCGTCTCGCGGAGCCCGCCCATGTCCAGATCCCCGAGCCGTACCGTTCCGCTGCTGGGCCGGTCGAGGCCGGAGGCGCAGTGCAGGAAGGTGCTCTTGCCCGATCCGGACGGGCCCATGATCGCGGTGAGACTGCCCTTGCGGAACCCCCAGCTGACCCGGTCCAGCGCGGTCACCTCGCCATAGGACTGGGAGACCTCCTCCAGGGACACGGCGAACGGCGTGGCCTGGGTCGTCGTCATCGGTTGCATGATGGGTCCTTCGGTTCCCTCGATCGGTCAGAACGGGTACCGAACGTAATCGCGCAAGCCAAGCAGACGGCAGCGGTCTCTCCCCCGAACCGGAGGTGTAGCGCGCTCCACCTGCCAGGTGGAGCGCGCACTTATGACAAGGGAACCCCCGTGAAGTACGGTCTTGCTCCATGGACCTGAAGGCAAGAGTGCTCCACAGCCTACGATCCACGAGGTATCTGCTGGGTGGACTCGCCACCGCTCTACCTTCGCTGGTTGGTTACGTTCTGTTGCCGCTCGTCTGCTTCTCGCTGATCTTCGCGCCGATCCTTCCGTGGGCGGTGCGGCCGTTGCGCGCCTTGGCCGATGTCGAACGCCGACGCGCCGAACGCGTTCTCGGCCGCCCCGTACGCCGGCCCTACCCGACGCCCGAAGACAATGCCTACCAGCGGACGCTCCAACTGCTGCGGTTCCCAAGTACCCGCAAGGACGTGGCATGGATGCTGGTTCACGGCATCGTAGGGCTCGTCCTTCCCGTCCTCGTCCTGGGAGTGCTGCTCAGTCTGCTGCTGACGATCTCCATCCCGCTGTGGTGGTGGACCCTGCCCGGCGGAACCCTCACCCTCCTCGCGGCCCCCCTCACCACCTGGATGCAGGCGATCGTCCTGTCCGCGGTGTGTGTCTGGCTCTTCGCCGCCCTCTTCTTCTGGCTGGCCCCCGCCACGGTGAAGCTGGAGACATGGATCGCGGAGATCATGCTCGGTACGTGGACCGGCGCCGGCCGGCGGATCGAGGAACTGACCGCCTCGCGCGCGGGAGCCCTCCAGGCCCACGAGGCGGAACTCCGACGGATCGAACGCGACCTCCACGACGGCACCCAGGCGCAGCTCGTGGCGGTGGCCATGCGCCTGGCCCTGGCCGAGCGCCGGTTCGACAAGGACCCCCAGAGTTCCAGGAGAATGGTGCTCGAGGCCAGGACCACCGTGGACGAAGCACTTGTCCAACTGCGCACCGTCATCCGCGGTATCCACCCGCCGATCCTCTCCGACCGGGGACTGAACGGAGCCATCCGCTCCCTGGCCGCAGGCCGGCCGATCCCCACCACCCTGGACCTGCCCGAGACCGACCGCCGCCCCCCCGCCGCCGTCGAGGCGGCCGCCTACTTCGTCGTCGCCGAGGCGCTGACCAACATCGCCCGGCACAGCGACGCGAGCCTTGCTCAGGTGTCGCTCCGGTACGACGGCCCCACGCTGCGCGTCGTTGTGCGGGACGACGGGTGCGGCGGGGCCGCACCCGGCTCCGCCTCGGGCAGCGGACTTGCCGGGGTGCGCCGACGGGTCGCCGCCCTGGACGGTACGACGAGGATCGACAGCCCTGTCGGTTCCGGAACGACGATTGAGGTGGTGCTGCCGTGCGGATCGTGATCGCGGAGGACAACGTCCTTCTCCGCGAGGGCCTGATTCTGCTCCTGGAGGACGTCGGGCACGAGATCGTGGCCGTCGTGGGAAGCGGGCCCGAGATTGTCCCCGCCCTGCTGGAACACCGGCCGGACGTCGCCGTCCTGGACGTCCGGCTGCCGCCCGGATTCCGCGACGAGGGGCTGCGTGCCGCCATCGAGGCCCGGAAACTCGTTCCCGACCTGCCGCTCCTGGTGCTCTCCCAGTACGTCGAGGAGAGCTACGCCGCTGAACTGCTCGGACAGGGCGCCTCGGGGATCGGCTACCTGCTCAAGGACCGTGTGGGACACATCGAGGAATTCCAGGACGCGCTGGAGCGCGTCGCTGCGGGCGGAACGGCGCTGGACCCCGAGGTCGTCTCCCAGCTGATGAGCCGCCGGGACCCGCTCGACGCGCTGTCCCCCCGCGAACGGGAGGTACTCGGGCTGATGGCGCAGGGCCTGGACAATCCCACGATCGCCACGACCCTGTTCATCACCGAACGTTCCGTCAGCAAGCACATCGGCAGCATCCTCGCCAAGCTGAACCTGCCGCCGAGCGACAGCGGTCACCGCCGGGTCCTCGCGGTGCTTGCCTACCTGAACGCCTGACCCGCGTCCCGGACGGCCGTCCCGTGCGGCGACGTGTCCGTCGCTGCACGGGTGTAGCGGGCTACACCTCCGGTTCGGGGGGACGGTCCGATGTGCCGACCGGGGGCGGAGGGAGAAGGTAGACGGCGTAAGAGATCCCACCCCCTGCCGCCCATCGGGCCGCCGGGGGCGCACAACAGGAGGAACCCCTGATGAAGCCCGTGCTCTGGCTGCTGCTCTTCGTCTCCACGGTGGCGGCGGTCTACGTCAGCACCTTCGCCCACTACACCGGCACCACGAGGGTCCTGGCCGGGGTCGGCACCGGCGTCGTCTTCGTCGGATCGGCGCTGGGAGTGTGGCTGACCAGCGGCAAGAAGTGACCCGTAGCGGCGAGAGCACCTGAGGAGGGGGTGTCCGGCAGCGAGCCGGACACCCCCTCCTCACGCGTGACGCGGAAAACGGACACCCCCTCAGGAGGTGTAGTCCGCACCACTCCCGAACGGGGAGTCATCCCTGTCGTTCCGAAAAGACGCCGTTCATAGGCTCTTTTGTACGGACACAGGGCCTTCCTTCCCTCGCCTCTACGGAGAAGCAACTGATGCGCTCGCTCACTCGAACCACGCGACGGCACACGGTGATCGCGGTATCGGCAGCCTGCCTGCTCGTCCCCCTGGCGGCCTGCGCACCGGACGACGGGCCGCGCCCGGCCGCCTCGGCCGACAGAGCCGCCCCGGCCGCCCCGAAGAACGGGGGGAAGCGCGACGGACGACTGGACAAGCGGCTGGACCGCGTCACGATCCTGGAACTCCAGGAGGACATGAAGGGCAAGCGGCTGACGTCCGAGGAACTGACCCGGGCATACCTGGACCGCATCCATCGCCTCAATCCCCGTCTCAACGCCGTCGTCACGGTGAACCCGGACGCACTGGACCTCGCGCGCAAGAGCGACGACCTGCGCCGCACCGGTGAAGTCCGCGGCCCCCTGGAAGGCATTCCCGTCCTCATCAAGGACAACATCGACACCGCGGACCGCCAGCCCACCACCGCCGGCTCCACGGCCCTGCTGCACTCCAAGCCAGCCCAGGACGCCTTCCTGGTCAAGAAACTGCGCGACGCGGGCGCCGTGATCCTGGGCAAGGCGAACATGTCGGAATGGGCCAACTTCCGGTCTTCCGAGCAGACGGCTGGCTGGAGTGCCACCGGCGGCCAGACCCGCAACCCCTACGTGCTCGACCGCAGCCCCTGCGGTTCCTCCAGCGGCTCCGCGGCCGCCGCCGCGGCCACCCTGGCTGCGGTGACCATCGGCTCCGAGACGGACGGCTCCATCGTGTGCCCCGCGAGCGTCACCTCCACCGTCGGCGTTAAGCCCACCCTCGGCATGGTCAGCCGAAGCGGCATGATCCCCATCACCAACCGCCACGACACCGCTGGCCCGATCGCCCGCAACACGACGGACGCCGCCCTGACGCTCTGGGCCATCCACGGCTCGGACGCCTCCGATGCCGACACCGCCGATGCCGACACCGCTCTCCCCACCGACTACCGCACCGTACTCGACCCGAACGCCCTGCGAGGCAAGCGCATCGGAGTGTGGCGCAAGGGCCACACCGGCATCGACTCCGACGTGGACCGCGTCTTCGAAGCGACCGTCCAACAGCTGCGAGCACTCGGCGCAACCATCGTCGAGGGCGCTGACGTGGCCGACTCGAAGGACATGATGCAGAAGGACATGCTTCCCGCCGTACTGACCGAGTTCAAGCACGACCTCAACACCTACCTGGCCACCACCCCAGGTCCCCACCCCAAGAACCTCACCGAACTCATCGAGTTCAACAAGCAGAACTCCGCTATAGAAATGCCGAAGTTCGGCCAGGAACTCTTCGAGATGGCTGACAAGACTGACGGAGACGTGAACGCCCCGGCCTACAGGCAGCACCGCGACGCCGCGACCCGGCAGGCCCGCCAGGCCATCGACAGCGTCCTCGCCGAGCACCGGCTCGACGCCATCGTCACCCCCACCAGCATCCCCACCCCCACCATCGAAGCGCTCGACCCCACCCCCTTCGAAAGCTCCACCCGCAATTCCGCAGTGGCCGGCTACCCCCACATCACCGTGCCCGCCGGCTACGCCAAGGGCACGCTGCCGCTCGGCGTCTCCTTCCTCGGAACGCGCTACAGCGACGCGACGCTGCTCAGCTACGCGTACGCCTTCGAGAGGGCCACCCCGGTCCGCAAGGCGCCCACCTACCTCCCCACCCTGCCCGGCCGGTCTTAGAGGACGTTAAGTCCGTTTCTAGATGATCTGGCGTCGCCCGTTCGTGGGTACGGAGTCGCTTGGGCTGACCCGCGTGTCGTGAGCATGATGGGGTCGAGGTATGGAACGGATGCCGTACTCAACGGACTTGCCCGACGGGCAGTGGGCGTTGATCGAGCCGCTGGTCACCGCCTGGAAGCAGGATCGGGTGTCGCGCTCGGCGACCGGGGACCCGGGCTCCTGCGACCTGCGCGAGGTCGTGAACGCCCTGCTGTACCAGAACCGGACAGGGTGTCAGTGGCGGCTTCTTCCGCACGACCTACCGGCCTGGTCGGCGGTGTTCTACTACTTCACCCTGTGGCGCGAGGACGGCCTTGACCAGCGGATCCAGGACATCCTGCGCTGTTAGGTACGGGAGCGGGCCCGGCGATTAGAGGACCCGTCCCTGGTGATCATCGACGCCCAGTCCGTCCGCGTGGCGGCGGGGGTGCCGAAGGAGACGACGGGACTGGACGCGAACAAGAAGACGCCGGGCAGGAAGCGGGGACTCGCCGTCGACGTGCTGGGCCTGGTCATCGGCGTGGTGGTCCTGGCCGCGAGCGCGCACGACAACGAGGCCGGCATCGCCCTGCTGGACCAGGCGGCCGAACGGTGCGGGATGCGCTTGGAGAAGGCCCTGGCCGACCAGGGCTTCAAGGACGCCGTGATCATCCACGGGGCGGTGAACGACATCACCGTCGAGGTGGTCCGCCGCAACCCCGACACCCAGGGCAAGGGCTTCGTTCCGCAGCCGAAGCGGTGGGTGGTCGAGCAGGTCAACGGCACCCTCATGCTCCACCGGCGCCTCGCCCGCGACTACGACCACCGGCCCGACAACGCCGCCTCCCGCGTCTACTGGGCCTCCACCGCGGGCATGCTCCGCCGCCTCACCGTCCCGAGCCCCGCCTGGCGCGACGAGATCGAGCTGGCCGTGTGAACGTCACCGAACTCCTGCGGCTGCTGCAGACCGAACACGACGAGACCGCCGCACGCGCCGACCACCTGCGCGAACAGATCGAGCGGCTCACCACCGCCCTCGCCGAGACCGAAGCCCGCCTGGCCGAGCTCGCCGCCACCCGCAAGGTCATCGACGGCCTCACCCTGCCCGACCACGAACCGACCCCCGCGCAGACCACCACCGCCACCGTCTACCAGCGCATCGTGACCGCCTTCAACGAACATCCCGGACGGGTCTTCCGGGTTCGCGACCTACACGAACTCCTCGGTCTGCCTACCGACGAGCCCTCGATCAACGTCACCCGCTCCCGACTGGGACGACTCGTCCGTCAGGGACTCCTCGACCAACCCGGACGCGGCCGCTACCAGAAACGGACTTAACGTCCTCTTAGGGCTCGCAGAGAATCAACATGCGGGTTTGGTCTCTTGCGGGGGTTCGGTCCCGTATTTTTCGAGGTAGGCGGTCACGTCTGTGGGGGTGCGGA